>DASSBC010000058.1:0-27290 GCA_035699125.1 Anaerolineales bacterium
ACTGCGTAACCTCATACACCTGCGTAAAATTATCCTGGCTGCTGGTTTCCTTCCAGTGGGAATAGAGGACAAAGTTGCCGTCCTGTGCAAGGTAGAAATCACCCTCCAGCTGAGTGCTTGTATTTGTATTCGTCGAGGTCCTGGGATCCAGAACGAAGTGATATGCCGGGATCCCCTGAAACTCTTCCTGCCCGGCGAACTGCGCCTCCTGTAGCTTTCCTGTATTCCCTGCCGGGATGTCCGCTCTGGTAAAAAGATCATCGTTCGACCCGGCAGAGATGTACCAGTCACCACTCCCTGTTAATGTGTAGGTCCGGTCGGCGATCACATACGTCTGGTCCACGCCACCGGTGTATTCGTTCCGTTGATAGGCACTGTACGGCTCTTTGATATACCTAATGGCGTTGGTCAGCTCGGTCAATTGCCCGTTGACCGTGTTCTTCTCATTGATGGTGACGACAAAGCTATCCAGGTCCCGGATATCCGTGAGTGAGAAAACGTCGAAGACCGGCGGCCAGACGGTGGCTGTGGGTCCTGCTGTTGGGGTGGAAGTCGCCGTTGGCGCGGGCATCGCAGTCGCTTCCACAGTCGGCATCACGGTTGGTCCCGCGGATGCGGTGGGCTCACGGCTGATGGGTTCGGTGGGTGCCGGGCTGCACGCCTGCAGCAGCAAAGCGCATACCAGGACTCGCACGGATGCTTTGGCGAACATGGTCCGGAATTATATCGTACACAGTCCACACCTGCCCTTTGCCCGGGGAAGCTCTTCCCTCCCACTCGCTATGGGTGCACGCTTTTTATGAATAGGTAGGGAAGGATCCCTTTCCCGCCCTGACTCAGATACCCTTCTCCTGCCCGTAATGCGGTTGGTGAATAATCGTTATTCTGTATAGCACCGTGCCTCGCTATCTGATCGATGCTACAAACGATCACTCTGTGGAGGCACCCTGGAGAAGCTAAGAGAAAAGGATAAAACCATGTCATTCAACAGGAATTCCCGCCTGGATCCGTCCCAGGTGGAGGACCGGCGTGGCCGGGGAGGAAGAGGGACTGCCATCGCTGTAGGCGGTGGAGGACTGGGGCTGATCCTGACCATCGTGTACCTGCTGCTGGGCGGGAATATTTCCGGCTCGCCAACCGGCGATGGCGGGCAGGGGCTGCCCGCGACGGAGTACCCCGGGGGCATCAATGACCTGGATGCGGAATGCCAGACGGGCGCAGACGCGCTGGAGCGCGAAGACTGCCGCATCGTTGGCTTCGTCAACAGCATCCAATCGTTTTGGAGCGATGAATTTACCCAGCTCGGGGGTGAGTACACACCTGCCGATACCGTTCTTTTCACGGGGGCAACGGATGCCGCCTGTGGATATGCCAGCAGCGCCATGGGACCATTCTACTGTCCGCGCGACCAGAAAGTCTACCTGGACCTCGACTTCTTTAATGAACTACAGACGCGCTTTGGCGCCCAGGGCGGTTCGTTCGCGGAGGCGTATGTGCTTGCGCACGAGTACGGCCACCACGTGCAGAACCTGCTGGGTGCCCTGTCGAACAACTCCAACGCCACAGGTCCGGGGAGCGAGTCCGTTCAAACGGAACTCCAGGCAGACTGCCTGGCTGGCGTCTGGGCATTCCACGCCACCGAGACCGGGTACCTGACGCAGGTGACGAATCAGGATATCGCCCAGAGCCTGGACGCCGCCGCTTCCGTGGGCGACGACCGCATCCAGAGCGAGACACAGGGCTACGTCTCCCCCGAGTCGTGGACCCATGGATCGTCGGAGCAGCGGCAGCTTGCGCTCAAAGACGGTTTGCAGAGCGGGGATATAGAAACCTGCAATACGCCGGGATGGACGCCGTAAACGTATAGGCTCTTCGCCAATTTCAAGAGCGAAAGATTCTCGGCTCGGCGCGGGCAACCCTGTGATTTTTCTCGAGGCGGTGGGTCCACTGTCTGTAGCCTTTGAGCATCAATCAACCCGTTTGTGATCGAGGCATTCCATGGCTGCGTTCGTGTCAATTTCTGGCGGAACGACCCCTTCCCGTCCTTACCGCTTCGCTTCGCTACGGGTACGCTGCGCAGTCCCCTATTCGAGCATCGCGAATAGGGGAAGGGGGATATCCTGTCATCATGAGACTACAATAATGTCGCGCAGTTTTTTCTGATCGTTCCTATAGCAACTGAGTCTAACCTTACGGACCGAACAAACGCCTGATCCTCAACGTTTTGAAGAGCAAAGGTTGGAATCACGTCGATCTTTATCCCCAGCAGTTTCTGTGTCTCACACTGAAATGCGCCAACACCGAGTTTTGATAAAGTTGTTGCTTCTTTTTTATTCCCTTGCGGGGCAGGCTGCGCGGTCCCCATTCGACGCAACGACGTACGTGGCGAATAGGGAGGGAAAATAGCAAGGAAGTTGTTCGTCCGCTGTAAGGAGCGGGGTAGGAGGGGGACTGTAAAATAGAGCTCCTCGCAACGACATATGGAGTACGACATGAATGAGTTTTTCCCATCGCAAGGCATACAACTGAACCTGGAGATCGTCGAACAGGGGGTCTTGTTCGTCTTCCACCATCCGACCGGAGGTCCCGGCGACCTGGTCCGGGTGCTGCAGAGCTGGAATTGACCCCCTTCCCGGCCTTCCCCCATTCGGCGTACACGAATGGGGGAAGGAGAATAGAAAATTTGAATGAATATATTGTTCGTGAACCAGAGTAGTATTGCCCCTCCCCCAATTGTGATCCTAAATTGGGGGAGGCTTGGGTGGGGGGCAAGTGCATAAGCGCACCACGCCGAAAATCTTTGGACGT
The DNA here is from genome assembly GCA_035699125.1 of Anaerolineales bacterium. GTDB lineage: Bacteria > Chloroflexota > Anaerolineae > Anaerolineales > Villigracilaceae > Defluviilinea. Next base: position 2,809 of record DASSBC010000058.1, read on the forward strand.
GCAAAACAATTGCATCGCAACATGACTCCGGCAGAAGAAAAACTCTGGAAATATCTACGCGCTCATCGAATGGGCGATGTGCATTTTCGAAACCAGCACGCTATTGGCAGCTACATTGTGGACTTCTCCCCTGAAGGGGACGATGTGTGCCCCGCGCAGAAAACTCATCATCGAGCTGGACGGTAGCCAGCACCTGGATCAGAACGAGTATGATGCGGAAAGAACGGAGTATTTGGAATTACGCGGCTATCAGGTGCTGCGGTTCTGGAACCATGATGTTATGAACCATATCGACGACGTGCTGAACGTGATCTGGAATGCGCTGCATGGGGGGCTGGCGGAGGGTGAAACCTAGATCAACCCCAGCTCTTCTGCCCGCCGCACTGCTGCCCGGCGGCTGTTGACACCCAGCTTGCTGTAGATGCCCTTGGTATGGGTGCGGACTGTGCTCAAGCCGATGACGAGCTCGCGAGCGATCTCCGGACCGGAAAGCTCGGTCCTGAACAAGCGGAGCACGTCCAGCTCGCGCTGGCTGAGGGGCTCGATGAGATTGTCGATTTTGGATTTTGGATTTTTGATTGGGAGGACCGATGAGTGTGGCGTCGGTGAACGGGCAAAAGCATCCAGGAGTTTATCAGCGTAGGCAGCCAGATGGTCATCCTGACCGCGCGATTGGCTTTCCAACTTCGATCGCAAATCTTCGATCAACGATCTCATTGGTTCGCCTTCGTCCAGGAAGATGCGGATGTAGCGCTCTGGCTCTGCCAGCGTCAGGGCGCGCTCCAGAGACGAGAGAGCGGCAGGGAGGTCGCCTCGCGCCTGGCAGGCAAGCGCCTGCAAGACCAGGATCTCGATGACATTCCCCATCCTTCCCCCCTCATCTGCCGCTTTTAGCAGGCGTGCCAGTAGCTCGCTCGCCTCGCGCAGCGGACCCTCGGCATAGTCGTTCCTGTAGCGTGCCAAAAGGACCCTGGCGAGAGTGATGTGCTCGAACTCGCGCAGGTAGCTGAGCTCATCATCCGTAGATAACCCCTGCTCCCGTGCCCAGTCAAGCGCTTCCCCTAACTTACCTTGCGCGACCCAGACCCGCGCCTTCACCGCCTTGATGGGGCGCACGTTGGGGAAAAAGTCACTGACATACAAAGGCTCGGCTTCGTCCAGCAGAGCGCGTGCGGCGTCCAGGTCTCCCTGCGCCTCGCGGAGGCGAGCCAGGGCGAGGCGCCAGCGATACGGGTGCTGCGGAAAGCCGGTGTGCTCGCCCTGTTCCTGGCTCCGCAGCAGGAGCTGCATGGCAGCCTGCAGATCATTCCGTTCCCGCTCGAGCTCGCTCATACCCACGTACATATCTGCCGTTCCGCGCAGGGTTGGTGTGCCATTCTCTCTCGCCAGTTGTAACGCTCTCTCATAGATGTGCATGGCATCGTGGAGACGCCCCTGCGTGATGCGGATGTCCGCCAGGGCGAGCACGCCACCCACGGCGTCCGAGATGTTCCCGGCTCTTTGCAACTGTGCCATGCCCTCGGCAAATGACCGGTGCGCTGATTCCAGGTCCCCGCCCGTCCAGAAGGCAAGCCCCAGGAGCGCTGCCGCCGCGCCGCGCACGCGATGGTCGTCCTGCGCGGCAAGGTCGAACACCCGCCGGGCATGGGTCATCGCCTCGGGGAGATCCCCCAGCGCCAGGGCAATCCCGGCACGGTACATGGCGACTGACCCTGGCAGACGGCGAAACTCCTCCTCGTTCACGACGACCATGTCTTCAGGGCGCTCGTGCCTGCCGGAGAGGATCTCCAGCCAGCGTTCGGCGTTCCGCAAGTGGGTCTCCACGCCCTCGATCTCGCCGTTACTCATGAGCGCCCCTACATACAAAATGCTGAGCACGGGCCGGTCTTCGAATAGCTCCTTGGGCAGCGCCCTGATCCAGCCGAGCACGGTGGCTTCCTGCCGGTTCTGGTGCATGGCGGGCGCAGCCAGCTCGATCAGGCTCGCCGCTCGCTCGAACTCCTCGGCGGCAAATGCGTGGCGGATCGCATCCGCTGCCGAGCCGTTCTGCTCGTACCACGCACTGGCGCGGCGATGCAGGGCAGAGACCCGCCCGGGCTGCTCTGCCATCAGGTGGAGACGCAAGACATCTGCAAAGAGATGGTGGTAGCGATACCAGTGCCGCCTGTCGTCCAGCGGAACGAGGAAGAAGTTGCCCCGCTGCAGGGTTTCGAGGCGTGCTTTACTGTCCTCCTGGCCCGTTACGGCATCGCACAGCGGACCGTTCAAGCGCTCGAGAATGGAGGTCTGGAGTAAAAAATTCCGGACCGTTTCAGGCTGGCGCTGCAGCGCCTCTTCCACCAGATAGTCCACAATATAGCGGTTGTCGCCCGCGAATGCCCGGATAAATCCGGCGACATCCTGGTGCCCTCGCATTGAAAGCGCGGCGAGCTGCAGACCGGCGATCCAGCCTTCGGTGCGGGCTTCCAGGGCGGCGATGTCTTCCGCGGAGAGTTGGAGCCCCATTACCTGGTTGAGAAATTCGGCGGCTTCGGAGGGGGTAAAGCGCAAGTCTGCGGCGCGCACCTCGGTCAATTGACGGCGAACGCGCAAGCGGGGAATGGGCAGCGCCGGATCTTCCCGTGTGGTGATGACCAGGTGCATTCGGGGCGGCAGGTGCTCCACCACAAAGGTGAGAGCCTCGTCCACCGCTCTGGACTCGATCGCGTGGTAGTCATCGAGCACGAGAAGGAATGGGTCCGGGATGGTTGTGATCTCATTGAGCAAGGCAGTCAGGATCGATTCGGTGGGCGGCTGGGACTGCGAAGCTTGAAGAGCTTGCAACACCTCCTCTCCAAGTTGCGGTGCAACGGTCCGTAACGCCGCGACGAAGTACGCCAGAAAGCGGGTCGGGTCGCTATCCCCTTCGTCCAGCGACAGCCAGCCCACTCGATTTTGGATTTCAGATTTTTGATTTACGATTTTGGTCACATTTGCAGCATGCACTCGCAAATCATCAACCCATTCGCTGACCAGCGTAGTCTTTCCGAAGCCCGCGGGCGCCGAAATGAGGGTTAATTTGTGATCCTCCAACCGTCCTTCCTTGAGCCGCTGAATGAGGCGGGAGCGGCTGACGATTTTGGGCGGAGGGGGCGGAATGTAGAGTTTGGTGGCAAGAATTGGCGCGGACGCGACCATGCATCCATTATAGTACGCATGACCATAAACAATATCGGAGCCACACGGCTCAGATTAGACTTTAACTAGAAACCTTAAAATCCGAAATCGCGAAAGTCCTTGACTGAAACCGATCAAAACAACCAGTTTATAGAAACTCCCACGATCAACGGGAGTTCTTTTTTGAAAATTGCTGCTCTCATGGATAACCGTGGTAACCAACCGCATATCCCCCGATCAGCAGATATCTAACGCCGTTTTCGTTCAGTAATTTCAAGAACTCTTTGAAGTCGAGCGGTAGCTCGATGTCCATAATTGATCCTTCGAAGAATTTCCACCTGTTTGAGGCGTTCAGAGGGGGTTCGAGTGAGCCAATAGGCTTTTTCATCGGAAGGGTCTGTTAACGATCCGATGGAAAACGCTTTGCGATCTATCTTCAAGTTCGAAGACAAAGTACTTGTCATTTGATACTTATACCTGACTCCCCTGGCATTCCATTCGCTGACGAGCGTGTTTTTCCCGAAGCTGGCAGAGGGAAAGATGAGTGTCACGCCTGATGTGCGACGCTCATCCAGCCGCTCAATCAGGCGAGCACGGAGGCGACCATGAATCTCCATTATCGTATGTACAGTCCGTTTAACGCCCATTCGAGGAAATCGGGAGCGCCACGATGACCGAAGATCTTGCGCAGCATCCCTGCGCAGCAGAGATTAGGAGCTCTTTCTGGGACCGAAAAACCGTGTCAGCATCCCTGCGAGAAAAGAGGCTGCCATGAGCCCCGCAAAAATGCGCGCTGTCTGGCGGTTTTGCTTTTCGAGCTGCTCTGCCCTGGCGGAAACAGCCAGAGGGGTGGAAGCCGGCGGGATCGCTCCGCTTTCCTTCGCATCGGGTAGTAGCAACGCTTCTTCCCCTCCCGAAAGCATCTTCGAGCCATACTGGTTTGCGTAGACCTGCGTGAATTCTGCCCCAAAGAACAGAATCTGGGCAGAGTAATAGATCCAGAGCAGCAGAAGGACCAGGGAACCGGCTGCGCCAAACGTGGAGCCAACGGCGCTATTCCCCAGATACAGGCCAATGACAGTCTTGCCAAGGGAAAAGAGCAGGGACGTCACCAACGCTCCCATCCACACGTCGCGCCAGCCGATCCGGGCATCCGGAAGGAACTTGAAGATAAGGGCAAACAGGACCGTGATCACCCCCAGAGAGATGACCAAGTTCAGGATTTGCAGGACAAATTCCGGGATGGGAAAGGCCTCCCCAAAGGTCTCCTGGGTGGCGGACAGCCCGGCAGTCACCACCAGGGAAACGAGTAGCAAAAATCCAATCCCCAGGATCATAGTGAACGAGAGCAGGCGGTCGAGAACGATCTTTTTGATGGATTGCAAAAACCCTTTGGGCTTCTCCACTCTGACGTTCCAGATGATGTTAAGGGAGTTGTGTAGCTCGTTGAAGACCCCCAGGGCGCCAAACAGCAGGGTCAGGATGCCAATCACGAGAGCAAGAATACCCTCTCCCGGGCTGCCTGTGTTCGTCATCAGGCCGGCAACAAACTCGGCTCCTTCTGCGCCGACCAGGCTCTGGACCTGACTCAAGATCTGTACCCGCACGGCGCCGGCATCCCAGATCAGTCCCGTAATGGCGATGACGATGATCAGGAGCGGCGCGATGGAGAAGATCGTGTAATAGGCGAGCGCGGCGGCGAGACGGGACGCGTTATCCGCCGTCCAGCCCTGGACGGCGAGTTTCAGGAGGTTCGCCACATTAGCGAAAAACTTTTTCATGCCCGCAGTCCTATGAAACGAAACTTGAGAGGGTTGCCATCCCCGCCGGGACGTGGCGTTCCGCTTTTATTTCCTCTCGTATGCCTCTTGGAGTTCGGCAACGTCCAGCTTCTTCATCGGCAGGAACGCCTGAGTCACCCGGTCGACCTGCTCGCGCGTCCCGTTTGCCAGCATCTCACGTAGTGCAGCAGATGAAATTTGCCAGGAGACGCCAAACTTGTCCTTGAGCCAGCCGCACTGCTCCGCCTCCGGAACAGCCGAGAGCCGTTCCCAATAATAATTAATCTCCTCCTGCGAGTCACAATCCACCAGAAAGGAAATCGCTTCATTGAAGGCGAAATTGTGTTGGTGCGCGCTGTCCATCGCCGCGAACCATTGACCCTCCAGCATAAAGTCGGCGAACATGACCGTGCCTTCTTTGTCCGGTTCCTGGCCTGCGCCGTAGTGGGTCATCGCGCCCAGCTTCGCGTTCCTGAATACGGAGAGGTAAAGGTGGATCGCCTCTTCTGCGCGACCGGCAACGTCTCCCACGAACATGAGCGACGGAATGATAAAAGGTCTTTCTTCGCCTTCGGGATTTGTGAGGATCAGCTGCCAGGAGAGTCCGTATTTGTCCTGCACCCAGCCAAAGCGCTCGCTGAAGGGGTACTTGTCCAGGGGCATCAGTGCCGAGCCGCCTTCCGACAGCCTCTCCCACATCCTATCCAGATTGTCCCGCGCATCTGGATCTCTGGAGGGATCGAAATTCACAAAGAACGACACGGAGGGGTTGAACTTGAACAGCGGACCGGCGCTGATCGCCATGAAGGATTGCCCCGCAAGCTCGAAGGAGACAATCTCGGAATCACCGGACGGTGTGTCATGCAGCGTTGTGACATTCGTGACCTTTGAGTCAGGGAACACGGAAGTATAGAATTCGGCGGCTTCCCTGGCTTCCTTGTCGAACCATAAGTGGGGCGTGATTTTTTGCATACGTTTATCCTTTCAATTTGTGATTACCAGTAAGTAGCAGGTTAACTCATTGCTTTCAATATTCTTTCCACAGTCTTCCATGTCCGGGTCGTGATCTCTTTGCCAAACTTTTTCTCGAGCCAGACCATGAGATCAGGAGTTTTGGCGCTCGTTAAGTCTATCACGCTGCAAATGGCACCGTCATACATTCCCAGGAGCTCATAATCCCGATCCTCCACTTTATGAGGGAGCTTAATGCTAGGTCTCTTTTTCTTTTTTAAGAATGTCACGTTCAGACTGGATTTTTGCGAATGCTCCATGCCCCGGAAAGGATCTTGATCGACGAGCTTCTGGATCTGCCCCTGGCTTCTGATGATGGTGGTGCTCGTAAAGCCCAGTTGCTCCGGCAAAGCGGACTCGATGGTTTGCTCGAGTTTCTTAACACTTCTGGATGGACTCTCAAAGATGACATTGCCGCTGGAAATGACGGTCTTGACGTTTTCAAACTCCAGGTTCTCAAAGACTCCCCGCAGTTTATCGTTTCGCATGTTTGGGTTCAGCGGGGCAATGCCGCGCAAAAGAGCAACATACTTGGTCATCGTTTGATCCGGAATTTCCTTGCTACCTTTGAATTATCTTATCGCTTGTTATTGTAAGTATACCAATGCAAGAAGGAGCAAAACATGGCTTGCCTCCTTCCTGCGTAGGGAATACAATGCGTGGTAATACCTTTGTAAAGGAAAACCCCAATGAATAGAAAACTGACCGAACGTGTTGGTCAGGGGGAGACGCAACGCGTCGCGCACAATATCCGCCGCCGCGTCCTGGATTATGTGATCCGTCACAACGGTGGCTACTTGTCACAGGCGTGTTCGGGGGCAGAGATTCTGGCGACGCTCTATACCCGCGTGATGAACCTGGGTCCCTCGCTCGCGCCCATGATCCCTGCGCCCTTTCCCGGTGTGCCCGGCGCAACGAATCCCAACTTCTTCAATGGCTCGCTCTACAATGGCGCGCACGAACCGCATCTCGATCGCTTTTTCTTTTCGCCTGCGCATTACGCCCTCGTCCTGTATGCGACGCTGATCGAGGTGGGACGCATGGCGCCCGAAGGGCTGGAACAATTCAATCAGGACGGCAGCACGGTCGAAATGATCGGAGCGGAGCATTCGCCTGGCATCGAAACGACGACGGGCTCGCTCGGGCAGTGTTTATCGCAGGCGGGAGGGGTCGCCCTGGGGCGCAAGCTGAAAGGCGAAAGTGGACGCGTCTGGGTCTTTATGTCCGACGGCGAATTGCAGGAAGGGCAGACCTGGGAAGCGTTCGCCGCCCTCGCGTATTATCAGCTCGACAATCTGGGAGTCTATCTGGACGTGAACGCCCATCAATGCGACGGCAGGATGGATACTGTGATGAATGTGGAGCCGATTCGGGCGCGGCTGGAAAGTTTTGGCGCTGTGGTGCACGAAGTGGATGGACACGATGTGGACGCGCTCGCCGCGCCCGCGCATACGCAACACAGGGACAAACCGCTCGTCGTCATCGCGCGCACCGACCCCGCACGCGGAGTCGAGATTTTGCGTTCCCGTGCGCCGAAATATCATTATGTGAGATTCAAGGATGAGACGGAACGGGGGCAGTATCGCGAGCGCCTGGCGGAGATGAAATAATGGAAATCGTCTCCCGTCCACACGCTAAGAATCTCGTCGAATGGGCAAAGGACAAACCGCGTGTCGTCGTCCTCTCCGCCGACCTGACTTCCTCGTGCGAGGCAGACACGTTCCGCGAGGCGTATCCCGATCGTTTTTTCTCGATGGGTATGGCGGAACAAAACATGATGGGGTTTGCCGCCGGGCTGGCGCGCGAAGGGTTTTTCCCGTATATTCACACCTTTGCCGTCTTCATCACGCGCCGTCCCTTCGACCAGCTTGCCATGTCCATCGCCTATCCCAATTTGCCTGTGCGCCTGATCGGCTTTTTGCCGGGGATCACCACCCCCGGCGGAGTCACACACCAGGCGGTCGACGATGTGGCGCTCATGCGGATGGTGCCGAATATGACGATCCTGGAGGTCGGCGATGCAACCGAGGTAGAAAGCGCCCTGGATGTCGCTCAGAGTATTGAGGGTCCGGTGTACGTCCGTATGCTGCGCGGGGAAGTGCCCCGTCTTTTTGTGAAGACGGAGCCGATACGCCTGAATCGCGCCCGCATTTTTTCGCAGGGCGATGACGTCACGATTCTTTCGGCAGGCATTTGCACGGAAGAAGCGTTGCGCGCCACCGGCGCCCTCGCGGCAAAAGGCGTTTCGCTCCAGCACGTGCATGTCTCCACGCACAAACCGTTTACGGATCCGCAGGTGCTGGCGGCGCTCGCATCGCCCCGTTACGGCGTCATCACGATGGAAAATCATCTCATCACCGGCGGGCTGGGTTCCGCAGTCGCCGAAGTGATGGCAGAGCACGGCATTGGGAAAAAACTGGTGCGGTTAGGGTTGCGCGACCAATATGCGCACGGGGCAAGCCGCCCGTACCTGATGAAAAAATATGGGCTGGATGCGATGGCTCTGGTCCACGCCGTCGAAGGATTGCTGGGGAAGGAATTCCATTTGAGCGAAGAAGACCTGGCGGGGGTCCGTTTGAACGCCATGCACAGTGCAGCAAAAGCCGAAGCGTTGTAAGCCCAGCAACTTACCAATTACCAATCACTAATTACCAACTACCAACAACGAATGAAGCATAACTTTTCCGGCGAACGATTTACGGCGATTTATCATCTGATCGGAGGCGAGGCGGGCGTGCGGGCGAAAGCGCAGGATTTGTGTCTGGAGCAAACCGTCGAGCTGCCCGATGCGCTGGTCACGGATGCGATGATTCGCGCCCATGTGCTGGGGCAGATCGAGTCGCTCTCGCCTGTGGGCAAAGAGTTGTTCGAGGCGCGGATTTCATTCGCGGTGGAAATTGTCGGCGGAGAATTGACCCAGCTGGTCAATGTGTTGTTCGGGAATATCAGCCTCAAGCCCGGCGTTCGTCTGGAACGGATGGAATTGCCGCCCTCCCTCCTGCAGCATTTCCGTGGACCACGTTTTGGACGCAAAAGACTACGTGAGTATTTGCAGGTGCCCGAGCGCCCTCTTTTGTGTACGGCGTTGAAGCCCATGGGCATGTCCGCAGATGAGCTTGCCGAGTTGGCCCACCAGCTCGCCCTCGGCGGAATCGACATCATCAAGGATGATCATGGTCTCGCGGATCAACCGTTCGCGCCATTTGACGAACGCGTGACCAAATGTGCGCAAGCCGTCGCTCGTGCGAACGAGGAAACAGGCGGGCACAGTGTGTACGCGCCGAATATCACGGCACCTGCACCCCTGGTGCTCGAACGTGCCCTGTTTGCGAAACGTCAGGGCGCGGGAGCGCTGTTGATCTGCCCGGGCATTACGGGACTGGATACCATGCGCGCAATCGCCGACGACGACCGCATCGCGCTGCCGGTTCTCAGCCATCCGGCCATGCAGGGCAGCTTCATCACAGACCGCGCGAGCGGCATTTCCCATTTTTGTTTGTTCGGGCAGTGGAACCGGCTGGCGGGCGCGGATGCAGCCATTTTCCCGCACGCCGGTGGACGCTTTTCCTGCACGACGGACGACTGCCGCGAACTAAGCGCGGGCTGTGAAGTGGAGATGGGACACATCGCCTCGATTTTTCCCACCCCAGCAGGCGGCATGAGTCTCGACCGCATCCCTGAAATGCGCGCCATGTACGGACGCGACGTCATCTTTCTGGTCGGCGGCGGACTGCGCTCGCATTCGGAGGATCTGGTGGCAAATTGCTTTTATTTTCGCAAACTGGCGACGCAGGTGTAGGTTGCTACATGCTCTGATCCGCTCGTATCTGATCAGGAAATCTCGCGCACAAAGTGATAGGCAACGGCATGGCCACGCCAGCACAGTGGGATCATATCCGTTTCGGCTGCGAAGGTGGAGCCATCTTTGCGCATGCCGCGAAAACGGAAGGTAATCGGATGCCTCAAGCCAGCCACGTGATGTTGATAATTTCTTGCGTACATCTGGCGGTCTTCTACAGCGATAAAGTCGTTCAAGAACGTAGGTGTATTCCTCCACTCCTCGACAGTCATGCCGTGCATTTGCGCCATCCGCTCATTGCAAATTTTGTGGGCATCCGTGACATACAAATAGACGCCAATCGGGCTCTGCTCGAACAACGGACGGAGTTGCTCTTCCATTTCGCGCAAGATCTGTTCGTGTTCCTCAGCGTTGTGTTTTTGGGAACTCATGTTCGTCTCCTTTAGGCGGGGTTAGAGGGATATAAAGTTTCAGGCAAAAATTGGCGCGGACACAGCCATGGATTCATTATAGTGCACAGAGTTCATTTGCCACCTTTATGAGGAAAACTGGAATGTCTTGCTTGACGAAGGTCTTGCGGAGAGCCCTAAAGAAACCTCCCTTCCCGATACCGAGAAGGGAGGTCGTCTATGTGCAGGACCCCCATCGAGCCAATCTATTGGACGAAGAACGTGGCACTGGAAGGCGCCGACCGGTTGCCAGCCCCGTCGACTGCGATGAGGGTGATCGTGTTATCGCCAGTCTGGGTCACGTATACGACGGCTCGATCGCCGGTGGTGGCGTGGTCCAGAACGCCGTTCAGATAGACTTCATAGAGGATGGACGCTTGCGCCGTCTGGTTGTCGAACGAATGCCCCCAGAAAATATTCAATTCCAAGCCACCCACATCCCCACCCCAGCAACAGCCGGGCGCGGAGGGCGGCTCGGTGTCCGTCGCGCTGACGGCAGGGGTCGTCACCGTCAGGAGGTTGCTTGGCGGTGCCATGTTCCCTCCGTACAGGTCGCTCGCCTGGACGGTGATCTCGTAGGTGGTCTCGGGGGTCAGCCCATGGAGGACCGCTGCTAATCCGTTCAAGGTCTCCACACCGCTCGGACTGCCGTTCACAAAGACCTGATAACGGATGTGAAGCCCGTCGTCGGTGGAGGCGGTCCACCGCAGTGACACTTCCGTCGGGTTCACCCCCACCAGCGAAACCACCGGTGCACTGGGAGGCGTGGTGTCAGGGGGTGTCGTCACTGTCAATGTGTTGCTTCTCTGTGAAATGTTGCCTGATCCATCGACCGCGTAGACATAGAACGAGTAGATATTGGCTGGCACCAGACCCACGCTATAGGTTGTTTGCGTCTGGGGCAGAGTGGTGGTGGAGCCCCAGCTCACAAAGACCCTGTAGGTAAAAGTTCCCGAGTCGTCGGTGGACGGGTTCCAGGCAAGCGTCACCCTGTGCGGCGTCAAAGACGTCACCCGCAGGTTCGTAGGCTTTGTCGGCGGTTTACGATCTCGGGCAGCCAAAGCGGGTGTGGTGCCGAACAACGAGACGAGCACCACAAGGATTGCCATCACTCTCACCGCGCGCCAATTCGACATGTTGCGAATCATGCTATACCTCCAATCTCCTCATAAGAAAGAAGTTTTACGATTACCGCGCGGCTGTCAATATATATATACGGACGCGAGGCTTCGTCGGATTGATTGGGGTTTGGCAAACGCTGAGCATGGCAGTCCCCTGCGGGTCTGATTGGGGTCACTCAGCAGGCGTGGACGGCGTACGACTTTCGCGGGAGAAAGGTTTTGCGCCATGGCGGTTTTACGAAGCATGCGGCGAGGGACCTAACGAGCAGCCGTTGTTTGCTCCACATCCTCTGGCTGTCCCTCCATTAAGGAGGGAGTATGCCAGCCGCCATACCCGGCAATGAGTGTATCGACTTCTTTCGGTCCCCAGCTGCCCCGCCGGTAGGGGATCGATGGAGGGTGATTCTTGAGAACAGGATCGACGACAGCCCAGGCGGCACCCACAGTATCTTCACGGGTGAAGAGCATGCGGTCGCCAGACATGGCATCTTCCAACAGCCGCTCGTAGGGCAATCGCTCGCCACATTCTGCCTCGATCATCGAGAGCTCTTTCTGCTCGCCCACAAATCGTTTTCCCTGGCTCTTCACGCGCCCGGCGAGCGCAATCATGGAATGCGGGGAAAGCTGGAAGCGTAAATAGTTTGCCTGGCCGACGCCCCGTGGCGAATCCTCGAATAGTTTATGGGGGGGCGGCTTGAGCTGCACGCGTATCTCATTGACGGTTTCCGCCAGATATTTGCCCGAGCGCAGAAACCAGGGCACGCCTTCCCAGCGCCAGGAGTCGATGAACAGGCGCAACGCACAGAACGTCTCGACGTCCGAATCCTTTGCCACCCCGGGTTCCTCTCGATAGCCAATATACTGACCGCGCACCAGATCGTCGGGCTGCAGTGGACGCATAGCCTGGAAGACTTTGACCTTCTCTGTCTGCACGGAATCAAAGTCCTCCGAAACTGGCGGCTCCATCGCCATCAATGCCACCTCCTGGAACAGGTGGTTTTCAATCACATCCCGCAGGCAGCCAACCGTCTCGTAGAACGCCCCACGCGTCTCCACGCCGAAATCCTCTGCCAGCGTGATCTGTACGCTCGCCACATAGTTGCGATTCCAGATGGGCTCCAGGAACGAATTGGCAAAACGGAAGTAGTGAATGTTCATGATCGCCTCCTTGGCAAGGAAGTGATCGATGCGGAAGATCGCATCTTCCGGGAAGACCGAATGCGCCACGCGGTTGAGCTCCTGCGCCGAGGCAAGATCACGCCCAAAAGGTTTTTCGACGATGACCCGTGCCCCTTCCGCCAGACCTGCTTTTCCCAGACTCTGGATGACCGTTTCGAAGAGCAGAGGGGGGATCGCCAGGTAATGGGCTGGATGACGGGCATCGCCCAGCTCTTTTTTGAGGGCGGTGAATGTATCTGGATGGCTATAGTCCCCGCTGACATAATGAAGAAGCGAAAGAAGATGGTCCAATGCTTTTTGGTTATCGATTCCCCCGGCACGCTGAACGCTGGCTTTCACGCGTTCATGCAGTTGCGCCAGGCTCCACTCTTGCAGAGCGACGCCGATCACGGGAACCTTCAGCGCCCCGCGTTTTGCCATGGCATACAGGGACGGAAAGATCAGCTTGTACGCCAGGTCGCCGGTAATCCCAAAGAGTACGAGCGCATCGGACGGGACGGCTTTCCCATTATTTTGATTCATCTCTTCCTCCCTTCTTCTCGGCGTGTCCGCCGAACTGTTTCCGCAGCGCCGAGAGAAGCCGGTCGGCGTAATCGTCTTCGCCGCGCGATTCGAACCGTCCATACAGCGCCGCGCTGATGACCGGCACCGGCACCTCCTCATCGATGGCAGCGGCGATAGTCCAGCGCGCCTCGCCCGAATCCGAGACCCGGCCTTCGAAGTTCTTTAGATCCGGATCCTCAAGCAGGGCGGCAGCCGTGAGGTCCAGCAGCCAGGAGCGGATCACGCTGCCCCGCCGCCAGACCTCGGCGATCTCGGGCAGATCCAGCTCGTACTGGTAGTACTCCGGGTTTCGCAGCGGTGTCGTCTCGGCGTCTTTGGGACGCGACCGTTTGCCGGCGTTGGCTTTGCGCAGGACGTTGAAGCCTTCGGCGTACGCCTCCATGATGCCATACTCGATCCCGTTATGGACCATCTTGACAAAATGCCCGGCGCCGTAGGGTCCGCAATAGAGGAAACCCTGTTCGGCGGTGCTGCGGTTCTCCCGGCCGGGTATCGGCGCCGCGGCGTCCACGCCCGGCGCGAGGCTGGCAAAGATAGGATTGAGATGGCTGACGATCTCTGGTTCGCCGCCGATCATCAGGCAGTAACCGTTTTCGAGCCCGGCAATCCCGCCGCTGGTGCCGACGTCCACATAATGAATTCCCTTCTGCTTCAGCTCCGCACCCCGCCGGATATCGTCGCGATAGAACGAGTTCCCGCCGTCGATGACGATATCGCCCGCCTCCAGCAGCGGGGCGAGCGCCGCCAGTTCCGGGTCCACGATGGCAGCCGGCAGCATGAACCAGATCACGCGCGGCTTTGACAACTGCGCCACAAACTCTTCGAGCGAATGCACTCCTATGGCGCCTTGCGCAGCAAGGTTCGCCACCGCTTCTGCGCTGATATCGAAAACCACGCATTCGTGACCATCGTTCATCAGGCGTTGCGCCATATTGGCGCCCATGCGGCCCAATCCAATCATTCCGATCTGCATCACACACCTCCTTTCGTAATTCTATCTCTATTTCACAAACGAGGAGCCCGTGGAAGATGTCACCAGGATTTCCCTTCACGGACGACTGTAGGCGGAGATGGGGCTCATCGCCTCGATTTTCCCAATCCCGGCGCGTTATGTACGGGCGCGAGGTCATCTTTCTGGTCGGCGGTGGACTGCGCTCGCTACGCTCGCATGCGGAGGATCTGCTGGCAAATTGCTCTTATGTTCGCAAACTTGTGACGCAGGTGTAGGTTGCCGGGTGAGCCAGGTGCCGCAGTGGCGTAACGGACCTCCCGGTTGAGGTGTTATATCACTCAACACAGGATTACTTTGTTGCTGGACTGCCCGCTACACTCTGTCCGTATCCCGATATTGTTGCCCACGACAATGGCAATATCTGGATCCGAACCGTCGTTGTCCATTCCCCCACCTACAAAAAGGAGATATGCAAAATGGGTACTGTTTTGAGTTTTATCATCGCCGTCATCGTTGCCGCCGTTGTCCTTATGATCGTGTCCAGGCTGAACCTGGGGCTGAGTGTCGCCAGCTTTACATCGGCGATCATCGCGGCACTGGTGATTGCTTTAGTCAGTGTAGTCGTCAACTGGCTGCTTGGTGCGTTGGGCATTGGCGTTGGGGGAGGATTGGTCGGCCTCATTATCAATCTGATCGTGGCTGCCATAATATTGATGATCAGCGACAGATTTGTTACCGGAATGAGGGTCAACGGCTTTGGCGGAGCCATCGTCGCTGCCATCGCAATCGCGGTTGTGAACTGGCTGGTCGCCTTGCTTCTCGCCCAGTTAGGGCTCGTCGTCTAGCTTGCTCCCACAGAAAACCTCAGGCGTACTATTATTCCTGTTGATACCCTCCCTGGAAGACGACAGGAGTTAGAAAAGGCAATCCGCCCGACCGAGTCGGGCGGATTGCATCAGGGAATGCCGTACGCTATGGTCTTCAAACGCTCCCGCAGGGTGAGATTGTCGTCTCGAAAAGCCCGATATGTCGAATGTAGTGGGGAGTCAGAGCGCCAAGCAGCTCTAATTCTTGCGTAAAAACCCCGATTTGTTCTGAGCAAACCGCCGATTATGAGAGCGGTCTGAGTTAGCTGGTACTTTGCCAGGGGGATAGCCCTGTCATACAAAAAGGGAACCAAATCTCTTACTGCCCATTCCGCGGAACCACAGCCGTTCCTTGCGATTGCGCAACAATTGCTGGGTCCAATCTGTAAAGCCGCTGGCTGGGTTGTATTCATCGCAAGGATAAGGCGGTAAGCCCTTCGGTGCAAGCAGTGCTCGATAGACGATCTAAAAAATCAAAATAGGGCTCATCCAACTGCTCGATCAGGGAAGTACAATTCGCAAGGATACCCGGATAAGGTTATAATCACGCGACTCCGAGCCATCGATGATTCAAGGGGATAAAACTCGGTCATTCCTTTACCATTTCTACATTCGTAAGAGGTCGCCTGATGAAGTCGGATCACAAAGCCCAAAAAGGGATTGAAGAAACAGATCAAGAAAGTAAAGAAGCTGCGGTACGTCGAGGCGGAAATCATCGGATCGAGCTATTTGAACATGCGCCTATCGGCATGGTGGAATGCTCACTGGATGGCAAATATATCAACGTCAATGCAGAATTTTGCCGGATCACCGGTTATAAGAAAGACGAGCTGCTCAACCTCGATATTCATGACCTGACAAGCCCGACAGATCGAATAAGAGAAACTGTGGCTTATCATGAACTCATTTCAGGCAGTCTTCCCTTCTATAATATCGAACAACGTTACACTCGCCGCAATGGAGTAATGATTTGGGTCGGGATTATCCGTTCCCTTGTACGCGATGATGATGGAAAGCCGCTTTACACAGTCGGCGCAGTATTAGACATCAGTCATAGAAGGGCAGTCCAGGAAATCCTTCGGAGAAGTGAAGCCGCTCTTCAGCAGAAAAATATCGAACTGGAAAAGCTTGTGCAGGAAGAGGCCATCAGCCTGAAAGCGGCGAATCTGGCGTTGGTCGAAAGTCAGAAGAGCCTGGAGCTCCTCTCTCAGCGACTCTTCGATGCACAGGAGACGGAACGGCGTATTGTTGCGCGTGAACTGCACGATGGAGTGAGTCAAAGTCTGGCAGCTTTGAAAATGAACCTGGTGATCGTCAGCGATGAGCTATTGGCTACTCCCAAGGAGGAAACGAACGCGCGGCTGACTGATTCGATAGATCTGGCAGCACAAGTGATTGATCTGGTACGCAGTGTGATGACCGATTTGCGCCCATCGGGGATCGACGATTATGGACTGGAATCCGCTCTTGGCTCGCTCGTAGACCAGTTCCGTTCCCGCCATCACCTCAGTGTTCGATTTGAAAATAACCATCTAGCAATCCCCAGTTTGGATGCTAATTTAGAATTAGCTTTGTTACGGATCGCTCAGGAGGCATTGTTTAACATTGCCAAACATGCGAACACCAAAGAAGCTACTCTGATTCTCCGGCAGGAGGAGGATGCGATCTATCTGATGATTGCGGATCCAGGCGTGGGTATCAAATCCTTAGAAAGCGCAAGGCGTTCCGGCAGTCATGGCATGACGATCATGCGAGAGCGGGCGGAGGCGTTTGGCGGAAATTTCAATATCACCTCCGTTCACGGACAGGGAACAAAAATCGAGGTGCGGGTTCCAGTGGATATAGACCATCAAAAATAGTCGAAAGAAAACGTATAGATGATTCCCCTACTTCGGATTCCTGAAGTAATGCTTTATACTGATAGCACGATAGAAACCGTTTAATTCATCTACAAGTTCGGGGATTTAATTCAAAAATTTGAGGTGAGAATGAAAGCGACTGCTGTGAATTGGAGCTGGAATGATCACCGTTCATCTTGTAGACGACCACACCGTTATTCGACAAATCTTACAATATATCATTGAAAAAACAGATGATATTCAAGTTGTGGCTACCGCCTCAAATGGAATAGAAGCGCTCGCGCAAGTTCGTTCAGGCTGTCCCGATGTCATCGTGATGGATATTTCCATGCCCCAGATGGGTGGAATAGAAGCAACCAAACAAATTCTTGTACTTTGTCAACTTACCCGTATACTCATGATTTCCGCTTATGAAAACTCCGATTATATAAGAAACGCTTTAGATGTGGGCGCAAGCGGATATGTACTCAAAGATACAATAGGCAATGATCTATTAATTGGTATTCGCACACTTTCTGTAGGTAAGCAGTATTTTAGTCAGAAGATCGCTGCGATTGCAGAAGCCTATTTACCCGGAGAAAGCAATGCTAGCTGAATAGTCTAACCGTGAGAGCGGCGCTTTACCCCAGGATAAGGTGTTTTTATTTCCAGGGCACGTTGAGTCATGTACTTGCTTAATAGGGTTATGCCTAATTGACGAACAATCCATTTTCGGGGATAATCCGGCAACTCCCCATTGCCTTCCCTAAAAGAATAGACGACAGAACAATATCTGCAAAGGCGCAACGAAACCGAACTTCGGAAGGCAAGTTTGCTATGTTTCTTCTTCAGTATGAAGACTATTGGAACCCATTGAAACCCTCACAAGAGGATTTCAAAACAGAAACCCTGCGGATACGACACAAATTTTTGTATTCCCTATGTAGTCACCATCGGCTCTGGGCAGCACAGACAGATAACCCAGACATCGCGAGCTTTCACAAAAAAGCTGCTGAGCTGGCTCAAGAAGCTATGGACCAGTATGACCAAATCCTTGAACGGAATTATCTATCGACTACAGGTGCATGACCATGAATGAGACCTATACCCGCGACCAGGCAATGACACGGCTGGGGATCAAGAGCAGGACTGCCTTCAAGTATCTGGTAGAGAAGTATCCGGAGCCTTTTGTTCTCGTGACGCAAGGGTCCTCCAAATCCCCACGATACGACAAAGCCGCAATTGATAGATTTGCAGAGTTACGCGCTTCGCTCAAAGCCCGGAGCCGTTAGTTGTGCCTGTCCCGGAGTGGCTCCGACCTGTTGCTCTTCTCACTCGACAGGGGACTTCAGCCTCGCCGAAAATGAGCGAAAGTCCCATTCCGATGCAGCCAGCCCTGACTGACCAACACAAGTTTCTGCTGATTGGTATATTTTTACGTCCAGGGGTGCCTCACAAAACATCCTGACGGATCATATCCCAGCACCCTGCGACTGTCACTACGATTCCGCCGATGATCCCTAACAGGAGCACCTGCAGGACAATTTGGCTATCGCTGCCCATTGCCAGGGAGGGGAACATCCATGGATAGAATCTGGCCCATCGTTCCGCGCCGACTGTAATGAAAACGCCAATCACCGTGGCAATCATTCCCACACCTACGGATCCTGTAAAACTCCGCCACCGTAAACTGATCCATGTGTGCAGTGCCAGAATGAGCCAGGCGGCAAGATAAATGAGTAAAGCAGTTTGCAGTGTCTCCAACCAGGGGATGGAGAACTCAAAACCGACGCCAGGCTTGAGCCAGCGCAGGCTAGTTCCTGCCAGGAGAATTCCGCCCCATAAGACCATGGTGCTCAACGCGATCAAGCCCGCGCCAACCAGAAGTTTCGCAATATAAAGCGCTGCACGCGGGATGGGTAATGCAAAGAGATGCTTCCAATGTTTTTCGGTGCTTTCCAATTCACTTAACAGCGCCGTCTCTAATGTAATAAACAACGGCAGCATGAGCAGACTCCAAAATAAGAAAATAACCTGAGAAAACTCACCCCAGGCATTGACGTTCGGGTCCGCATTGCCCGGTGACAAAATGGTTGCGACGAACATCAATCCAACGATCGCCAATGGTGTGATAAACGCCAGCCATAATGCCAGGGTTCTTTTGATCTTGAGGAGTTCTGCGCGGGTGGCGCGGGATAGAGCGATCATTCGCTTTCCTTTCCAGACACAGCTGGGTGTGTAAAGTGTAGGAACATCTCCTCCAGCGATGGGCGGATATGCTGTAGAGCAAACACGTCCAGCCCGGCATGGACCAGCGTTGCGTTGATTTGTGCGGCTTTCGTCGCTGGATGACCGTCAACGACCAATCGGCCATCCTGCTTTGCTGTGACAGCCCACCCTGCCGCCTGCAACATTTGCATGGCAGCTTCCGGCTGGCTTGTTTCGATCACGATTTGCTCGCCTTGTTGTGCCTGGAGTTCTGGAAGAGGTCCTTGAAACAGTAACTTTCCTGCATGAATAATTCCGACATCGGTCGCCATCTGTTCCACCTCGCTCAGGAGGTGACTGGATAGGAATACAGTCATTCCATGTTCGGCTGGCAGGGTACGAATCAGATTACGCATTTCATGGATGCCTGCCGGGTCCAGCCCATTGGTCGGTTCGTCTAAAATCAGCAATTTTGGTTCTCTTAACAGGGCGAGCGCAAGCGCTAAGCGCTGGCGCATGCCAAGAGAATACCCTCGCACCAAACGCCTGGCGTCTGCTTCCAGGTCCACAAGATCGAGCACGCGATCGATGTGACCCGGTTTCACGTTTACAAGGCGGCGGGTCAGCTCAAGATTCTCCCGCCCTGTCAGATGCGGATAGAGGGAAGGCAATTCCACCAGGGCGCCGATCTGTGCCAACGCAGCTAAGCGTTGTTTTTCCAGTGGCAGATCGAATATCTGTACGTTACCCTCATTTGCACGAATCAGCCCGATCAGCATGCGGATCGTCGTCGTTTTGCCCGAGCCGTTGGGTCCTAAAAAGCCATAGATACTGCCTTGCGGTACACGTAGATCAAGTTTATCGACTGCGATAATGTCGCCGAAACGACGGCTCAGACTCATTGTTTCAATGGCATAGTCAGTCATGCGCTTTGTTCCAGGGTCGATCTTCTGTCATGCAACTCTTGTATGAACGTCAGCCTTAAATAGTTAAATACCTCTCAGAAATAAAATGAGACAGGGAAAGTTGCGACCGACTGCCCATAAGCTACTCTGTGGCCCCGTAATAGCTTATGGGTAGATTTTCCCATCGAACAAAGAAATCCAAAGCAACCGTACAAGCGTATAAATCGAATATAGGAACACCTGCATCCATGCTGGAACACGTACCTGGAAGACTGAGAAATTCAAACGAGCTTACGGAGCGCCTCCTTCGGACATTTCACTTTATTGGAAGTAAGAATTTCAATCTTATAAGCACGTATACCAAGCAAAATTACCCATCTTCCCCATGCGTGATACAAGCGCAGCACGCCGAATAGCGAAAATCAAGAACGTCCTCCTATACCCGAATACCCTACTACACGATTGGAAAGGAATACATGGCGATGATTAGCAGAGGCTTCTCAATCAAAGTAATTGCTCTATTTATAGTTCTTTCTGTGCTCATGGGTTTCACGGCGATCCCTTTCGCTGGAGCGCAGTCCGCGGGATCGGCAACGTTCACAACCTTCAATTACCCCTTTTTCGGCGGCACTCACATCGCCGTCGATCTCAACGGCGATGGCAGACTGGATCTGGCGGGGTCAGGACAAAACGCGGCGGCTGTCATGCTCAACAATGGCAACGGCACATTTCAGCCAAAGGTCCAGTATCCCGTAGACGGTGCAACCCAAGCCGTGGCGGCAGGCGATTTTAACGGCGACGGAAGAGTCGATCTGGTCGTGACGATCAACACCCCGCAGATCAGCCTGGCTCTGCTGACGGGCAACGGCAATGGGACGTTCAATGCAGCTGTCCATTTTCCGAACACGTCAGGCTTTGATTCGCCGGACGTCGTGGCTACGGATTTGAACAACGACGGCAAGCTCGATGTGGTCATTCTGCATACTATTGCCTGCTTTACCGCGCCCTGCGTCGCTGCCGAAGTGATTACAGTGATGCTCGGGAACGGCGACGGCACGTTCCAGACGCGCGATCTCGCCGCGCCCCAGCACATGCATGCGCTGGAGACTGGCGATTTCAACCGTGACGGCATCCCGGACCTCGCTATCGGCTCGGAAAACACGAAGCTCCACATTCTGCTCGGGGTAGGCGATGGCACGTTCGTCCGGCAGCCGGAAATGACGCTTATTCCCGGCGGCGATCTGTTCTCCGCGGTCAACGATGTGGACGTGGCGGACTTCAACCGCGACACGATTCAGGACCTGGTCCTGCCGCTCGGCAATGGGAACGGGAACGTCATTTTATTGGGCAATGGCGATGGCACGTTCCGCCAAAGCTTTCGGATCACGCAAAATGCCACGAGCTCGCCGCTGAATCTGGCAGTCGCCGACTTCAACCGGGACGGCTTTCAAGACATTGCCCGCGCCATGGCTAACGGCAACTCTGGCTTGATGGAGATCGCCAACGGCAACGGCGATGGCACGTTCCAGGCACCGGTACGCTATCTCGTGCCGCCGAATCAGTCGAGCCTCGGTGGCATCTTCATTACAGCGAGTGATTTCAACAACGATAACAGACCGGACGTTGCTCTGGCAGTCGGTGGAGCGAGTGCGTTTTTGAATGTGTTGATCAATTCGACGGGCGGCGGAACTACTCCGCCAACGCAGGCGCCGCCGTCTGCCCCCACACTGCTGAGCCCGGCAAATGGTGCGCGGCTGCCGATCAACCAGTCCATTCCGTTCTCGTGGAGCGCAGTGCCCGGCGCCGCGACGTACGAGGTCCAATTCGACGATTCGAGCTCGTTCAGCAACCCGCTAATCGCCGCGCAGACGGGGCTCACCCAGACCCAGACCACACAGACCTTTGCCAGCGAGCGCCGCTTCTGGTGGCGCGTGCGAGCCCGATCCGCCGGAGGGATCAACAGCGCCTGGTCGTCAGCCCGCTCCTTTGAGATCCGGCGCGACGCCCCGCCGCTGGCTACATCCACGCGAACACCCACTGTCACAGGACCCACCCTCACGCCCACGGTAGCTCCACCCACCTCTACCGTGACTCGAACGCCAACCTCCGCCCCAGCCAGCCCGACGTCCACGCGTACCCCCACAGCCATTCAGCCGAGTGCCATCCCTTCCTTCACGCCGACTCGAACCCCCACGACCGTCGCCTCCGATACGGTATCGATACAGCGGGCAGAGTATTCCGCAGGGAGCGATGAACTGCGCGTGGAAGCGACGGGCAGCAACGCCAGCGCCACGTTATCGGTTTACGTCACGTCTACAAACACGTTCATCGGAACGTTGCGCAACGAAGGCGGGGGTCGTTACCGCGGGGATCTCTCCTGGCCGACGAACCCGCAAAATATTACGGTCCGAAGCAACCTGGGTGGCTCCGCCAGCAGGACGGTTACGTTGAAGTAGTTGCTTACGAACAAAATGCCCGGTCGTCCAGGATTGGACGACCGGGCTTCACTTCCGGCCCCCACCGCCTTCGGCATCTCCCCCAAATCCGAAATGAAAAGTGGGAAGAATTATCCAAAATTCTTCTTTCGGATTTGGGGGAGGACGGGAGGGGGCTCCGAGAGCCGTTTGGCAAGTCCGGGTTCGGATGCCTCCCGTACGACGACCTGCGGTGTCTTGTGCCAGGCGGCGCAGGCTTGCAAAGCCGCTTTGACCTCCGCCACCAGGGCATCGTCCACGACCACGCCCGGTTCGAGGTGCAGCGCCTTGACCTCAAATATCCCCTCCTTGCGATGGGCTTTCGGGTCGATGCGACCGACCAGCTTATTGTTATACAGGATCGGCAGGGTGAAGTAGCCATATTTGCGTTTGGGCGCGGGCGTATAGACTTCGATTTTGTAGTCGAAGTTAAATAGCTCAAGTGCACGTTTCCTGTCCCACACAAGCGGATCGAACGGGGAAAGGAAGGTCGTTTTCGAGCGTGGGATCTGTCCCCGCGTAGCGGCTTCTACCTGTTTGCGGTTATCCGGGTGGATGTAGCCGGGCGAAGTCCAGCTTTCGACCTCGACCTGCGTCAGGCGTTTGCCTGCCACCAGTCGTTGCAGGGCGGCGTTGACATCCTTTTTATAGAGGCGGAAATAATCGGCGATCCATTCTGCCTTCGTCACGCCCAGCGCCTGGACGGTGTGGAGGACGAACTGGTCGTGCGCCTCGGTGGGGGATAGATGGGGCAGCTGCTCGACGTCTGCCAGCACCCGCTCGCGCAGGTCATAGATCCGCTGGAAGTTGTGGCGCTTGCGGACCATCAATTCGCCGGCATAGAACAGGTACTCCAGCGCGATCTTCTCGTCCTTCCAGTTCCACCAGCTCCCCTTTTGCCCGTCGGTGCGCTCAAAGTCAGACGAGCGCGCTTCCCCGTGTGCCCGGACATGATCCAGCACCCGTTTGGCGACGACGGCATGTTCGTCCAGCCATTGGTGGGCGCGCCCTCCCAGCCAGTTATCGTAGAGGTGACGGTAGAGCGGATACTCTTCGATCGGCAGGAAGCACGCCGCGTGGGACCAGTACTCGAACAACGCGCCTTCCTCGAGCAGCTCGTCCAGCCAGCGCGGAGTATAGTCGCCGAGCCGGCTCCACAACACGAGATACGGACTGCGGGCGATGACGTTGATGGTGTCGATCTGCAACACGTGCATCTGGCGGATGATCGAACGGACAGCCTTTTTGGTGGCGCGCGGCTGGGGGCGAGCGTGCAATCCTTGCGCGGCGATCATCAGTCCGCGCACGGCATCCAGGGAGAGGGGTTTCATTGGCATCTCTTTATTGAAAATAAACGATCAGAACTATTTTGATTATAGCGTGACCGGGAAGAGTATGGATTTGAAGAATTCTTTTCTATTTCTAATGTCGTTGCGAGGCGGGCATCCTGAGCACAGTCGAAGGAGCCCGAAGAAGCAACGACATGTCAGCGGCGGGAATTCGTCCTTCACAAATCCATGCTTCTGCGGGTTTTGATGGATGTAGGCGATCACATACCAAAATTGCTTATCCGTAGTGGTAGGGACGCGCCCGGAAGGAAAAGACTCTTGCACATCGTTCCTCGAATAAGGGGTGGAAACCTTTAGGTTTTTGTCTGTTAATGACCTGTAAACTACCCAGCCTCCCGCCTCTGCTACACTCAGGCAGTAGGGCATGCCGGGGCAGCCGGTCACGGCGGGGGAAAGTCACATGTAGTATCCCACGAAGAAACTTCAAATACAGAAACAGCGAGTGCAGTACAGGATCAGTACAGTACCAGTACAGGACAAGTACAGGATTCCTTTACCCTCCCTTTACCTCCCCTTACCTTCCTTGAACGTCCCTTGGGCTCTGGCAAAGAACTTCATCACTACGAAAGAGAGAATAACAACATGGCAACGATCTGCTCTGGAAAAAGCACATGGGCGACCAGGAGAAACCGGCGAACTGGAAGATGTACTATTACCCGTGTATTACCCGTGGTATTTCAAGAAACAAAAGCGGCCACGGTAAACGTATCTCCCAACAAGGGACACGCCGGACTTAAACAAAAACAGGCGGACCACACTTAGCGATCCGCCTGTTTCTGTTCCAGGGATAGATTGAATTAATGTACGACTGCAGGGCGGAATTTATACCC
>DASSBC010000059.1:0-128627 GCA_035699125.1 Anaerolineales bacterium
TGGGTCTGGGGGGTTGCAAACCCGCCCTACCGTTATTTTAACCTGAGTAGAACAGGTAGTATATAATTAGCCACCAACGCGATTCGCTGCCGAATTTCATAACTGCTCACGGGACTTTTAATTAATAAGCAGGTTCGAATCATGGTGATGCTTTCTGAGCTTCTACAGTATAAAGTCACTGACGCCGAGGGGGATAGCGCTAAACTCACCGACCTGGCTATTCATCAGCTTGATACCGATTACCCGCCGGTCACGCACGTAATCTTTCGCGCCGTGAATGAACGAGAGGAACGCGTGTTGTCCTGGAAGAAGGTGAAAGGGATAGACTCAGCGGCCCGTCAGATCAAAGTAAAGGATCTGGGGCAGGCAACAGATCTAGACTCCCTGAAGCAGGTGGTCCGATTACAGCTCGATGTGCTTGACGCGCTGATCCTCGATCTCCAGAACCGCAAGGCTACCCGTGCCAACGACCTCTGGTTAGAGCAGGAAAGTGGACAGTTGAAGTTATCTGCCGCCGATACCAGTGGACGTGCCATTCTGCGCCGCCTTGTGAAAGGGCAATTCGATGAACAACAGCGCGCGTCCCTGTATGACTGGAAGTACATCGAATTTCTGCGAGGCGATCCACAGGCGGTGGAAACCGGAGCACCCTATCATCGTCGCATCGTTCACCTGCCTCCTGGTGAGATCGCTCATCTCACCGCACACATCCCCTATCTTCACGCTGCAGAGCTTCTGACTTTGTTGCCCAAGCAATTGGCAGCGGATACCATGGAAGTGATGTCGCCTGAACGTCAGTTGCAGGTTTTCGAAGAACTGGAGGAGAGCTTTGCGCTGGAAGTTCTCCAGCACATGGCGCCAGACCTGGCTACAGATATTATCGTGCATCTCGATATCAAGGTCGCCCAACATTACCTGAACCGCCTCCCAAAGCTCTATGGACAACGAATTGTTGACTTATTGAAGTATCCTGCCGATACCGTGGGCGGTATCATGACGAATGACGTCGTCACATTGTCTCCCCAACTTAAGGTGGAAAAAGCACGGTCGCTGCTGCGTGAAACACTAAAGAAGCCAGACTTTGTGTACTTCGTCTATGTCGTGGAGGACGAACCACCTCACAAGTTACGCGGGGTCGTTTCCCTGCGGCAATTCCTGACGGCAAAAGACGACCAAACTGTTGAAGAACTGATGAACCCCTATCTTCTGACGCTTTCGCCTTTTGATTCGCCAAAGGAAGCAGGTTATCGATTACTCAGCAGTCAGTTGGCTGCCCTACCTGTAGTAGGAACGGAAGGGCAATTGCTTGGTACGGTCACGATCGATGCCGCCGTCTCGCAAGTGGCACCCCGCAGCTGGCGCGCCCAGGCACCCAAGGTGTTCTCTTGAGCCAGAACCATACTCCGCAGGGACTCGAGCCCGTTGAAAAACTGGATCTTTCAGGCTTGCCTAGCCGCCCCCGTTCTCTTCAGGGCTCTCTGCGCCTCAACATTCGAGGACGAAGTGTCACCCTGCGCAGGTTCCGCCGCGCACCTGGCGGCCTGCTGAAGTGGTTGTTGATTCTAGGACCGGGGCTGATTGCGAGCTCTGCAGGGAACGATGCGGGCGGTATTGCCACCTACAGCCAGGCAGGAGCTAAATTTGGGTACGACTTGATCTGGGTGATGGTGATCATCATTGTTTCACTGGCTGTCGTACAGGAGATGGGCGCCCGCCTCGGCGCTGCCACAGGCAGAGGTCTCCTGGACTTGATCCGGGAGCGCTTCGGGATCGGCTGGGCGCTCCTGGCAATGGGAATCTTATTCGTCGCCAACAGCGGAATCGTGGTTAGTGAGTTCCTCGGGATCGGAGCCGCGGCAGAGTTATTCGGAATTTCTAAATGGCTGTCTGTTCCGGTATCCGCTATTTTGCTCTGGTATCTTATTATTTTTGGTTCGTATGCGTGGGTGGAAAAAATCTTTCTAGGGATGACATTGGTGTTTTTTGCGTATCCGGTGGCAGCGATCCTGGCTCGACCGGATTGGGGGGATGTGGCGCGCGGCGCATTCATTCCCACATTCCGCGCGGATCAGGGCTATCTTTTTCTCCTGGTTGCGTTGCTTGGAACAACAATCACACCTTTCATGCAGCTTTTTCAACAAAGCTCGACGGTCGAACGCGGTGTAGCACGGCGGCATTATGGCCCGGAGCGACTGGATGCCTATGCGGGTGCCATCTTTTCCAATTTGATCTCCATCACCATGATCATCGCTACGGCAGCAACGTTATTTCAGGCGGGACCTACGGAGATCGCATCTGCAGCCGATGCAGCCCGCGCCCTGGAACCCTTCGCAGGAAACGCTGCCAAGATATTGTTTGCGGTCGGATTAATAGGAGCATCCATGCTGGCAGGCGCCGTCCTGCCACTGGCAACCGCCTACGCTGTGAGTGAAGTGTTTGGAGCCCCCAAAGGCGTTAACCTGGATTTTCGCCGCGCGCCGATCTTTTTCGGACTCTTCACAGGAATGATCTTCTTCGGTGCCCTGGTGTCGCTGATTCCCAACCTGCCGGTGATTCAGTGGTTGGTAGCCGTTTCCGTACTCAATGGGGTTCTGTTGCCGATCATGCTTATATTCATCCTGCGGTTGATCAACGACGAACGATTGATGGGCTCCCTTAAGAATTCGCGGGTGTATAACATCCTGGGCTGGGGGACATTCATCTTGATCACAACGGCCGTACTTGTTATGCTGGGCAGTCAGATCCTAACCACGCTAGGTATTATTCCTAAGTAGTATGCAACTACGTCTCTGCTAAGCAACTGCCATTCCTTCACTCCTCCGCAAAAATTCCCGGATCGAAATGGATGCCGCCGCACCCTCACCAACCGCGGAAGCGACCTGCTTGGTGCTGCCATGCCGCGCATCCCCGGCAGCAAAGATGCCCGGCACGCTGGTCTCGAACGGCAGCGGATCTAATGCCATGTTGCCTTTCCGTACAGCGTGAAAGACATCGTGACCGGTCATGACAAAGCCGTACCCATCAAGCTCAACGTAATTTTTCAAGAAGGATGTATTCGGCAGCTGTCCGATAAAAATGAAGGCAGCCGCAGGATGTATATCTTCTGTTTCGCCGGTTTGTGTGTTGCGAATCTTCAGCGTTTTCAGCTTGGAGTCTTTCCCTTCGATCGCCTCCACCACCGTATGATATCTCACGTCGACGCGTGAGCCCGGTTCGTTTACTTTGTCCAGTGCCACGCGGCTCGCCGTGAGGCGATCGCCGCGCGCCAGCAAAGTGACTTTTTTTGCAAAGTTGGTAAGATGTAAACCTTCCTCCACCGCGGAATTCCCCCCGCCCACAACGACAATTTCCCCGGCGCCTTTATAAAACGGACCATCACACGTCGCGCAGAAATGAATGCCTGCACCGATGTAATCATCTTCGCCTGGCACTTCGAGGCGGCGGTAGGAGGCACCGGTGGCGATCAGAATGGCACGCGAATGATAATGTTTGCCATCGGAGGTATAGACTTCGTGGTAGCCCTCTTCCATCGCGAGTCGTTCCACATCCACAGCCTGCAAAGTTTCCACACCGAAGCGCCGCGCCTGCTGTGCCACCCGCTCCGAGAATTCCTGCCCGCTGATGCCCTCTGGAAAACCAGGGAAGTTATCCAGACCGACGGTGATGCCTGCCTGCCCGCCGAGACCGGAGCGCTCAATCAGGAGCACGTCCGCGCCTTCGCGTGAAGCGTAGATCGAGGCAGTTAAGCCCGCGGGTCCGCCGCCAATAATGATTAGATCATAATACGTCTTTTGAGCTTCGGTTTTGAGTCCCAGTTTTTTCGCCAATTCTGCGTTCGTCGGCTCGACCAGAAAGGAGCCATCCTGAAACTCGATCAATGGAATGATGCGCTTGCCGTTGTTCCTCTCCAGCACATACGCTTCGCCTGCCATATCCTGTTCGATATCTACCCAGCGAAACGGGATAAATTGCTCGCCAAGGAACTTCTTCGAGCGGCGGCAATCCGGGCACCAGTATGCGCCATAGATAGTGACTTTGGGTTCGGTCATGATGATTCTCCTCGTTGTGGATGATCTTGCTATTGACGATTTCACAAATGATTTTAATTTCCCCCGCGGGCAGAGTTAATCCTTATGTAAGATTTCGCGTGAAAATCCCCAGGCCTACATTTCTAAACTAGAAGATGTCAAAGCGGTGTTGCCTGTGCAATATCCCCGTATACACGCCAATGTGCAGGGAGAACATGCTTTCACAATCAGTCCACGGGTTCACTTGTAGGCAAGCCAAGCCGCCACAGGTGGAACGCTAGGTGGCTGCGCGGCAGAACGACTCTGCAAGATTTGCATTCTCCCTAAGGCAATGGATGCCAGCGCACAGACAGGATCATCGCCAGGATGGCGATACACACGGCGATCGCTGTGAAAAAGACACTGATCTCCGTCGTCTCGCGTGTGGCAATCACATAGGTGGGAAGATTCGCAAAAACATCCTGGAGTTCCCCAGCGCTCGTAGCAACGTAATACTCTCCCCCCGTTGTATCCGCGACCTGTTTCAGGGTTTCTTCATCGATCTCTCGGCGGAATCCGCCCCCGCCTCCCCCTCCGCCGAATGGCGAGCCAAAACCACCGCCGAACCCAAACGGGTCCTCGTCTCCACAGTTCATAGGCGAGCTATTATTCACCGTGCCAAATCCAATGGTGTAGACTCTTACCCCTCGCTCCACAGCCTGCTGCGCAGCGTTCATCGGGAGCGGACCCGCGTTGCTCGCCCCATCTGTGAGCAATACGATGATGTGAGGAACATATTCATCGTCTGGCGCAGTTGGGATTGTGGGTTCGGTTGCCGCCCTCAGCTCACTGGGCTCTACCCGATTATCCACCTCAGCAATCGCGTCGATCGACCGCAGGATCGCGCTGCCGATTGCTGTCCGCCGCGCCGGCACAAGACTGTCAATCGCGTTTTCCAGCAAGCGCAGGTCGGTCGTAGGCGGCTGGATCAATTCCGCGAAACCGGCGAACGCTACGATTCCCACTTGTCGACCGGAACTGTTCTCACGGATAAAGGATAGCGCAGCTTCTTTCGCCACCATCAAACGATTCGGCGGGATATCGGTGGAACACATGCTCCGCGAAACATCGATCGCCATGATCACGGTCGCTTTATTCGACGGGACCAGCACCGTCGCCACGGGTCGCCCTAACGCAAAGACCAGGCTAGTCAGTGCAAGCAGGAAGAGAATAAAAGGCAGGTGCTTTCGCAGCCAGGATTGTCTCACGGCTGCCTCGCGCACGAGCGAAAGGCTCGAATAGCGTACAGCAAAACGGCTCCGGCGACGCAAGACCCAGAGATACACCAGAATTGCCAGCGGGATTAATACGAATAGATAAAGAAACCCAGGCCAGAGCAAACTCATATAGGTGTTCCTTGTTTATTCAGCTTCTGCTTAATCATCATACTACACCACCGAAATAGCCATGAATACTACCGAAGTTCTATCTCGGTGGGATGGGATCACACTTGTGGATTTTCTATTCCCCACAGAACGCCAATTATCCCAACCTCGCTACGGCAGTGGATGCCAGCGTAGAGCCAGCACCAATGCAAGAATCGCCATCAGGATTGCAAAGGCGGTGAAGAATACACTGATCTCCGTAGTTTCGCGCGTCGCGATCACATAGGTCGGAAGGTTGCGAAAGACCTCCAGCAGCTCGCTGGCACTTGTCGCCGCGTAATACTCGCCACCGGTCAGATCCGCGATCTGTTTTAGGGTCTCTTCATCGATTTCCCGCCGGAACCCGCCTCCGCCTCCACCAAATTGCTCGAACGGGGAGCCGAACCCTCCAAATCCGAATAAATCGCCGTCGCCGCAATTCATGGGAGAGCTGTTATTTACGGTACCGAACCCAATTGTATACACCCGGATGCCGCGCTCGACGGCTTGTTCCGCAGCGTTCAATGGAAACGGACCCGCATTGCTCGCCCCGTCTGTGAGCAGGACAACGATATGAGGCACGTATTCGCCTTCGGTGACTGTCGGTGCGATATCCGTAGACTGCCGCAACTCGCTCGGCGCGACCCG
This sequence comes from Anaerolineales bacterium, assembly GCA_035699125.1. Taxonomy (GTDB): domain Bacteria; phylum Chloroflexota; class Anaerolineae; order Anaerolineales; family Villigracilaceae; genus Defluviilinea. The sequence goes on from DASSBC010000059.1 coordinate 6,080, forward strand.
CTCATCCACCTCCGCAATCGCATCGATCGACCGCAGGATCGCGCTGCCGATCGCCGTCCGCCGTGCCGGCACCAGACTGTCGATCGCCTTTTCCAGCAAGCGCAGGTCGGTCGTAGGCGGCTGGATCAATTCCGCAAAGCCCGCAAAAGCAACCAGCCCCACTTGCCTGCCGGAACTGTTCTCACGGATAAAGGATAGCGCAGATTCCTTGGCAACTTCCAGGCGGTTCGGCGCGATATCCGTGGAACACATGCTGAGCGATACATCCATCGCCAGGATCACGGTGGCTTCATTCGAGGGAATCACGACCGTTGCCACGGGTCGTGTTAATGCCAGGATAAGGCTCGAAAGCGCCAGCAGGAAGAGGACAAAGGGTAAATGTTTTCTCAGCCAGGATTGTTTCGCGGCAGCCTCCCGCACCAGGGCGAGACTCGAATAGCGGACCGCAAAGCGCCGTCGCCGCCGCAGGATCCAGAGATAGACCCCAATTCCCAGGGGGATCAGGAAGAAAAGATAAAGAAATCCAGGCCAGAGAAAACTCATCTGCTATATCCTAAAAAGGTTTTACCGGACAGTCCCTACGGCACATGACCAAACCAGAGGAGCGAGAGAAAACCTCCGATCAGGAAAATGATCATACCCAGCCCGGCAAACACGGACGTCATTTCGATCTCTTCCGGCTTGATGGACAACTTCGGCTCCAGATCCTCATAGATTCTGTCCAATTCCTCCTGGTTACCTGCGTTGTAATACACGCCCCCTGTCTCGAAGGCAATGAATTGCAATATAGCTTCATCGAGGCTGGTGTGGACTGTCATATCTTCCACCTCGATATCCGCGCCCGTGGTGGTGCCAACGCCCACAGTATAGACACGCACACCCAGGTCTGCCGCAAGCTCAGCCGCCATCGCCGGGTCCGGATCCTGGTTATTTTCGCCATCGGTAAATAACACGATCACAGCCGAAGGATACCAGCCCTGCGGCGCTTCGACTGGATTCACTGCCGGGTCTTGCGAGAGATCGCTTGTATTCAAAATCGGTGGATCGCCGGCATCCACAGCAATGGTATTGAGTGCTACCAGAACGCCGTTGCCGATCGAGGTCCCGCGCCGCGGCACAAGCCGGTCGATGGTAGTCAGAGTCTCGTCCCGGTTGTCTGTCGGAGGCTGGACGGAAATGCCGCCATCGCTGAAGACCACGACCCCGATTGAGATTCCGGAGGGCTGCTTTTCCACGAACTGACGCGCTGCCTCTTTTGCCGCCTCCATACGGGTCGGCGGTAAATCTTCCGCTGCCATGCTGCCAGAAACATCAAAGGTTAGCATGACGGTGCCTTCGATCTTTGGCACACTTAACGTCGCCTGCGGGCGCGCCAGTGAGAAAAGCAGGACTGTGATGCCCGCCAGGAAGGTCATCGCCGGAATATGCCGGCGCAGCCCGATCCCGCGACCTGCGCCATCGTGAACAAGTCCGAGGCTGCCATAGCGCGTCGCAAAGCTGTAACGCCGCCGCTGAAGCCAGAGATAAAGCAGCACCAGTACAGGCACGAAAACTAACGTTAGTAAAAGTGTGGGCCAGATAAATGACATCGCTAAACCTGAAGTTTATGTGCGGCGCTGTTTGCGCTGCTGGGCAAAACGGACAATCGCGCGTACCAGGTCCTCTTCGGTGGAAAGGGAAAGCGCATCCACGCCGGCGCGCTTGAATGATTCCTGCAATGCCGCTTCCCGCCGCAGCGCTGCCTCACGAAAACGCTGACGGAACTTGCGGTCATGCGTATCCACATACAATTGCTCGCCCGTCTCCGCATCTTCCATCACCACCACGCCCACGTCGGGCATCTCCACCTCGCGCGGGTCCCAGAGACGGATCGCAAGCACCTCATGCCGCTGGTTGAGGAGACTCAGCGGTTTTTCCCAGCCCGGCTCGCTGATGAAATCTGAAATGACAAAGACCAGCGACCGTCGCCGGATCGTGTTTAACGCGTTCTGTAAGAACACACTCAGATTTGTGAAGGGTGCGCGCGGCAGACGCGGCTGATTCATCATATCGTTGATCAGGCGCAACACCTGGATCTTACCGCTGCGTGCCGGGACCATGTGCTGAGTGCTGCCATTGAACATCATCGCCCCAACGCGGTTGCCGTGCCTTGTGAGCAAGCGCGCCAGGACCGCCACAAAGTCGGTCAGCATCGTCCGTTTCTCGTGCTGCAAGGCGCCGAAATCCACCGAGGGACTCAAGTCGAGCAGGAACCAGGCAGTCAGCTCGCGGTCTTCAGAATACTGCCGCACGTAGGGCGTGTCCATGCGCGCGGTGACATTCCAATCAATGTAGCGAATATCATCCTCAGGTTGATACTCGCGCAGATCGGCAAAGTCCACGCCGAAGCCGTAGAACAGAGTCCGGTAGTCGCCCTGCAGCAGACCATCCAATCGACGGACCACCTGCCAGTCCAGGCGCAACAGGACGCGCTCAGGCGTTACTGTCGGCGAGTCGCTTGGTATGTTCATGCAAAGGCACCACAGGGATCGGAATGCGGTCGAGGATTTTCGCCAGGATGTCGTCTCCGGTCACGTTGTCGGAGAGCGCTTCATACGAGAGGACGATACGATGGCGCATCACATCGTACGCCATATCTAGCACGTCTTGCGGCAGGGCATATTTTCGTCCGCGCACAAAGGCGAGGGCGCGCCCGGTCAGGATCAAGTTGATGGAAGCGCGCGGGCTGGCGCCAAACATGATATAGCGCTTCAACTCTTTCAAGCCTATTTCTTCCGGCAGGCGCGTGGCAGTCACCATGCGCACAGCATATTCCATCAGCGCGGGATCTACATACACACGATCTGTCTCTTTTTGCAGTTCAAGCAACTGATCGGTCGTCAGCACTTCCTGCACCTTTTGCAAGGCGCTGGTCATGCGTTCCACAATCACAAATTCTTCTGTGGAGGTGGGATATCCGATGAGCACTTTCAGCATAAAACGATCTACCTGCGCTTCCGGCAGGGCGTACGTCCCTTCGGTCTCGATGGGGTTCTGGGTCGCCAGCACGAGGAATGGGTTCGGAACTTTATACGTCTCGCGCCCGATAGTCACTTGCCGCTCCTGCATGACTTCGAGCAGGGCGCTTTGCACTTTGGCAGGCGCACGGTTGATTTCGTCCGCCAGCAGGAGATTCGTGAAGACGGGCCCGAGGGATGTGTCGAATTTGCCGGTCTTCTGGTTATAGATGCGCGTCCCTACCAGGTCGGCGGGAACAAGGTCTGGCGTGAACTGGATGCGCTTGAACTCCCCGCCGATCGACTCCGCCAGCGTCTTGATCGCCATCGTCTTCGCCAGCCCCGGCACGCCTTCCACCAGGATGTGCCCGCGCGCCAGAAGCGCAACCACCATGCGTTCGAGCAAATGATCCTGTCCGACGATGACTTTCTTCACCTCATATAAAACTTTTTCCATGGGCGTGCGGTTTTCGGTCTTATTGATGTTCTGAACCATTCACTCTCTCCTTTTCCTCGTTTGTCTCGCACGAAGTAATATCACAAGATATTAGTACGGCGGCGCGCCGCCTCCGCCCGCCGCAACATTGATCGGCACAGCGAAGCCGATTCCTACAAAGAAACTGTCTTCGGTCGGGTTGATAATGCCCGTTACGATCCCAACGACATGGCCATATCGGTTGAGTAAGGGACCACCGGAGTTCCCGGGATTGATCGCAGCATCCACCTGAATCAACCCTTCAATGACCTGATCGGTGCCCGGTGGCCGGAACTGACGGTTGAAGCCGGAAATGACCCCTGCGCTCATCGAACTGTATAAACCATAGGGATTGCCAACCACATAGGCCTCATCTCCCACCTGTAAGGAGCCTGCATTCCCAAGCGTGGCAGGAAGATACTGCTGGGGAAGCGTTTCCGCTTGGAGCACGGCGATATCCATGTCCGGCTGCGATTCCGCGATCACGGCACGAGATTGTGTGCCGTCGGCAAACGTCAAATTGATAGCTTGAGAATCCGCCACTACGTGCAAGCTGGTGAGGATATTTCCATTCTGATCAAAGATCACACCTGTCCCCAGGCCTCTGCCCGATTCCCCATTTTCATCTACCAAGCCTTCCGCTTCGATCCAAACCAGCGAAGGCTGAATGATCTGGTAGACGAGAATCCCCTCCGGAGAACGGGGTGTCGCCGAAGCCATCGCGCTCGAAATCGCGGCATTGACTTCTGTTGAGGTTAGTGGTCGTGCGCCGGGGAAAAAAGCGTTGTAAAGCAAGAGTGCCAGGAGGCCTGCCACCACTCCCGAAGCAAACGGAAGCATTTTCCTCACCCGTTCACGCAGGCCGGTCCATTGACTCCGCAGCTTGTCCATAGGACCGCTACGCTTGTCCCCAACGTTCGAAGAAGGTTCGTTCATACACATCCATTCATAGAACTTCACAACCCAAAGCAATCATTCAACGAACAGGAATTTTCACGAATCGAACGCAATCTTACAGGTAAATATAGAACTTTTCGATTAGACCATCATGAGAAAACTATAGAGCAGACGCTTTTAAGGATTAAGAGGCTGACGCAGAGAGGGAAATTCTTACCTTACGATTCATATACGTTCAGCTTCTTATTTTGGATGTATGTCTTCTACCAACTCGGTTAAGGCTCTTAATCCCAGTGTATAGGATCGCCAGCCAAACCCTGCGATCTTTCCTTTACATACGCCCGAAATCATCGAGACGTGCCTAAATTCCTCACGGGCGTATACATTCGACAAGTGGACCTCGACCACGGGAATCCTGATGGCAATAATGGCATCTCGCAAAGCAATAGAGGTGTGTGTATAACCGCCGGGATTAAAGATCACGCCATCTGCCCATGTTTGAGCATCCTGCAATAGGTCGATCAACGCGCCTTCGTGATTGGACTGACAACACTTGAGCTCCGCGCCGAGTTCTTTTCCCAGCTCGAGCAGTTGGGTGTTGATATCTCCCAGAGTCATCGAGCCATAGATCTCCGGTTCGCGCATGCCCAGCAGATTCAAATTGGGACCATGCAAGACCAATATTTTCATCCATCCTCCTCGAGGCATAACGCGGGCTGTCGCGCCGCCTTATAACACTGACTCCGTTACATCCACCAATTCCACGTTTCCGATGTCCACCGGTAGCGCAAAACGGATGCTCGCCGCATGTTTCTTTTTGTCCACGCGCATGGCACGCAGGATTTCTTCACGCGGCACATCACTCGGAATTTGGACGGGCAAGCCCAGCTTCCTTAATACAGCAGCAATCTCATCACTGAGGCCTTTTCTAGCCAAGCCGATCCGCTCGGAATATTGCGCCTCGATCACCATGCCAATTGCAATTGCCTCCCCGTGACGCAGTTCAAATTTGCTGGCAAGCTCCACGGCGTGACCTACTGTATGCCCCAGGTTGAGCGCAGCACGGAATCCTCTTTCATAGGGGTCTTCCTCGATAATTCTAATCTTCACCGCCATCGCGCGTTTTACCACCTGCTCAAGATGATCCTGAATACATTCCTGTCCCTGCGCACAGAGATCGAATAATTCCGGGTCGGCAATGATCCCATGCTTGGCGACCTCTGCCATCCCGGAAATAAATTCCGCTTCGGGTAATGTCTTCAGCAATTGCGGGTCCGCCAGGACAAGTTTTGGCGGATGAAAGGCGCCAATCAGATTCTTGCCTTGCGGCAAATCGAAGCCTGTTTTGCCTCCCAGTGAGGCATCCACCATCGAGAGTAATGTCGTTGGCGCGCAGACCCACTTAATGCCTCGCATGTACGTCGCAGCAGCAAAACCCGCCAGATCCCCGATCACACCGCCACCCAGGGCAATGACCGTACTTTTGCGATCCAATCCCTGTTCGAGAAATTCATGCCAGAGTTTCTGGACCGTGTCTATATTTTTATGAGCTTCCCCGGCGGGAATCGTGATCATCTTTGGATGAAATCCTGCGTTGCGAAGAAATAACAGAACACTTTCCCCATGAAGCTCTGCGACCTGTTCATCCGTTACAACGATGGGATGCTGCACTGGGAAATCCGTCAGGTGCGGAAGTGAACCGACAATGACATCATATTCCCCCATCGCAAAGAGGTGATATCTGCCTAAAACGACTTGAACGTCATGTGCATTTTGTTCGGTGGTTTTGCGATCCACCTGAATTCTCTGTGGAAAGGAGTTATAGTGGTCTTTGCGTTTTTCAAGCAGGAAAGTGAGCTTCGTTTTTGTGTCCCCTGCCAGCAGAGGGCGCTTTCCTGTATCGTGCTGCATTCGTCCCAGCAGGGTGGACAGTTCTGCCATAAGCAGAATGACGCTGCCATAGGATTCTGCAAGGACACGGTTTTCGTCGCGCAACAGTGCCCCTCCGCCGAGGGCAATGACTTTATCTAAAGTCTCGGGCGCAGAGTCAGCCGGCTCCACCGTTTCTCTTAGCGCGGCGCTCTCCATCGCGCGGAAAGCAGGCTCTCCTTGCTGCTCCATGATCTGCGCAATGGACATGCCTGCATGCATTTCAATGACGCGGTCCAAGTCTACAAACGGCAATTTGAGGCTGCGAGCAAGCCTCCTGCCGATGGTAGATTTGCCTGTTCCAGGAGGACCATAAAGGAAGATGTGGGACATATTTATTGCAGGACGGACACCTGCACCGAACCGTGCCCCTGTCCTGACAGAGAGTGCCAGGGGGTGCGGCGTTGACAATCCGCCTTACTCCCAAAATACATGAGGTATTCCATCCATGGGCAGGTCGTCCAGCGTAGCTTTTCTTAACACATCGAAACGTGGTCTCATTTCGTTCATGGAGTCTCCACCGAGCTTTTCTATAAGAGCATCCGCCAAAACGACCGTGATCATCGCTTCGAGTATAGGAACCGCACGTGGAACGGGGCAGAAATCGGAGCGTTCGTATTTGGTGGGCGATTCAGTTCCGCTTGCAAGATCGACCGTTTGCTGAGGGGTTAGAGTTGTAGCAATCGGCTTCATCGCCGCGCGAATCACAATTGGCTGTCCGTTGGAGATCCCGCCTTCGGTGCCTCCCGCTCTGTTTGTTGCACGCTGAAGGGTTGAATGCTCTAATGTTATGGGATCATGGGCGCGCGTTCCGGGCAAGCGGGCATTGGCAAACGCATCACCAACTTCCACGCCCTTCATCGCCTGCACCGACATGACCGCCATGGCAAGCTTTGCTTCGAGGCGCTTATCCCATTGCATAAAGCTTCCCAACCCAACGGGGACGTTCAATGCAATAATTTCAAGAATGCCGCCGAGGGTGTTTTTGTCATGAATGGTTTTCTCAATTTCGGCGCGCATCTCGTTCGCAGAAGATTCCAGTGGGCAGCGCACATCCGATTCTTCAGCGCGGAGAAATCGCTCTTCATAGGGCATGTCGCCAAAGTTAGCCTGCACTTCGCCGATGGAGGCAACATATCCGCCAACGATTATTCCGAATTGCGCCAGAAATTGTTTACAGACCGCGCCGACAGCCACGCGCATGGTCGTCTCGCGGGCGGAAGCGCGCTCAAGGGCGGGGCGCAGATCCCTGTATCCGTATTTGACTGCGCCCGTCAGGTCGGCATGACCAGGACGCGGCGCTGTCATTGGCTCGATGGCTTTGCCTTTCCATTTGACATGATCCGCATTTTGAATGAGCAAAGCAATTGGCGCGCCCGTGGTTTCTCCCGCCATGACACCGCCAAGGATTTGCACAGAATCCTTTTCGATCTTCATCCGCCCCCCGGAGCCGTAGCCCTTTTGACGGCGCGCCAGTTCTCTGTCGATGATCTCAGTGGTGAGTGGCAGCCCGGCCGGCAAACCATCCAGGATGGCAGTCAGAGAAGGTCCATGCGATTCACCGGCGGTGAGGAAACGTAACATAGTAATTCGTGATTAGTAACTGGTAATTAGAAATTTGAGACTGGAGATTTTTCGACAGAGGCTCGCATAATGTCTCGAGATAGGTGAATTCCTGTCCAGATTTCGAAGGCAAGTGCAGCCTGTTCGACGAGCATGCCCAGCCCGGTCGTTGCAGGACGTCCCTGCGCCCGCGCCTCACGTACCAGTTTGGTCTCCTGTGGATTGTAGACTAAATCGTAGATCCGTGCATGAGGAGGAAAGGACAGGTTTTCGGGCCACGGAGACCGGTCTACGTTGGGGGTCATGCCGATAGGAGTGGCGTTGATGATCAGAGAGAGAGTATAGAGTCGACGCTTTGCGTGGAGAGGGGATGGCGGGAAAAGGGTAATTCGTAGTTTGTAATTCGCGAAGTAGTCTGCAAGTTGCTGTGCTTGTTCCAGCCGTCGCGCGGCGATGGTGACTTCCCAGCCATCCTTGAGAAGTGCATAGACGATAGCACGCGCAGAACCACCCGCTCCCAAAACAAGAGCTCTATTGACTCCGTGTCGCTGCATCTCCGCGGTTAAGAATCTTTTTAAATCAGCCAGGAACCCAGGAGCATCTGTATTCTCGCCAATCAGTTTGTTATTCCTTACATAAATGGTATTCACCGCGCCAATTGCCTGCGCCGTGGGCGTGAGTTCATCGAGAAATTCGATTGCGTGTTGTTTGTGCGGAATAGTCACATTGAGCCCTGTGATTTCGCCAATTCGAACAAGCTCCAGCAATCCCTTCAAGCCGTGTTTGTCATCGGGCGGAATGGGAAATAATGAATAGATGCCATCCAAACCCGCGGCATGGAGCGCTGCCGTGTGGATGAGGGGTGAGAGAGAATGGCTGAGAGGATAGCCGATCAAGCCAAGCCGAATCATCGCAAGGTATCCAGCACGTCGAAGTAGTTCGGAAACGTCTTGGAAACACAGGACGGATTTTCGATACAGATTCCAGGGGCATGCAGGCCGATTAGGGCAAATGCCATTGCCATGCGGTGGTCGTTGTAGGTTTGGATCGTCCCTGGCTTAATTTCATCACATGGATCAATGGTCATTCCATCTTCATGCTCTTTCACAGAGATACCAAGCCGCCTCAATTCCGTACAGGTCGCGTGCACACGATCGGTCTCTTTGACGCGGGCGGAGGCGATGCCGCGGATTCGCGTCGGCGAGGAAGCAAAGGGAGCGAGGACAGCAAGAGTTTGCGCAGTGTCCGGAATGTCGCCCATGTCGACATCTACGCCGATCAAAGCACCAGTGCCGGTAATTTCAAGGAAGTCCGCTCCTTCCTGGATGATACAGCCCATTTTTTCAAGAATATTGAGAAACGCAATGTCGCCCTGTTTCGACGTTCGGGATATATTTTCTACGCGCACTGTACCGCCGCATATGGCAGGCGCGGCAAAAAAATAAGAGGCGGCAGAGGCGTCGGATTCAATTGGGTAATGATTAATTGGTAAGTAGGATGCTGGCTGAACACTAAAGCGCCGATAATCCTGGCGAGCGATTTCCACACCGAAGTCTTTCATGATAGCGATAGTCATGTCCACATAGGGTTTGGAGTTTAGTTTCGTCGTCACTTTGATTTCGATGGCAGATCTTGCATTTGGAGCAACCATGAGTAGTGCAGATAAAAATTGAGAAGAAATATCCCCTGCTATTTTTGTTTTACCACCCATTAATCCTTTTGCAAATATTTCGACAGGCGGACAATTATTCCTGGCTTCAAGTTCCACACCGAGTTGATTTAGGGCATCGATCAAATCCTGGATGGGGCGTTCGCGCATCCGTGAATCGCCGTCCAATCGATATGCCCCATGTCCCAGCGTCAGGAAGGCAGTCAGAAAGCGTGCGGCTGTCCCCGCGTTGCCGACGAAGAGCTCTGCGCTGTTTGCTGGAATATTTCCCCCTAAGCCTGTGATGGTCATTTCCTGCTTGTCTTCCTCCAATTGAATATCGAAGCCAAGGATTTGCAAAGCCTTGGCAAAAAAGCGTGAGTCGTCGGAAAAAAGGGCATTCTGCAGCTTGGTAGTTCCCTGAGCCAGCGCAGCGATCAGCAGAGCGCGGTTCGTCAGCGACTTGGACCCAGGGACGCGAACCGTGGCATGTAATGGATGATCGATGGGTGTTATCTCGCGAGAAGTCGATGTGGTCAACATAGAAGATATCAGCTTTCTGTGAGAAGTTGGTATGAAGCGCGAGACTGATCGAGAAGAACCTTTAATTCAGAGTCGTTATCGCTTCGAAGAGCAACCTCGATTTCAGCAAGAGACTGACGGAACGATTTGACGGCATTCAACACATTGTCCCGGTTGGATTTGAGGATGCCCAGCATCATGTGGGACGGCGTCCCTGCCAGGCGGCTTGTGGAACGGAAGCCCGGACCCAGGAAGGGCGCATGCTCACACGACGTGGATTGGGCAAGGGCAGAAGCAAGCAAAAACGGCAGATGACTCGTCCCTGCCAGGATATGGTCGTGGTCTTCAGCTGTCATCTCGATGTGTTTTGCCCCGATGGAGGAAACGATCTGCTGAACTATAGATTTCGCTCGTGGAGTCGTTCGGTGCAAAGGTGAAATAACAAAGGGAGCCTCCTGATACAACAGCGCGTCTGCATTTTCCAAGCCGAGATTCTCCTTTCCACAGATGGGATGCCCGCCAATCGGATCAAAAAAATCTGGCAAAGTTTCCATCACCTGCAAGACCTCTCTTTTTGTAGAGCCGAGATCAAGAACGATGCAGGAGTATTCCACAAGAAATGCTAACTGTTCGATGAGCCCCACAATAACAGGAATGGGAGTCGCCAGGATCAGGAGATCAATCTTTGGAAACAGGCTTAATCGAGCGAGATGCGTGTCCGCCTCATCCACGATCCCTTTTGCAAGCGCAATTTCGATGGTCGCCTGATCCGAGTCAATTCCATATAACCCGGCGCACTTGCCCTTCAGGGCCAGCGCGAGCGAGCCGCCCATCAAGCCCAATCCCACAATCGCAATCCTTGTCTCTTGTAGTCGAAAGCCGTCCTCCATTGTATTTACCATCCGGCAACGACAGGCTTTTTGATTGGGGCAATGCGGCGACCCATCGCTTCGGCAATTGCTTTGACTTGTTTTACCATCTGTGCAAACGCTTCAGGCTTGAGCGATTGCTTGCCATCAGAGGCAGCATGTTGAGGGTCGGGGTGCACTTCCACGATAAGACCATCCGCTCCTGCGGCAATTCCCGCCCGCGCGATTGCCGGCACATAATCCGAGTGCCCCGTGGCGTGAGACGGATCGAGAATGACGGGCAGATGTGTCAGGTTTTTGAGGACGGGGATGGCGTTGATATCGGTGGTATTGCGCGTGGATGTTTCAAAGGTACGAATACCGCGCTCGCATAACATCACCTGCTTGTTGCCGCCAGCGAGGATATATTCAGCGGACATCAACAGCTCTTCGATGGTGGCGCTTAAGCCGCGTTTGAGCAAAACGGTTTTACGCGTTTCTCCAATCGCCCGCAGGAGATTGAAGTTCTGCATATTACGCGCGCCCACTTGCAGGACATCCACATACTTCACCATCAGTGCAAGTTGCGTCTGCGACATGATCTCGACGACGATGGGCATCCCCGTCAGTTCGCGCGCCTCCGCCAGATACTCGAGTCCCTCTTCGCCCAACCCCTGGAAGGAATAGGGAGAAGTGCGAGGCTTGAAGACTCCGCCGCGCAAAGCATTTGCTCCTGCCTCTCGGACTGCCTGGGCGGTCTCCAGAATCTGGCTGCGAGACTCCACCGCGCACGGTCCCGCGATGATGGCAATCTCGTCACCTCCCACAGTGAAGCCGTCGATGGGGAAGATGGAATTATCAGGATGCACCTGACGCGAGCCAAGCTTGAATGGTTGTGAGATTCGTTTCACAGATTCGACTCCATCGAGGATTTCGAACGGATCCAGAGCAGGGATATTAAATTCACCCACTGCGGCGACGATGGCGGTTTCGACGCCATATGTGATATGCGGTGTAAGCTCATGCGCCTTGATAGCAGTCACAACGCCTTCCAGTTGCTGCGGGGTATAGTTGGGTTTCATCACGATGATCATAGTAGCTCCTAAAGAATGATGTGAACAAGAAACTGATGCACACGACTACGTGTTTTCTTGTCTACTTGTATACCTGTCTACGCCTTCACTGCGCGGCGACCAGATCGGGCCGGAGCTTCACAGCGTCCCGCAGATAGACATGGGTGATGCGGTCTTGTGGCAGTTCCGTATTCCAGTGCACCAGAACTCGGATCACATGCGAAAGACTGTTGTGCACCGGGATCTCGCGCGCGCACAGCATCGGGACGAGGTCCCAGCCCATCTGGCGGGCTGCCTGCGCCGGAAAGGTGGAGAGGAGATCGTCTGTCACCGTGAAGATAGCGCTGGCGATGTCGTCCGGCTTCATCCCTTCGTTCTCCGCCAGAATCTCCTCTAGCAGCTCGCGCGTGGCTTGCAGAATAAGTTCTGGTTCATCGGCTGTCACGGTTGTTGCTCCACGGATTCCACGGATCGGCATAGGTTGCTCCTTGAGTTTCCCCTCGAGCCCCTCTCCCTCCTTAGAGGAGGTAGGGAAGGAGAGGGGTGAGGAGAAGGAAATAAAAGAGCGAGACCGTGTGGTCTCGCTCTTTCTTTGCAGAGGTATGTTCTCTACTTAAGCGCCACCAACGGCTACCGGGATCCGGAAACCGTAATAAAAGTAAAACGCAAACCAACGAGTGCACTTAAGCATATTGGGCGCAATTCTATGCCAGGGAAGGGAAAGCGTCAAGAGGGAACGTGTATGATTTTGAACATTCCCGTTAAAAAGATCGGCTGACTGCCACATAGGACAGCCAGCCGGAAATGGTTTCCAAATCGCAAGATGCTGGCTTACAAACTAATCATCTGCGCCCCGCGTGGATGGCATATTGCGTTGTGCTTGGCGCTCTAGATTCTCCGCCGCGCGCTCCATCTTGGGTTGATTGGCACGACCACGGTTATACCAGGTCTGCACGATCTGCCCGGCCGTATCGCGCCCGCCCAAGCCAAAAGCCAGGCCGGCTGCCAGCGCCAATGCGCCGATAAAGCCCATGAACAGAGTATTGACCAGTTCCTGAGCGATACCAATCTGGTTAACCGCGACGACGATACCGAATGCCCAAACTGCCACGCGTGCAATGGTTGCCAGCAGGTCAGGGTTATCAAACCCTGCCTGTGCTGTGGCGCCGCGCACCAGGTTGGACAGCGCATTGGCAGCCAGACCAGCGATCACGAGGACCACCACTGCCACGACCAGGTTCGGGATCCACAGCAGGAACTGCTGGAGTACTTCAGAAACCGCCGGGAGACCCAGCGCATCGAAGGCAACCACCAGTACGATCAAGCGCACAAACCACTTGACGATGTTGGCAAGGAGCCCGGAGGCATCCGTGCGCAAGCCCATGTTATTGATGAACCCCTGTATTCCCGAGTTCTGGGCCATCACGTTAAACTTTACAGCACGCAACAGGGCTGCAACTCCAGCCGCAAGCGCGCTCGAGATGATCCAGCCAATGATGAGAATCACCAGGAAACCGATGACCCGTGGGATGGCTCCTAAAAACAGACTTAGTGCGGTCGCAAGCGATGTAGTCAGCGCTGCTCCCCAGGCATTAATATCCATTTCGTTCTATCCTTTCATGAAATACTGCCACCAAATGGCAGACTAGTTGACGGCTCGAGGGAACAAGACTTGCGGGAAATATTTTTTCAAAGTAAGGAGTCTGCAATCCGCTCGATGCCCCATTAGTTTTCACTCGTTCCATTCCTTAAAAACAAGTGAGTTAGCCCTATTATGCGGATAAGAGAACGTACAGTCAATCAGGGACTTACTTCTTTCTGCACAGGGAATACCCTACTCGTTATCTATTGATCGATACGGTTAATTTCTTTTATTTCTATTCTGACAAAGAGGCATCAAGTATAATTCCAGGTTCGAGGAATTTCACCATGTCCTTCTCCCAAAAAATTGATGAGTGGATGAAAGAAGCCGAAGCCCGGCCCGGGTCGGCAGTGATGATCGTGAAGCTGGTCGCTCAACGTTTGCGCGAGCTGACGGAGCGTAACGAGGAATTACTCACAGAAAATATCGCTCTGCAAAGTGGCACTCGTGTCGAAGAGTACCAGAAACGCATCGCGCATCTGGAATACCAGCTGGATCTGCTCAAGCGCCGTTTTGGTGCAGACGAGTCCAGCCTGACGGAGCTCCCTGCTGCCTCTGTTGAGGCATCCACCTGGAGCTTGCTGCTCTATAACAATTACGGAAGGATATTCCGGGTCGATCTCGACGCCAATACCGAGGCTCCAGGCCGCGTAGTAGATGAAATACTGCAAACGGATGAGCAGCCGCGTCTACTAACGATCCCCTCGAACGAGGAAGTGCTTTTGCTTTTCACATCGGGAAGAGTGAGTACCTGTGCGCTAAGCCGCATCCCAACCATGGAATGCGGCGGTGCATGGACGTGGAGTGAAGCTGCGCTGCCCGATGAGCCTCGAGCAGGGGAGTTTCTGGCTTGTGTCATGCCTATTTCGCGTCTGCCTCTCTCTGACTTCTTTTTGCAGGTCAGCCGGCGTGGATGTGTAAAGAAAACGCTCGCCTCCATGGCGCAGTCAATTCTCGGAAATCATTACCTGGGCAAAGGTACTCTCCAAAAATTGGATCAGCCCTTCGATGGGACGCTTTGCGTGAAACAGGATCGCTTCGCCTTTGTCACGATCGAAGGGAAATTGCTCGGGCTGGAGGTCAATGAACTTTCCTATAGCGCCGAGGACCGTATCAAGCTGACCGCCAGCGATTATGTCATTGCCTCCTTCGTGCCGAACGCAGATGAAGTGATGTTGTTTGTAACGCAAACAGGGAAGGTCATACAGCGCGATTCAGGTGGTCTGGAATTGTCCAAGTCGTCCCTGGCGAAGGGGCAGGCGCTCATCCCGCCCTCGCGGCTCGAGCAGGGAGTCCGCTTCGTCGGTGCGGCGAGCGTGCGGAATACGGACCGGGTCGCGGTGCTAGACTCGAAGGGGGCCATCCGAGTCCATGCCGCCGAATCCATCACCGGTGCTGGCTCGATCGAAGCCGAAGGCTTGATCCTGTCTATCGGCGTGATTCCAGGGGAGGCAACTTCATGAGTCTCAAAGTGGGCATTGACTTCGGCACGTCCAATTCAGGGGTCGCGGTCTATGATGGTCAGCGTGTCCAGTTGTTGCCGGTGGATCCAAAAAACGTAATACCTGAAGTCATCAAGACGGTGCTTTACGTCACGCGTGACTATCGAGCTTCCATCGGGCAGGAAGCGGTGGAGCATTATTACCGCGATAACATCAACCGGCAGCGGCGATTTGTGAAGCAGTGGACGGGCGAAATCGACGTGTACGGAGCGGATATGCATTACGTCCAGGACGTGTTCGTTTATGTGGATGAGCTCCAACCGGGGCGCCTGATGCAATATCTTAAGACGGCTCTCCGCAAGGAAAAGTATGAGGGCACGCAAATCTTCGAGCGTTATTACACAGTAGGCGACCTGGCACGAACTTATTTGACTCTCCTGAAAGAGCGCGCCGAGGCTGTTCTTGGTGAACCGATTAGTGCGGTCACATTAGGAAGACCTGTCAGGTTTTCTGAGTCTCCCGAACAGGATCACAAGGCACAGGAGACATTACGTCAGTCTGCCCATGAAGCCGGCTTCAAGGAAGTTGACTTTGAGCTCGAGCCCATCGCAGCCGCGTTAGATTATGAACAAACGCTAACCAAGCCGGAAAACATCGTCATCTTTGATTTTGGCGGCGGCACGCTTGACATCGCCGTGATGCGCCTGGGCGATCTCAGCAAACGTAAGGTCTATGCCAGCGGCGGCGTGGATATCGCTGGCAGTGATTTCGACCGCGCGATTATCGAAAAGCGCATGCTGCCTCATTTCGGGTATGGGCGCGTCCGATACCATCCAGAAATTGTGGAGATGATCCACGCCATCCCCGATTGGATGGCGCTCCCTTACCTGGGTACACCTATTAACAAAAATATCCTGGAAAAAGCCATCCGCGCCGGGACAGCTCCCATTCAGTTGAAAGCATTGCAGGGACTGATCTACAACGATCTGGCATTCACTTTTTACAATCGTGTGGAAGCCGGGAAAATCACACTGTCCAATGATGGAGCAACCATTATCAGCTTGGAAGATAAAGACATCGCCTTGTGGGAGTTGTATACACGCCATCAGTTTGAAACAGATATTTATGGGTATCTGATCGATGTGGAAAAGGTGTTGCTGGAAACGATTGCCAAATCGGGGCTAGAACCTGGTGAGATCGATGCAGTAGTCAAGACAGGCGGCTCGTCCAATATTCCCTTGTTTACGGAAATGCTTACACGAATCTTTGGGGCAGAAAAGGTCAAAGCATCGAATGCATTTACAAGTGTGGTGGCGGGGTTGGCAATCAAGGCAAAGATGTCTTCAGTCATGGAATAGATGGTTCTCCTGCAGTGGAACTGTGGAGGCATGTGCTATTGAAAGCTAATTTACATCTATTGAAGAAGAATATTATCCAATCCCTGACACCACGGGGTAGGCTCTCCAGGTATAGTGCCTGAAATGTTAAATGGGAACCAGTTTTTGTGGAAATTTCAATTTCAGGAGAAGTTCAAGCGAAGTGAGCCTGGCAGAATTGGCTTTGCTTGCTTGGTTTCACTATCATCTCGGATAAACTTATAATTTATAAAAATGCTCGAAAAACCTGACCTTTCAGACGAACAAATTATTTCTCACTTGCAAGAACAATTCGGATTGCATGTCACTGAATTGTCCTTTCTGCCTCTTGGCGCGGACATGGGCACCGCTGTCTATCGCGTCACCGCAGACGATGGAACGATTTACTTTCTAAAATTGCGAAAAGGGTTTGAAGAAATCAGTGTAAGGGTTCCCCTCTTCCTCCAATCGCAGGGTATACAAGAAATCATCTCTCCATTGGAAACCAAATCAAAACAAGGCTGGGCAGATTTTGGCGAGTATAAGATGATTCTGTATCCATTCGTTGCTGGGAAAAACGGCTTTGAAATGGAGTTAACGGATCATCACAAGCGCAGACTGGGCCGCGCGCTGAAAGCCATTCATTCCACATCAGTACCTTCAAAACTCCGAAGGGTTATTCCGAAGGAAACGTTCTCGGCACAATGGCGAGAACAGGTAAGCTCGTTACAAGCGCAAGTAGAAGAAACATCGTTTAAAGACCCTACAGCTGCAAAACTAGCGCTGTTCATAAAATCCAGGAGGAATGAGATACGTGACCTCATTAAGCGTACAGACCAACTCGCTTCAGAAATTCAGTCCAAACCTTTGGAATTGGTCTTATGTCATACCGACATTCATGGCGCGAATATATTAATCACCGAAGAGGACCGCATTTACATCGTAGATTGGGACAATCCACTCCTTGCACCCAAAGAACGTGACCTGATGTTCATCGGAGGCGGGATTGACGACATTTGGAAAAGCGAACGGGACGAATCTATTTTCTATGAAGGCTATGAAAAAACAAATATTGATTTTACAGTGTTGGCATACTATCGCTATGAACGAATTATTGAAGATTTAGCCGCTTATGGCGAACAGCTATTATTGACTGACGAAGGCAGTGCAGATCGAGAATCAGCCTATAGAAGGTTCCTATCTAATTTTGAGCCAGGCAGCACCATTGCGATTGCTGAGAAGACAGACCGGTTGGTAAAGATCACTCGCTGAAACTCAGAAGAACACCTACAAAAAAACGGACGTGCTTGGCACGTCCGTTTTAGGTTTATTGGCACCGTTTCCCCTAATGTAGAAACATCAATCCTATTCCTATCAAAAGAAGGCTAAGCGATAGGATAAACAAGGAACTGGCAATGCTTCTTTTGTGTTCGGGGAAACGCCGTTCAAGTAATCTCACAATATGCATGGGAACCTTCTTTATGAGAGTATACCAGCTCAAGATAAGAATTATGAGAGAAATATGAGAATTCCCTCGATCTGTCATTTTGACGCTTTCCTGTGCGACGTAGTTGTAGAAAGGTTAAACAGCTGAAAATTCTACAAAAGGAGTACATGATGCAAATCCACAAGTTCACGATGGTCTCTATCGTAGTCAGCGATATGAAAAGGGCAAAAGAATTTTACGCCGAGAAGCTGGGCTTAGCGGTCGCAACGGACTACCGCCGGAATGATAATAACTGGTGGGTCACGCTCACCTTTCCCGGCGGCGGGGTGTCTATGACTCTCGCCAGGTCGAGTACGACGCACAACGAACCACCAAAACCCGACACCATTGGGTTCTATCTTTCAACGCCCGACATTGCAACTGCGCGCAAAGAGCTCAATGAAAAGGGCGTCGAAACCAGTGAGATCCGGGACGACTTGTACGGTCCAGGCTCAGCTGTAAAGTTCTTCCAGCTCAGAGACCCGGATGGTAACTTGGTGACGATTGCAGAGGAATAAGAATCATCGGTATATTTCTTCTACCCACCAGAGAGGCCCTTCGGGGCCTCTTTACGAAAATGAATTGTTATTTCAGGGCGAATTGGAGTGAGATCATATGAAGAGTCAAGCATGGCACGCCTTTAGCATCCTCTATCGCTATCCAGCATTCCGGCGTCTTTGGATCGGCAGGTCCATCTCATTATTCGGCGACGCCTTCACTCTGATTGCGCTACCCTGGCTCGTCTGGCAAAGCACAGGCTCCGGTACAGCAACGGCAGGGATTCTCCTTAGCCTACAGCTTCCCGCGATCCTCACAAGTCTGATGATCGGCTCTCTGATCGACCGCTTCCAGCCGCGGATCATTATTACGGTCGATAATGGACTGCGTGCGCTGATCATCGCCTTGATTCCCATCCTGTACTGGCTCGGCATACGAGAGCTCGGTCTGTTATTCCTATTGACCTTCCTGGCTGGCATGTTAGTCCCCGCTACAGAGGTTGGATCGCGTAGCATCCTGCCTGATCTGATCGAGGATCAAGATCTGGAGGCCGCGAACATGCTGTGGTCGTTCAGCCTCAATCTCTCCCTCATTATTGGACCTGCCGTGGCTGGGCTGCTGGTAACCTACTTTGGAGGTCCATCGGTGTTGCTCATCGACGCGGCGACCTTTGCCGGGATGGCATTTGTTGCGGTCACCATTCCAATGGTGGAACGGAGCAAGCCTCCATTGCACGCTCCTCTCTCTGCACGCCTGGGACTGCGTCAGCTTTGGGATATGAAGGTTATTCGATACACTACCCTGCTCAGCCTGGTTTTCTTTTTCTCCTATGGCCCTTTAGAGGCAGCTTTACCACTCTATAGTGACACGATACTTCAAACAGACGCGCGCGGTTATGGACTCCTCTGGTCGGCTTTAGCGGTCGGGGCTCTCATTGGAACGTTGAGCAGTACAACCCTCAGCAAGCGCGTCCGCTTAGGGATCGCCTTACCGCTAATTGCCCTCCTCTGGGGCGCCAGTCTTTTGCCAATGGCTTTTATCCATCAACTTTGGTTAGCGTGCACTCTGCTCTTGTTAGGTGGCTTGATGTGGGGACCCTATATACCGATGGAGACCACATTGCTGCAACGTAACATTCCGAAGACACAGTTAGGTCGAGTATTTGGAGCGCGTTCGACCCTGCTCACGGCTGGATCTCCGCTTGGTCTAGCCCTTGGTGGAATCTTGCTTGCCTTTATTCCTTCAACGATTGTCATCGCCTGTTCAGCGCTTGCCTGTATTCTGGTTGGTCTGGGCGGACTCGTATCACCGACGTTCCGGGGCATGTCCCTTCCCTCGGCGGACCGCGAGTTTGTAAACAGGCAGAACAGCCTATAATTTATGGAATATGAGAAGCGGATTAGAAACTTCTTTTTTTGTCATTTTGATCCGTTCCCAATCGACGTTAGAATAGAACGGCAAAATTAAACCGTACTTCAGCAATTTAGAGATAAGGAGATTCGCATGAACCCAGCTAAAAGCACCAGTAAGAAGTCCACACAGCAGTCCGCCAAAGGACTCACAGCCGAGGAAAAAGCCGCATTGAAAGAGCGCCTCAAAGAGGAAAAGGCAGAGCGCGAGGGAAAGGCGTCAGAAAATGACGTGCTCGCGAAGATCGCTGAGATGCCGGAACCAGATCGCTCTATGGCACAGCGGATCCATGAGATCGTCAAAGCCAGCGCGCCAAATCTCTCACCGAAAACCTGGTACGGGATGCCCGCGTATGCCAACCAGGCCGGCAAGGTCGTCTGCTTCTTCCAAAGCGCGGACAAGTTCAAGGCGAGGTACGCGCAATTCGGCTTCAACGACGATGCGAACCTCGACGAAGGTGCTATGTGGCCAGTCGCCTTCGCGCTGAAAGAGTTGACCCCCGACGACGAGGCAAAGATCGCCAAGCTCGTGAAAAAGGCTGTTAGCTGAGCATGAAAGCAAATACGGATCCTTCCTCAAAAGAGAAGTCCCCATCTCAACAGATAGATGCCATCATCAAGGAACCAGGTGACTGGCGCGGCAAGAAATTATCACAGTTGCGCGCTGTGATCAGGAAAGCCGACTCCGCTGTGGTCGAAGAAGTGAAGTGGAAAAAACCCTCCCGACCATCGGGAGTCCCCGTTTGGTCTCATGCTGGAATCCTCTGTATAGCAGATACGCTCAAGAACGCTGTGAGGCTGACATTCCCCAAAGGTGCGCAGATGAAGGATCCGAAAAAACTCTTCAATACACGCCTGGATAGCAAGACAGTTCGTGCCATCGATTTCCACGAAGGCGACCCTGTGGACGAGGGAGCGTTAACGGCACTTATTCTCGAAGCCAAGAGATTGAATACGCTAAAAGAGCGTGAGCCATAGAACGAATTTACGATTTTCAACAGGAGACCAGGTTCATGAAATACATGTTACTGATGTATGCCAGCGAGGCGAAAGCATCCGAGATCCCTCCGGAGGAACTCGAGGCGATGCAACAGACTTGGTACGACCTGCTCCAGGAGACCAAGGCTGCCGGCGTGCTGCTATCGAGCAATGGACTTTCCCCGATCGCCAATGCAACCACCGTGCGCGTACGGGAAGGCAAAACATTGATCACAGATGGCCCCTTCGCGGAAACACACGAGCAGTTAGGTGGATTCTTCTTGCTGGAGTGCAAGGATCTCGATGAGGCACTTCGCTGGGCAGAGAAGATCCCGCATGCAAAGTATGGCTCCGTGGAAGTCCGCCCGCTGTGGTCCGAGGTGTAATGAGTTTGAGAATGGGATGACCGCCGAGTCGCAGATCGAGAAGACTTACCGCGAAGAATACGGGCGCGTGCTCGCGGCGCTCATCAGCCAGCTGGGTGACTTCGAGCAGGCAGAGGATGCCCTGCAGGACGCGCTGGTCACCGCGCTGGAACGCTGGGAGACCGACGGATTACCGCGCAACCCTGGTGCCTGGTTATTGACAGTTGCCCGTCGCCGCGCGATCGATCGTCTGCGTCGAAACGCGCGGCTGGAGCATAACCCCATCATCCTCAACTCTCTCGTTGCACCAGAGGAAGAACCCGAGATGGACGATTCCATTCCTGACGATCGCCTGAAACTAATGTTCACTTGCTGCCATCCTGCCCTGGCTCTCGAGGCGCAGGTCGCGCTGACACTGCACACGCTCGGCGGTTTATCCACGCCGGAAGTCGCGCGCGCGTTCCTCGTGTCTGAGTCGACGATGGCGCAGAGGCTGGCACGGGCGCGCAGGAAAATCCGAGAGGCGCACATCCCCTATCGCGTTCCACCGGCCGACCTCCTGCCTGAACGCCTGAACGCGCTGCTGGCAGTCATTTACCTGATCTTCAACGAAGGATATGTCACGACAAGCGGAGACACGTTGACTCGCCAAGAATTATGCGGCGAAGCGATCCGCTTATGCCGTATCCTGGTGGGTTTGCTTCCACAAAGCGCAGAATCTCACGGCCTGCTGGCACTGCTGCTCTTACATGATTCTCGTCGCGAGACACGCCTCACTGAAGAAGGTGAACTTGTTTTGCTTAGCGAACAGGATCGAACACACTGGGACCGCGCCAGAATTGACGAAGGAATCGCGATCCTGGATGAGGCGCTTGCTCTGCGTGACCCGGGACCCTATCAGGTGCAGGCGGCGATCAGCGCCTTGCATGCCCAGGCGCCAACGGCTGAGGCAACAGACTGGCGTCAGATCGCGATGCTCTATGGGACTCTGGCGAGCATGACATCATCAGTGGTAGTGGAAGTGAATCGCGCCGTAGCAGTCGGGATGGCGAACAGCCCAGAGGCGGGAATGCAAATGCTGCTACGCCTCGAAGATCAGGCAGACAGCTTTTATCCCTACCACGCGGCGCGCGCCGATCTGCTGCGCCGGACAAACCAACGCGAGGCGGCTGCCGACGCCTACAAGCGCGCGCTTGAGTTATGTGGGAATAGCGCGGAACGCGCCTATCTGCAAAGACGGCTGGAAGAGATGCAGTAAATCGGGTTGGCAACCCGGCCTACACCACATCAACGATATAATTTAGCCTTCCATGGCACAATCTGCTATCCATGAAGCGCTCTGGCATGCGCGAGAGGTAATTGACGCGCATTACAAAGAGCAGCTCGATCTGGACGACCTTGCCCGAACGGCGAATTTTTCACGTTATCATTTCTTGCGGGCATTCCGCCGCGCGTTTCATGCTACGCCGCACGAATATCTGACCCGCAAACGGATCGAGCGTGCCAAAGAGTTGCTGGCACAAAGTGAATGGACCGTCACCGAGATCTGTTTCGAGGTGGGCTTTGAAAGTTTGGGATCATTCAGTACGCTGTTTCATAAGACCGTCGGCTGGTCGCCATCTATTTATCGTGCTCGCGCCTGGGAGATGCGCAAGAATCCGCTCAGATTCATCCCAAATTGTTATGTGATTATGCACGGCATTCAAGTCTCAGACCCAAAGGAATAAGCTTCCTTCGGGTCTTTTTGACTCAGGAACCTCGAAAGCGCAATTTTCAAGAAGCGTTTTTAGAACGGACGTGCTAAGATTGTTTTAAATCAGCTTAATAGGAGACATCGCCATGATCGAATGTGTTGGAACCGTATCCCTGTTTGTCAGCGACCAGGACCGCGCCAAAGACTTTTACACTCGCGTCCTGGGGTTTGAATTACGCCAGGATGCGCCTTTGTATCCAGGAGCAGAGAACCGCTGGGTTTCTGTCGCGCCGAGGGACGCGCAAACCGAAGTCACGTTGTATTTGCCCGATGAAAATTGGGAGCACTATCGCCAGACCGTCGGGAAATCGCAAGCGTTGACGTTCAATGTCCAGGACATGAATGCGCTCGTCGCGGATCTCAAGGCGAAGGGCGTCGAATTCACACAGGAACCAGACCCTCAGCCTTGGGGGACTTACGCGATGATCCGTGACTCGGAGGGCAACCAGTTGATCTTGGTCGAGCCACCAAAATAAGGAGGAAAATCAGAGATATGATCACGAAACTTTCCCACATTGGGTTACTGGTACGTGACCAAAATCAAGCCTACGATGTGTACGTGAATAAATTGGGGTTCAAAGTCCACACTGACATGACCATGGAGAACGGCTTTCGCTGGCTGACGGTTATTCCGCCGGGGCAGCCCGATATTGAAGTGGTACTGTCCGAACCTGTCGAGCCGATGTTTTCGTCCGATCTCATCCCTCACGTGCGCGCCCTGCTCGACAACGACGCGATGAGCGGCGGCGTTTGGGAGGCGGACGATTGCCAGAAAACCTATGAAGCGCTGAAATCTAAAGGAATCGAATTCCTCAAGCCGCCGACCAAAGAATTTTATGGCGTAGAAGCGTTATTTAAAGACGGCTGCGGCAACTGGTTCTCGCTCACGGAACATCCAAAAAAGTAACAGCAACATCTCACACCTTCTGGTGTGAGATGTTGCCTCCTGAGCCAAAGCTTGCCCGTCTTCCTATATCATCGGCGGGCTTCCCTGAGTGCAGACTGGAAATCGGCGGCGAACTGCTTGGCGGTCTCCACAGGTGTTCCACTTTCTCCAATCGTCCGCACGCAGGCAGTTCCTACAATCGCCCCATCAGCCATCTTGCCTACTTCCCTCGCCTGCTCAGGCGTGCCGATTCCGAAGCCTACGCACACCGGTATGCCTGTGTGCTTACGCACGCGCTCAACCAACTCACCCAACCCCTCTGAAATGGATGTGCGTTCCCCCGTCACGCCCGTTACCGAAACAAGATAAATAAATCCTCTGGCATTCCGGGCGATCTTTTCCATGCGGTCACTTGGCGTTGTGGGAGCGATCATTAGAATCAACGGCGCTTCGACGGCGCCCAGCGCGAATTGAAACTCTTCCGATTCCTCCACTGGCAAATCCGGGATAATGAACCCATCGGCACCGACCTCCATGGCCTCCCATACGAATTTCTCCAACCCGTATGCCAGGATGGGGTTGTAGTACCCCATGAGTACAAGTGGAATACTGACGCCGCGTGACCGCAACTCGCGTATCCCTTCGAGGGATTTTTTGATTGTAATTCCTCTTTCCAATGCCGCCTGGGTTGCCTTTTGGATCACGGGACCATCCGCCAGCGGATCGGAAAAGGACAGACCGACTTCGATCAAGTCTGCACCATTCTTCGCCAGCGCTTCGATCACATCAATCGAAGTATTTAGGTCAGGGTAACCCAATAGAAAATACGGCATAAAGATCGGCTTGTTTTCGAAGGCTGCTTCGATTCTATTCATGATTCACTCCAATTTTATTGTTTGGGCAGCCAGTACTCCAACTGGATGTTATCGGGGTCGCGAAAAGCAACGTACTTGTTCCCGGTATGATAGGTTTCCACGCCCTTCGTTTCCACGCCGGCGGCTTGTAATTGTTCAGCGAGCTTCTGTAATGCAGCTTCACTCGGAGCGTTAAAGGATAAGTGATCCAGCCCGATCCGAAATTCACTAAAGCGGTCATCCGGAATCGGACGGCCGGACGGGAAGAAAAAGATGGCAACCCCTCCCGTCCGCAAAAAGAAACCATCGGCGAGAGGTTCCACTTCAAAACCCAGAAGTTCACTATAGAATGCCTGAGATATCTTCACGTCTTTGATAGTCATGATGATGTGATTGAGTCCAGATGTTTCCATAAAATCTCCAAACAGGAATGACTTACAAACGATCCCCCAATTCCTTGATTACGGTGTTCAAATCCTTGTCTCCTCGCCCTGAGAGATTCACCAAAATCACCTGGTCCTTCTTCATGGTTGGCGCGCGCTTGATGACTTCGGCAACAGCGTGCGAGGATTCCAGCGCAGGGATAATCCCTTCGGTGTGACATAAGGTCTGGAAGGCATTCAATGCTTCCTCATCCGTTGCGGATGTGTAGAAGGCACGTTCGTTATCTCTCATCAGCGCATGTTCTGGTCCCACCGCTGCGTAATCCAATCCGGCAGAGACCGAGTGTGTCTCGGCGATTTGCCCATCTTCATCCTGGAGCACGTAGGTTCTTGTTCCGTGAATGACACCCACCCGTCCCTTCGACGGATCGCCAAAGCGCGCCGCATGCTTGCCTGTTTCGATGCCGCTCCCGCCCGCTTCGACACCTATCAATTCCACCTGCTCGTCATCCACAAAACCACCGAAGACACCGATTGCGTTTGAACCGCCTCCTACGCAGGCAATGACCATATCTGGCAAACGTCCCACGTCCATCAGCATCTGCTCGCGCGCCTCCCGACCTATGACCGATTGGAATTCGCGCACGATCGTTGGATAGGGATGAGGACCTAAGGCAGAACCCAGCAAATAATGTGTGTCGCGCACATTCGTCACCCAGTCACGAATCGCTTCGTTGATGGCATCCTTGAGGGTCTGCGTACCGGAGGTGACGGGTCGCACTTCGGCACCGAGCAATTTCATACGGAAGACGTTCGGCTCCTGCCGAGCGATATCCACCACACCCATGTAAACAACACATTCAAGCCCAAGCAGCGCGGCAACCGTGGCGGAGGCGACGCCATGCTGACCTGCGCCCGTCTCCGCGATGATGCGCTTCTTCCCCATCCGTTTCGCCAGGAGCGCCTGCCCTAATGCATTGTTGATCTTATGCGCGCCCGTGTGTGCCAGATCTTCACGCTTCAGATAGATTTGCGCACCACCCAATTTTTCCGAGAGCCGCTTCGCATACGTCAACGGCGTGGGGCGTCCGACAAAGGAAGCCATCAATCGGTCGAACTCATCGATGAACTCAGCATCTTGCCTTGCCGAGACAAATGCCTCTTCCAACTCGATCAAAGCTGGCATCAATGTCTCCGGGACAAACTGTCCCCCGTAGGGACCAAATTTTGTGGGTAGTACTGTCATAGTTTCCTCGATAGTTAGAGACTGGTCTCTACTCTCCTAACAGCCTGCACGAACGCTTTCATCTTCGCCGGATCTTTCACACCCGGCGCGGATTCCACACCGGAGGCGACATCCACGCCCCAGGGTCGTACGCGCTGTACCGCCTCCCCCACATTTTCCGGAGTCAAGCCGCCTGCCAGCAGCAAAGGATATTGTTGTGCCAGCTCTCCAGCGGCAGACCAGTCTGCTGTTTCGCCTGTGCCACCGTACACCCCTTTGACAGAAGCATCCACCAGCAAAGCGGGAGCCTCATGCCTTGCGAAGCCATCTACACTTTGTGGAACTCCGCGAAAGGCTTTGAACGATTTTCCCTTCAGAGACCGTATCATTTGGGAGGTTTCATCTCCGTGTAACTGCGCCAGAGTCAGGGCGGCGGTCTCCAGCGTTGCACACACCTCCTCTGCCGAGGCATTGACAAACACGCCAACGTACATGAGCTGACCATACTTGCGCATCACCGCCATAATGTCACGACACTGACCCACA
This sequence comes from Anaerolineales bacterium, assembly GCA_035699125.1. Taxonomy (GTDB): domain Bacteria; phylum Chloroflexota; class Anaerolineae; order Anaerolineales; family Villigracilaceae; genus Defluviilinea. The sequence goes on from DASSBC010000059.1 coordinate 32,853, forward strand.
TCGATATAGCGAGGGCTTTTAGGATAGAAGTTGAAACCAATCAAATCTGCGCCGGCATCCATGGCGTCGAGAGCATCCTCTACTGTTTTGATTCCGCAGATTTTGATTTTGGTCATAACGGCTTAACGTTCGAACGTTTGCACATGCAAACCTGAGAGTTCGCGAACTTTTGAGGCAATATCAGGCGCGGTGATCAATGCTTCGCCGACAAGGATAGCATCCACATCTGCCTTTGCTAATCGCTCGATGTCTTGCGCTTTAAAAATTCCACTTTCAGCCACGACAACAACTTCAGATGGAATCATTGAGCGTAACCTCTCCGTTATTTCCAACGATACGTCAAAGGTGGCGAGATTACGATTGTTTATCCCGATCAAATGGATATTTTCCAGTTTCAGTGCTCTTTCCGTTTCCATCTCGTTGTGAACTTCAACGAGAGGCGTGAGTCCCAGTTCGCGAGCAAGGGTGTGTAAATCAGCAAAATGCTGATCATCCGTTAGAGCAGCGGCGATCAGGAGAACGGCATCAGCGCCGTTGGCTCGTGATTCATAGAGTTGTCCTTCATCGATAATAAAATCCTTTCGCAGCAAGGGCAAGCCTGATTGGCGAGCGAACCGTAATTCTTGCAACGTTTCGAGTTTCCCCAGGAAGAATTTTTCATCGGTCAGTACGCTTATGGCAGACGCACCATTTTGGGCGTAAATGTCAGCCACCTGGAGAAGGTCAAGGTGCGGAGCAAGGATCCCTTTGGAAGGAGAGGCGCGTTTGAGTTCGGCGATCAGACGGACCTCTACCCCTTTAGCACGAGAGGAAATCGCGGTGAGAAAATCTCTCGGTACAGGAGCTGACTCTGCAGCACGACGTAAGGATTTAGCATCCAGCGCCGCGATTTCCGTCCTCTTATGTTCGAGGATCTCAGCGAGGATGCTCATTGGAGGACTTGAAAACTCTGCGAATACTGGACGAGCGCATCCAGCTTGGCGAGGGCTTGACCGCTGTCGAGAGAAGCGGTTGCTTCCTCAATCGCAGACTTGAAATCGCCGGTCTCTGCCGCCAGCGCGCCGGCGACATTTAACAGCACCGACTCACGGCGGGCTCCGTTCAACGTACCGGATAGGAGCTCTCGCATCATTACCGCCGACTCATCCGGCGTGCCGCCGCGCAAGTCCTGGATGGTGGCAGGCGCAAAACCAAATTCTGTCGGGTCAAGATCATACGTGCGGACCGCGCCATCCCTGAGGTGGCTGACACGATTAGGTCCACAAGTATTCAACTCGTCGGTGCCACCTGCCCCATGGATAACCATGGCTGCCTTAGACCCCAACTCGTTGAGCACATTAGCAAGCGGCTCGGTGAGCGCTGGAGCAAAAACGCCCGTCAGCTGGATGTGCGCGCCCGCCGGGTTAGTGAGGGGCCCGAGGATGTTAAAGATTGTACGCTGCCCGATCTCCTTGCGGGGACCGATGGCATGTCTCATCGCCGGATGGAATTTGGGCGCGAACATAAAGCCAATGCCAAGCTCGTCAATTGCCTGGGCAACCTGCTCGGGCGTCAGGTCCAGGTTGACGCCAAGGGCAGAGAGGACATCCGCTGAGCCGCAGTGCGAAGATTGGGCGCGGTTGCCATGCTTGGCAACTTTGCGACCCGTCCCCGCCAGGATAAATGCTGCCGCCGTCGAAATGTTGAACGTGTGCGCGCCGTCGCCGCCGGTGCCGACGATATCGTATACAGAGTCATCGCTTTTACTAAGCTCCACCCTCACCGCGTTCTCACGCATCGCACGGACGGAACCTGTGATTTCAGAAATGGTCTCGCCCTTCATACGCAGGGCAACCAAATAGGCACCGATCTGAGCAGGCGTGGCTTGACCGGTCATGATGATGTTCATGGCTTCACGGGCTTCCTCAGCGGTGAGGTCTGCGCGGTTGATGGCTTTGGCAATAAAGGGCTTGAGCATGGCTTGTTCTCCTCCTGCGACCGGCGCAGGCTTCAGGTCTAAAAAGTTCTTCAGCAGTTTCTTGCCGTGTTCCGTGAGGATCGACTCGGGGTGGAACTGCACACCGTAGGTAGAATGTTCGCGGTGCTTGAGCGCCATGATCTCGCCTTCTCTGGTGGTAGCAAGGACTTCCAGTTCGGCAGGCACAGGTTCATGGACGATCAGCGAGTGATAACGCATTCCTTCGAAGGGCGTGGGAATGTCTTTGAAGATGCCCTGTCCATTGTGGTTGACAGTGGAGGTCTTACCGTGCATGAGACGCGCGGCGCGGTCCACTTTGCCGCCGTAGATGGCACCGAGGCATTGGTGACCGAGGCAGACTCCCAGCACAGGGATCTTTCCGGTAAAGTGCCGGACGGCCTCAGGAGAGATGCCCCCATCCTTGATCGGTTCTCCCGGCCCCGGAGAGATGACAAGATGGTCTGGCTGGAGGGCGATTAACGCATCCAGCGAGATCTGGTCGTTGCGAAAGACACGCACCTCCGCACCCAGTTCGCCAAGATACTGAACCAAGTTGTAGGTGAAAGAGTCGTAATTGTCGATTAGAGCGAGCATAGTATCTCCATTCATGTCGTTGCGAGAAAGGTGCTCTTCCTGGCGAAGCAATTCTCCGGTAAACGGGAGATTGCTTCGGGCTAGCGCCCTCGCAATGACATGGTACTAATCGTACTCACCGAAGATATCCACCTGATCGGCGAAGAGGTCGAAGGAATATTCCAAACCTGTGATTGTTCGGACGATGTCCATCGTCTCTTTGGCTTCGGCCTGCATCCGGCGGATGCCATTGACGAGGACATCCTGTGGAATGGTTGGGTGCGCAAGATAGTAGGCGCGTTTCTCGCGGAACGGTTCCAGAAAGTCATTGAGGGCTTTGGCAAGTTTCTTCTTGACTTCCACATCGCCGACTTTTCCAACCCGATAACGTTCCTTCAAGTCATCTACTTCTGCTTTGGAGGGATTGAACGCATCGTGATAGATGAAGACTGGATTGCCTTCCACAGTGCCGGGATCTGTAGCGCGCAGGCGTTTGGGGTCGGTGTACATGCTCATCACTTTTTGTTCCACTGCCTTGGCATCATCCGAGAGGAAAATGGCGTTATTCAACGACTTGCTCATCTTGCTCTGTCCATCCGTGCCGACAAGAGTGGGCACCTCGCCGATGATCGCTTCCGGCTCGGGGAACACGTGACCATACAGGTTATTGAAGCGGCGGGCAATCTCGCGCGCCAGCTCCACATGGGATTGATTGTCCTTCCCCACTGGGACAACCTCGGCGCGCGGCAGCAGGATGTCTACGGCTTGCAGCACAGGATAGCCCAGAAGACCAAATGGCATGGTATCCATGTTGGCATCGCGTGCCATATCCTTAAGCGACGGGATCCGTTCCAGACGCGGCACTGTGACCAGCATCTCGAACAGCAGATTCAGCTGATACGTCTCGGGAATGGCGGATTGTACAAAGATTGTGCTGATCGCGGGGTCGATGCCTACCGCGAGATAATCCAGTACGGTCTCACGCACATAGAGCGGAATCTCTTTGATGTACTGCGGCTCAGGTTTGGTGGTGAGCGTGTGCAGGTCCGCGATGATGAAGAACGATTCATACTGGTGCTGCATGCGCACACGGTTCGCCAGCGAGCCTACGTAGTGCCCCAGGTGCAAACGTCCGGTGGGACGATCACCGGTGAGGAGGCGGGGTTTGGTTGGAGTAGATGTCATACGTTCATTTCCTTTCGTTGAGACGATGGTCTACACTTGCATCTGCCAGGGAGTGCAGGTGTCGTCTATAGTCATGAGTTCGTTTCAGCCATATCAATTGCTCTTAACATGGCAGAGGCTTTGTTGACGGTCTCTTGAAATTCCGTTGCCGGATCGGAATCTGCAACGATGCCGGCACCCGCCTGCACACTGACGGTTCGTCCCCGCCCGACCATGGTGCGGATGGCGAGACACGTGTCCATCGCACCGTCGAAGCCGAAGTAACCGATCATGCCCGCATAGGCGCCGCGTGCATCGGGCTCGAGCTCAGAGATAATCTCCATGGCGCGGACCTTCGGCGCGCCGCTGACAGTCCCCGCCGGAAAAGCTGCGCGTACCAGGTCAAAGGCAGTCAGTCCGCGGCGCAGAGTCCCTTCCACGTGGGAGACAATGTGCATGACGTGCGAGTAACGCTCGATCGTGAAGAAGTCGGAGACCTTGACGGTACCATATTCGCAGACACGCCCGAGGTCGTTACGTCCCAGGTCCACGAGCATCACGTGTTCGGCACGTTCCTTCGGATCGGCGAGCAGTTCTTTGGCAAGAGCCGCGTCAGCATCCGCGTCGGCGGAACGAGGACGCGTCCCGGCGATGGGGCGAAGGGAGGCGGTACGTCCCTCCAAACGGACAAACATCTCAGGCGACGATCCGACAATAAATAACGGTTCGCCATCCACGAGCCCGAAATCGAAGAAGAACATATAGGGTGAGGGATTAAGCCGTCGCACTGCACGATAGACGTCGAACGGTTCGACGCTGGTTTCGCGAGTAAAGCGCTGTGAGAGCACCACCTGGAAGATGTCACCCGCGGCGATATGCTCTCTTGCATCAGAGACCATTGTTTCATAGGTTTCCTGCGTCATATTCGATTGGATCTCGGATGGCGTGATGGTGGTCTTGCTGGCAGGAGGCAGCGACTGAGAGATGCGCTCGGTGATCTGATCGAGCTTATGGTTTGCGGCGTCCACGTCACCATCCAACACATTGGCGATGAGGAAGATGCTGCGGCGGGCGTGGTCAAAGGCGATGACCGTGTCCGCCAGGAGATAGATGCCATCCGGAGTTTGCGCGGCTGTTATTCTCGGCTGTAGCGTTGGCTCAAAGTAACGGACCGACTCATACCCCAGGTAACCTACCAATCCGCCTGTAAAGCGCGGGGCATTGGGCAGACGCTCTGTCGAAAAGCGGCTCATCTCTTCCTGCAGGAAGCGCGTGGGGTCGTCACCAAGCTGGACCGTGCGGGTCTCGCCATTCTCCTTAACTTCAACCTGTCCATCGCGCAGGATATATTCGGCTCGCGGCTGGACGCCGATAAACGAATAGCGCGCGATCCGCTCGCCACCCTCGACGGATTCCAATAAAAAGGAGGCGCCATCCCCGCGCAGCTTGAGGTAGAGACTGACGGGTGTTTCCAGGTCGGCGTTGATCTCGCGGATGACACTTGCGCCTGGCGCACGTGCAGATGTGGTTTGGACTGTGGTTGCTTCGGATAACATGAAATCTCCAATCGATACTTGCTTGATAACGGAACATGGACGATCGAATATCTTAAATTAAAATCCCCTCCATCCGTTGGGACGAGAGGGGACTCCCGTGGTGCCACCCAGGTTAACGCCAGCCTTAAACAAAATTCCCTGTCGTGATGCAACAGGGAGAAAGAAGCCAGCGTCACTCTTTTCAGGTACGCCGCATCGTTGCGGTTATACCCTTGCTCTATAACGGGAGCGCCCGAATTGGGTTACTTACACGGATGTGTTCGCCCGTTCAACTCGGAGGTCCATTCCGCTTCTGCGCTTTTGCCTTGCTCACACCAAGTTCTACAAGACTCTCTGGAAATCGCTTTGAAACGTACTCGTCCTCGTCAGCGTTTTTATTTGTATTGTTGGGCGGTATTCTATGACGGAGGGGAGGAGATGTCAAGAGGTCAATTCGCGTGAGTTAGTCTATTCAACATTTCCCACATGCTAGGGAGATTCCTTATTGTCCTTGTAATGATTTCTCGATACTATCGTTTTCATTATTGATAGAAATGTGTTTATTATGGCGTAATTGCTTAATAAAGAAGGAGAAATCTGATTTTTAAGGAGCGTTTTGCGAGACCCTACTTTGCCAGGCGAGTGTATCGTCTGGTTTTCCTCATGGGGGTAGCCTTTGGTTTTTTGTATAACTTCACATCCGTGCAGGCGCAGGCTACACTGTGCGGCAATGGGTCTCCTCCCGATTATGGCTTCTCGTATGCTACTCTGCAGCCCCATTGGACGGTCGGCTGGGAGCTTTACGCATCGGAACAGGCAGTCAACAGGGTGGACCAGGTCCTTGACCAGCTGAACGACGATGCGATTGCACAGACGATGATTCTGATCCTGCCACAAGAGCAGGTTGGAATCTCCACCAACTGCGCGGTCCATTTCCTGCGTTACATGAAGCTTGGCTTACCAACCGGAGAACGCAAAGACAACGGGTTTGTTTTTTTGATCGTAGTCCAGCCCGATAGCATCGATGTGCATTATGCAGTGGGGCTGGGCCTTCCGGCACTTACTGCCCCGGAATTGACGAGCATCAATCGCGCTGCGGAAGCTACCTATCAATCCACGCAGAGCATGGACCAAGCCCTGACGACTCTGGTAAGCGAGTTCAACATCGTTGCGCGCAACAACTATGAACCTGCGCCTTCCGCCGTATCGACGCCAGAGGTTGTCGAGCAACCTGCTGGACCCGTGGCGATTGCGGCACTCTGTGGTCAGTTATGCCTGGGACTCTTCCTGTTTTTGTTCCTGATATGGATGTTCAGCCAAATGGGAGGGGGTCGTACCAGATACTACCCTCCCGATCATGGTCCCTGGGGAGGCAGCCCTTGGGGCGGTACTCCCTGGCGAGGCGGAACCTATCGAGGCTTTCCCTCCAGAGGCTTCCCCTCGGGTGGAGGAGGCTTTCGAGGTCCGCGCATGCGGGGGGGTAGCGGCAGCGGTCGCTCGGGACGCACGAACTAATACATAAGGAGATACGATATGAAATATCCTAAGCAACGTGCTATTTATATGTTTGCAGCGCTCGTGATCCTCGTGCAGTTAACCGGTTGTAATCTTCTCCGGTCTGGTGCGAACGAATACAACGACCTGGTCGCACTGGTGCAGGGCGTACAGGCAGCCGCTTCTAATTTTCAATTAGTGACGGATACCCAATACGCGAAGATTCAAGCCAAAACGCAGATTACCAAGGATTATTACGATGCCGTCAGCAACAGCGGTGAAGTATGGACGGGCAATTTCCGCTCGGAGCAAGAACTGCTGAATGAGCTGCTGAGAAACTATCGGGATGAAAACGGCCAGCCTCTCAACCCAACCGAGCTCAATTTGGACGCCTTGCAGGAAAAAGGCGCGTTACCAGACGGTTTGGGGGAAGGGTTTACACTCTTTGTCAACGCCGTTGTGCAGGCACCTCCGCCGGTACCAGATCCGCAGGTTACTCTAGCACTCGGGGACACCATTGATGAGGGAATGAATACCATTCAACTGGCTGGCACAGACTGGAATGATGCCGTCAGAGCCTATAACACCCGCCGGTCACAGATCCCGGGGGAAGTGGTAGCACGTGTCTCTGAATATTTCGGTTTTGACCTGCCTGTCGCCTTCCCCTATTATCAGGGCGCCACACCCGGCGCGCCCGTTCAGAATCCATTGGCGACGCCACCCACAGCGACGCCGTGAGATTTATGCTGCCAGTATCTCACTGTATATCCAACCTGCTTCGGCAAGTCTGAAGGTTTATTCAAATTTGTCCCGATAATCCTCATCCTCCAATACACTTCCATACGGATAAACAGGGCGATCCTTCCGATTGCTGTTGCTGAAAATACCTGAGAAAAGTGGGTGAATACACAACTGGTCGTTGTGGCTGATGGTCAGCTCATGGGCGACAGTATATTCAAAGTTGCCTTTGATATACACGTCTGATTCCTTGCCGGGGATCACACGTCCCAGCGCGCCGATCTCGATTAGCATCCGCTGAAAGTCAAACATGCTGTCCCCGCCGAAGACCGCTTTGCCATGGCGAGTAAATACCTGATGCAGCTCTCCCACCGAGAACTTATGCCCAAGCTGGGGCAGGCAGCGTTTACAGGTAGTTTCGGCTGTGGGGTGAATCAGCTTGAAGGCGACAAAAATCTCACTGACAATAAATTCCTCCACTCTACGGATGCCATTGATGATTTTCCCTTCCGGGATCGGAAAGGGATTCGAGCTTGGCGCCGCATTCAGACCCTTGAAGATCGAGTTCAGCAACATCAGAAAGTGGCGCGGTAATAACTGGGTATGCCGCAGGATGTAGGACATGGTCTCTTCTTGGAAGCCTGCCTGGTTCGTGAGCTTTTCGGGGAGCACACTGCTGAACAACCTCAGGGCGTCGGCGCGCTTTGTGAGGTCGAGCGGTGGCAGGCTTCTCAAGAAATCAGGATAATAGAGGAATAGATAATACATCAGGCGTTGTGCGCCGATCAGCACCAGCTCACTAGCTGTCCATTGGAGCTTTAGGGCGCGGCGGAAGTCTTTGTTAGGGTTGGACGAAATCTTGATGATCCGGTGGAACAGTTCGGAGGGCAGACAGAAACGGACATCCACCACATCTCGCGGTTTGTTCATCGAGCCGACATATTTCAAGAGTCCCTGGAGCGAGCGCGAGACCGAGTCAATATCCAGGCGGAAATCATCCAGCGAGTCCATCAAAATTACAAAGTTTTTCTTTGAGGATTTGAGACTGTCCAGCACAGCAGATTTTGCATCATCAAACGCGGCGCGGTCGAACCGCCGCATGATTTCTGAGACCCCATCGCGTGGATTGGTCTTCATGATTTCGTCGAACAGGTTGGCGATTTTCCAGAGCACGTCATCGACCATGTCATTTCCTTGGACACCCACTTTCTCCAGATAGGTATTTACCACATACAAATCCTGGGAAGACAGCAAGCGGTGCCGGCGGATTTCTGATAAGACGCAGGTCCAGAGTATCGTTTCCCACAGCTCGGAGAGAGTCTCCGGGAAGACAGCATCTTTCGTCATTCCCTGGATGACGCTGGAAATATGCCCGAGCAGGTGCGCTGTGCGGATCTCGGTATAAAAATCGTATTGCTTGTCGAAGAACACGGTGCGCAGGTAATAGGTTTTCCCCGCGCCTTTGCGCCCCATAATAATGGAAGGTCGCTGGTCGAGGTTCTTATAGATCCAGTTATGCCGTTCGAACAATCGATTCATAACATCCGTATCTTTGGGATCGATATCGACGGAGTCGATTGGACCGAATGGCTCATCTTTTGTAATATAAGGACGGAGTGTGTTGAACAACGAACGAACCTCCTGGCTTACGGCGTTCAATAGAAGGATTATACAGTTTAGCCGGGCGCGTTGGCAACCCGTAGAGTTATTCTCGTATAGGAGTGTCCCATGGAGCGCTGTAGCCAATCTTTCCATTACGGGAAGGCTTTGGGACTAACACCATGGCCACGTTTCCCATAGTGAATTTATTCCTTACCTACCACTTGGATAATCTTCTCCCGCAAGCAAGTTGACTATACGAGGAAAATGTGTTATAATTAACTCCCAAAATTTCTATTTTGGAGGCTCCTGATGCACAGCGATAAAATCAAGGCATTTTTTGAAGGAGTGGAACAGGCAGGTAACTCAATGGATCTAGCTTTGATCGACTCCCAATTTGAAGACCAATTCATCTTCGCCAACCCCAACGGTTCTCAGGTGGTGGAGAAGGAAAATTTCCTGGCTGCGCTCCCGAAACGGCGTGAATTTTTTAAATCTCTGGGGCATCTGTCCACCAGAATTCTATCTCTGGACGAAATAAGGTTGGATGATCAATATACTATGGTCAAAGCCAAGTTCCTCATGCAGTTCCTGACACCCTCCGGACAGCTCGTGAAAACAGAGGTCGATTCGATTTATATTCTGTTTCTGAAGGGAGATTCTCCAAAAATCGTTATGCAAATCGAGCACGAAGACTTGCAGCAGGCGATGAAAATTAGAGGCTTATTATAGAGGAAGGACCTGATATATCACAAGATGTATCAGGTCCTTATTTATGCTTTCGATAGGATCCTAATACTCTCAGCATCAATGCATATTCAGCTAAATGATCCAGTGCTTTGCGCACCGTCTCTTCGTGAGTCGCGCCGGCGAAGTCGATGTAAAAAAGATACTCCCAGGGCTTGCCCAGCAAGGGGCGCGACTCGATCTTGGTCAGGTCAATGTCGCGCAGGGCAAAAACGCTCAGGGCTTTGAACAGGGCGCCGGGCTGGTTTTTCAGCGTGAACACGATGGACGTCTTCGCCTCTCCCTCCGATATTGCGGCTGTCTTTGCGATTGCCAGGAAGCGCGTGTAGTTCTCAGGATTGTCTTCGATGCCCTCTTCGAGGATCTGCATACCATAAATCTCTGCAGCGCGCCGGGAGGCAATCGCCGCCGTATCGCGCGCGCCGGAGCTTCGCAGGAGCTTCACGCTTCCCGCGGTATCGTAGCCAGACTCTACCTTCACGCCGATCCCGCGAAGGTAAGCCGCGCATTGTCCGAGTGCCTGCGGGTGGCTAATCACCTTTTTAATCTGTTCCTTTTTCACATCGGGCAGTGCAATCAGACAATGCTGCACACGTAGGAGATACTCCCCCGTGATATACAGGTCATGTCGCAAGAGCAAGTCGTAGTTTTGATGGATGCTTCCTGCGAGTGAATTCTCAATCGGGATCAATCCTGCATCACACGCATCCAATACGACGGAATGGAACACAGCATCAAAAGACTCACATGGCAGTGTTTCCACATCTCCGAAATAATCGAAGACAGCCTGCTCGCTGTACGCGCCTGGTTCACCCTGGAAAGCCGCCTTCATATCCAGCTATCCCCACCAAAACGATATGGCAATCATAATGTAGAGTCCCACCAGGGCAAGTCCCTCCAGCCAGTTGGACTCGCCATCATAGACAATCAAGGCGCTCAGGATGGCAGTCAATGCCAGGGCAACGACGAGCAAGGGCGGCAGAACGAGGGTCAACTCGACGGGAGTGAAAAAATACGAAAGCAGAACCAGGATTGGTGTCAGGGCAAGGGCGACCTGCAGCGAACTGTTCATCACGATGCTGATGGCATAGTCGATCTTATTCTTGATTGCCAGTTGGATCCCCACAACATTTTCTACCGCGTTGCCAGCGATGGCAACAATGACCAACCCAGCAAAGGCATGTGAGATATGCCAGGACTCAATGGAAGGCTCAAGGGCTTCTACAAACCAGTCGGAAACAAACGCAATCAGGATGCCCGCCGTGACCAGGACAAAAATTGCACGTCTCGACGACCAGTGTTGTTCTTCCAATTCAGAAGAAGGGACAGCCTCCCCCACTGCCCCTCCTTTTAGGGAGAAAGGAATACTGGCAAAGAACACTACGAGCAACACGAGTGCACTCGCGATGCTCAATGTCTCTTCGTGTGCTTCGGCAGGGGTATGGACAGCATCTACAATCGTGGGAAGCACCAGTGCAGAGACTGCCAGGACCATCATAATGACGATGGCACGCGGCCGCTCGGAGGCAAAGCGCTGCGTTCCATTCTTCCAGCCGCCGAATAGAAAGGCTAATCCCATCACAAGCAAGCTATTCGCAAGGATCGAACCAACAATTGCGGACTGTACGACTGTAATGAGGCCCGCGCGTAACGCAAAGAAACCAACGAACAATTCAGGCATGCTGGCGATGCTCGCTTGCAGGAGTCCGGTTGCACCGGGTCCCATATAATTACCAAGTTGTTCCGTGGCTTGCCCTACAACCATCGCTAAGATTGCCAATGCCATGGCACTCATTAGGAACACAACTACCGCACCTGTGCGGGTGAACGTCAAAATAGCGGTCAGAATAGTAGCAGCCAGGGCTGCAACAAACGTCGTCCACCCACTCTTGAGCAACGCGCTCATAAGACCTCTCTCTTGTGAAGAATGAGCAGAATTATACTTTACGCCCTGATTGGCTCTGCGCCCACGCGACAATCTTCCTGAACCCTGCTTCGACCTCTTCATCGGACGCGGCGATCGTCATGCGGACAAAGCCCTCACCCTGTTCACCGAACGCAGACCCGGGGACAAGCCCGACTCCCGCCTCGTCGAGGAGGCGTTCGCAAATTTCCAGCGAGGTCATCTTCAGCGGGCGGAAGTCAAGGAAGAAGTAGAAGGCTCCCTGTGGAGGAGTCACCAGGACTTTCTCGCTTTCCAGTTCCTGCGCGATCCGTAAGACCAGGTTACGGCGGCGCGCATAGGCGGCGCGCATATCCGCAATCACTTGCTGAATTTCAGGATCGGTCAAGGCGAAGGCGGCGGCTTTCTGGATGAATGGCGCAACACAGGTGATGGAGTTCTGCCCTGCCTTCAACGCATTCTCGATGACGGCTTGCGGCGCAGCAAGATACCCAACCCTCCAGCCCGTCATGGCGTAGGACTTCGATAAACTATTGACGAGCAACGTGCGTTCCCTGGCGCCTACAAACGCTGCGAGGCTCGTGGGCCGCTCACCATAATATAAATCTTCATAAACAGCGTCGCTGACGATCCACAAGTTGTGTTCGGAGGCGAGATCCTGTAGCTGTCCCAGATATTCGCGCGTGGGATAAGCACCAGTTGGGTTGGAGGGATAGTTCAAGACGATGACGCGGGTCTTTATGGATAGAGCCTTTTCCCACTCCTCAAGCGGAGGAATAAACCCGTTCTCCGCCGGCGCGGGGATGCGAGTCACTTTTCCGCGCAACATTGTCGCCATGTTGGCATGAGTCGCCCAGCTTGGGTCCGGAATAAGAACCTCATCTCCGGGATTCAAGATCGATTGCAGGGCAAGGTAATAGGCATGGATTCCCCCATGCGTGACGAGCAATTCTGTTTCCGGGTCGTACGAAACGGCACTGTCTCGTGTTAGTTTGTGAGCAGCAGCACGGCGGAGTTCCGGGTATCCCTGGCTTGGACCATAATGGGTCCAACCGTCCTGCATAGCTTTGAAGGCAACCTCCTGTACCGCCCGGGGTGTTGAAAAGTCGGGGTCGCCGACCTGCAGCCCAATGATCTTACGCCCGCTGGCTTTGAGCGCCAGGATGCGATCTGCCATCGCCACAGTGGCAGATTGCCGCAGGGCATTGAATTGAACGTTGAGGCTTTGCATCACGATATCCTTGTTGAGAAATAAGAAAGCAGTTTATCAGTATCGTTTGTGTGCCGTCAACCTTTCGAGGGCTTTGTTGAATACTTCGCCACTCCTTTCAGAGCGGGGGGAAAATGAACAGCCCTCGCGAGTTGCGAGGGCTGTATTTTCAATTCGTTCCAGTGTGGCGTTCGATCACAATTTCAAACGTCACTCAACTAGACCAGGTACTCCTATGCGCAGATCTGAGATGAGACCTCGAGTGTTGTACCAGGGGAACCAATAGACAGTGTCGAGCTCCGCTTGGGGTAAGCCCATCATTTCAGTGAAGCTAGTAGGCACTCCGCCGGCTTTATAGATCACGCGCTCGGCTGCCACAATGGGTACATTGCTCTTAATCTCCACTGGGCCTGTGTTGAAGCCCTCCCAGAACGGGCGTGTGCTTTCTCCCGGCTGCAGGACGAAGGGGCTATCCACCATCTCTTGCCCGGCAATATACACGTGCACTGTGGCTTCCGAATTGCTTACATTCCCAAAACGTAGCTGCGTATCCATGTTGCCCGTGTTGTTGTACCAGGGCAGCCAGTAGGTGTCACTCAACTGCTTATCAGGCAAGCCCATCAGCTCCGAGTAGCCAGTGAAAGCGCCACCTACCTTGTAGATCACGCGCATGGCTGCCACAATGTTGACATTGCTCCGAACCTCTACTGGGCCGTCATTAAGCGCTGTAAAGCTCACGCGGTCGCTCTCACCTGGCTGCAGAATGATTGTTTCACCGCGCTTGTCTCCGCCAACGAATACTTCTATCTCAGCCGCTACTGAATCATCGGCATTGGCAAATCGCAGCTGGGTGTCCAGACCGTAGTTGTTATACCAGGGGAACCAGTAGACATTATCCAGCTCGCGTTCTGGTAGCGCCATAATCTCCGAGTAGCTGATGAAATTGCCTGCGACCTTGTAAATGATTCGCTCCGCTGCTACGATATTGACATTGCTTCGAATCTCTACCGGACCATCGCTGACGTCGAAAAAGCTCACCCGGTCGCTTGCGCCCGGCTGCAGAAAGATTGTGTCACCGCGCTTTTCTCCGCCAATGAATACTTCTACCTCAGCCACTTCTGCGTTATCCATATTGGCAAACCGCAGCTGCGTATCCAAACCTCGATTGTTGTACCAGGGCAGCCAGTAGACATTATCCAGTTGTCCATTCGGTAAGCCCATCAGCTCTGAAAAGCTCACGTCTGTCCCCTGCACCCGATATAGGATCCCCTCGGACCCAACAATTTGGGTCGTGTCAGTGCTTCGTATTTCCACCGGCCCATTGCTGGTATCAGCGTAGCTGAACGTAGCCGCTTGCCCCACCGCTATTTTCGGACTGTCCACCAATGACCCGGCAATCTCTACATCGATATCCTGCATATCCACAGTTGTTTCGGGCGGGTCTGCAGGATCGATGAACTCTGTGTCGACCGCTACACGATCCAAGGCAACATCGAAATTTCGGAAATTTGAGGATTCGCCCAGTTGGATGACTCCCACCGGTGTCGTTCCAAAGTCCTGCGTAAGGCTTAGGGCATCGACGCGAGCATTATCGAGCCAGACTTCACTCTGTCCTGAGGCTCCATTGATCACGATGCGCACCTGCAGTTGATGCCAGACACCCTTCGAGACCGGAGTCGTGCTCGTCACATTGGTATTTGTTACATCATTACGGAAATTAAGAGTCCCGTTCTGGCCGGCATACACACCCATGATGGCGCTGTTCGTTGACGTGCGGAAGCGCTGCAGAATCACCTGGTTTGTTTCTCCCTGGCTGATGATCTTGAACCAAAGGCGATAATACAATTCCGTATACGTCGCAGAAAGTTGCTTATAGGCATAGGCGGGTGTACCTGTCGTGCTGATCGCCCGCGCTGCATAGTCACCCATGTACACTTCATCCTGCTGTACGACCAACTGGTTCACCGTGGTCCAGTTTGATAAGTCCCCGCTCTCAAAACCATCATTGAAAACATGAGGCAGGGCTGCAAGTGCGGGAGTGCTGAACATCCCCAGCACCAGGCTGAGCAGGATGATTTGAGCTACAACAGTTCTAAGACCCCGCCGTCCCCTTACCTCAAGTACCTTATTTAATTTCATAACATTCTCCTTAAGATGAAACTCTTTCGTTAACGAATTCTGTTCTGTCCTTGCAAAACATAATATGCTCCTGTCCAATTTCTATCTTTACATCACACTCCTTTCCGCTGAACCAATGATGTTCTTAAGTATTGCGCTGAGTACCGCAGCTTCACGGTGGACACGACCGATTTTTAGCTCGACGCGAGAGTGAAGATGATGACCGCAACCAGCAGGCGAAGAAACGGCCTCAGCAATGGAATAAAGGGAGGATGGCTTTCAAAACTCCACCTTTCACGATGAAAAATAAGTGCTCTCAGACTTGACGACCGTATCACCGTGGAAGAGTTCCATACGATCTATACGGAGAGAGCAAAGCACCTCACTTGCAGTAATGTAAGGCACTGAAGTCAAGACGGTTTTATCACGCAGTGGTTACAGTTATTCCCAATAGTACGTGATTCCTATCTACTCAAAGCTATAGGAACGTTTGATCGTCAGGGATTAACTAGCTCCTGCTTCTGCAGAATTACTTCGGCCCCATGAGGACAGCGTCACTCGATATATTAATCATCCGCTGCAGCGAATTGCCTGGATCCCATAGACAGGTTTGTCACCAACGGTAAGCGCTGCCACCAGTTGAACTTGGGATCGCGTAGGCGGATGGTGGGTACGGCTTTGAGAGCTTCATCCACGATAGCTTGTTCCCGAGTATGGAGATCTTGCCCGTTCCATCGACTTAATGAATTCGCCAGACTCGGGTACGGAGGAAAGCCATAGGCATCCTCTGCATTGCGCACAAATGTGTCCACGGCTTGCTGGTGATGCAGCGCCTCTACATATTCATCGCCACGCTCAATGATCACCGCGCGGGAAAGTGTAGCAAAGTTGGCGTACGTGGCTTTAGGGATCAGGCGATGAACCATATACTTGGGAGGCGGGACCAGCATCTGGAAAATGGCATTTATCGTCGCTGCTGGCAGCCTGCTCTTGCTCAGGTGCAAACCCACCCTCCGTCCAGACTTGGAGTGCAGACGGCTTTGGAGCGGCAGGGCGAGGCGCTCCCACCAGGTCAACAAGGAGTTGGCATGGATTGCACTGAGAATCTGGCTGGAGATCACCAGGGGTTTGGGATAGCTCATCACGCGTCCATGGCGGGAGAGGATGGTCATATCATCAGAGATGAAAGAGCAGGCGTAGTTGTTCACCGTGCGCAGAATGGTAGAAGTCTTGCCAGTATCAGTTTGCGCCGTTACCAAGACAGCCTGCCCGTCGAAGGAGACACACGCTGCGTGGACGAGGGCATAGCCTCTGCGCACAAAGCTCCAGCGCAAAATGGGCTCCACCACATTCGTATATAGTACATGACGCGAGACGCACAGAATAGGCGACACAGCAATGTTCACACGATCCTTGTTCGAGATCGAGATCTCAAAGCCGTAGCGGCCTGGGAATTCCCCATAATGAATAGTATCGGTGGATCGGCGCGGGGTACCGGTCGTGCGCTCTTTATGTCTACGGTCCTTCTGATGTCGGCGTTCAAGGCGAAGGCGGAGGTCAGGTTCAGCAACAAGAGCAGGAACGCGGAAATACTCCAATTCTGGTAATTCATACATCGACGCCAGCCTGATAATGTTGTGAATGTTGTACGAATAATCGAACGTCTCTGCTTTTGCGCTCATAGCTGCTTTCCTCTCAACTTCAACTCGTGGGCTTGGCTGATCTTTTCACTGTAGAGCGCCTCGCGAAGGTGTGAGAAAAGCTCCGTAGTGAACTCATTCCTAGACCATCCTTGGGCACTCCTGTCCTCTGAGATAGTACTTCACGTAATGGGGAGAGATCTATTAGGTTGTATCTATGTCAATGTGGCTTGCAACTTTGAAAACACTCAGGCACGACGCAGGTCATCATAAAAGGTTACAGAAGCAGAACTCAAATTACCATCCCGTAATTCAAAAGCAAGGCATTCCTCTGAAAATTTTCACGAGGCTGGGGTTTATAAAACATTGAGCTTCTTCCTGCTCATTGCAGCAGGGTTGGGTATAATCTTGAACCATAGGGTGCATACATCTCTTATTTTGGCTGTGCTGAGCAGGAGCGCGCGATTCTAGCCATTCCATTGGCACAAGAATAGAGATGAACAAGTCTGCCCTGGTTATTTGTGTTCGGCAATGGAGAGGTGTTTATGGGTTCCGGTGAACGCGGTTCGGGAAATATTGTCAGTGAAACCCGTGAGGTCAATGGTTTTCGCGCGTTGGAAATTGACTATCCTGCTGAAGTGTTTGTTCGGCAGGACAGCCGGGAGTCGCTTACAATCGAAGCGGAAGACAATCTTCTGCCTGGGTTGAAGACCGAAGTTAAAAGCGGGGTACTTCAAATTTTCTACAAGACAGAAAGGGACAAACATGTCAACCCCACCCAAACAGTTAAGATTAGCATCGTTGTCAAAGACCTGGTGGATGTGGAATTCAATAGTGCAGGTCAATTGACCATTGAAAGACTCAGGACAGGCAACCTCGATGTTTCTCTCACGGGGGCAGGCAGTTTGGACCTCGATCGCGTTCAGCTAAAAAGCTTGGGCATACATCTGAGCGGCGCGGGTAGCATGACCGCCTCTGGCACCAATGAGGATCTCGATCTGAACATCAGCGGGTTCGGCGACTTCAAGGGTGCGGATCTTCATGGAAAAGTTGCCGACGTTAACATTAGCGGTGCCGGCAGTGCCACCGTCTGGGTGGACGACAACTTGACAGCCAGCATCTCAGGCGCAGGCTCGATTCGTTATTACGGCTCTGGCTCCATGCGTAAACAGATCAGCGGCGTGGGTAATGTCAGTCACATGGGGAACAAATAATACTTATATTCAAATGCTCAAGAAGTTCGTCTGCAAATTAGATATGTGCGTCACTACTCACCCCTGTGACCTTTAGATTGGAATCTTCAGCACAAGAACTCATTATCTTGCAGACAAAAGTTTCCCCAGATGAGGCCTTTTCATGTTCACGCGGGGTTTGAATGTCATATTCACGGAATATCTGTCAAAGGGGACGCTCCCAGCGTTGATGCCGCGATGCACTCTCGGCTGCGGCGCATCCCAATCTGGGATGCCTGGATGTAGCGCGAAGGTCTCCACCTCACCTGAGTCTCGGTACTAGATGCTTAACGCCTCCCCGCTCACAACTCCTGTAAAGCGGTGGCAGCGATCCGTATGCCAGGGCAGGGCTTCACTCGGCTCCAGAATATGACGTTGGATGATGAGTCAGTTGGCTGATCGTTTTTGATTTCACAAGTTCTTCCTATAGATCGATGCTCTGCCTGAGACTGCTCATACATCCTGTGAGAAAACCAACATACTATAAGGACCAATGGATAGATTGGCACGGGCATCCAAGCCATCTTTCGGGTCGCCAATCGCTTCCACATCCCCACTGAAGAACCCCTGGAAATCGCTGCTGTAGATCGTCGCGTCGCTATTCAAACGCAATTTCCACAACCCGGTCGCGGGCATGCCGATTTCGTAGTTCTCTCTTAGCGCGTTACTGAAATTGAACACTACCACAACGTCATCACTGGGACCGTGCTGATCCCAGCGTTGGAAGGCGAGGACGTTATCTGCATCGTTCACATGGTAGATATTCAAGAATTGTCCGCATAGCCCGCGGCTAAGTCCCCTTTTGTTGAGCCGCAGCCCAACCAGGTCACGGTAGAGTCGGACGATGCCCTGGAACTCCTCATTCAAGTGCCAGTCCAGCGGCACACTATCCTGGAACCATTCACCCTGCAAGAATTCCTGTCCCTGAAATAGCATGGGGATGCCGGGGGACGTGAAGACCAGCCCTGTCGCAAGTGTGGATCGCTTCTGCGCATGCCAGCCTGTCGGATCATCCGGATTGATTTCCTGAGGCACGCGTGCCTTACCGTTTGCAACTTCATCGTGTGATTCACTGTAGATTACGCGACGGAAGGCATCGCCTTCATAACGGAAGGATATAGCCTCGCGAATTGCCTCCATCGAACGATATTCATCCTGAAGAAGGTTTACGATCGCGCGAATCGGATGGACGAAGTTCGCATCCCACTGGGCGTGAAAGCCAGCTCCTCCCTCTTCGGCAGGCTTTGTGATCCAGGGATTGCTTCGCAGGTCTTCAGCAATGGTGATGAGGCGCGGAAAATTCGCCCGGATATCACTATTGATTCGCTGCATCAAACTCCAGCCATCGGGCAATTCGTTCGCTTCGTTGCCGTCGATGCAGCGAATGTATAGCGTGCTATCGTAACGCAAGCCATCTACGTGATATTCTTCGAGCCACATACGGGCATTATCATGGAGGAAGCGCCGTACTTCCTCACGCCCGTAATCCGGACGGGTGCTGCCCCAGGGAGTCTCCGCCCGGTGGTCATTGTAAAAATAAATTCCGCCCTTTCCATTTTCCTGCCAACCATCGAATTGCCAGAGGTCCAGGTCACTTGGACCGAAGTGGTTATAGACAACGTCCAGGATCACGGCAATACCACACTTATGCGTTTCGCGAACGAGCTTTTTGAATCCATCCGGACCACCATAGATGCTTTCCACAGCAAAGATATGAGACGGGTTGTATCCCCACGAATAATCCCCAGCAAATTCTGCAATCGGCATGATCTGGATGGCATTGACGCCCAGGCGACGCAAATGCTCCAGTTTCGCCAGGGCATCCTCAAAGCCACCGGGCTTCCCATCGGCATCGGTGTAAAAAGAACCGATGTGCATTTCGTAAATAACCAACTCATTGTGCGCTGGCAGATCAAAGTTATCATCCTGCCAGTCGAACCCGGCTACATCGTAGATAACACCATTCCCTGTAGAATTGGTGACTTGCTTCGCATACGGGTCAATGCGCTCTAGTTTCTGCTCGCCATTGAGTAACAAGAATTTATATTCCTGACCTGGCTTTGCCAATTCCACATTCGCGTACCAGTAGCCATTTTCTTCATGGGTCAAGGGCGTTGCCGTATCTGACCAGCTGTTGAAATCCCCTTTGACAAAGACCAATTGCGCGTTTGGCGCCCAAACCCGAAAGGCAACACCACCCTTGTGAACGATCGCCCCCATCCCCTGCTGAACTTCACTTACTTTTGGGTTTTCCATACATTCTCCTCTATCGAAATCATACCGCAAATCAACAGTATTTTCATATGTACGAACAGCAGGCTGGGCACAAAAGAGTTTACAATCGCTGTGTGAGAAGTTCTCCCAAAGGCCTCTCTTCTCCTATCGCAGAAGGTCGCACCGCTGAAATTTACTTGTGGGGTGACGGACACGTTTTGAAACTATACCGCGACTGGTGCCCGCCTGACTGGGTAGAGTATGAAGCTCGCATTGCTCGTATCGTGTATGAAGCAGGCATCCCCTCACCGGCAGTCAGTGAGATCGTCGATGTGAACGGCAGGCGCGGGCTGATCTATCAGCGTCTAGAGGGGATTACTATGGTACAGGATCTGAAGGGTCGTCCGTGGATGCTGTGGAAACACGCGCACTCCCTCGCAGAACTTCAGTGCAAGATCCATGAAAAATCGACAATAGGGTTACCGTCTTATAAAGACCGGCTGCGCACCGATATTGACGAAACACTGTACCTGCCAGAGGCTTTGCGCAGGAAAGCTAAGGATACACTCACGCAGTTACCCGATGATCAAAATATCTGTCACGGCGATTTTCATCCCGAAAATGTACTCATCACGAAAACCGGACCTGTGGTCATTGACTGGATGACCGCCCGCTCTGGGAGTCCCTGGGCAGATCTGGCGCGGACGAGCCTGCTGCTGACAATTGGGGTAAAGGCCGCGACCCGGCAAATCCCATTGTTTCTTCGGATGATGGTCCGACTCTTTCATCACGCCTATCTCCAAAGATATCACTTGCTTCGTGCAGACACGAAAAATGAGATGCGTCACTGGACGACTCTAATTGCGGCGGCACGGTTGAATGAGAATATCGTTCCAGAACGCGAAGCATTAATCAAAATAGTGAGAGACGATTTCGCAGAATAAATGACCTATGAATTTTCGAGGCATATACCGGACAGCTAGTGTATTGTGTTTTCTTCTCCTGGTTGCCTGTACCCCCGAAACGCCCATTGTTACTTTTACAGCGCAGGAGCCTTCAAACGTCACGCCAACGTTCACAGGGGAGGTCACTGCCGCAGCCACGTTGCAGATTACACCATCACCCGTTGTGTCAGGGAATTGCACGCGCGGGGATTACTTCGATGCGATTGAATCTGGCGGGCAAACGCGCCAGTATCTCTTGCACGTCCCGGCGACGCATAAACCTGATACGCCAGCAGCTCTAGTGCTGGTGTTTCACGGCGCTGGAATCGGGGCCGAACGATTCGTTGGCTACAGCAGATTTTCCAATGTGGCGGACCGTGAAGGGTTTCTTATTGTGTACCCACAAGGGTTGAACGAAGTCTGGAATCCTGCGCTGGAATCGCGCGATGTGAAATTCATCCGCGACTTGATCGACCATTTGCAGAGGCGCTGTTCTGTGGACCCTAATCGCATCTATGCCAGCGGGCATTCCAACGGAGGCGCGATGGTCGACCGGCTGGCTTGTGATCTGGCGGATCGGATTGCCGCCATTGGAACAGTCTCCGGGGCGTACCAGCGATCAGCAGAATGCTCACCTTCCCGGCCAGTTGGTGTATTTGCCATCCATGGCACCACCGATACCATCGTTCCGTATGAAGGAATCTCGGAATGGGCATCCGCCTGGGCACAACGGAATGGCTGTGATCCCGAACCTGCCGACATCCCCCATAATGTCTTGATCCGTGAGAAAAAGTGGAGCAATTGCCAGGAAGGAGCTGACGTAATTCTCTACACGGTTCAGGATCTCGGTCATGACTGGACTCATGATCTTATTGATTTCGGACAAACGATCTGGGATTTCTTTGAACAGCATCCATTAAACGGCCACCCTCAATAAAGCGCTCTGTTCAGAGTGAGGGGGGCACCCTGAACAGAGCAAGCGTATTTTAATCAGGTTTTCTTTTTTGACAAGGGGAAAGCCGCGGGTAGCCCCGGAAAGAAATGAGCCTAGACATACATTCACGAAACGAATGTCAATCTTGTAAGGTAGGGAATCCCCCCATGTGCATATCAGGGTAGCCACAGGAAAATGTTTTGAGAGCGAATTGATCTTTTTGTAAGAATACAAGCTGATCTTACGCATTGAGGCGTCTATGACTAGGCATCCAACTTCTTCATCAGGTGTGCTCCACGTAGGAGCCTTGGGCATCGCTGGCGGCTACTTAATTCTTGGCAGTCTCTGGATCTTATTCTCTGATCAGCTTGCAGCCAGAGTGGCTATTAATGAAGAAATGCTTGCCTCTATGAGTCTGTATAAAGGCTGGGGATATGTGCTGGTCACAGCGCTTCTGCTCTACTTGTTGATACGGCGTTATGCGGCTGCGTTGCGAACAAGCGAATTGAAGTTGCAGCACTTAATCGATGCCATGCCCGCCTTTATTTCTTATGTAGGTGCAGACCGACGTTACCAATTTACGAACAGAACCTATCAGGAACGATTCGAAGCAAATTCAGAGGGGAGACATATTGAAGAAGTGCTCGGAACGCAAGCCTACCAGGCGATTTCAAAATATGTTGATAAAGCACTGGCAGGGGAAACTGTGGGATATGAGACGGAAATTCCATTTCGAGGAGTGGAGCTTTTCATGGATGTCCGGTATATTCCAGACCGCGCAGCCGACGGGCGAGTGAAAGGCTTCTTCGTGATGGCGCAGGACAAGACGGCTCAAAGAGAAGCGGAAGAGGAGCGGCGGCTCTGGGCAGATGCCTTTGAAGGTTGCGCCCACGGAATTGCCATCGACGATCCAAACACAAACCGCATTCTTGTCTGTAAC
Source organism: Anaerolineales bacterium (assembly GCA_035699125.1). Lineage (GTDB taxonomy): Bacteria > Chloroflexota > Anaerolineae > Anaerolineales > Villigracilaceae > Defluviilinea. The sequence goes on from DASSBC010000059.1 coordinate 55,795, forward strand.
CCGGCATTTGCCAAAATGCATAAGGTCAGCGTGGAAGATATTGTCGGCTCTACCATCTTGAGTCTGTATGTGCCATCCGATCATGAGCAGGTGCGCCGTCATGTCCAAAAAGCGGACCAGATTGGGCATACCCGTTTCGAAGCCTCGATGACACGCCAGGGGAAAGACCATGCCAGCTTCCCGGTTCAAATGGATATCGTGAGCGTACTCGGAGACGATGGTGAGCTGTTGCACCGGGTTGTTACGGCGCAGGACATTACAGACCGCAGACAGGCGGAACAAATCTTACAGAAATCCGAAGAGCGCTATCGGATCGTTTCCGAGCTGACGAGTGATTATGCCTATAAAGATCGCGTAGATGAGGCTGGAAACATCATCCCGGAATGGTTCACCGAGTCCTTTACCCGCATTACAGGCTATACCCTGGAAGAGGCAAGTAAATCCGAATTCTGGCAGCAATTGGTATACCCTGAAGATACCCATGTCCTTTTCGGACATATACAGAACGTGCTATCCGGTAAACCGGATATGATCGAAATTCGCATCCTCACAAGAAGTGGCGAGGTAAGGTGGCTGAGAGATTACGCCAACCCGGTATGGGATGTGAATCAGGCACGCGTCGTAGGATTGTATGGCGCAGTACAAGACATCACAGAATACAAGCAGGCACAGGAGAAGCTGCAGCTCCAAGCCTACTGGCTGGAGCAAATCAATGACGCTGTCATCGCTTCCGATAAGAGTCTGGTGATTACAGCTTGGAATCCGGCGGCGGAACGCATTTATGGCTGGCGCGCTGAAGATGTGGTCGGTAAAAGGGGCGAAGATGTCTTGCAGACAGAATTTTTCTCTATGACCCGCGCGGAGGCCCTGCAGCAATTAGAGGAAACGGGTGAATTTTCTGCAGAGATCACCCAGCTACGGAAAGACGGGTCCAGGATTTATGTTGAAACGCGTACGGTAGGGCTACATGATGAAGACGATCGCATAACCGGCTATGTCAGTGCCAACCGTGATATTAGCGAACGCAAGCAGATCGAAAAAGCTCTACAAGCGGCGCAAGAGGAGCTGGAGCAAAAGGTTCAGAAACGTACGGCTGCCCTCTCGGAGGCAAATGCGTTGCTCCAGGCACTGATGGACAATATTCCAGACCATATTTATTTCAAGGATACACAAAGTCGTTTTATCCGGGATAGTAGATCCCAAGCTGCTTTACTGGGACTCCACGACCCGGCAGAAACCATAGGCAAAACGGATTTCGATTTTTTCCCGCACGCGGCAACATCCTTTGCCGAAGAACAGGAAGTGATGCGATCCGGAACCCCTTTGGTGGATTTTGAAGAATGGGTGATCTGGCCAGATGGCAGGGAAATGTGGGTCTCAACAACTAAGATGCCTCTTCGGAATTCCGAAGGACAAACTATTGGTATTTTTGGGATCTCTCGCGATATCACGGAGCGTAAACGAAACGAACAGGCAATTCGGCAGCTCAACGCCGACCTGGAAAAGCAAGCTGAGCAATTACAAGCTGTCATTAAGGAGCTAGAGGCGTTTTCCTATTCTGTTTCTCATGACTTGCGCGCCCCCTTGCGCGCCATCGACGGTTATACGCGCATCTTAGTGGAGGACTACGAGACGACCCTGGATAGTGAAGGCAAACGGATCTGCGGCGTGATCAGCCGGGAAGCCCGGCGCATGGGACAGTTGATCGATGACCTGCTGGCGTTTTCTCGTCTGGGCCGCAAAGAGATCTTCTTCTCCAGAATCGACATGCAGGCGTTAGCCAGGTCAGTCTTTGAGGAGTTAATCAAAGAGGAAAACCAAGGACGCATAGACTTCATGCTCAGCAGTCTACCAGTGGTGCGAGGCGATTCCTCGCTCATTCGTCAGGTATGGGTCAACCTGCTCGCCAACGCCATAAAGTTCACATCCAATAAAGAACGTGCGGTCATCGAAGTGGGAAGCCAGCAGGGCACAGATGAAACTATCTATTATGTGCGCGATAACGGCGCAGGGTTCGATATGGAATACAGCAATAAGCTGTTCGGAGTCTTTCAACGCCTGCACAGTGAAAATGAATTCAGCGGAACAGGTGTGGGACTGGCGATTGTGCAGAGGATCCTCCTCCGGCATGGCGGCCGTGTCTGGGGGGAGGGCGAAGTGGAAAAAGGTGCAACCTTTTATTTTGCCCTGCCGCAAAAGGAGACCCTTACATGAACGATCAGGATGTGGTGGAAATTTTGCTGGTAGAAGACAATCCGCAAGATGCGGAGCTAACCATCCGCGCCTTAAAAAAACATAACCTCGCCAACAGGCTATTTCATGTCGAAGACGGCGCGGAAGCTCTCGATTTTTTATTCGGGCGCGGAAAGTATGAAGGACGCAGGATCGACGTCTCACCAAAGGTGGTCCTTTTGGATCTTAAACTGCCAAAGGTCAACGGCTTGGAGGTCTTGCGCAGCATGAAAACTGATCCACGCTTGCAAACCGTACCTGTCGTAATGGTGACCTCCTCGGCAGAACACCCGGATGTCAAAGCAGCATACAACCTGGGTGCAAACGGCTATGTGATCAAGCCAGTGCAATTCGATGGTTTCATGGAAGCCATGAGCAAAGTAGGAATTTACTGGCTGATGGTAAATCATCCGATGAAATAAAGCCTATTTGTTTGGACTCCTCCTACTCGATAGCAGCTCACACCGCAAAGGAAAGTAAGTATGAAGAAGCCAGTTCGTATTCTCATTGTTGAAGATAAGTCAGACGACGTCGCTTTAGCAAAGCACGAGATCCGCAAGGTATTAACGGAGTTCGAATTCCTCGTCGTCGAAACCCGTGAACGCTTTATTCAGGCGCTCGAAATATTCCAGCCGGATGTGATACTTTCCGAGTACATACTGCCGCAATTCGACGGCATGAAAGCGCTGAAACTGACTTTGTACCACGCTCCATCGATCCCCTTTATTATCTGGACAGGATCGATTAGTGAAGATGTAGCAGTGGACTGTGTAAAAGCTGGCGCGAATAATTACGTCCTGAAGGATAATGTCAAGCGATTGGGGCCAGCGATCTTTCGCGCCCTGGAGGAGAAAGAGCTGCTGACGGCGCGCAGGCAGGCAGAACAGAAATATCAAAGTATTTTCGAGAACTCGATGGAAGGGATATTTCAATCGTCGCCGGAGGGCCGTTATCTCAATGTCAATCCGACTATGGCGCGCTTGTATGGCTATGAATCTCCGGCAGAGATGATCGAATCGGTCAAAAGCATTGCCGATCAGATCTATGTCAACCCGGCAGAACGCGCCGAGTTCATCAAGTTATTGCACACACAGAATACGGTCGAGCGTTATGAGAAAAGAAATTACCGCAAAGACAGGAGTGTTATCTGGACATCGACCTCCGCGCGGGCGGTTCGCGACGAGAATGGGAATCTTCTTTACTATGAAGGTTTTATTCAGGATATTACAGAGCGTAAAGAGGCGGAAGAGGCGCTTCAGCGCAGCGAACAACGTTTTCGTGCTTTAATTGAAAACGGGTTGGATGATATTTCGCTGCTGGCAGCGGACGGCAGCCTGCTCTGGGAAAGTCCATCCACGATTCGGAATCTGGGATATACACCGGGAGAATTCGTGGGACGAAACATCTTCGAGATGATGCATCCAGAGGATTTTGAATGGACGCAGGAAGCATTTGCAAACCTTCTTCAAGAACCAGAGTCACGCCAGCGCGGCATATTCCGCCTTCGCCGCGCCGATGAGACCTGGCGCTGGGTCGAGGCGATTGCCACCAATCTGCTTGGGGATCCCAGCGTGAATGCCATTGTGATCAACTATCGCGATATCACGGAGCACAAGCAGGCACAGGAGGCGCTACAGGAAAATCAGACTAAATATCAAAACCTCGTGGAGACCTCGCATGACCTGATCTGGACGATTGATGCGGAGGGACGGTTCACATTTGTCAATCGCGCCGCCAGGGACATCTATGGTTACGAACCCGAAGAATTGATCGGCAAATCCTTCTTTGAGGTCTTGGATACACAACATTATGGTCCGCAGGATTTCGAAAAATTTCATGAAATGATCGAGAAGGACAACGCACTTCATGGGTTCGAAACGTATGTACGGCATCGCGATGGTAGGCAAGTTATTCTGAGTACAAACTCAATACCATTACGCGCTGAGCACGGCAATTTTATGGGAGTTGCCGGCAGTTCGCACGACATCACCATTCGCAAGAAGGTGGAAGATGTATTCCGAGAGGAGCGGAATCTCCTGCGGACCCTTATTGATAATCTCCCAGATCGTATCTACGCAATGGACACGCAGGGCCGGAAAACACTTTCGAATATCGCAGATTGGAAGGCTTCTGGTAGAAAAACTATGGAGGATGTAATCGGTAAGACCGACTTCGATCTATATCCAGCCGAACTGGCAGAGGAATATTGGAAACTTGATCAAGCAGTCCTGAGGTCCGGACAGCCCGTTATCAATCATGAAGAACGCGGGTTGGATCCTGATGGGCATCTTGTTTCGGTTCTGACCAGCAAAATCCCTCTCCGCGATGACGTAGGAAACGTCGTGGGACTCGTAGGAATCGGACACGACATTACCGAACGCAAACAGACAGAGGAAAAGCTGCGCCGCAGCGAAACGCGATACCGGCTGGTCACCAAAGCCACAAACGACGTCATCTGGGAGTGGGATCCAAAAACTGACCAATTACTTTGGAGCGAGAACGCCCAGTATGTTTTTGGGTATTCCATAGAGGAAATTGGACCCGATGAAAAATGGTGGGACGAACGCATCCATCCCGATGACCGTACGCCCGTTCTCACAAAGTTAGATGCTCTCATCGCTGGAAGCGAATCCATCTGGGAGGAAGAATATCGCTTTCTACTCAAAGATGGTTCTTATGCCCATATCAGCGACAAGGGCTACATAGAGCGCGATGAAACCAGCGCAGCCATTCGTATGATTGGCGCCATGTCTAATATCACGTTTCGCAAGGAGGCGGAAATAGAACGCCAGGCGCTCCTGGAGATCATGCAGGGGTTTGCCAACACAAAAGACTTGCAGGCGCTTCTGAAGCTCATTCATGACTCTATCGCCAAAGTGATCTACGCTAAAAACTTCTTTGTGATTTTGTACCAGCCCACGACTGGCTTCTTTGAAGAAATCTATTCTGTCGACCAATACGATCCACCGGCAGCCCCTGCCAGGTTAGAGGACAGTATTACCTCTTATGTGTTTCGCTCTGGTGAGCCTCTGCTACTCACCCAATCCTCATTCGGTGAGCTGGCTGCACAGGGCAAAATGAAACTCGTAGGGACCGATTCCGCCTCCTGGCTGGGTGTGCCTCTTAAGACATCCGGCAAGACGATTGGCGTCATGGCAGTTCAGGACTATGAGAATGACGACCGTTACTCTGAACACGACAGGGACTTCCTGGCATCGATTGCATCCCAGGTTGCACTCGCAATCGAGCGCAAACGATCGGAAGCTGCTGAACACGAACAACGTATCCTGGCAGAGTCTTTGCGCGATACCGCCGAAACACTCAACCGCACTCTGGATTATAGAGAAGTACTGGACCATATCCTGACCACGATGGGGCGGGTGGTGCCGCACGATGCTGGTTCGATTTTGCTGATTGAGGGAGAGTTTGCCCAGGTCGTGCGCTCACACGGTTACGATAAACACGGGTCCTCGAACGATGAAATCACAGGCATCAATCTTCCGCTGGCGAATACCACCAATCTCCGGCGTATGCTCGAGACCAAGCAACCCGAAGTTATATACGACACCTATACGTATTCTGGTTGGCAAAGCGTACACACAACAGATTGGCTGCGCTCTAGTGTGGGAGCACCGATATTGATCTATGGGGAAGTGATTGGCTTTATCTGTTTGGATAGCCAGGCAACGGAATATTTCACCCCTGTTCATGCAGAACGCTTGGAAGCCTTTGCCAATCAGGCTGCGCTCGCGATTCAAAACGCGCGTCTACTACAACAGGCACAGGAGGAGATCGCAGAACGTAAGCGAGCGGAAGAGGCATTGCGCGAGAGCGAGGAACATTACCGCACGATCTTCGAAGGCGTGCAGGATGCTATTTTTGTCGAGTCGCTCGACGGCAAGATCCAGATGGTTAATCAACGCGCCTGTGAGATGTTCGGTTACAGCCAGTCGGAATTTCTAACCAAGACCGTCGCTGACCTGGTTCCGGCGGGCCACTCCATTCTGGGAACCGATGGAGCTGCGGATTCTCTATCTGCCGAACCGCGGCAATCGGTCAACCGGCGTGCCAATGGCGAGACTTTCCCGATTGAGGTCAGCGGTCAGGTACAGATTATTAATGGCGAGAAGGTTCTCCTGGTCGTGGTGCGTGATATTACCGAACGCAAGCGGGCGGAAGAATTGTTAATGGAAAGCGAGAAGCGATTCAGCAGCGCGTTCGAATATGCATCGATTGGGATGGCTCTGGTAACAACGGAAGGGCGCTGGGCACGAGTTAATCGGGCGTTATCCGGGCTGTTGGGGTATTCCGAAACAGAATTCTTGGAAAAATCGTTTCAAGATATCACCCATCCGGACGACCTTCAAAGCGACCTCAACTATGTGAATCAGTTACTAACGGGAGAGCTCGATTCTTATCAAATGGAGAAACGCTACTTCCACAAATCAGGGCACATCGTTTGGGCGCTGTTGAGCGTTTCCCTTGTGCGAGATGATCGAGGAAAACCGCAGCATTTCATTTCACAGATTCAAGATATTACAGCTCGCAAAGAATCAGAGCTGGCGCTGCTCAAAAGCCAAAGCCGCTACCGCGATCTGTTTGATAGCTCGCCCGTGTCCATCTGGGAAGAGGATTTTTCGCTGGTGAAGCAGAAGATTGATGCACTGCTCGACATTGGGATTACCGATTTGAAGGAGTATTTCGCCAGCCATCCGGGAAAGGCAACCGAACTTGCGTCTCTGGTCAAGGTCACGGACGCAAATCAAGCTTCACTGGATCTTTATCATGTAGAACGAAAGGAAGATTTACTCAAAGGTTTGCCTGAAACTATGGGAGGAGACGCACTCGAACATTTTCAGGAGGAAATTCTTGGACTCCTGAACACACCGAACCGCTTTATGTGGGAAGGAACGGAAACAATGCTCGATGGCAGGCAAATGGAAGTGGTTGTCACAGGTTCCATTCCGCAGGGGTTCGAAGAAGATTGGTCAAAAGTAATCGTCTCAATCAGTGATATCACCCAGCGTAAACGAAGCGAGCTTGAAATCCGCCGTCACATCGCTGAGTTGGAAGCCGTGTATGACAATGGCCTTTCAGTCGGGCGCCTTCTGGACCCAAGCGAAATTGGCAATCGTCTGATCAAAACCTTTGCGCGTTACCTCCCGTGGCATCATGTCACGATTCGTTTGCGGAAAGAGCATAGCGATAATCTGGAGCTGGTCGCGTTCAACCTTCCGAATCTAAGAGAAGAAGAGAAAACAGACGCAGGACAACACTTCATCGCCCGTATAAACAAGGTTGGACAGGGATTGAGCGGCTGGGTCATCCAAACGGGGAACGCTCTGCGCACGGGCAATGTACACTCTCATCCACAGTACATTGATACCCATGCGGGCATTCAGTCCGGGTTATATGTCCCGCTCAAGATCGGTGAGCGCGTGATCGGCGTGATTAGCGTGGAAAGCGAATTGCCGGATGCTTTCACCGAGCAAGATGAGAGGCTGCTGGCTACTCTCGCTAACCAGACTGCCATTGCGTTTGAAAACGCTCGCCTGTACGAAGCCATGCAAAAGGAATTATTGGAACGCAAGCGAGTGGAGGAAGCCCTGCGCGTGAGCGAAACTCACTACCGCGCCCTGGCAGATAGCATCACCGATATCCTGTTTGAGCTAGATCAGGATCTTCGCTACATTCACTGGAACAAAGCGTCCGAAGCCATCACCGGCATCCCAGCCGGAGAAGCAATCGGAAAATCAATGGAGGAAATACTGGGGGTATCGAGCGAACAAACAAGGATCAGAGCCATTTACGAGAATGTCCTTCGAACGCAACAATCGAGCACATTTGAAATCACTCTGGACTTTCATGGAGAAAAGCGCTCTTTTGAAACGACTGCCTATCCCTCGTTGCGGGGCGTATCCGTTGTGGCAAAGGATGTCACAGATCGCAAACGGGCGGAGACCATCATGCAAAAGCGTTTCGAAATGATGGAATACTCGGCGAAACACTCGTTGAACGAATTGATGCTTAGAATGGTAGATGAAGTCAGCGAACTGACCGGAAGCAGCATAGGCTTCTTCCACTTTATGGAGGAAGATCAAGTGCGTTTGCGGATACAGACCTGGTCCACCAGCGCGCTGCACCTCTTCCAGATGGCCCCGGAGGAAGGGACGCATCTTCCTCTGGATCGGGCTGGTGTGTGGGCAGACGCAATCCGCCAGCGGCGTCCCTTCATCCATAACGACTATGAGGCGCTGGAAAATAAAAAGGGCCTCCCACAGGGACACGTACCTGTCGTCCGTGAGATCGTCATTCCCATCATCCGGAATGAACAGATCATGGCGGTCATGGGGATCGCCAACAAGCTGCAGGAGTATACATCGCAGGACCTTGAGCTTGCCACGCGCCTTGCGGATTATGCCTGGGATATTACCGAGCGCAAGCAAATGGAGATTGCCCTGCAAATGGAACGCAATCAGCTGGTACAACGAGTTGAAGAGCGGACGGCTGACCTCAGCCGCGCCAATTCAAATCTGGCACGCGCTTTGCGGGTGAAGGATGAGTTCCTGGCAAACATGAGCCATGAGTTGCGCACACCTTTGAATGCGATTTTGGGCCTCTCGGAGAGTCTTGCCGAACAGATTGCCGGTCCGTTGAATGAAAAACAGCAGAAGTATATCTCCACCATCAGTGAGAGTGGACACCATTTACTATCGTTGATCAACGATATTCTGGATCTTGCCAAGATTGATGCCGGGCAAATCACACTGGATATCAATAAAGTGGATATCCTTGCGGTCTGCCAGGCGAGCCTGCGAATGGTCAAACAACTGGCGCAGAAAAAGAATCAGGAAGTGTCCTTGCAAATTGACCCTGGCTTAGGTTTGATGTGGGCAGATGAGCGCCGCCTCAAGCAGATGATGGTAAACCTGCTGGGCAATGCCGTCAAATTCACCCCCGAATATGGAAAGCTGGGACTTGAAGTCCACGGGAACGAGGAAGCGAATCAGGTTACCATCACCGTTTGGGATAACGGTATTGGCATCAAACCGTTGGATCTGGCGCGCTTATTCCAGCCGTTTGTACAACTGGATTCCGGACTGGCGCGTGAAGCAACAGGAACTGGTTTAGGGTTGGCGCTGGTCGCACAGATGGCGCGCTTGCACGGTGGCAGCGTGAGTGCTAGCAGTGAAGCAGGCAAAGGAAGTCGTTTCACCATCAGCTTACCCTGGGAGCCGGCATTGGCGATCGACCCCGCATCGAGAATGAGAATCACTGGCAAATTCCGCGCCGTGCAATTCAATGAAGAGAATCAGCCAACCATTCTGCTGGTGGAAGATACAAAAGAAGTGGTCATGATGCTTAAGGACTATTTGGAGCTTGCCAGCTACAAAGTATTCACGGCACAGGATGGGATAGATGGGATTGTCCAGGCAAGGCATGTTAAGCCGGACCTCATTCTGATGGATGTTCAAATGCCTGGCATGGATGGTTTTGAAACCGCCCGCAAGCTGAGGAGTGATCCAGATTTCAGAAACACTCCTATTATTGCGCTCACCGCCCTTGCCATGCCTCATGATCGTGAGCGTTGCCTGGAGGCAGGCATGGATGAGTACATGAGTAAACCAGTTAATCTCAAGGCACTCGTCAAGCTCATCCAAAGCTTTTTGTCCGAACGGGAGGCGCGCGTGCCATGAGTACCGTGCTGATCGTAGACGATGACCCAACCGCTCGAGAAGCTCTAGTTGCGATCCTGGAGGGAGAAGGGTATGAGCTTCACCTGGCACAGGATGGCATCCGCGCGCTGCAACTGCTTAACCAGCTTCAGCCTGATCTTATCCTGTTGGACGTGATGATGCCGGGCATGACTGGTTTTGAGGTCTGCCAGCGCATCCGCGCCACGCCGGCGCTGGCGGAAGTGCCGATCATCCTGCTTACCGCGCTGGACGACCCCGACTCTCGCCTGCGCGGCATCGAATCGGGTGCAGACGACTTTCTGTCCAAGCCGCCCGACCGACGTGAGCTCATCGCCCGGGTACACACGATCACACGCCTAAACCGCTACCGCACGCTGATGGAACAGCGCGAAAATATCCGGCATATGGCGGAACGCGTGGTTGCCGCACAGGAGGAAGAGCGCCAGCGTATCTCGCGCGAGCTGCACGACGACCTGGGACAGGCACTCACCACCCACCTGATCGCCTTGCGCAACTTACAACAGGACATTTCGACGCCCGATCAATCCCTGTTTGACCGTCTGCAATCGCTCTATGACCAATCGTATGAGATCTTTGTCAAGATCCGAGGGATTGCGCGCGACCTGCGTCCACCGGTGGTGGATACCCTGGGGCTGAAAGTTGCGATGCAAACCTATTGCACCGAATTCACCCGCCGCACACACCTGCCTGTAATCTTTGAAGCAGACGCGGATACAGCTCTGTCAGAATTAGCCGATACGTATACCATTACGTTGTACCGCACACTCCAGGAAGCTTTGACGAACGTGGTCAAACATGCAGATGCCACGCAAGTGTGGGTGGAATTGAGCCTGGAGGAGGAGCAGGTTACCCTGACCATTCAGGATAACGGAATCGGGTTCACGCAAGAGAAGACTGGGACAAACGGAATCGGGCTGGCGGGCCTCCGCGAACGGATCACGATTGCAGGTGGCACACTTACAGTCAGTTCCACACCGAAGCACGGCACCATCTTGTCGGCGCAATTCCCGTTGATAGAGCAGGTCCTCTAAGAGTCGATAGAGAAGAGAGATCATGATACGTGTCCTGATTGCGGAAGATCATCTCATGGTGCGGGCGGGCATCCGAGCCTTGTTGGAAAAAGCAGGCGATATTTACGTGATGGGCGAAGCCTCCAATGGACAGGAAGCCATCGAGATGACAGAGTCCTTAAAACCAGACGTGCTCATTATGGATATTATGATGCCTCGGATGAATGGGATGCAAGCCGCAGAAAATATTCGCGACATGAAACTACCGACGCATATCCTGCTGCTCTCGATGTATTCCGATGAAGGGTTTGTGCATCGAGCGCTGCAGTATGGGGTGAAAGGATACGTGCTGAAATCCTCGGTCAGTGACGAGCTGCTTTGGGCAGTGCGCGCCGTTGCCAGCGGCAAGACGTACTTAAGCAGCCCCATTTCGGAGATCGTTGGAGAAAGCGCTATCCATTCATACACCGGACCGCAGGATGACAATCCGCTCTCGAGCCTTTCCCCGCGCGAGAAGGAAATCCTGCAATTGATCGCAGAAGAACATACGAGCGCAGAGATCGGAAAAATGTTATCCATCAGCGAAAAAACGGTGGAAAAGCATCGCACGAAATTAATGGAAAAATTGAACGTACGCAATCTTGCAGGTCTGGTCCGCCTGGCGGTGAAGTATCATTTAGTAGACAAGTAGGCACACAGGAGAAATGGAGCATAGATACATGAACAAAGAGAGCAACGTGGGCAGCCTGGTTTTGATCGTTGACGATGAGTACATCGGCCGGGAAACACTCCAATCCGTCCTAGAAGGCGAAGGTTATCAGCTGGAAATGGCAGAGAGTGGCATGCAGGCCATCGAAAAAGCAAAGCAGCTTTTGCCAGATGTGATCCTGCTGGATGTGATGATGCCGGGCATGACCGGCTTTGAGGTCTGCCAGCGAATTCGCAGCGACCCACAGATCGCGGAGATTCCGATCATTATCCTCACCGCACTGGATGATCGCGAGTCGCTCTTGAACGCGTTGAAAGCGGGCGCCGACGATTTCATCTCCAAGCCCTTCGATCGCTACGAATTGCGTGCCCGTCTGCTGGGGATAACTCGTCTCAACCGCTATCAGAAACTTCTGCAAGAGCGCGCCAAACTGCGCGAAGCAAATGCACAGCTTCTCAATGCCTACGAAGCAACGATCGAAGGCTTATCCCACGCTCTGGACCTGCGTGATCGGGAAACAGAAGGTCACAGCCGCCGCGTGACCGAGGTCACGGTTCGGCTAGCGCAGGCACTGAGCATCAGTGAGGAGGAGATCACGCACATCCGCCGCGGGGCGCTGCTGCATGATATCGGCAAGATCGGTATCCCTGATTCCATCTTGCATAAGCCGGATACGCTCACCGAAGAAGAGTGGGTTATTATGCGCAAACATCCCCGTTTCGCGCATGACATGCTTTCTCCCATTGAGTATTTGCGCCCCGCTCTTTCGATTCCCTATAGCCATCACGAAAAATGGGACGGCACAGGGTATCCGCGCAGCTTGAAAGGCGAGGAAATACCACTGAGTGCCCGCCTGTTTGCCATCGCCGACGTATGGGATGCCCTTACCTCCAACCGCCCCTACCGTGACGCATGGACCGAGGAACAGGCGCTGGCGTATATTCGTGAGCAATCTGGAAAGCACTTTGACCCCCATGTCGTGGATTTATTCTTTCGAGTAATCGAAGGATCTTAAACGGCGGTTCGCAAAGCAACAAGAATCAATACCGGACAGATTTCTCCCCTACCCAGGTCCGAAAGCGGATATCGTTCTTAGTGCTATTTTTTACTTCATACATCAATTCATCTGCCATGTTCACGAGCTGTTCCGCCGAGTAAGGCGAGAACTCACAGCTCACCGCGCCCATGCTAAAGGTCACCGGCCAGCTCTTCTGCCGCACCTTCTCCATCAGGTTCGCATACACTTTGGAAACGACCAGGCGGGCTTCCGGCTGGCGTGTAGAGGGCAGTAGCAGCACGAACTCATCCCCTCCCAGCCGCGCCACGGTATCGGTGATTCGCAACTGCGATTTTAGCTCGGCGGCAATGAAGCGCAAGACGTCATCGCCAATTTTATGTCCGAACAGATCGTTTACCAGCTTGAAGTTATCGACGTCCACATAGACCAGTGTAATGGGATGCGGATATCTGCGAATGCGGCTGATTTCCATCTGTAGCAATTCGTTGAAGTACCGAGCGTTCACAGCACCAGTGATATAGTCTGTGCGGGCTGCAAGCTGCTCCTCCTTGCGTGACTTCTGTAACTCGGTCACCAGATAAACGACGACCACATAAAATGCAGTACGCAGCAACGTATTGAGAAGATAGAAAACAGGGTGAGAAAAGGTTTGACCGGCAGCGATTTCGGCACCGAGAAGCGTAAGCCCACTGATAAACGACAGGAACAGCCCTGTTCTACGATCGACAGCCCAAGTGACTAGCACGATCGGTACCAAATAGAACAGGGATATGTTAAGCTCATTGCCTGTCATGTAATCGATGAGACCGAGTAAGCCGACAATTGTAAACCCCGTGATTGTCCAAAAAAGAGGACTTCGATTCTCAAATACTTCAAAAAAACGTTTGGCTCTGCGCGCCATAGCTATGCTAAAAGCTACAATTAATCCTTAAAATAAAGAAAATGCCCGCCATCGCGATGAGGGGGCGATAAGTTAGCGCATTTATTTTACACTATTTCAAGATTGATTTACTTTTCTTTGTACTATAATTCAATTCACGGGGAAATAGACAGACACAGGCGCATTCATCGATCTACAACATCTTGAACGGTATGGAGGCTTCGATGCTCAATCACATTCTTGTCCCACTGGACGGCTCTACCCTGGCAGAGTGCGTACTACCTCACGTAACCGCAGTAGCGCCTGTCACCCACGCGCGTATCACCCTTTTACATGTTTTGCAGAAAGCACAGAATGGAGGCGGCAGCCCGGCGGTTGATCCTGTAGAATGGCATTTGCAGAAACAGAATGCAGAAAAATATCTGGAAGGAATCGCGAACCGTTTGAGCGAAGGCGGCATCCTGGGTGTGGAGTCTGTGATCCTGGAGGGAAACCCGGCAGGCAGTGTAATCGATTTTGCCCGCCACAATAATGTGGATCTCATCGCCCTTAGCACACATGGACAGAGTGGCTTGAGCGGTTGGAATGTGAGCGGTGTCGTCCAGAAGATCCTCCTACGCTCTTACACATCCACCCTCTTAGTGCGTGCCTACCTGCCTTCTTCCGCAGCGACAACCAAAGTTCACTATAAACGATTGTTCATCGGTATGGATTGCTCTGCACGTTCGGAGTTTGTACTGCCGTTTGCGATTAACCTGGCGCAGTTCTATAAATCCCAATTAATCCTGCAAACCGTTATCGAAAAGCCGCGTCTGATCAATCGGATGCCGGTCTCTCAGGAAATGGCAGCGCTCGCCGAACAGTTTGTCAAGAAAAACCAGCAGGCAGCCGCGAGCTATTTCAAACGGCTCCTGGCTCAGTTTTCCACTAAGGATTTGAAGATCAAAACCCATATTGCGATTGGCGACAACGCCGTTGCCGTCCTGCATGATCTGGCAGAAGAATCTAATGCAGACCTCGTGCTCCTGGTTGCCCACGGCGAAACGGGGGACCAACGCTGGCCCTACGGCAGTGTCACAACAAGCTTTATCGCCTATGGCAACACCTCATTGCTCATCATGCAGGATTTGCCTCCTGACGATATTCATACGACCCGCGCCGAACGCGCGATCATGGAAAGCAAGGGACATTGATTGATGCAATCCACCGTACCCCTCGAGCAAGCCGATACCCTAAAACAAAATACGTCTCCTCTCGGAAACGACCCGGATCGGATGATTACGGAGCTGGCGCGCCTCTTAAGCGATTGCCGGCCGCGGCGCTCCAGATTTATCGTCCCTGCCCGCCTCAAACAATTTATGCGCTTCTTTCAGGAGTGTTACGATTACTTCGAGGAAACTAATAAGGCGCAAGTCTCCACTTCGCAGTCCGCCGAATGGCTGATGGATAACTTCTATGTAATCGAGCAGGCAGTGCGGCAGGTGCAACAAGACCTTCCGGCGGATTACTATCAGAGACTGCCTAAAGCGCGAGATGGCTCGGCGCGCATTTATATCCTTACGCTCGCCAGTACACGACGCGAAGACACACGCCTCGAGATCGAACAGACCAAGCATTTCCTCCAGGTGTTTCAGGACGTCACGCCGCTGGATACGGGTGAGCTCTGGGCGCTGCCGTTGATGTTAAGGCTGACCGTCCTCGACGTTCTGGCTGAGGCGCTGTCTGCGGTGACGAAGCTGAAGTGGGAGCCCATCCCGCTGCCGAAGGCAGAGGTTGGTGCATTTATTTCCTCTGATCTTCCGAGTGATCCTGACCAAATTATCGCCAACTCTATCCTTAACCTTCGTCTGCTGGCAACCCAGGACTGGAAAGGTTTTTTTGAATCCACCAGTATTCCCGAACAAATCCTGCGCCGCGATCCAGCCAGTCTATATGCTCGCATGGACTTCGAAACCCGCAATCGTTATCGCAATATCCTGGAGGAGCTGGCAGATGGATCCACGATGAACGAATCGGGCATTGCCAGGCAGGCGATCGACCTGGCGGAGTCCAACGTGTCTACACGGGAGAGGCATGTTGGATACTATCTCATCGATTCAGGCCGGGAGGCACTTGAATCACAGATCAAGTTTCGCCCGAAGTTGTCTCAAACGCTCGTGCGCACCATCCAAAAGAATGCCACCGTCTTCTATCTTGGCAGTATTTCCCTTCTGACATTCGCGATTTGTCTCCTCATAGTCTTTTACACTGCCAGAACAGGAGGCACAATTCTACACTTGATCGCAGCGGGAGTCCTGAGCCTTCTGCCGGTCTCTTCTGTGGCGATTGCTCTGATCAACGGTCTGGTCATTGCGATGATACCGCCGCGCACGCTGCCCAAGATGAATCTCGAGAACGGCGTGCCGGAAGAATCCCGGACGATGGTCGTCATCCCGGCACTGCTCGCCACCGAACGCGACGCGCCTTTTCTCCTCAGCCAGATCGAACGGCACTTCATCGGGAACCGCGATCCGAACATTTTCTTTGCCCTGCTGACAGACTTTGCCGACGCGCCCGAAAAAGAGATGCCAGACGATCAGATTCCTGTCGATCAAACCCGTCGCGCCATCGAGGCATTGAACCACAAATACGCGAACGGCGAGTATCGCCCTTTTTACTTCTTTCACCGCGAGCGCGTCTGGAACGAGAGCGAGGAATGCTGGATGGGCTGGGAGCGCAAGCGCGGCAAGCTGGAAGAATTCAACAAACTGTTGAGTGGCAGCAATTCCACTACTTTTTTCATCAAGGACGGGGATTTGAGTGTTCTCCCCACAATCCGTTACGTCATCACACTGGATGCCGATACGGTTTTGCCACGGGAAACGGCGCGTGAGCTGATCGGTACCCTCATCCATCCATTGAACCGCGCTGTATTTGATCCTACAACAGGGGAGATCATAGCCGGCCATACCATCCTCCAGCCACGCACTCAAGTACGGCCGGTTTCGGCGAACCGCTCCCTCTTTACGCGGGTCTATTCCGGCGATTCAGCCATCGACCTGTACACACGCGCAGTATCGGATGTGTATCAGGATTTGTTCGACGAGGGGAATTATGTAGGCAAAGGCATCTATGATGTGGAGGCGTTCCAGAGAAGCCTGCAGGCTAAGATCCCGGAAAACCATCTGCTCAGCCATGACCTCTTCGAGGGGATGCAAGGGCGCTGTGGGCTCGTGACCGATGTTGTTCTGTTCGAGGACTATCCCCCTCATTACCTGGTGTACACCGACCGGATGCACCGCTGGATACGCGGCGACTGGCAGCTTTTGCCCTGGCTGGGAAATTGGGTGCCGCATCGCACGACACCTGCCCCGGCGGGCGATGCCAGAGAAGGCAGGGCACGCAACCCCTTATCGGCAATTGACCGCTGGAAGCTCTTTGATAATTTGAGGCGTAGCCTGGTGCCGCTCGGGGTGCTGGCGTTATTGGGCGGCGGATGGCTCTTTCTGCCAGGTTCCAACCTGCTATGGCTGGTCATTGCCCTCTCCCCCTTTCTGATTGCCGTGGTTAGCAATCTTATTGTGGAGGTCCGGCACAGTGTATCCAGACAGCACCCCACTGTAACTACGCGCCCGATGCGCTTGGCAATGCTGCGCTCCCTGTTCGAAATCATTTTTTTACCACATGAAGCACTGATCATTTTCGACGCTGTCCTTACTACCCTGGTGCGTCTGTTCATTACGCACAGACACATGTTGCAATGGGTGAGCGCCGCACATACCGTCCAATTATTTGGGAAGAGGCTGCGTCTGAAATCCGCATGGCAGGCAATGATTCTCGCGCCGTTGCTGGCATTCCTCTTTTCTCTGATGCTATTTGTTCTCGACCGGCAAACCCTGTGGGTTGCGTTGCCGCTTGTGATTGGCTGGATTGCTTCGCCGTATATTGCCACCCGCATCAGCGAACCTTATCGGCGACCTGTTAAGAAGGTCCTTCCGGCGCAGGAGCATAAACTGCGTCTGCTGGCGCGCTCCACCTGGCTATACTTCGAACACTTTGTAG
The DNA here is from genome assembly GCA_035699125.1 of Anaerolineales bacterium. Taxonomy (GTDB): domain Bacteria; phylum Chloroflexota; class Anaerolineae; order Anaerolineales; family Villigracilaceae; genus Defluviilinea. The sequence goes on from DASSBC010000059.1 coordinate 73,403, forward strand.
GTCCGGAGGACCGTTGGTTGCCGCCGGATCATTTTCAGGAGAGCCCGCGCGGGGTGGTCGCGCATCGCACCTCGCCGACCAATATCGGTTTGACGCTGCTTTCCACACTCTCTGCCCACGACCTGGGTTACATCGGTCCGCTGGAACTTTCCCTGCGCCTGCGCGACTCGTTCGACAGCATGGATTCGCTCGAGCGTGTGCGCGGGCACTTCCTGAACTGGTACGACACGCGCAGTTTTGCGCCGCTTCCGCCGCGCTATATCTCCACGGTCGACAGCGGCAACCTGGCAGCCTGTTTGATTGGATTACGCCAGGGATGTTTTGAGATGAAGAAAACGGAAGTCGTCAACTGGCAGGGTTTGGAAGATACGCTCGATATGCTTTCCATCACATTGACCCAGGGAGGTCTGGGGTCTGCCGCTGATTCCCTGCAAGCCGCGATCGACTCGTTACGAATGCTCGTGAAAAAGTTGAATGACCGCAGCCAGTTTACACCTGCGCTGTTGATGGAACTTTTCAAGGAAGGACAGGCAGAACTCGAAGCCATGTTGTGGGAAGCCGTCCAGCAAACCGATGAAGAGACTGCTCCGGATACCCTGCGCAATCTTTCGATCTGGATCGACCGTGTGCGCCATCAGCTGCGGCGCATCCGCATCGACATCCAGGTGCTTGCCCCCTGGCTGCTGGCGCTGGCAGACGCGCCGCGTGCGGAAGGGCTGGACACAAACACGGAAGTAATCTCTGCATGGGAAGCGCTGCTCGCCAATCTGCCCCTGCATCCCACGCTGGGTGAGATCCCCGATGTTTGCAAACGAGCCAGCAACCTTATCGAAGAGCTCAATGAATTTCTCGATGAGAAAGACCTGGTCGTGTTCGAATGGTGCGATGCCTTAGCGTATGACCTCAGATCGGCGCGCAAGAACTGCCTTTCGCTGCTGGATAACTTTTCAACGCTTGCTTCCCGGGCTGAGGCGTTCTTGCAATCCATGCCGTTTGGCTTTCTATATGATTCGCATCGACATGTCTTCCACATTGGCTACAACGTGGAATCGGGGCGGCTGGATTCCAACTACTATGACCTGATGGCTTCTGAAGCGCGCATCGCCAGCTTAGTTGCCATCGCACGCGGAGATGTGCCTCAGGATCACTGGCTACACCTTTCACGACCTCTCACCGAGTTTGACGGGGTGCGCTGCCTGCTCTCGTGGAGCGGCACGATGTTCGAATATCTTATGCCAAATCTATTCATCGAGAGTTATCCGGACACTCTCATGGATGAAAGCTGCCGGGTGGCAATCGAACAGCAAATCAAGTATGCAGCGCAAAAGAACATTCCGTGGGGGACATCCGAAGCAAGCTATTACAATTTCGATGCCCAGCAGATTTACCAGTATCAGGCGTTTGGCATTCCAAGCCTCGGCTACAAACGTGGCCTCTCCAACGATTTGGTCGTCGCGCCCTATGCCTCCGTGCTGGCGCTTCCGATTGCTCCTCAGGAAGTCATGCAAAACCTGGCGCGGCTGAAAAGCCTTAAGATGTGGGGACTCTATGGACTTTATGAATCGGTGGATTTCACGCCCGACCGGCTGAAAACAGGGGAGAGTCATGCCGTGATACGCACGTTCATGGTGCACCACCAGGGGATGATCCTGCTTTCTCTATGCAATTATCTATTCGAGAAACGTATGATCCGGCGCTTCCATGCCGACCCGCGTATCCAAAGCGTGGAACTGCTTCTACAGGAACAGACGCCTGCAAACGTGCCGACCGAGCACCCGCGCCACCAACAAGTCGATTCGATGCGTCCCAGCGCTAACATCCCTCTTGACCCGTGGCGCGTCTCACCGGATGCGCCTTATACCCAGGTCCACACGTTATCAAATGGAACGTATAGCCTGCTGATCAGCGCGGCAGGTTCCGGCTTCAGTCGATGGGGAGATATGGAGCTGACCCGCTGGCGGGACGATCCTACCCTGGACGACCACGGCTATTGGATTTACGTAGAGGACCGCCTGAACGGTCAGTTGTGGTCAGTGACCCAACAGCCCACAATGGCTCCTCCAGACCGAAGCGAGGTGAACTTTTATCCTCATCGAGTCGAATTCGAACGCCAGGATGGAGAGATTCTCCTGCGGACCGTTGTGAGCGTGGCGCCCCATGACGAAGTAGAGATCCGGCGTGTCAGCCTGACGAACCACGGCAGATCGTCACGCATTCTGGCGCTCACCAGCTATGCAGAGATCATCCTCAACCAGCAATCTGCCGATCTGCGTCACCCGGCATACAACAAGCTTTTTATCGAAAATGAATTTCTGGCGAAGGAAGGTATCCTGCTCTTCCGACGCCGGCCGCGTTCGGCAGAGGAAAAGCCTGTCTATCTCGCCCACTTTTTCACCAGCAGTCAGGAAAAGGTGAAACTGACTGGCTACGAAACCGACCGGGCAAAATTCCTGGGGCGTGGCGGCACGGCGCATCGTCCGCTGGCGTTTTCCACCTCCACGCAAACGTCAGTGCTGTCTGGCACGACAGGTTCCACGCTCGACCCAATCTGTGCCTTGCAAGCGGAGGTCATCCTCGAGCCGTATCAAACTGTCCAGATTGCATTTATTACACTGGTTGCCCCATCTCGCAGAGAAGCGCTCGAACTGGCGCGCCGTTATCAGAGCTGGTCACAGATCCGCCGCGCGAGCCAGGACGTACGTGTGCAGGCGGAAGAGGAGCTCGCACAGCTCAATCTCACTTCGCAGAAAGTGGAACAAATCCAAAAACTTCTTTCTCCGCTGCTTTATCTCTCCAATGCCCTGCGCGCAGAGCCAAACATTCTCCGCAACAATACGCTGGCGCAGCCTGGTCTGTGGGCGTTTGGAATTTCGGGCGATTATCCAATCGTGTTGGTACGGGTCAAACGCCCCGCGGATCTCGAGTTACTCGGCGAAGTGATCCTGGCACACACCTATTGGCGCAAACGCGGGTTGATGATCGACCTGGTTATCTTTAGCCAGCGCGAAACCAGTTACGAACAGGACTTCAAAAACAGAATCTTCCGCTTACTGGAGCGCACGGCTAGTGAAGACTGGCTGAATGATCGCGGCGGTATCTTCATCCTGCAAGAAGATCAGATGAATGAAGCCGAACGGATTCTTCTAATGACTGTCGCACGTGCTGTTCTGGATGGCGATGGAGGTCCGCTGGACCATCAGTTATCGAAGCTGGATGTAGCGCCTGTTCGGTTGCCACACTTTGTGCCGATCGAATCTCTCTATCCTGTCATGGATATCCAGCCCGAGCTGCAGCGTCCCGCAGACTTACTGTTCGATAATGGGCTTGGCGGCTTCACATCCGATGGGTGTGAATATGTCATTTACCTCGACCCAGGGCAGTGGACGCCGGCGCCCTGGGTCAATGTGATTGCTACGCCGGCGTTCGGCTGCGTCGTCTCTGAAGCAGGGATGGGACCATCCTGGTCACAGAACAGCGGCGAGAACCGCCTGACGCCCTGGCGCAATGACCCTGTCAGCGATCTGCCTTCCGAGGCAATTTACCTGCGTGATGAAGATACCGGGCAGATCTGGTCCCCCACGCCGCTGCCTGCGCGCGCCGATGCGCCCTATCTCATTCGTCATGGAGCAGGCTATTCTACGTTTGAGCATGCCAGTCACGGTTTGCTCCAGCACCTAACAGTCTTCATCGCTCCAGACGAGCCGGTAAAGGTCGTCCAGCTCAAACTCCAGAACACCACGAAACGGATGCGCCGCATCAATGTGACATATTACGCAGAATGGGTGCTCGGCAGTGCCCGCGAAAACACGGCAGCGTACATCACGCCTGAGTTTGATTCCAGCTCGTTTGCGCTCCTGGCACGCAACGGATATAACACAGATTTCGGACAGCGCGTCGCATTCCTGGCAAGCACGCGCGAGCCCGCCGGCGTGACAACAGATCGCGCAGAGTTTCTTGGAAAACTAGGAAGTTACATCCGCCCTGCCGCCCTGGAACGTGTAGGGCTCACCCCGCGTCTGGAACCCGGCAGCGATCCATGCGGCGTCTTACAGTTTCTGCTCTGGCTGCAGCCTGGCGAGACCAAAGAGATCACCTTCCTGCTTGGGCAAGGTGCAGACCATGCCGATGCCCAACGACTGATCAAGCACTTTCAAAACATTGAAAACGTGGAAACAGCGCGACAACGTGTCAGCGAGTTTTGGAACGAAATCCTGGAACAAACTCAGGTGCAAACCCCTGACCCCGGTATGGACCTTTTGCTGAACCGCTGGCTGCTGTATCAATCTCTCTCTTGCCGGTTTTGGGGCCGGACCGCGTTCTATCAATCGAGCGGCGCCTATGGGTTTCGCGATCAGCTGCAGGATGCGATGGCTTACGTCCATGTGCGCCCAGACCTGTTGCGGCAGCACATCCTCGAGTCGGCGGCACACCAGTTCGAGCAGGGGGATGTACTCCACTGGTGGCATCCGCCCGCCGGGCGCGGCATCCGCACGCGCTGCTCGGACAATTTGCTCTGGCTCCCCTTCGTTACGGCTCATTATGTACGCATCACCGGCGATCTGTCCATTCTGGAGGAAGAAGTTCCTTTCCTGAATGCAGAGCCACTAAAGTCTGGCGAACACGAACGCTATGGACAGTTCCCTGCAGGCGAGCGCAAGACGCTTTATGAACACTGCTGCCGCGCCATTGCCAAAGGGATAACCGCCGGTCCACACGGGATTCCCCTCATGGGCGCACACGATTGGAACGATGGCATGAGCCGTGTCGGTTACCTTGGAAAGGGCGAAAGCATCTGGCTGGGTTGGTTCCTTTCGTCGACGCTTCGTGAATTTGCAGAGATTTGCGAGTCAAGAGGTGATACAAAACGAGTAAGTGACTATCGTGCGCAAATTGTAAACATCCACAAGGCGCTCGAGAAAAATGGCTGGGATGGAGATTGGTATCTACGGGCGTATTACGACGATGGCTCGCGGCTTGGTTCCGCTGCCAACAACGAATGCCGGATCGACTCGATCGCACAATCCTGGGCAATCATTTCGAAGAGCGCAGACCCGGAGCACGCGGCGCAGGGGATGGAGTCGGTTTTCAACCATCTCGTACGGTTAGAAGATGAGTTGATTCTGTTGTTTACGCCTCCTTTCCAGCGCACGGCGCGCGACCCGGGCTATATCAAAGGCTATCCGCCCGGTATCCGCGAGAACGGCGGACAGTACACGCACGCCGCCTTGTGGGCCATCTGGGCATTTGCGCAGATGGGACAGGGCGAGCGCGCCGCGAATCTATTCCGCTTGATCAATCCCATCTATCATGCGGATACGCCAGAAAACATGGAGCGCTACCGCGTGGAGCCGTATGTCATCGCCGCCGATGTCTACAGCGTCGCGCCGTATGTCGGGCGCGGCGGCTGGACGTGGTACACCGGCTCGGCAAGCTGGATGTATCGCCTGGGAATTGAAATGATCCTCGGCTTGCAGCGCACAGGAGACACACTTAAGATCCATCCCAGCATTCCAAAAGATTGGACTCACTATCAGATCACGTATCGCTTTGGGGAAACCTCCTATCACATCGTTGTGAACCAGAAGCAAAATGGGAAATCAGAGCTAAACCAAATCACAATGGACGGCAAAGCTTTGAAAGAGGGTTTGATTCCGCTGAAAGATGATGGAAAGATACATGAGGTAGAGGTAATAGTACACAGGTAGCTCCTTGTAACCTATCTACCTTAAAAGGATACGCTCCAACATGTGCATGTCGGAGCGTATCCTTTCGTTAATACTGACGTCCCTTTTACCCCGTAACTGCGCTTTCCTCCTGACTCGCCCTCCTATTTGCCAGGCATCCAGTAGGGAGAATAACCATAATACTCATAGATATCAAGCAGCCAGCCTGCTTCATATTGAGCATCATCGGGCCAATGATCCTTGTCAAACCCAGGTGCTTTCTGCAACACCTCCTTCTCCACATTCAAGACGAACGTATGATCCTTTGGGTTGAGCGCAAGCGCTTCCCAGGGAATGGCAAATAACTTATCTCCCATTCCCATGAATCCTCCAAAGGACAACACAGCATAAGCAATGTAGCCTTCTTCAAAATCGAACACGAGATCCCTCAGGCTGCCAAGCTGTTCACCAGTGGGATTAAAGACCCGATTACCAATCACTTTGGTGGCTTGCAAAAGCTGAGGATATCCAGTCATACCTTCGTTCGCTCCTGTCTCTGTAGATGTCCCAACTATATAAGTTTGCTTTCTTCACAGCAATGGGGAATATGCCTACTCCCTTTAGGAGGGTTTCCCATGTACAACTAGGGAGGTAATTATTCTCTACTTTTGATGAACGCCAGATAGGAGGCGGCCTCCTGCCGGCTGCTAACGTTCAATTTCTCCAGGATTCGATGGACATGATTCTTCACTGTGCCCACCTCCACAACGAGACGAGAAGCAATCTCCTGATTCGTCAGCCCTTCACTGATAAACTGCAGGACTTCGAGCTCACGTGACGTCAGACGGATATCGCTATCGATCTTGTTTTCTACCGCCGAAAATACCCTGGCTAGACGAAAGAGCCGTTCCATCATTGCGCCTGCCATACGTGTGGAGACGTGTGCTTCTCCTTTTTGCGCCAGGCGAATGACGTCGATCAATTCCTTCAGAGAGCTATCCTTTAGGATATATCCTGCGGCACCCGCCTCGATGTAGCGGAGCGCATGATGTTGGTTTTCTTCCGAAAGCCCGAGAATCACGACTTTTGTAGAAGGCGAGCACTCCATAGCCGTCTGTGTAAACTTGAGTGCCTGCTGGTCTGGTAAATCTGCGTTCACCAGTGCGACGTCCACATGCTGTCTCTGTAGAAAATCCAGAGCAGCTTCTGCGCTGGAGACAAAACCTGTGACTTGCATGCCAGGTTCATCCTCCAGCACAGAGGCAAATAGATTGGCAATGAGCCGAACCTCGATGACCAGAAGAACTTTAATCGGATTCATACGCGATAGACTGTAGAAATAGGAAGAAGGGTTCCGTGGTTTCAGTAGTCTTGCTTAGATTCTCAAGATGTATAGGATTCGATCTTCAAAACTGGTTTCGCTGCTCCTCGATCTCTTGCACCATTTCGCGTGCCTGGCTTTCCACGTTCCCTTCCGAAGTTTTGATTTTTTCGTTGAGTCTCCGGCGCGATACATCACCGGAAGAAGGCGCTCTCAACCATTTCATAGTCATCCCCACCAAGCCGCCGAGCAGAACGCCGGTGAAAATCTTTCCGGCACTGGTTTTCTTGCGAGGTCTAAGAACCTTCCTTCTCATTCTTTTCTCCTCATCAGGACCCGGTATTCCGGGAGATTTAATTCACATAGTGAGCATGCCCCCTTGCAAAACGTTCATTCTTAATAGTAAGAGAGAAGAGACAAACTTATTATGGGGTAAATTCCTAAGCCTATTAGGGGAATGCCCTATAACAGAGCACTATATTCCTACTCTCTACGCAGGTATATCCTGACTTGATATTCAATGGGCACAAGGCTATAGTTGTAGAAATACATGAGTGGAGTTTCACATATAATCCTGGTCTTGTTCCTCGTTTCCCTGCTTTTTGGACGACGAGCGATTGGAGACCAGTTAATGTTCGAGTGGCACTGGTTTCGACGGTAAACGTCGGCACTATCAAGCGCCACTCGAATCACATTAATCGCCTGAAGTACGTTATTCCAAGAGGAAAGGAACTATACGTTGATACAGCTAGGATATGCCCTCTCAAGCGAGGAACATAACCCAAACCGATTAATTGCGAATGCACAGACAGCAGAACAGGTTGGGTTCAAGTTTCTCTTGATCTCAGACCATTTTCATCCCTGGGTGCCGCGGCAAGGAAACAGTCCCTTTGTCTGGAGTGTACTGGGTGGCATTGCCCAGGCGACAAAGCGCGTGAGCGTGGGTACGGGCGTGACTTGCCCGATCATTCGTTTTCATCCTGTTTTGACAGCACAAGCAGCCGCGACGGTAGCAGATATGATGCCAGGTCGTTTTTTTCTGGGACTTGGTACGGGGGAAAACTTGAACGAACACGTGTTTGACGATCCGTGGCCCGATATCGATGCCCGCCAGGACATGCTCGCAGAAGCCATAGAAATCATTCGAGAGCTCTGGAAAGGCGAAGAGTATTCGCACCGAGGAGGATATTATTCTGTCCGGGATGCGCGTATTTATACGCTTCCTGAAAAGCTGCCACCGATCTATGTGGCAGCTTCAGGAGCCGAATCGGCGGAATTGGCGGCTGGGATGGCTGACGGGTTGATCAGCACATCCGCCGGGGATGAGGTGGTAAAGGCATTCGAAAACGCAGGAGGCGCCGATAAGCCTCGTTATGGCATGATCAAGGTTTGCTGGGCGTATTCCCAGGAAGAGGCAAGGGAAACGGTGAAACACTGGTGGCCCACCTCTACCGTATCAGGTGCTCTTCATTCCGACCTCCCCACCCCTAAACATTTTCAGGATGTAGTCGATGCGATGGGAGATCCAAAAATCCCCGAGGATACCGTCCTGGGTCCCAATCCCACTTCCTATCTCAAAGCCATTCAAACTTTACAGGAAAACGGCTACGACCATATCTACCTGCACCAGATCGGGCAAGATCAGGAAGGTTTCTTCAAGTTCTTCAAGAATGAGCTGGTGCCTTTACTGGAGAAAGAGGAACTCATCCAAGAAACGATCTAGCTATGCTCAACCTGATCAAAGACACGTTCCGGGAGTGGCGCGAAGATGCAGCAAACAGGCTCGCAGCAGCTCTGGCGTACTACACTACGTTTTCGCTCGCGCCTCTGCTGGTGTTGATCCTCGCCATCGCCGGGTTAGTGAGCGGCCGTGAAGCTGCCCAAACCCAGACGATGGCACAGGTGGAAGATCTGATTGGAGTCGAGGGACGTGAATTTGTGGAGGGCATGATCGAAAGCGCCAGCCAGCCGGAAACGGGACTTGCCGCGACGTTTATTGGAGCGGTCACTCTCTTATTCGGCGCGCTTGGCGTATTTGGTGAGTTACAAAACTCCCTGAATACCATCTGGGAGGTAAAACCCAAACCGGCAAAAAACTGGATAGATGGCGTCAAGCGTTTTGTGCTGAGGCGCTTGCTCTCGTTTACCATGGTGCTGGGCATTGGATTTTTGTTATTGGCTTCACTTGTCGTCAGCGCTGCCGTGAGCGCCTTTGGGGAGTATATCGGTACCCGTTGGCCGATGGCAGATTTCTGGCTGAACCTCATCAACTTTATCGTTTCATTCCTCGTGGTTACATTCCTCTTTGCCATGATCTTCAAATTTCTGCCGGAGATCAAGCTCGCCTGGAAGGATGTCTGGCTGGGCGCGGCGGTCACATCCGCTCTCTTCAGCCTGGGGAAGTTCCTGATCGGCCTGTATCTGGGACGCAGCGAAGTAGGGACAACCTTTGGAGCGGCAGGTTCGCTGGCGATATTGCTCATCTGGATCTACTACTCGGCACAAATTCTGTTCTTTGGCGCAGAGTTCACCCAGGTCTATGCCAACCGTTATGGCTCCAAGATCGTGCCGGACCCAGATATGGTAAAGCTCTCAGAAGTGGAGCGTGCCCACAAGGGGATTCCTCACGAGAAAAAACTAGAGGAGCTTAAAAGGTGACCTATGGAAATTGATTGGAATGAATTGCTATACACAGGGTTGCGAGCAAGTTTTGTTTATGTGTTCCTGCTGGTTGTAGTACGCCTTCTGGGCAAGCGGGAAATTGGAAACACAACGGCGTTCGATCTGATCGTCGCCCTCATCCTGGGTGAAGTGGTAGATGAAATCATTTACGGCGATGTCACCATCCTGCAGGGAGTGGTCGCAATCGGGGCGACGGCGGTATGGCATCTGGTCAATTCCTGGGCAAGTTTTAAGAGCCGGATCATAGACAAACTCACAGGTGCTTCCCCAACGATAGTGATCAAAAACGGTCAAATCCAGCATAAGAGTCTTGCGAAGGAAAGACTGAATAAGGAGGAGTTGCTTTCCGAACTGCGTTTGATGAGCGTGGACGACATCAAAGAGGTAAAACTGGCAACCCTGGAACCAAATGGCAAGATCAGCGTGATTCAGGAGGACTGGGCGAAGCCAGTGCAGAAGCAGGACCTGATGGAACTAAAGCCTGCAAAGGGGAAGTCGTAAACGATGGAAATCAGTCTGACAGGCATTATTATCCGTATATCTTTTATATATGTGTATGCCCTAGCGCTCGTCCGAATTTCGGGCAAGCAAACCCTGGGACAGCTAACACCCATGGATTTTATCGTAACCCTGATCATCGGCGATATGTTTGATAACGTCTTTTGGGGCGAAGTTCCAGTGATCGAGGGGGTTGTCGCGTTTACCACAGTTACGATACTCCATATGCTTGTCACCTTTTTCACTTCTCGCAATACATCCCTGTATTGGATGCTGGCTTCTCCTGCCCGGCCACTCGTCGAAGAAGGGCGACTGGTGCAGAAAAACCTCCAACGAGAACGCATTCGACCGGAGGAGGTTCAATTTGCGCTGAGGCTTAATGGAACAGAGCATATGAGGGAAGTGAAGGAGGCAAGGCTGGAGCCTAGCGGACAGGTCAGTGTCATTAAGCATCCTGCCAATAAAGCCATCCAGAAGAAAGACGTACGTCTGCTCCGCTAGGGAAAGCCCTACTCTCTTTGCAGTCCCATCCCCCATTGTTCATTCTTCCTTCAAATTCTACAATGGTGATGTCGAAACTCAAATAAATCTAATAAACCGGAGGTTAGTGATGGCTTCGAAAATGGCAACTTTAGATGATCTTTATACCGATTTGTTAAAGGATCTGTATAGTGCAGAGAAGCAGTTGGTCAAGGCTTTGCCGAAACTGGCAAAAAATGCCCAATCCCCCGATCTGCAAAAGGCGTTTCAGGACCACTTGAGACAGACGGAGGGGCATGTAGAGCGGATCGAACGCATCTTCTCCGAGCTGGATGGCTCTCCCCGTGGCAAGAAGTGTGTCGGCATGGAAGGCTTGATCGAGGAAGGCAACGAGCTCCTACAGGAAGATGTGGAACCGGATGTGCTCGATGCCGGTCTGATTGCAGCGGCACAGAAGGTGGAACACTATGAGATCGCCGGGTACGGTACCGCCCGCGCCTGGGCAGAGCGCCTTGGCTATGAGAAGGCAGCCCGGCTGTTACAACAAACCCTCGATGAAGAGTCGATGGCAAACGAAAAACTAACCAAGATCGCCGAGAGCCACGTCAATATGGAAGCGCAGTAAACAAATATGGCGTTGCTCGACGGAAAAGTTGCAATCGTGACAGGCGGCGGCTCAGGCATTGGGCAAGCTGCCTGTCGCTTATATGCCCGGGAGGGCGCCCGAGTGGTCGTATCCGATGTCGATGAAAAGGGCGGCAACGAAACCGTTCGCGCCATCCAAGAGGAGAATGGCGACGCCTTTTTTGTCCGCGCGGATGTCTCGAACCCGGACGACTGTCAGGCAATGGTGGCTGCGACCGTACAACAATACGGTCGCCTGGATATTGCCTTTAATAACGCCGGGATTGGCGGAGAAGCGAACCGAACAGCAGATTACAGCGTGGAAGGCTGGCAAAAAGTAATTGCTATCAATCTCTCAGGGGTGTTCTACTGCATGAAGTATGAAATTCCCGCGATGTTGAATGCCGGCGGCGCCATCGTAAACATGGCTTCTATTTTGGGGCAGGTGGCATTTGAAAGTTCCCCCGCTTACGTAGCCGCAAAGCACGGTGTCGTAGGGTTAACGAGAACTGCCGCCGTAGAATATGCCAAGCAAAATCTTCGCATCAATGCTGTGGGTCCTGCGTTTATCCACACCCCGTTGATTTCCGGGCTTGAAGAGAACAAACAAGTGAACGATCTCCTGATTTCTCTGCACCCGATCGGAAGGCTGGGAGAAGCACAGGAAGTGGCTGAGCTCGTGATCTGGCTCAGTTCAGAGAAGGCGTCGTTTGTGACAGGCTCGTATTATGCCATTGACGGAGGGTACCTGGCGCGCTAGTGGCCCCCGCGGAACGATTCCATGATTTGCCCTGTAGAAAAGAAAAGTTAGAAAAGCGAGAGCACCATGAAAAATCATATCGGCGGTCTATTCGAAACACAGGAACATGCCAATCAAGCCTATGAAGGGCTGATAAGCTCCGGCTTTGCAGACGAAAAAATTCATCAGTTCATCCGCAAGCCACGTAATAAAACAATGCGCTCCACAGAAGTGAGAGTCCAAGACATCGCGAAGAATGTGTTTATAGGCGGATTGATTGGCGCCGTAATCGGGGCATTCCTGGGATTCCTGGTGGGCGTGGGAACCTTCTCGCTTCCTTACTTGGAGCCGGGCTCCGCGCCGCGTGAGCCACTGTTCGTGTTCATGTCTGTAGTCTGGGGTCTGATTACGGGTGGACTGACAGGCATTATCCTGGGCGCGGCATCCCGTCTGCTCCGCTCGAGAGAAAAAGCCGAGGTCATGACCCAACAGATCGAGAAGCAGGGCGTGCTTATCACGGTCGATGTAGATGATTCGCAAGGGGAGACGCGGGCACGGCGCGTGATGGAGGACTATAAAGCTCTGGAAGTAGGCTCTCCCCGCGAAAAATGGGACCTCAACGCATGGATGAGCCCGAATGAGAAGAGTCCCTCTATGGTCAATACAAGATAGACGATAGGCGCTCGGGTCATTCTCGCGCGCAAAATTCACTCAACAAGCGCGATCACTCTCTTACATCAGCGAATAGCAGAGTGATCGCGATCTTTTTTCTCTAGCTCCATCCTGTAAGAGAATATTTCTTTATAGCTCGATTGGCTGCTATAGGTTTGTTTTGTAAGCATTTCAAGCGCTGCAATCGCCACTTCCTCCGGACGGATATCCAGGCAGTTGATCCCGCGTGGACAATCCGCCTCATCGCAGGAAGAACAAGCTGCCGGCCGGCTCAACAGACGTACAGGGGCATTACGCGGCATCCACTGATTCACCCTATCCCTCTCAGAATGCAGGATCACCATTGGGCACCCAAACACATCTGCGAAGTGCATGTGGATGGAATTGTTGGCAATCGTCAGGCTTGCCTGCCGGATAATTGCTGACAGTTCGGGAAGAGTCGTTTTTTCTACAAGCGAGTACACATTGCCATATAAATTTTCATCTGCCACGCGCAACACCGGCTCAATAATTGCTGCTTCTGCAGAGGTGCCCACGACCAAGAGCGGCTGCTCTGCCTGTGCTGCAAGAATACGAGCCACAGCAGCAAAGTGATCCGGGGCATAGGATCCAAACACACCCATCGATCCAGGTGCCAGAATCGTATAAGGAGTATTCAATCGTAAGCCCGCCATCCCCAATAATTCATTCGCCCTGTTTTCGATATTCTCAGGAATGTCCAACTCCATCCGATGATCTGCCTCTACAATATCAAGTGCCCGGAGCAAGCTCAGGTTCCGGTCCACCTGATGAAGATCATCGGCGGGTGGAGGTAGAGGGTGGGATAGGACAGAACCGCTCATCCCCTTCGCAAATGCAACTCGATACGGGATCCCTGCCAGGTAACAAGCAAGCCCGGCGCGTACCGGTGACTGGGAAACACCACTGAAGATCAAAGCGATGGAAAAATTGTGCAGACGCAGGCACTCAATAAGGGCAAGTTCCTCCCTAGGGTTGATTGAGCGGTTTCCCGTACCATCCTGTCCCACAGTCGGATCGACCATTACGTGGTCCACCCAGGGCAGCAATGGAGCCATCTGGCTACCGGCTGCCGAAGTCAAGAGCGTCAATGGGATACCGGGCAGGGCTTGGCGCAACGCGCGCAGGGCAGGGCTAAGCATAACGATATCGCGGATATCGCCCAAATGCATCACCAGCACATGCTCCAGCTCAGACTTTGAAATCTGCTCTGCCGGTGATTGTTCTGAATTAAAGAGTTTCATACATCGTCCTTGCCAACTGGGCAACTATAACTGTCCGCTTGATTTTTCTCAACCAAGAATTTCCCATACTTTAGGCAGGGTTTTCCCTTATTGCTGAGGCAGAAGGCGATGATATTATTTACAGCGCGGGTAACAAAATTTATGATGGGTAAGCGAAAACAAATAGTTCGAACACTCAATCGTTCGATTTCAAAGCATAAAATAGGAAAACATGAACAATACAATAGACAAAAATCGCTCCGGGGATGTCGTTCAAGCACAACAATTGACCAAAACGTTTGGAGAAGAAGTAGCTGTCGATTCCCTGACTATGAATGTGCCGCGCGGGACTATTTTTGGTTTTATTGGTCCCAGCGGATGTGGAAAAACAACAACGGTCCGCTTATTGACGGGGGTCCACAAACCGACCTCGGGGCAGGTGACCGTATTGGGAAAAGATCCCTACCAGTTTTCAAAATCAGACCGGGAAAAAATTGGCTATTTGATTCAGAACTTCGTCCTCTATCCCGAGCTGAACGTCTGGGAAAACCTGAACTTCGCGGCCTCGTTTTACGGCGTGAGCCTGTTCGGACGGGCAAAACGGTTTAACCAGCTTCTGGAGTTCGTCGAATTGACCGGAGATAAAAATAAACTGGCTTCGGCGCTCTCTGGCGGTATGAAGAGACGCCTGAGCCTGGCGGCCACCCTCGTCCATAACCCCGAGCTCCTGTTTCTGGACGAGCCAACCGCAGGCATCGACCCGCTGCTGCGGCGTAAGTTCTGGGACTATTTCAAAGAGCTGCAAAATGAAGGTCATACGTTATTTGTCACGACACAATATGTGGGCGAAGCCGCGTACTGTGACCTGGTGGGCGTAATGTATGATGGAAAGCTCCTGATGGTAGAGACGCCAGAAATGCTGCGAAAGAAAGCCTTCGGCGGGGAGCTCGTGAGCATCAAGACCTCCGAATACATGAGATTTGAAAGCCGCAAAAAACTGGAAAATCTGCCCTTTGTGCACGGTAAAGTCAAAGTCATCTCTGACCAGGAGATCGACCTCATCGTGGACGAAGCCAGTACGGCGATCCCGGCTCTCATCGAGGCTTGTAAAGCAGACAGAGTCAACATTGAAACAATCGAAGAAATCCTCCCGCCGTATGATGACGTGTTTGTGAAGCTGATTGAGAAGGAAACGAACAATGAAAAGATTGGCTAAATTCCTCATACGGATCTCTTCCTTCATCAGCAAGGAGCTGACCGAGATTCTGCGTCAGCCGCGGCTAATCCTGACGCTGGTATTCGGTCCCTTTCTGATTATGTTTCTTTTCGGACTCGGGTATCCAGAGCAAAACCGCACCCTGCGAACGACCTTTGTTGCCGAAGATCCAACAGATGTACAGGGAAATCTGGAATTGTTTACCGGTTCAGCAAGCCCCGCCATCGCCGATCAGGACATGGAAAGCAACAAGGAACTGGCGTTGGCAAAACTGGCGTTGAATCAAACCGACCTTGTGATTGTCATACCGCCGAACCCGCTGGAGACGATTGAAAACAATGAGCAGGCGGTCTTTACGATCTATCACAATGAAGTGGACCCCTTTCAGATCGCCTATATTAATTCCGTCGCGCGGATCTATGTGGACGATGTCAATCGCCGGCTTCTACAGGAGGTCACGGAACAGGGACAGGCAAATGCCGGCGACCTGCAGACCAGCCTGGAAAACGCGATTACCAAAACGCAGACTCTCAAGCAAGCTATCCCGCCCGGGGATACTAGTACCGCCGCACAGGTGACGGATCTCGAAAACGATCTCACCACCGCACATGATCAGCTTACCACTTTTCGGTCGCTGGGTTCCTCTGTCATAGTTAATCCCTTTAACGCAGATACGACGCCCTTGTCCAATATCATGTTTACGCCGACCGAGTTCTTCGCGCCGGCCGTAATTGTCCTGCTGCTGCAGCATCTCTCGATCACCTTTGCTTCCTTATCGATCGTCCGTGAGCGGCGCTCGGGAATCATTGAGCTGTTCCGGGTGGCGCCGATTAGCGCCTTCGAAACCCTGATCGGGAAATTCCTCAGCTATTTGT
This sequence comes from Anaerolineales bacterium, assembly GCA_035699125.1. GTDB lineage: Bacteria > Chloroflexota > Anaerolineae > Anaerolineales > Villigracilaceae > Defluviilinea. The sequence goes on from DASSBC010000059.1 coordinate 89,414, forward strand.
TGTTTGAGATCCTGCTGGCGGGGGTGATTACCTTCCTGGCAGTATGGTTATTGAAGGTTCCCATGTTCGGGAATTGGATTAACTATGCCCTGGCTGTGATCGTTCTGCTTTTCACCTCCTTAGGCGTCGGATTTCTGATCTCGCTGATCTCACAAACGGATACGCAAGCCGTCCAATATTCGATGCTGTTGCTGCTTGCCAGCATCTTTTTTAGTGGTTTCTTCCTCGACCTGCGGCTGATGTGGGAGCCCATGAAAGTCCTTGCCTGGTCATTGCCGGCAACCTATGGCATTCGGATGCTACAAGATGTCATGCTGCGCGGCGCTTCCGCGCCCTCCATGCTCCTGTATGGGTTGGCACTGATTGGCGCTGGGCTCTTCTTTTTGGACTGGTTCATTCTGAGACGACGAATGGAAGCCTAATACTCTTCCTGCATATAATCGGTCGTCCGGCGCACAAGGCGCTGGAGCCGTTCTACCAGGCGAATGCTTTCCCGCCTGCGAGAATTCTGAACACGCCTTCGTAATTCCAGGAGGCGTGTTCGTATGTCGGTCATTTCCTGCGAAACCTCACTGGCAGTTAGCTCAGGCAAAGGGTAAAGGTGTTGAAATAAAATTTGCACGGCAACCGCCAGTGGTGGCGCTAGTACGACGCCGATAAAGCCGATGGTTTCTGCCAGTGCAACAACGAACAATACGATCAACAGGGAGCTGTACTTATAGCGGGGGAAAAAACGCGGCTCGATGATAAACGTCAGCGTCAGCATGATTCCTATCGTGTAAAGCGTCGCCAAAATCCCGACTGTGGAAGAGACCCCGATCCCAATCAGCAGAGCTGGCAATACGGCAATCAACGAGCCAAACCAGGGAATGAGCCGGACAATGGCGCCCCACAACGCCAGAAGGATTGGATAGCGTATCCCCAATACAGAGTAGCCCAACCACAGCAGCAATCCCGCCAGCACACTTTGGACTAATTCACTGCGTATATATTCACCCACGCCTGTTTCCATCGACCGCCAGATGTGCAGCGCTCTCGGATGATGTTCCTCGGGCAACAGGGAAAGAGCGAGGCGCTCGAAACGAAATTGATCGGCACTCCAGTACAGGCTCAGGACGAGGATCAAGGCGATCTGACCCAGAGTGGAAAAAAAGTTTTGTGCGATCCCGAACAATCCCGCCAGAGCAGGAATCCCTTGCTCACTGGTCAACACTCCATACAGGTCCGCCGAAGGCGGCAGCTGCTCTGCCAGCGCCTGCTGAAAGGCAGTGCCTTCCTCGGGCCAATCTGTTTTGGCACGCTCATAATTCGCAATGAAGTCGTCGCTTGCCAGCTGCACCTCTTCCAGCAAAGGTGTGCCAATCATCCAAACCGAGCTCAGGATCGCTGCAGTCAACAAAAAGTAAACGATCCCCAGGGCAATTCGTTTTGGCACATATCTGCCAGTGATGCTATTGATCAACGGTCTGAGTGCGGCGGCTACAGCCAGCGATAAGAGAAATAATATAATGGCAGAGATAAACTGCCATATCAAAAGCAAGACCATCAGGGTCGCCAGGACCACAACGGTATATCGGATGAGCCGGATCATGCTGCTTCGCCTTCTTCTTTGACTTGTTTCAAGAACTGGTTAAGTTCCTCTGTAATTTCATACAATTCCAGCCGATCTGCCTCGGGTAGGTTTCGAAAGGAAGGGTTTTGATTCGATGTTTCATGGAGGGTCTGCATTAAATCCTGGCTATCCTTGATCAAGGATTGGATCTGCACCGCCTTCTCCTGAGCTTTTCTGGCATTTTCGGCGGACGTCAGCATCACCCGGCTTACGAGCAGCTGAAGAATCGCTGCCAGGGGCAGTGCCAGCAACGCGCCCATAAATCCGAACACGGAACCAAAGGCGATCAGGGATAAGAGGGTAATGATGGGGTTTACCCCCAGGGAGTGTTTCATAATGCGCGGAACCAGGACCGTGTTCTCAAGCAATTGAATAACCACCGTGGCAACAACCACCCAGATCGCTTTGCTTGGGTCGATCGAAAGTGCCACCAGAAGAGCCGGAACAGCACCCAGAGCAGGCCCAAAGATCGGCACCATTTCCATAACACCTGCAAAGATTGCCAACACCAGCAGGTAAGGGAGTCCAATCAATAGATAAGCGATGAAGGCGGTCGCGCCCACAGCCAGACAGAGAAGTCCCTGACCCCGAACGTAGCCGCCTAACTTCATTTCTGCCAGTTGTAAAAATTCCCGGATATTCTTTTTCCGTTGCGGCGGGGCAATCCGCAGGAAGGATCGAAGGATAAAGTTGCCTTCCTGCGTCCAGTAATACGCAAGCAGAAATACGACAAGCGTACCCAACAGCCCTCTGAAGATCAGGTTGGTGTAAAGCAGGGTTTGCCCTACCTGACCCACGACCTCTTCGGCATTGGGATCTCTGTTCATGAGAAAAGCCAATTGAGAAGGAAGGCGCAAGCCGATATTTTGTAACAGTCTGTTATGGGAATCGACCAGCGCACTCCGAAACCCTGTATAGTATTCCGGAAGCGTCCTGAAGATCTCAGTGGCTTGATCGGCAAGCAAAGGGAGGATCATTGCCAGGAAGCCAATCACAAGGCTGGCAATAACAATATAGAGAAGGATTACTCCGGTCGCTCGAGGAATCCCCCTGCGATGCAGCCAATCTACCGCGGGACGGATCGCCGTTCCAAGGACAATTGCCACAAAAAAGAGAAACAGCACATCGCGTAAGCGGTATAGCAGCCAGAACGTTAAAAAGACGCAGACCACAAATAAAGTTGCGAGCACAACCTGACCTGTGGTCCACGTTACCACTCGTTCAGAGGGAGAGGCTTTCATGGTTCCTGTCGAATCACAGTTCCTGTCTGATCTACACGGTATTTGTATTCCTGATTATCAATGTCGAACGTCAGTAACCAGCCCGGCGTAATCGCCTCTATACAAGCTTCATCTCCCTCCGGCAGACCGAGACAGCCATTCGGCCAGTCCTTTTGTTCCACATTTGTAATTTTAATACTCTCTATCGGCACAGCCAAGGACTCACTGATAAAGTTCTGCACGTTCAGGGCAACGTCCGGCGGCAACACGTTCTCCAGGGCAGGGTCGATTTGTGTGGCAATCTGAGTTGCCTGGTTGCTGCTGCAGGCGCTAAGTAGAACGCCTGCAAGCAGCATCAAGATCCAATATTTAGCTCTTGACATCCTTAGAACCAATTGAACAACAAGCCCAAGATGACCAGAAGCAAAAGGAACCCAACGATCCCGCTGCCACCATAGCCCCAGCTGCGGCTGTAGGGCCAGACTGGCAAAGCGCCTAACAACAACAGAATCAAAATAATAATAAGAATGGTACTCATATGCTTTCTCCTTATATAGTTTAGAAGTCTACGTTTTTAACTTGCCAGAGGGGAAATTCCCCTCTGGCATTTGTTTGTGTTCCCTAACGACTACATGTGAGGATGATCATGGTCCCAACTATCAAGGAAGTCATCAATCTCACGTTCGGCTTCGAGCTCGCTATAGCCGTAGCGCTCCTGGAGCACGCCAGCCAGCTTGTCGCGCTTGCCAGCGATCTGCTCGATTTCATCGTCCGTCAGATCGCCCCATTTCTCACGGATCGATCCTTTGAGTTGCATCCATTTGCCTTCTAAGATATTCTGGTTCATTTTTTCTCCTTTTTGAAATTTGAATTTGCCCTTTTTCAACCTGAGGGCATACTTCTAGCGTGTATCTCGATGATAGGTGGTGACTTGGCTGGTCGGTGCCCGATAGAAAAGCACCCAGATCAAGCGTACGATCGCCCAACCGATCAGAGGATAAACAATCATCGCAATAAGCGTGGTGATCTCTAGCACGGAATTTCCAAATGCCGGGTTGGCGACGATATTTCGGAACGGCCAGAGGAATAACTCACTCAGTTGATAGACAAGTGCCGTGAACGGCGTGCCGGGATTCGCGCCGATTAGCATCAAGATCACCCGAATACCCAGCAAGGTTTCTAAAGCGCCAAATAACAACCAGACGAACTGAGTCACTTTGTAAATCGTTTCCCGGTATTCGAGATTGACGTCCTGAACCACCCGTTCCTCATGGACGTGCCCGCCATCCTGTTGCACGACAACTTGTTCACGTTGTGAGATTTGATCTCTATCTAGGGTCATATGGTACCTCCTTCAGGGTGATGAAGCTTCCTTACACCACGGTCCGTCTTGTGAACAGACCGAGGATCAAAGACAGGATAGCAGAACCGACAATCCCCCACACAATGGGAAAGGCTTCTCCTTCTACATTAATGGTGAATACTTCCGGTAAACCGAGTTGACCAGCCAGCCAGACGCCCACATAGGCACCCACAAAGCCAACAATGATTGACATCAAGCAGCCTCCAAAGGAATATCCAGAAATCGTTTGGCCCAAAGCGCCAACGATACCAGCGATCAACAGGAGAACTAAGATTCCAGTGAGTGTCATTTTCTACCTCCAACGATAACGTTTTGATTAGTCGCCAGGATACAACTTCCCTGGTAAGGACATCCGCACTACTGCAGAGTAGATTATGCATACTATAAAAGTTTGATATATTGAGAGCAATGGGGGATGTTCCTACTGAGGCAGGTAGTTCCCTAATAAAAAGTAATAAAAAAAGCCAGGAATATGACCTTTGTCCTACGGTCACATTCCTGGCGGAATGGTGCTTTTACTCTTAGGAGCCCCGCCGGGAGAGGATTCGGCTTGCAATATGTTTTAGAGAGGCAAGCGAATCTGTTTCGAATTTTTTCATGAGCAGGGTTAGATACTTCTCCACCTGTTCCCGACTCATATTGAGAAAGGCAGCGATCTGGTCAGCAGGTCGGTCCAGAATCAATTGCTGCAAGATCTCCACTTCGCGTTTGGTAAGAGTCTGTTCCTCGATGGAAGGTAAACCACTATTCTTGATCGCGCGCGGACTGAACCAGCTCTTCCCTTTATTGATAATACTCCGGATCGCGTCCAGTAGCATCATCGGAGCCTCGTCTTTCGTAATATAGCCGGATGCCCCATTCTCCAGCATACCCAAGATGTAATCCCGGTCACTATACGAACTGACAGCCAGCACTTTCATATTGGGCTGTATGGTGTGAATGTGACGCATGACCGCATCCCCTCTTTGGTCTGGCAGCTCAATATCAAGTAGCAGAATATCAGGATTCCTGGTCGTAGCAAGCTCGATTGCTTCTGCTCCATTCCCCCCCTCCCCGACAACAATCATATCCTTGGCAGCTTGAAGCAGGTTTTTGATTCCCCTTCGAACCCCGGAATGGTCATCGACAATCAAAACTCGTATCGGCTTTTCTGGCATCGAAGTTTTTCTACCAGTATCCTCTTCAAAATTTGTTTCCATTGCACTGTGTAGATACATCACATAGCACTTTCTTCTAAGATAGTGCTAACCTTACCCGTAGTTCGGAGGAAGGGCAATGGGGAATTACCCTAGTCTTGCGGGAATTGGTCCCTGGTTATATGTAAGTCTTTTTTTACCAGGCTTTCCTGCACGGCCAGAATCGCCGCTTCCACTCTGGAAACAACACCCATCTTTCGGAAAATCGCATGGAGATGTTTCTCGACTGTCTTAACGCTGATCCCCAAAGCGATCCCGATCTGGTTATTCGTCTTCCCTTCTACCACTAGATTCAGCACATCCAGCTCGCGGGACGTCAATTCTGTTCCGCCCTCCTGTTCCTTCAGTAGGATTTGGCTCAATAAGGCAGCCACTTTTCGGCTTACCCACCCCACCTCCCCGTGAGCCACGCCGCGCACAGCCTCGACGATTTCTTCAGGCATTTCATCCTTCAGCAGATATCCCGAGGCACCATAGGTAAGCAATTGGGAAATGAATTCGCGGTCGTTGTAGCCACTCAAGCCGAGAATACGGGCATTACTCCCGATTTTGTAAGCTTTCTTGATGATCTCCACGCCGCTCATATCGGGCAGCTTCATATCCAGCAGGACAACATCCGGCTTGAGCTCCTCGATCTTGTGCAGCGCCTCTGCCCCTGTATGCGCCTCGCCCACCACGGTAATACCGACTGCCGGAGCAAGCAGGTCATGAATTCCCTTACAAATAATGGGATGATCGTCCACAATTAACACACGAATATCTGCCATGGCTCAACTCTCTCGTTTCGTAAATGGAATGAACGTTATTCTATCGAATCTTTCCAGGGAATGGTAACCTGAATGGTCGTGGAATTCCCGGGCGTAGACTTTACTTTAAAGACGCCGCCAAGAGTATTGGCTCGTTCGGCGGCACCAGCCAATCCATAGTGTCCCTGCCGCACGAAGTCGATCCAGTTCGAAGGGACTTCAAAGCCTCTCCCATTATCCGTAATTTCCAGGTGTGCCTCCTCTGCATCAAAGGAGAAACGCACATGTACCTCCGTCGCCTTAGAGTGCCGAATGACATTGGCGATCGATTGCTGGAAAATACGGAAGAGTGCCAGCCGGACTTTCTCCGGTAGGATCTGGCGGTCATGTGCCAGAGAAAGGTACATATTCAAATTCGGATGTTTTTCCAGAACATCGTTGGCATGCGAACGGATGGCATTTTCAAGACCGAAATTGAAGATCGTCGGCGGGCGGAGCTCCTTGGCGGTGGCTCGCAGGTCCTGCAGCACGTTCTGAATATGGTCTTTTACATCCCCCAGCGCATCCTTAAGTGTGGGGTCTGCCGTCACACGCAATTCTTCAATGCGGTAGATGGCGCTATATAGCGACTGCATCGGATTATCATGCAGCTCCTGCGCCAGACGCAGCCGTTCCAGTTCCATGCTATTCTGCAGCCGGCTATTGAGCTCTGCCATCTCCAGTTCGAGACGTTTTTGCTCGGTAATGTTTTCTACAATCCCCACAACAAGGTCTGACTTGTCGTTTTCATTTCCACGCTTGATGACCGTGAAGACAGTTTTTACCCACACGATAGACTGATCGCGGTGAAGGGTGCGGTGCTCAAAACGGAAATAAGAGGTGCCATTGACTTTTGCATCCTGGAATAACCTGGTTGCCTTGCGAACGTCATCAGGGTGGAGAAATTTATAAAAGAGGTTTCCGGCCAGCTCTCCCTCGGTATACCCCAGCATGGACTGGAAAGCATAGTTTGTTTGCAGGATCTTTCCTTCCAGATCCAGTACCTTTATCCCTACAGTAACAGACTCAAATATCGAACGGAAACGAGCTTCGCTCGTCTCGAGCGCCTGCTTTGCCGATAACCGTTCGGTGATCTCCGCATGAAGCGATTCGAATAAGCGGCAATTTTCAATGGCCAGGGCCGTTCGGTAGGCAATATCCGTCAAGAAAGATTGATCTTCTACATTGAACGGTTTCGAGCCCTGATGACGGGACAGGCTTAAGGTGCCAACTACGCCGCCTCGCCCAACCAAAGGGACCACCAGCGCACTTTCGAGGCCCACTGCGTCAATCAGTTCCTGAAAAGCCGGTGTGGTAATAGCCTTTAATTGTTCTGGAGGAATCGAAGGAATCAGCAGCGGTTCCCCTGACCGGATGACACTGCCCCCCAATGTCTTCGAATGATCATATTCAAATTCCGGCTCCAGCAGTTTTCTCAAGAGAGCCTGCCCTTTGGGTGTAACATCGTAAAACGCACCTACTCGCAGCTTATCGCCACTGGCGTTCAACAGAGAGATGAGGCTCAGGTCTCCAATCACTTCTGCCGCGAACTTCACAACCAGATTCATGATCCGATTCAGATCATTGCCCGCCTCGGCGATACTATGGGAGAAGCGATACAGCGCCTCTGTGCGCTGGGTCTGTTTTTCGCGCGCGAGTTCGATTTGCTTGCGATAAGTACTATCTCGAATCAGAGCAATCGCTCCATCGACGTTTCCATTCTCATCCCGTAGGAGCTCAGCAGACATAGTGATCCAATTCCCCTTTTCATTGCCCTCTCCGCGCAGAATCATCTCCTCGGGTTCGCGGACGTCCTCCCCTTGTAATGCTCGTATCAAAGGGAGTTTTTGAGCCGGGAAGGGCATCACACCATCGTCTAGGTACAGGCCGAAACCCTGCGGCCACTCTTCCAGCTTAAGCTGTGGATCCGGTTCCCCGAGCAATGCCTTCGCGGCTTTGTTCATATACTGGATCTGACCATTCCAATCTACGGAGACGATCGCAAGGGGAATCGCCTCGAAAATTCTCTGGGAAGACACTGTCTGCCCATCGACAGGCAACGTTTGATATTGTGTTAAAGTTTGTTTCTTTCGATTCGGTTTACCGGACTTTGTCATAGCCGATTTCTCTACCATCCAAATTTCCTTTTGCAGTATTGATCATTATTCTTCCTTACACATGCCCGGTTGTAATCTGCTATTCATTCTGCAAAGAATTAGATAATGAGTGACGACGGATGCCGGACCCCCCTGCACTGGGATAATCATAACATTAAAACCATTCTATGTTAGCCCGGATTTATGCGGTATGTAGTCCTAAAAGCGTATCATTAGCTGTTTTTGGAGAGAACCGCGATTAAATACATCTGCGCAGATGAGGATCTGCGCAGATGTATTTATATTGAACGTTCTCTAAAATCAGGTAACTGGTTTCTTTTAGTACCGGTAACGTTTACTCAATCCACAGGCCAGGATACCGCGGCGGTTACCCGTGCCCCAAGCTGCCATGCTATTGACTCTGCCAGAACGTATCGAACTCGCTGTTCCAACCAGAGACGGTTGTATCTGGATACTGACCGTTCTCGAAGTAGGGCGCATCCCGGAATGTCGCCGGGTTGGCGTTGATCAAGAACGCCCCATCTGCCGCATCCCACTGGATAAAGCTCAGCGGCACAGGGATCCAACGCTGTCTTTCATCCAGAGTGACATCCACCACAAGGTACTGGATTTCGCCCGTGTCGACCGCGACGATCATGTCATCAATCGTACCTTCAATATTTCCCACGCCCTGGCCCTGTTCCTGGCCAGCGCCTGTGGTCCCTGTGGCGTTCGGGTCGGCTGTTGCATTCGGGTCTGTCGTGACGTTCGGAGCAGCAGTCGCATTCGGATCAGCGGTTGCCTGACCCTGCTCTTGCCCTTGACCAGGGCTTAAGGTGATGGGAGAGTCCAGCACCTCCGTTGCCAGCACGACGCCCTGCAAGGCTTGACCACCTGGAAGATTTTCGCCCGTTCCCTGATCGACCGTGAGGGTTTCTGTACCTAAACCAGTGCCTTCGCCGGTGGCAGTCGCCTGACCAATGTCAGTCGTAGTTCCGGTTGACGTCATATCGACTATAGGGGCTTCCGTCTCTCCTGCAGCAGGGGTATTTGCCGTTCCGCCCGTTGCACCACCACTTTCCCAATAGGTGCTGATATCAACATCCCAGTCACCGGCGGCTTGACCTGCCTGCGGCAGGTTTGCATTGAGATCGAAATCCGGCGCGTTGCGGAAGACATCCACATCCGTTTGAAGAATAAAGGCATTTTCCTGCCCGCCCGTTGTCTCTCCAGTTCCGGTCTGCAGCTGCAGAGAATTCCAGGGCACTAAAATATCCCTCTCACCAAGATCCAGGAATCCACCTGTTCCCACCACAACATAAGCGATCTGGGTGTTATCCAGATCCAGCACCATATCGTCGACTTCGCCGATCTGTTCGCCATCCTGACTCCAGACCTTGAAGTCCAGCTGGTTCGAGAGTCGAGCAGGGTTTACCTGCCCAGTCACAGGCACACCCGGTGTCCCCGTGGTCGCTCCGATATCGGTTGGGGCTTCGGTCGCGCTCTCTGTTGCCGTACCGGACATGTCTTCCGTCGAATCTACGGTAACCGGCGGGGGAGACTCCACGACATTTGTGCTGGTTGCACCACCTCCACAGGCGGTGAGCCCTAGAGCAACCAGTACTATCATTGATAACAATACGCTGATGTTTCTCATTCTTCTTACTCCTTCTGACGTTAGAATATCGAAAGCTACCTCAAAAAAAATATCACTCCGACTGAGCATTGGTTCTTATCCAGTCCCTGCTATTCACCAGGCCTGGACGAGTCTCACGCATGTGTAGACTCTTTGCTCGGGTCATTGTGACAGATTCGAGACGAGCTGGATAGGCAAGCTATCCATGTGGTAGGATACTCCATCCGACAGGATATTCAATGGGGGATATCCAATGCGAAGTGTTGGGGGATTCCATGCACATAAAATTAAATTTCTCCAAGAAAACGATGAGATATTCATGAACCCCCCAGCTGAATTGGGTATATCCCCCATTGCAGAGCTCTATACTCAGCAGTACATTAGTGATAGACGATCCTAGTCGTCTGATTGCTTTAAATCACATAGAAAAGAGCAGCGAAAGAAAGGAGTTTAAGATGGATCTTTTACAATGGGCATTGATTGCGTTCGTCGTGGCGATCATCGCAGGCTTATTTGGGTTTACCGGAGTAGCCCAGGGCGCAGCTTCTATTGGACGAGTCCTCTTTGGTCTATTCCTGGTTATTGCGGTGATCTTCCTGGTACTCGCTCTGCTGGGTGTTAGTATTCTTACATAAACCGATGCAGTAGCAGTGGGGATGAATATCCGTAAGGTAAGCAAGAAACCGAGGTATCCATGCTTCTCCTCTCATGGATACCTCGGTTTTTTCCAGGTTCAACCTGGTGGTTTTGATTCTGACTTACTTACTGTTATTGATCTCGTCTTCTGACAGCGGATTAAAGCCCCGTCCAAAAATTTCCTGCGCCGAGGAGACAACCACAAAAGCAGTGGGGTCTTCCTTATTCACCGCAAATTTCAAGTTATGCACCTCGGTTACAGTCAGAGCGCAGATCAAGACAGAGCGCGCCTCTCCTGTGTACATTCCCTTGCCAGAAAGAGCTGTCACGCCGCGCCGAAGATCGCTCAAGATGCGTTTTGAGACCTCTTCGGCTTTGCTGGTAATAATCAGCGCCATCAGCTGCTTTCGGCGATGACGGGGTGCGAAGAAGGCAAGCAATCCTTTTGCCTGGCCCTCGGCAGAAGCGATGGAGGTCACGGTCTCTTCGCCAAAGCGCGGCAGCACTTCGCCGGTCGCTTTATTCATGCTGATCGTGGCGAGTCCTACGAACAGCAGGAAGGCATAAAAGCCAAAGCCCAGGGCGATCATCACCTCACCCGCTATCGGTCCGACCGCGCTGCGCTGAACGAACTCTTCCAAACCGCGCGCCGGCTCCGGGAAAAGCCAGATCTTTGCCACCCAGGAAGCATACAGGATGATAAAGATCCAGGCGTAATTTCTTCGCAAGCGCCTTCCAAACGCCTCCCAGATGGAGATGGGGAAGCTGGGGGAAAGCAAATTTTCTGCCAGACTTTCCGCCCATTCCGGGGAGGGATGGAACGGCGGCACAAGCATGGCAGCATAGAAATCCGTTTCCATAAGGCGAACGCGGTAGCTCCACAGCTCGTAGTAACGATAGCGGCGGGTCTCGATAAAAAGAAACCAGATCACTAACAACGTATTGAGAATAATGATTCCATGGTGGATGTCTGGCTGGCTGAACGCGACCGATAACGTCGCGCCGGTGGAAACCACCGCCCAGTTTGTCGTTGTATCCAGGCGCTGACGCCAGATGTTCGCCCGCTGGACCTCGGCACGGAAGAAGTGCACCATCGCGGTGACGAATTCGCTGGTCTTGAGACGATACCCGCGATAGGTCCACACAGGCTCGTCTGGATCTAAAGGAGGCGGAGTCGATTTAGGGATGGTCATAACTCACCTTCTTGTCATTACTGGACGTATAACAAGAGTGTACCGCATTTGAATGCGATAAGCAGGGTCGATTGTTTTTTAGAAAAGAACAGTTTATACTACCTAGCGTAAGAGGCTCGTCACACCCAACCCCTTGGACAAAGTGAAATACGAGAATCATGCAACCCCTCGCTAATATTCGAATTTTAGATATTACCCGCGCCCTGGCAGGTCCCTACTGCACAATGATGCTCGGAGACCTGGGCGCCGATGTGCTCAAAGTGGAACGCCCCGGAGTCGGCGACGAGACTCGTGGCTGGGGGCCTCCTTTCGTCGGCAAGCCGTACGGTCCCTATCCCGGCGAGTCCGCGTATTTTATTGCGGCGAATCGCAACAAACGCAGCCTGACCGTGAATATCCAGAGCGCCGAAGGACAGGAGATCGTTCGCAAACTTGCCGGAGTCTCGGATGTGCTGGTGGAGAATTATCGCACCGGGGATTTGGACAGGCTGGGGTTAGGGTATGCGGATTTGCATGCGTCCTATCCCAGGCTCATCTACTGCTCGGTCAGCGGCTATGGGCGTACAGGTCCCTACGCGAATCGCCCCGGTTATGACGCGGTCCTCCAGGCGGAGGGTGGGATGATGAGCATTACGGGCTCTGTGGAGGGACCTCCTTCGCGCGTCGGCATTCCGATCATCGACATCACCTCCGGGATGTTCGCCGCCACCGGCATCCTGGCTGCTTTGCATGCCCGCGACGTCACGGGTGAAGGGCAGCTAGTGGACATTTCCCTGTTCGATTCGCATCTTGCGCTTTTGACGAACGTAGCATCGAACTATCTCGTGGGAGGAAAGCCGCCCCGCCGGTTGGGGAACGCGCATCCGAACCTTGTCCCCTACGATGCATTTTCCGCACGTGATGGCTGGTTTGTGTTGGGCGTGGCGAATGACAAGCAATGGGGACTATTATGCACCGTGCTTGACCGCCCTGATTGGAAAACCGATGCACGTTTTGCTGCAAACCGAGATCGGGTTGCCAACCGGGAAGAATTATCGGCGGAACTCAATCGAATCTTCTCGCAACGGGATGTGGATGACTGGCTTGCAGATTTGGTCAAGGCAGGTCTCCCCTGCGGACGGATCAACTCCATCCCAGAAGTCTTTTCCCATCCTCAGGCAAAGGCGCGGCAGATGACCCAGGAAGCCGAGCATCCCACTGCTGGCACCGTGCGACTGACAGGCTTTCCTTATAAATTGTCTGACACTCCGGCAGAAATCCACCGTGCGCCACCACTCTTGGGCGAGCACACAGAAGAAGTGCTGATAAATTTACTGGGTTATTCAGATGAGGATGTGGTTTCGCTTCGGGCTGAGGGAGTGATCTAAACAAGTGAAACTCTTCCCCATACGATACACTCATGAGAGTGTGCACAGAGCTTCTGTCTAATTAATTTTGAGCACTGAAGGGTCTGGATATTAACAAGCGTGTGGACGTCTAATAATAGGCTGCTACTCATAAAATCAGAGGAACCAGAATTTCGGGCGAAGAGTTTGCCCGATATGTTTCTGTCTGGTCATCACTATCGTGGTGATGACAAAAGTTCCTCTTGTGGGTAAAACCCCATTAAGCTGGTTTACGGTTGGTTATTACCAGGTAGATCAGCGTTAACACAGCCTGCAGCAACTGTCTTGAATCTCAAGGCAGTTGTTGTTTTTCGGGTAAGGTTTCAAAAAGAGCAATATCCTGCAAGACTTTCCTGCTCCGGCTATGGTACAACACAGCTACGGAGTTCTTATGCAACCCCAGGAATGGACGAAAATCGTACATCCCCCACAGCTTGATGTCGAATTGTTGCACGCGTATTATGTGCAACATGCTTATCCACGGCACAGTCATGATTATTACGTGCTCAGCCTCATCGCGCGAGGCAGGCAGTCTTTTACGCACAAAGGCACAAAATATCGGACGCCGCCCGGCGGGTTGATTCTGATCAATCCGGGCGCCGCCCATACCGGAGAACCGGTAGACGCACAGGGGTTTGAATTACGCGCCCTCTACCCTTCTTCAACTCTGATGGAACGGGCTGTCTTCGAGCTGACGGGGCGTCGCGCGCTACCGTTTTTCAAAGAAGTACGAGTGGACCATCCCTGGGCAACAAACATGGTTTCGTCTTTGCACCGGGCGATCCTGAACGGAGCGGGGATGCTGGAGTCTGAATCACGCTTTTTCACCGCAATGACTCAACTGATTAAACACTACGCCGGTACAGGTTCGTCAGAACATCCCCCGGGCAAGGAGAAGATGGCGATACGAAAAGCGCGGCAGTATATCGAGGAACATTTTGCTCAGAACGTCACGTTGAAGGAGCTGGCGGAGCATGTCGCGCTGAGTCCCTATTACCTTCTGCGGGCGTTTCACGCCGAGGAGGGCATGCCTCCCTATGCTTATCTGGAAAGCGTGCGCATCCGGCACACCCAGCAACTCATCAAAGCGGGGAAATCTCTGGCAGACGTCGCGGCGGAGGCGGGGTTCAGCAGCCAAAGTCACATGACGCGCCATTTTAAGAAGATCATTGGCGTGACGCCCGGTCAGTATGCGCAGCAGGTTCGCTTCTGATTATTGGCCTTTCACTACAAGCTATGGCAGCACTTGCACTGTCGGCAACACAATTCCTTTAGAAACTTCTTTTTATATCCTTATGATAACCAGCTTACTCCCCATCGTCTCTTACATTCTGATCTCCAGCTTCACACCCGGACCAAGCAACATTTCCAGCGCTTCGATGGCTGTCCTGCATGGTTATAAAAACACGCTGCGATACCAGGCAGGCCTGGCAGCCGGTGTGTTTCTACTGATGCTATTAAGCGGGTTGCTTTCCGGGACAATCTTGAGAGTCGTTCCCACCTTCGAGCCGATCATGCGCTATGTCGGCGCCGTGTATATTTTCTATCTTGCTTTTGCGATCCTGAAAGCTAGTTACGCGTTCACGGAAGAAGCTGGCAAACCCCTGGGGTTTTCGCATGGCTTCCTGCTGCAAATGATGAACCCCAAACTCCTAGTATATGCCTTCACCCTGTTTTCCGCTTTCCTCGCCACCATGACAAAAAATGTGCTGCTGCTGCTTTTCATAGTAACGCTCCTGGCGGCAGTCGCGTTTTGTGCTGCATCCACCTGGGCTTTATTTGGGACGGCGATTAAAACGCACCTTCGTCATCCACGCCTGAAGAGGATCGTCAATCTCCTTCTCTCGCTTTCGCTGGTGTACGCAGCAATTTCCCTTATGACGGGAGTGGTTTGATAGATTACCGCCAGCGGGGAATACGCTCTGGAATTCGCAGCTCTCCTAATTCAGCGCATAACTTGTTCAATCGCGAGTAGGCGCCCTGCCATTTTAGGTCGGCAAGCGTCTCTGTCAGCGGGACATCGTCTCGAATCGTGGCTAATGTTTTGTAGAGCAACGCCTCCTCCCGCCGCTGCGACAAGCTTTCCGCCAAACTCGCGGCACGCCCGGCACTGATAGAGCTCACGCTCCATTTTTTAGCATCGTCTGGAATGGACTCCATCCGTTTGTAATGCGCCAGCACAACCGAAGCGGACTTCGCACCCCATCCCGGAATCCCGGGATAGCCATCCGCCGAATCGCCGACGAGCGCCAGCCAATCCGGGATGGATTCGGGGCTGACGCCATACTTCTCGACCACGCCCGCTTCATCAATAATGATGTCCCGCCGTCGGTCCCAGCAGACGGCCCTGTGTCCCTCCACCAACTGAGCCAGATCCTTATCTGGAGAACAAATGAGGATTTGCTCCACAGACTTACTCTTCTTAAAGCGCTTCGCGGCGGTCCCCAACGCGTCATCCGCTTCAAACTCGACCATCGGCCAGACAACCACCCCCAGCGCAGATACCGCTTCTTCCGCCAGAGGAAATTGAGCGAGCAGGTTTGGGTCCACGCCCTCGCTGGTTTTATATCCCGTATAAAGATCGTTACGAAACGACTCGATCACGTGGTCGAACGCAACGCCTACATGCGTGACGCCCGGGCTTGTCAGCAGCATGAGCAGGCTTCGCAACAGTCCAAGCGTCGCGCCGACGTCCCGTCCATCGGGTGCTTTTTTCGGCGGCGCGCCAAAGTGGTTGCGAAATAATTCGTAGGTGCCATCTACGAGATGGATTTTCATTGACCTTCCTTAACCGGTGCATCGAGAAATTCGTTGATCATCGGCGCCAGCCAATCCGCACGATCGACCATACCCACATGGGAAGTACCAGGCAAGATGGCGAGTTGTGAATTTGGGAGTCCGGGTGGCATATCGCCAAACACGCCTCCGCCGAGCAGGCGGAAAAATTCCACGGCATGTTCGGGGCGGATGAGATCGGAGTCGCCGATCATAAGCAGTGTGGGCGCCTTGATCTCGCGAATCGTCTCTTCGGAGAAGTCCCTGATCTGTCGATCCATCTCTGTCTTTTTCTCGAAGAGTCGATTGAAATCCTCCGGGCGGGGTGCGATGCGCATGTACTCTTCATGCCACGGCGAGCCATGCATCATTTCCGGTTTCATCTGTCCCATTCCCTCCATCAGCCCGGGGTGGATTCCGCTCAGTTTGTAGCCAATCGACATCAGGACCAGTTTGCGTACCCTCTGCGGATGGCGGGTGGCGAAATGCAGTGCCACGCTGCCTCCGTTGCTGTAGCCGAGAATATCCGCCTGCTCAATACCGAGCTCCGAAAGCGCGGCGGCAACATCTTCTGCCATACCTTCGACGGTCAACGGGCGGTCGATGTCCGCGGTACGACCATGTCCCTGCAGGTCGAACCCGACAACCTGCCTGTGCTTCGCGAGACTAGGAATCAGATTTCCAAATGAGCTGCCGATCGCCGAGAATGCGCCGTGCAGCATCACCAACGGCTGTCCCTTGCCGTGGATTTCATAGTACATGTTAAGCCCGTTGACAGGTATATAACCAGACTGGTTGGTGTTGTTCATAAAATTTCCTTATCGCCTCTAGGTTTTATATCTTATTCTTAAACGAAAGTCCTTGTTCCGTCAATGCCTGTCGAAGCTTGCCGATTGCATTGGGACCCATGCCATGCAAGTTTTTGAGGTCCGCTTCAGTCCATTTCGTCAATTGCTGGAGCGACTTAATTCCAGCCCCCGCGAGTGCACGCTGTGCGGGCGCTGCCAGGCTGGGGAGATCGCTTTCCGACTTTTTCTTCGGCTTGCCATCAAGCTTTAACGTCCCTGAAACATCGCGGTGCGGTCCAGTGGCCTGACGCACTTCGAAGTCTGGGCCGTGTTGAATCACATAGGCAACCGCTCGTGCATGTCCCAGACCTAATCCATAGTCTTTTTTCAGCCAGGCAATGATGTCCTTATGTTGGGTAATGTTTTTCTGTTTTGCTTCCGCAAGAAAGTCATTTGGGGTCTTGCCTGTTTTCTCTTCGACATTGTCTAAATAGGCTTGAAAGGACATGGTTTCTCCTTTTGGCGGGTTGCTCACCCGCCCTACTTTTTGATACGAAATCTTAAGTGTGTTCTGCCGCCTGGCAGTTCCATCACTTTGATTCTTTCCAGTGGAAGCGATTCAGCGTCGATATCTTCAAATAGCCGCAAACCGCTGCCGAGCAGTACCGGCATGATATCGATATGCAGCTCATCGGCGAGCCTTTCCTGCAGACATTGCTGGGCAGTGCTTGCCGCCCCAATGACATTGACATCCCTGTCACCTGCAGCCGCTTTCGCCTGCCGAACAGCACTTTGAATGCCGTCGGTGACGAAGGTAAAGGTTAGACCCTCCGTTTGCTTCGGCATCTTTTGGGGAGGAGTGTGGGTAAGGACAAAGATCGGGACCTGGTATTCGTAATTACCTGCGAACCAATCCGGGTCTTCTGCCATCGCGTAGGAATTTCGTCCCATTATGACCGCGCCAGTAGTTCGTATTGATTCCTGTCCCAGATCGGTTTCACGCCAGGCTGCCAGGTCGGAATACAGCGTCTCCACGCTGCCATCATGGTCGTTGATATATCCATCCAATGAGATGGTCGAGCCTACAATGACTTTTCCCATAAGAACTCCAATCCGGCGTAGAAATCGTTATGAACTGCGCATGACACGGACATTCACCAGTTCGCTGATACCCTTGAGTTCCAGGCTGCGCGCTTCGAGCTTGTCCGCGTCGATCCCTGCGGCGCTGAGCGCCTGTTCGCTAACGATGATCTCGCCTGGCGCGGCTCTCGACGCCAGCCGCGCCGCCAGATTGACTTCATCCCCGATGGCGGAGAGTTCGGTCAGTCCTTCCGAAGTGCCCATGGCGCCAAAATACGCGATCCCGGCGTGGACGCCAATGCCAACCGGAATTTTCTGCTGCTCCATAGCACGCAGCAACTTTTGCGACACGCGTACTGTACGCGCGACGTAATCGGACCCTGCAAACCCGGCACCCCAGAATGCCGCCACCGAATCGCCCGCCAGCTTTTCCACAAGACCATCTTCATCGATAATGATCTTCGTTGCCTCTTTATAAAAGCGGTTGATCAACTGGCTGAATTCTGTCGGGCTCATTTTTTCAGAGAGGGCTGTAGAACCACGCACATCGATAAACAGCATCGACATGGGGACTTCCGCACCGCCAGGAAATTCGCGCGAAGCGATCTCACACATGTTGCAATAACGAGGATTCAAAGCAGAACGTTGTTTGTTGAATAATACTCGAGCAATCATCCCGCCGATTCCCTGAAAAGGAGTATTGCAGAATTTACAGCGCGGGTCATGCGGAAGCATGCGCATGATCCGGCGCAGGCGCTTATCGACAGCGAACGCGTTGGTGGTGAACCAGAACCACCAGACGTTCCCAATATCCACAGTTTTTTTCTCATTCATGACTCAAGCCCATCACTCTCTTCAAGATGGTCTGTAGTATACCGTGATGATGCGAGACGTCAGGACACGCCACCCCAATACCTTTCAGGTAGATACCGCGGAATACAAGATCAGTCCGCAAAGAACCTCATAAGGACAGGAGCGAGAGCTTCCGCTGCGACCGCGTGCGTTTGACCCTCGAGGGTACGATGCTGTGCGTTCGGCATCGCTTTTGCAAGCGCCAACGCTGTATCGTACATAAATGCTTCGCTGGCACCACCATTCATGACGAGCGCCGGAACCGCCACCCGAGCTGCCTTTTCCGTAGGTATCACACGCTCGTCACCGAGGACCGCCGCGTCATAAGCAAGGGTCGGCGCGACAGACTCGAACGCAGCCCACCAGGGTTCGCGGCGCATTTGGTCCACTTGATCCGCAGGCATCCCCACCAGGGTCAAAAAGAGCGCCGCGGCATCTCCTCGACAGTCTGCTGCAAGTGCCTCTTTAAGCTTTTGTCTGTACTCCCTCCAGGACTGGCGTCCCGCCTCGTCAGACTTGTAGGGTACCTCATACATTGCAAGTTTCTTGATCTTGTCAGGGAGCTCGATCACCGCTTCCATCGCCAGTGCAGCACCAGAGGAGATGCCATACAAGAACGCCGAGCCGCCCGCTTCATCGACGAGAGCTTCAATGTCTTCCACCTCGCGTTGGACTGCAAACGGCTGCATATCTCCACTCTCGCCTCGCCCCCGACGGTCGTAGTGGAATACGGTGAAGTGGGGTGACAGGAGGGCAGCCAATTGCGCCATATTCTGGTCCGTGGCTCGATACAGAAAAGCGCCATGGATGAGAATGAGCGCGGGTCCTGCCCCCGATTGATCGAACGCAATGGTCGTACCGTCTTTTGAAGTGACTGATTTCATGTCTGTTTCCTTATCATTACAGCTTTACACAGATTCGATGATCTGGACGAGTGTTTGGATCCAGAATCCAGTGTTCGATAACAGTTGCTCGATACAGGCGATACGGAGCAGGGGATCGCACATCCTCAAGCTTTATGGTGCGTACCCCGTACTCGGCGGGACTCTCAAATCTTCCATTGTAAATTTCGACGCCGCGCGCAAGCGCGCTCCCCGTTAACTCCTCGGCGACGGCTGACATATACACTGCCTGACCCGTGCCAACCGGAATCCGCGAATCAAAAACCACCATGCTCACCTGTGGACGCAAGGCAATGTTTCGTGAATGGCTCGCGTCTGGAGAGGACATCCAGTAAAACTCTTTGTATTGTTCTGAGGAAAAATAAACGGGCGAAACCCACGGACGTCCGGTCTCATCTACTGTGCCGAGCACCATGTACAAGATAGAGTCGATGATGCTTCGCGCAATGTCTGCAATCTCGTGTTCGTGATCCACGCGGAAGTGCCTTTCACTTTTAAACAAAATCATGCGAGAGATGGCTCTGCCATCTCCGGATCGTCAGGCTCGTTTTTATATCGTTCCGATAACAATCGATAGGCGTTTGAGCGCATCGCCAGCAGGGTGACAGCTAACCCGATCAGGCCGGCAACGGTAAACAGCAGGGCGAGTCCGCGATCGGTACCGGTTCCAAACCATGAGCCGATCATGTCTACTCCAGCGCCGGTCGTCATGAAGGGGATAAAGATCAGCTGCGCGATCGGTCCGATCAGGAATGCCGTGATCGGCGAGGCGGCTTGTTCGACGCTCTGGGCAAACCCGAAGACACGCCCCTGGCGTTCCGGCTCGACCACTTTCTGTAATATGGTTTGCTCTGCGGCTTCGACCGCTGGAATTAAGCACAACCACACAAACATACCAATCGCTAAAAGCACAACAGAAGCCTGGAGCGTAAAGACAGAACAGATGCTCCACATCACGATGTTTCCCAGAAAGAGCGTCCGTAGCGGGTTCTTCCCCAGCCCGTACCTGGCAACTGCCATGCCCCCAACAATGAAGCCAAGGCTTAGCACACCCCATAAAATCCCCCATACTTGAACAGAGACAAGTAATAAGCCATACGCGTCCATCAATGACATAAAAATACCGCCCAGGAAGTTATTAAAGGTATGAAAAAAGATCAACCCGAAAAGCCCCGGCACAAGCCGAACAGCACGAATCGTTCCACGAACGTCTATCCCCTGATGATCGTGATCATGTTCATGCTCCGGTTCACCATCGTGGGAATGACGTATTTTTTTCGGCAAATCCGGGATGGTGAGCGTCATCAGATGAACAATGACCAGCAGACTCATCACGATGGCAAGCGCGAGCACCCAGAACATGCCAAGATAGCCGACCGCCAGTCCGCTGAATATGGAGGCGCCGAGGAATGCCACACCGTTCGCAGTGCCGACCAGTCCGTTTGCTTTATCTCTCCCCTCTTCAGGAACCAAAATGGTCACTAAGGTGGAGATCGCAATCCCGCGTAAGTTGCCGATGATCGCGCCAACAAGAGTAAGTATAATGAATATCCAAAGTCTCACACTTGAAGCATCCGTAAGCTCTTCATTGGGTGTCGTGATAAAAATGAGGCCCGCGACCGCATACAAGACGAGAGAGATCATGCTGGAGAGCATCATGACCCGTTTCTTTGGATAGCGGTCCACCAGAGAGCCAAGCAGGAATCCTGAAAAGGCAACGGTCAATGTGAACACACCTGCCATGACGGACGTCGCGATCACAGACCTGGTTTCGAGAAATACCCAGAACGTGACAGCAAACCATACAAAGTTATTGACGACGAAAGCCACAAGTGAGTTTGCCAGTATCAGGTGGAAAGTTTTCATAATCTAAATTCAATTCTCCATTCGTTTAGGGGTAAGGGATTTCTTCCAACAAATCCAGACGCCAATCATTGACCGTCATCAAGCGTCCCGGTGGATACTCGAACTGGCATTCTTCCAGTAACGTAAAACCAAGCCTACGACAGATGGCATTCGAAGCAGGGTTCTCGACAGAAGGGAATGCATGTATGTAGCGGTATTTCGGTTCCTGCCGTACATGTTCGATCGCCGCCGCGGCGGCTTTCGTGGCAATCCCTTGCCCTTGATATGCCGGCAGGACCAGCCAGCCAATTTCATACATAGACTGCTCCCGCCAGGTCTTTCGCCAATAGCCAACGCTGCCTACGCCTTCGCCGTTGGCTTGCAGGACAATTTTGAACATATGATCTGTTCCCTCTTCCGCGAGATGCAGATAACGCTGGTGGCGCCGGAGAATCTGTTCAGGGTTCTCCGGCCCACCCAAGTGCTCCGTCATGTTGGGGTCACCTAGCAATTTTTCGAGGAGGGGAAGGTCGCCCGCCGACCAGGGCTGAAGCAGGATATCCACCACGCGAGGCTCGCTAGCTGGCGCTACGATATTGCCAGAGTTGCACCAGATTCCCTTCGGGATCTTTCAGGGTGGCAATCGCCATGTCGCCGCCATACGCAGTGGGGTCTTCTATGAATTCCACGCCCGCCTCCTTCAACCGCTGCCAGTCTGCCGTCAGGTCTTCGCTTTCGAAGCCGACCATATGGCGCGCCGGGTCGGGGTTACGACCGTGAACTTCACTATGCGTCCCCAGCCCCAGCGTGGGCCAATCCGATTGGTCTTCGCCCAATACGACAAAGCTTTCTGATTCGTGAACCACTTTGAGACCCAGCGTGTCCCGGTAAAAGGGCAGCAGGTTATTCAAGTCTTCACTCCAGATCGAAACGCCTGCGAATCTTTTGATCATTCTGTTTCTCCTTGTTGACTTTTCCTGGCAGTACTTTTCCTTTTTGGCTTCCGTTCCAGATTCTCTTTGACTCTGTATTCCACGATTTTGCGGATCAACGGCAATGGGAGCGGTTCATGAATCGGAAATTGAACAGACCCTTTCGCGCTCTTGTACCCGGTTAATTCCTTCTTGAATGCTTCCATACCGCTTGGGGTAGGATAAAACCCGATATGGTTTGGAAAAGCTGCAAAGTGTACCAGATTGCCATTCAGAGTGAAGGTGGGTATTTGATAATTGATCGTTTCTTCTGCCTCAGGTGCCGCATCTCTGATCGTCTGCCGAAGCTCATTCAGAATCGTTTGCACATCTTCGGGGAAGGTGTCGATGTATTCATCGATCGTTTTAAATCCTGGCATTATGCGCTCTCAGGTTGGATATTCTGATTGAGATGGAAAAGATTCGTCGGATCATAACGGGCTTTGATCGCGGCAAGCCGTTCCCACGTAGAGCCGGGGTATGCAGCGCGGATGCGTTCCTCGCCTTCCTCAGTAAGGAAGTTTACGTATGCCCCTCTATCGCTTTGCAGTAAGGCGGACGCAGCGTCCGCGACCCAGGCTTCGTGAGTCGCCTTCTCTTCAGGCTTCGCATATAGCGCAGCGATGTTCACCATAATCTTGGACTGGCGATGGGCAAACGCTGTGGCATCCGCAGGGACGCGCGCCATCGCGCCGCCCAACACACGGAGCTGCGCCACAGCCATCGAAGCACTGGAAGTTTGAAGACGCTCGAGGATCAGTTCAGCAATAGACTGATCGATCCTATCCATGAACATCGTGAACGATGCTGCAACAGGGTGATAATCGCCCCCCTCCTCTGGTGGATAGATCTCGGCGTAGGTCATGGATTTGAGCATATCGGCATAAGGCGTGGCAAGTGCCCGGAATGGCGCAAGCGCGCGCTCACCCGCTTCGGTCTCACCTGCGTAGACGAGGAACGCCATAATGATGAGCTTTCCGTGCACTTCTGCAGGCAGGAACGGCATGGGCGGCGCGGTCATTACGTTGCCGATCCCGGAAAGCTCTTCAGGGGCAGCCTCTGATTCCTCGATGAACCCGGCGATTGTTTGCGGTGTGGCAGGCAGGATGAGCATCCCTCCAACAACAGAGGGCACTTCGTGCAGGCGAAACTTGAAACGGGTGACAACGCCGAAATTGCCTCCGCCGCCGCGGATCGCCCAGAAGAGGTCCGGGTGAGTTTGCTCGTCCACGTGACGGATCTGTCCGTCTGCGGTCACCATTTCCGCCGCAAGCAGGCTGTCGATGGTGAGACCGTACTTGCGGACGAGATAGCCGACGCCACCGCCCAGCGTGATTCCCCCGATCCCGACCGACCCGGTATCCCCAAACCCGATGGCGAGTCCGTGAGCGCCAAGCGCTGTTGTCACTTCGCCTGCAGTGAGACCAGTTTCCGCCCAGGCGGTGCGCGACTCCACGTCGATTTGCAGATCCTTCATATTCGAAAGATCCACCACGATGCCACCCTCGCAAACGCTGTGCCCAGCCGTGCTATGACCTCCACTGCGGATGGCAAGTTCCAGTCCGTGCTCGCGCGCGAGATTAACGACGCGGGACACCTCGTTTGCATCCACCACTTTGATGATGGCCGCGGGATGTTTATCGAACCCACCGTAGAAGACGGTGCGCGCCTTATAATAATCCGGATCGCCGGGTGCAATGACTCGGTCTTTGAATTCGCTGCGAAGTTTCGGGATTGAGAGCGCCGTAGAGGCAGCCTGAGTTTTGGTCTTGTTTGCCATTTATTACTCTCCTCTATGAACTTAGGTTTCTTATTTGCCGATTGAATTTGTAGTGGCGGCTTGAGTCGCTCTTTAGCGAAGATTCGACGAATGACCCGTAAGGGTGCTGCGCAAAGTCGTCACTGCTTTTAGTCTTCCAGCCAGTGGGTGACAAATTGCTTGTTTACATGAATATCGATCTGTTTGAGCTGCCTACCACTCAGGTTCATGAACTTGTGGGGAATATCTGCCGGGATGATAAGGACCTGCCCGGCGCTTGCTTCCAGCGTGGCAGAGCCGACTGTAAAAGTCGCCGTGCCGTCCTGTATGATAAATATCTCTTCGTAGGGATGCTTGTGCAAGCGTATGGTACCACCGGGATTCATGTCAACCCAGATAAATGAGACATGGGTATCCTGATGTTCGATGCCCTGGAATTCATAGGTGTTTCCATCGTATGGCAGATCGTCGTGGCTCAAAAGAGTATAGGACACGAGGTTATTTCCTGTCAGGCTGGTAGCGCAGCAACATCACTCCGGAGGGAAAGGCTTTCGACTCTATGAGTTTTAGTCCTGTGTAAAAGCCGTCTGGAAAGACCCGCTTTCCGCTTCCGAGTACGATCGGAAAAACGAGCAAATGATATTCATCCACCAGATCGGCTTGCGCCAGCGTATGCACCAACACACTGCTTCCATCCACATAAATATCCTTGCCTGGCTGTTCCTTCAGCTTGCGGACTTCATCCACTACGTTTTCACGGATGATCGTCGAGTTGCGCCAGGCGTCTGCGGATATCAGCGTTGTCGAGACCACATATTTCTGCAAGCCATTGAGCAGACCCGCAAATGGGTCATCTGCAGGGGCGGGCTCAAATGCTTCGGCGTGACCCTCCCACGTTTTGCGCCCCAGAAGGAGGGTGTCTGCTTGATTTATTTCCTCGAAGAGGGCTGCTCCCATATCGTCATGCCAGTAGGGCATAGTCCAACCACCATACTTAAATCCACCTTCCCTATCTTCTTCAGGACCGCCTGGCGCCTGCATTACGCCATCGAATGAGACAAATTCGGAGACAATTATTTTTCTCATGTGAATGCTCCCTTGAGATTATTTCTTTTTACTGCCAGATACGTTATAGGCAACAGCCGTCTGGACGAGGGCTTTCAAAGCGGACTCATCAATCTCCTCTCCTTCGGCGATATCAATAGCGCGCGTCGCTTTTGCATCCAGCCCAGCGTTGAAAAGACCTTTCGGGGCATCCAAAGAAGCGCCTTTGAAAAAGTTCAGCTTGACGTGATCTTTAAAGACGCCAGCTGCCACTACATTCCCTTTGTGAGACCAGACCGGTGTATCCCACTTCCATTCTTCCGTCAGCTCCGGAGCGGAATCCAGAATCAACTTGCGCAAACGGGCAATCATCTTGCCGCGCCAGTCCCCAAATCCGTTAATGTAATTGTCAATCTGTTGGGAGGCTGGCAGCCTATCTCCTGAATCTGTTTTTTTCATAGTCTTTCCTTCCTCTAGAGTTTCTGCAGCTTAATGAGATCCCTTAACGCTTTTTCCAAAACCGGCTTCTTAGTCTCTATATCCTGCTTATCCTCAAAGTACACCATGCGCCGATGTTCATAGTCACCCTCCAGTAGTTTGCTCTTTACCTGCGAGACCATCGGGTTGTGAAACACCAGATGAATCCGCTCCTTTTCCCAAAGGTTGAACGTGACCAAAGACTCACCTTTATAACTAAAGGACGGGGCATTCCATTTGATCTGTTCGCTGATGTCTTGATTTACATTCCTGATGATCTCCCGTACTATGTTCACTTCTGCTTTGAAAGGATGGTCGAGCTTGTCTATAAACTCAGCTACCTGCTCTGTCTGATTCATGTCGGGTTTTGATTTTTTCATTTTTTACTTCAGGCTTTCCGCCAGCTTATCGAAGGATTCGCTCCAGCCCTGGTGTGTGCCTTCGCTGTCTGGACCTGCCGGGAGACCCGTATGCCTTAGGGTCATTTTTGTCTTTCCATCCTGGTCTTCAAACGTCACAGTGACCAGCATTTCCAGGGGAAAATCAGGGCTCATACCATAGTAGGTTGCCGGGACGACGTTTCCGTTCTCGTCGGCAAAACTATCGGTGAAAACAAGCCGTTCCATAGGAATAATTTCGCGGAAGACGCCCGTTCCCCAGTAGTCCTTCCCTTTAGGTGAGCGCATACAGTTAAGATATTTTCCACCCACGCGCAGATCCATTTCGCAGAATGGACAGGAATAGTCTTTGGGTCCCCACCAGAGCATGAAATGTTTTGGATCTGTCCACGCCTGCCAGACGAGTTCACGCGGAGCATCAAAGAGGCGCGTAATGAAGACTTCCTGTTTCTCCCGCTCACCTGGTAGATTATTTTTCGCCATGGGGTCTCTCCTTTTTTTGCAACTCGCTCAGGTACTCATCGAGGCGATCGAAACGCTGTTCCCAGACACTGCGGGATCTCTCAACCCACTCCGCAACCTCACTTAGACGGTCGAGACGCACCTCACAATATCGTTCGCGACCCTCTCGCCGAACCACTACTAGCCCACATTCTTTGAGGATTTTGATATGCCTCGACACCGCTGGACGGCTGATCGGAAAATGCTCTGCAACCGCGTTGACGGTCAGCTTTTGATTCGCCAGTAGGCCTATGATCGCTCTGCGGTTGGGGTCGGCAATTGCGTGGAAAACGTCTCTTCTCATGTTTAACATGTAACCAAAACGTTACATATTGATCCAATTTTAGAATATCTGTTCTATTATGTCAAGACAAAAATAGGATGAATGTATAACTTCAAAAGGGTACTTTGGTAGGAACGAATATATTCCCCTGGTTGTTACGAATAACTAGCTACAGATTAACGTTTTTTCATTTCCAGATATGTGTCTCTTAGCTTCTTATCAAAATGTTCTGTAGCATAGCGCAGGGTTACGCGCGGCATGCTGGCGGCATACGTATCTAAAAAGTCTACTAAATTTTGCCGGTTCACGTCGCCGGCTGCTCTCAGCATCCAACCGGTTGCCTTGTGGATCAGGTCTTCTTTGTCATTGATCAACATCTCGGCAATCTTGAACGTATCCTCCACATCCCCCTGCCGAATAAAGTATCCGGTGCTCACAATTGCAGTCCGCCGTTCCGGCATCGCCTTGGAACGCGCCAGCTTATAGAGAATCTTGCGCGACCTATTAAACAGGTATCTGCCCACGATATAAGGGGCACTGCGATCCACCAGGTCCCAGGTATTGATGCGGTCGTGGCGTTTGATATACAGGTCAAACAACTCTTTCCTGCGCGCCTCTGTCGTCTTTTTGGAGCGCGCCTGAAAGTCCATAATGCTGACTGCGCCAACGCGCGCTTCGTGAATTGCGCTCTCTAAAAGTTTCTCTACTTCCTCGAGCGGCATGTCTATAAACTCCTTGGCGAGTGCGAAGACCTGTCCCATTCGCACACCCCAGATGACACTGCCCGTGTCGGAGGCAAGATGTTCATGGGATTCAGCTACGGAGGGAGAACGAAGAGCACTTAATCGTTGGAGAAATTCATCCGCATTCATAGCAATACCTTTCACAACACTGCCACAAAGAAAATCAAATTATTTTACGACGCGATACCGGAGGTGTGTGACGTCCAATCCATCGACAACGGCGAGCTTTTCCAATTGAATCGGTCCGCCTAGATGATCGAACAGTCGCACGCCTCCACCGAGCAGGACGGGTGCCAGGTCAACTTGGATCTCGTCGAGCAGCCCTGCCTTGAGGCACTGCTGTGCAATACTGGCGCCAATAAGATCAACGTTCTTATCTCCTGCAGCTTCCTTCGCTTGGCGGACGGCGCTTTCCACGCCATCCGTGACGAAGGTGAAAGGCGATCCAGGCTTGACCCATTCCTGCGGGACCGTGTGGGTCACGACGAAGTGAGGCGCGTCCGCGCCGCCGGGAGGATTGCCACCCCATCCCCGGGCGATGTCGAAGGTCCTGCGCCCTGTCACGGATGCGCCTATGTTCTGCCAGGAGGGTTGAAGAAAGTCTGCGCTGGCGCGTGAGATCTTGAACACCATGTCGGTACCCGGCAGCGGAAAATCAGTATCGCCGCTGGAATACCACTTGAAGAGGGCGTCACCGCCCTCTCCCAAACCATTATCGGGATGGTCATTCGGCCCGGCGACAAACCCATCCAGCGACATCGATAACTCTAAAACGACTTTGCTCATGTCCAATGCTTCCTTATAAATCAGGCTTTGAAAAACTCGGCTAACACAGGAGCAAGTGCCTCTGCACTAACTTCATGAGTTTGTCCATCCAGGGTGTGGTGCTGTCCCTTCGGCATGGCGTTGGCAAGAGTCATTGCAGTTTCGTGCATGAACGGAAAGCTCTCGCTACCATCCATGACAAGTGTTGGGGCAGCAACCCTGGCTGCCTGCTTCGTGGGCACGGCGGCATTTTCCCCCAGCGCGGCGATATGGTCATATGCAAGCGTGTGCCCAATCGATTCCCACAGCGGCCACATCGGCGTCTGGCGAATCCCTTCCACGTCCGCGGGGGAAGCTCCCACCAGCATCATAAAATGCCCGACTGCATCGCCTTTGCGATCCGCTGCTAAAAGCTCCCGCAGTTCTTTGACGTATGTTCTCCATACCTGCTGGGCAGCAGGGTCATCGTTATATGGCGCTTCGTACATGGCAAGTTTGCTGACCTTATCAGGCAGCGCGATAGCTGCTTCCATTGCCAACGCCGCGCCAGAGGAGATGCCATACAAGGATGCCGGGCCACCCATTTCGTCGATAATCGCTTCGATATCCTCGATCTCACGCTCCAGGGCATAGGGCTGGGTATCCGTGCTATCGCCGCGCCCGCGTCGATCGTAATGGATGACTGTGAAGTGCGGTGCTAGCAATTCTGCGAGCTGTACCATTCCCTGGGCGAAGGCGCGATATTGCAGCGCTCCATCCACCAGGATCACTGCTGGTCCATCGCCCCATTGATCAAATGCGATCGTCGTACCGTCTTTAGAAGTTACTTTTTTCATGCTAATAATCCTAGCTGTTCATCGTTTCCAGGATCTCGTCGAGCTGTTCGTATCCCTGGTTGATTCCATCTTCCATCCCGGACTGGATCATGCCGTCCCGGTCGGCAACCGATTGATAGACAGATTGCGTTGTCAGCCGGGTCCTGCCATTTGGCAGATCTTCGAGTCTCAGCGTTTCGAGGACAACATGTCCACTTTCGGGAAGTCCCTCAAACTCGAAGGTCTGGATGATCCGCTCCGGCGAGACTTCGTGGAAGACGCCACGAAAACTGAACTCGTTGCCGTCCTGATCCTTCTGGATAAACCGCCATTTGCCGCCGCTGACGGGTTCGAACATTTCCAGATTTGTGGTGAGATCGCGCGGTCCCATCCATTGGGCGAAAAGCTCGGGCTCTGTGTGCGCCTGGAAGACCAGATGGCGCGGCGCATCGAATTCGCGCGTGACAAAGAGCTCCTGCTTGCCCGGTTCGGCTGTGATCGTTGTTTTATTTTTTGACATGATGGACTCCTTTTATTTGACCTTTGTGGAAACTGCATCGTACCCACCACCGCTCGGGTAGACCCAGCTTCCGGTGAGCGTATTTCCATCAGCACTAAACGTTCCTCTGTAATAGGCAGGAGAACCTTTTTCTCCACTCCAGATGGTGAGCGTGTCGCCGTCTATCTCGTAGACGTAATCGAGCGTCATCCCATCCAAGAAGCTATAGAAGCGTGATTTGATGTCCTGCCTGGGTTCTGCTCCATAAGTGAATTCATGCCCAATGATCTCTATGCCTTTGATAGGGCTTCCGTATTGCATCATATCGACGCGTTGGATGAGGAAAAAGCCACCTGGTGCCCACTCGTAGGTGATTTTGCCATCCAGCTCCCCAGATTGTTTCCACGTGCCAATGAGTCTCTCCAAGGGCTTCAAGTCCAGGTTGGGTTTCGGTTGTTCATTCATCTCGTTTCTCCTTCAACTTTAGATTTTCTAAAACATCGTCAAGCCTTTCATAGCTCTCGCTCCAGTACCGCTCGAACGGTGCGACCCAGTCATAGATCGGCTTGAGCCGCTCTGCATTGACCCGGTACAGGCGCTGGCGTCCGACCCGCCGCTCGCTTACCAAACCTACTTCTTTCAATACTCCCAGATGCTTCGATACCATTGGCTGGTTCCAGCCGAGCCGCTCCACGATTTCATTGACCGACAACTCCTGCGTGCCAAGCACTTCCAGAACCTTCCGCCGCTTGGGTTCTGCCACAGCATTGAAGGGGTCGAATGTAGTGGGGGTGCGTGCCATATCTTTATTATATTCCTATATAGGAATATGTCAAGACATACAAATAGGAACTCTTTCCTATTTGTGGTACCTCTCATTTTCGACTGGAAGATGTCGCCCAGGCGGTCAGCGTGTTCGAAAATCCCGCCAGCGCATCCGCACCGGAGGTCTCCCCCACCGAAAGGATATTATCCATTGTCTCGTGAAGGTAAGTCGCGTTGGCAACCCGACCTACTAACGCCTCGAAGAACTGGTGCCACAAGATTCCTGCCTCCCCTTTCGCGGCGAATCTCAGCCATGCGCCAGAAAGCGACGTGGTCAACGGCGCAGCAGTATTTGCTATCGCTTGTGTGAGAGCGCTTGCCACCTCAGGCGGATGAATGATCCACACAGCATGGATGGCGCCCATGATAAAGTCATCGCCTGCGGGCGTGAGACCAGCTCCTAAACCGGCAAGTTTGGAGGTGACTTTTTGTGTAGACAGAAGATCTTTGTGAACAAGTGCGAGGGAGAGACTGGAGACTAGAGGCTGGGGAAGGAGAGGTGAGTCGGTGGGCAGTGGTAATTGTAAGAGTTGCCCTGCTATTCTTTCTCGAAGAGCGTGCAAGCGTTTCCAATCTGGGGTCGGCTTCCAAAGTTTTGCATTCGCTGTTTGAATGATGAGATCACCGGTTGTGAGTTTGCTTTGTGAAATAGAAATTGGAGATTGAAGACTCAAGTGATCTGAGAAAAAAACTCTATTTTCAACGACCAGGCTGAAAGGTCCATTCCCAATCTCCGGCGTGACGATGGATAGAACTTGCCTATGCTCATTAATCAAATTGCAGACGCTGTCAAAGATATGCAAAATGCGAGGGCGACGGGACTTTGCCAGCCAATCATTAACATGAGAAGTGACTGAATGAGTACTAAGGGCCTGCATCGTGTTCTTTCACAATCCTATCGCTGAAGCCCTCCAACGACGTCGGGTTGCGCCTCAACACCCATTTCAGCACATTCGGGTTTCCCACCAAACCCCACCGATCATAATACTCAAACATCTTGATCAAGTTTTCAATTGCGTACTCATTGAGACCCTTTGCCCCGATTTTCCAATCGCTAATCTCTAATTCCTCAGCCCCGACCTCACGCTTCAACACACGACTAAGAATTTCCGCAACTTCCAAGTGGGACACGGGTACTGTACCAGCAAGTTCATACACCGCGTTTTTATGATTCGGCTCTGAAAATACGATTCTGGCTGCTTCTGCGACGTCTTCGAGATCAACAAAACTAAATTTTGAGTGGACTGAATATGGAACACGCAACACTCCCTCGTCCAGAATACTCTCCCAGCCCGCCAACAGATTTTGCATATACGGCGCGGGCTGCAGGATCGTGAAGGGCAGTGCTGACTCGAAGATCATTTCCTCCACGCGCAGCTTCTGCCAGTGATGATTCATCTTCTCGGTTTGCGGGTGCAGGACAGAATGATAGACAAAATGCTGAATGCCAGCCTTTTGAGCTTCCCCAATTACTAAATTACCAACTACCAACTCATCCGGACTCATATTCGGGCAAATATGATAGACCGCCCTCACTCCCGTCATCGCCGAACGGACAGTTGCTTCATCGCCCATATCCCCGACAATAACGTTCTCCGCGCCCAAAGATTTTGCAACGGGAATATATTCTTCGCGGCGAACAAACGCGCAAACGCCCTCTGCTTTTGAAAGTGCTCGAATCAGAGCTTTACCCGTTTTGCCGCCGGCGCCTGTGATGAGAAGCATGATTCTGAATATAATCCATTATAAGAAAATTTCTCCCAACTGTCGGAGTAAGAAGGTATGAAATCCTCGCCTTATACGATCGAACCCATTGGCTTCGTCCGCTCGGAACTGACTCGGCTGGAAGATGCACCGATGCAGGGGGACGAAGGCGCTCCGGAAGCCTGGCTGGAGTTCACACCACAGGTGGCTGTGGGACTCTTAGGTGTCCATCCGGACGACGAGCTCCTCGTGTTGACGTGGCTCCACCTCGCCGAACGGGATGTGCTGCAGGTCCATCCGCGCGGCGACCGAAACCGACCGCTAACAGGCGTGTTCGCAACCCGCTCCCCAGACCGCCCCAACCCGATTGGATTGCACCGCGTTTCGGTCCTGGAAGTCCGCGCGCAACGTTTGAGGGTTGCGCGGCTTGAGGCGATCGATGGAACTCCTATCGTGGACATCAAACCTGTGCTGGCGAGCGCGGCATCTGAACGCTAACTTCCGTGATGAAGAAAGGAGTTTTTATGAAAAACAAGATCAATTCTATCGATGAGTATATTGATACGTTTCCCGAAGATGTACAAACCGTCCTTAAACAAGTACGGAAGACTATAAAAGCCGCCGCTTCCGAAGCCGGAGAAAAGATCAGTTATGGTATTCCAACATTCACTCTGAACGGTAAATATTTGATATATTTTGCGGGATGGAAACATCATATTTCGCTCTATCCGATTCCTGTGGGAGATGAGGCGCTCAACCAGGAAATTGCGCCTTATATATCCGGAAAAGGCACGCTAAAATTCCCTATAGGCAAACCCATGCCGCTCAAACTAATCACCAAAATCGTTAAATTAAAAGTCGCTGAAAGCCTGAGCCAGACTGATCAGGAATAATATTCGTCGAACAAAATGGAGATCTAAAATGCATGCACCTCAAACGAAATCTGGATTTGTAACGATTGGGGACGCGCGGCTGTATTACGAAACCGCAGGTCAGGGCATACCCTTTATCATGATCCATGCGGGCGTGGCAGATAGCCGCCAATGGAATAATGAGTTTGAATTTTTCGCCCGGGACTATCAGGCCGTCCGGTACGATATGCGCGGTTATGGAAAGAGTGAACCCGTCGATGGAGAATTTAACCATCTGGAGGATCTAGTTGCCCTCCTCGATACTCTTGGCCTCCAGGAACCCGTTGTGATCATGGGATGCTCGATGGGCGGCGGACTGGCAATGGATTTTGCTCTTACGTATCCGTCCAGAGCCAGAGCGTTGATTATGGTGGGCTCAGGTCCCAGCGGCTTGGAGTTGGATGTTCCCTCCCCCCCTAAATTTGCAGACGCAGAGAAGGCATTTGAAGCCGGTGACCTGGATCTCGTAGCAGAGATCGAAACCCAGATCTGGTTCGATGGCATGGGGCGAACCCCCGAACAGGTGGATCAAGGGATGCGCAAATTGCTCTATGAAATGAATCGTCAGGCACTGGCTCATGAGTCGAAACAGCTTGGCAAACGCCTGCCCAACACACCAGCACCGGCATTTGATCGCCTAAACGAACTCAAAATCCCTGTTCTGGTCATCGTCGGGGAACATGACACTCCTTATATCCTGGCTGCTGCAGGGTATATGGCAGAGCATATACCATCTGCTCAAAAGGTTATCGTCGAAGATGCGGCACACTTGCCCAATATGGATCATCCCAACAAGTTCCAGACCCATGTTGTAAACTTCTTGGAAGACCTTCCAGGCTGAATCACCAAACGAGGCTACTCATGACTGAGGATTTCCTTGTAAAGATATTTAAGCACAACAACTGGGCAAATCAGAAAACCATCGAGGCTTGCTATGCCTTGACGGACGAGCAGCTTGATGTGGAACCCCATTCGGTCACAAAAGGGACAATTCGCCGCACACTGGTGCATATGGTGAGTTCACAAGAGAGCTATCTGAGAACCCTGACGGTGCCGGTTGAAGAGCGACTTCATCCTCGCACCGTGCCATTCGCTGAGTTAGAGGAGTCGGCGCGGCGCAGTGGAGAAGGATTACTGGCACTCGCAAGCGGCGAACAGAAACCGTTTAAGGCGCGACTCAAAACGAGGGATGGATACTATACGGCACTCTGGGTTGTGATGCTGCAAGTCATAAATCATGCCACCGAGCATCGCGAACAGATCAAAAGCATGATGAGCGCCCTCGGCGTGACTCCGCCCGACGTTGATGGCTGGGACTATGGAATCGCTACGAATACCATGGTCCCCATATCTACGGAATAGAACATTGCCGCTTAACCATCTTAAATCATAGAGGACTGCATGGCTGATCATACCTTTCAATGTCCATCCTGTGGCGCTCCCTTACTCCCAAGAGGGAGCGCTGCCGTGATTCGTTGTACGCATTGTCTTACGTCCATCATCGTGCCAGAAGAACTGCGCCAAGACTCAGCGACGGAACAATGGAGCACTCTTCTGTTTGACAACTTCACTTCCAATGAGGACAACTACTGGCTGGTCGGAAGCCAGTCGAGCGATTATTTCGACCCCGTGAATCGTACGATCGCAGACGGGCGTTATCGCTGGGAGGCAAATGTGAGCAAAGCAAACAGTATTTCAAAGGTCTGGTTGGGGGATTTTCGGGTGTCCGATTTTCATCTGCTTGCCAACAGTAAACACATCCTCGGAACGCGAGCGAATAGCGGCTGGGGCGTGATCTTCGGCGTGCAGGATAATCAGAATTATTACTGGTTTCGTATGACAGACAGCAAGTATTTCGCAGTTTCGGTAGCGGAAAATAGTCAATGGCGGGACATCATTGCCTGGACCAGGACAGATACGATCAAACCGAACGGGGTTAACCAGCTAGAAGTCCTAGCGCAGGACGCGCACTTCACCTTTTTGATCAATGGTGAAATTGTGAGTGACGCAACCGACGACCGCTACAGGAAGGGCTTGGTTGGGTTAGCCATTGAGGGTTATACACAGGGGGAGAAACTCGTCTTCGATTTTCTGGACTTCACCTTGCGCGGAGCGGCGTGAGGAGACGTTGGAACAATAAGGTTTCAGCCATTCGATTACAGCTTACTGTTTACTATTTGCCACAACCGATTCGAATTCAGCGGAATCTCCAAGATCTCAAAATCCACATCGTGCAAAGCATCTTCCAACGCCTGCGCAAATAACGGACCCACCGGAATTGCGCCCGCCTCCCCCGCACCTTTCACGCCCATCGGATTGAGCGGTGAGAGCGTTTCGCCGTGTCCTGTTTCGATGCGCGGGATGTCGAGGCTCGTAGGCAGGTGATAGTCCATGAACGTGCCGTTGAGCAATTGACCATTCTCGTCATAGGCGAGCCGCTCGTAAAACGCGTTGCCAATGCCCTGCGCCACGCCGCCGTGGATTTGCCCGTCAAGTATCAAGGGATTGATCACCTTGCCGCAGTCGTGCACCACAAGATACTTTTGGATGTCGATCTGCATCGTCTCAGGATCGACCTCCACAATCATGGCGTGGATGCCGCTGGCGGTGGCGCCTCTCTCGGGGCCGAAGTAGTTGGTTGCCTCCAACCCGGGCTCCGTCCCAGGCTTGACAGCGCCGCGTGTCGGGTTGGCTTTGCCTGCTAGCTCCCCGAGTGAAATGGACATACGCGGCACATCCGCCACACGCACTTCGCCATCCGCAAGCTCAAGCTCGTCTTCGGGTGCGTTGAGATGTTCGGAGGCGAGCTTGAAGATTTTCTTCCGCACAACCTTAGCGGCTTCGTTGATCGCATTCCCCGCCACGACCGCGCCGCGGCTGGCGAACGTCCCTGCGCCCCAGTAGAACTGATCGGTGTCGCCGGTGACAACGTCGATCTTGTCCACGCCGACACCAAGCTGCTCGGCGACGATCTGCGCGTAACTTGTGTAATGACCTTGTCCCTGCGTGCCGACGCCTGTGACCACCGAGACGCGCCCGCTGCCCATTACCTGCACCTTCGCGCCTTCATACGGACCAATCCCCGTGCCTTCCACATACGCGACGATACCGATGCCCACATGTTTGCCTTCTGCGCGCAACCGCGGCTGAATCTCGTTGATGAACTTGTGATACTCGATTCGTTCCAGCGCTTCATCCAGTAACGGTTCGTAGTTGCCGCTGTCGTACACGATCGGCGCAAAATCCTGGTAGATGATTACGTTGTCATAAGGGAACTTATCGGGTGGGATGAAATTGCGGCGGCGGATCTCGGCGCGGTCGATCTTGAGCTCCTTCGCAGCGAGGTCGAGCATTCGTTCGATGACGAACACGCCATGCTGGCGTCCCGCGCCGCGATAGGGCGTGACGATGGTCTTGTTGGTGAAGGCTGCGGTGAACTCTGTGTAATAATTTTCGATATCGTACAGCCCAAGCACATTGGCTTGCGAGTTGAGCGGTACCGTCAAGCCGTACGGGGCATACGCGCCCGTGTCATGCAAGAAGACATCATGCACACCGAGGATCCGACCATCCCGATCAAAAGCCGCTTCCGCCTCGTGGATTTGTCCGCGCTCATGGGTGGTCGCCACAAAATTTTCGGCGCGATCCTCGATCCATTTGACGGGGCGGTTCAGCTTCATCGCCGCCCAGGGGACGAGGACTTCCTCCTGATAGAACATCATGATCTTCGGCCCGAATCCGCCGCCAATAAACGGCGCGACGACTCGGACCTGCCGCTCGGACAACCCCAGCATTCCTGCCAATCCATTCCGGATGACAACCGGCGCCTGGGTCGTGTCCCAGACCGTTAAGCGTCCGGCACGTCTATCCCACTCCGCCACAATTCCGCGGTTCTCGATGGCAGCGGCACATCCGTGCTCGTAGCGGAAACGCCGCTTAATAACCAATGCCGCGTTCTGTGCTGCCGATTCGTAATCACCTTTTGTCTGCACTACATGCGCGGCGACGTTGGAACCGATCTCTTCATGGATCAGAATACTGTCCGGCTGCAGAGCTTTTTCGATATCGACCACGGCTTCGAGCGGCTCGTAGTCGATTTGTATATCTGCTAAAGCATCTTCGGCAATGTAACGACTCTCTGCCAGCACCATCACAACCGGCTCTCCCGCAAACTTGACCTTCTCCTTTGCCAGAGGGACCTGTGTCTTTTCATGAAAGACAATGTCTTTGACGGGCGGCGGCGACACCAGTAGCGGACCGGGCTTCCAGTAATCCCCCAGATCCTCTGCGGTGTAAACAGCAACCACGCCCTCGCGCTTCAACGCAAGTGAGACATCAATATGATTGATCCGCGCGTGTGCATACGGGCTGCGCACAAACGCCGCGTGGAGCATATTGGGCAAATCCACATCGTCTACATATAGTCCCTGCCCGGTAAGCAGACGCGGGTCTTCGTTGCGTTTAATCCGTTCGCCGAAGTATCGAGTTGCCATAGAATCTCCAGTCAGTCTCCAATCTCCAATCTCGACTCTTCTGGCCAGTGAGTGGAGACTGGAGATTAGAGATTATGCCCACGCCACTGCGCGACAAAATGCTGCTTCGCCGCCCTTGAACTTCCAGGGGAAGACGCCGAGGGTAATGCGTTTGTTGTGGAGCTCCTTCAAACCGATGTCGCCGCCAAGGTTTTCCACGTGGATGCAATCATGCGGGAACAAGGCGTTGTGGGTTAATTGATAGGCAGAGTCGGGGAACAACTCTTCCATTCGGTCCGCGCCGAACTTCGCTTCGGTCTTTGCACGGACTTTCTGCCAGTGCTCCAACCCTCCCTTGCCAAGAAAACGTCCAATGGGCAGGTTCATCGGATGGTCTGTAGAGATCATGTCCACACCCCAGATATGAATCTTCTTGCTCAACAGCCAGTCACAAATGCTGTAATGCGGACCCGGATGGCGCTGGATATATCGTTCCTCATCGGCTTCTTCGCCAAAGAAGGAATATTTATGCCAGCCTGTGTGGATAAACAAAATATCGCCTTCCTGCACATCGGCGCGCTTTTCGATATCTTCCGGTGTGAATAATCCCAGATCGTCGAGCATATCGCTCAAGTCCACGATGACGCCGGGTCCATAGCACCACTCGATGGGAATCTGATCGATCGTCTTGCCTCTAGTGACAAAATGACGCGGCGCATCGAGATGCGTTCCCATATGATTGGATGTCTGAATATATTGCGCATTGACACCCTGCTCTGCCTTGCGCTTGATATATTTCACTTCAAAAGGCGGGTAAAAGGGCCAGAAGGAACAATCCTGGTTGAGGTCTTGCGAGAGGTCGTAGATTTTGGTCATGGTTTCCTCCGAGAGAGTTGGGAATTAGAGATTAGAGACTATGATTCCAGCCATTTAAGTTCGAGGTCTGTAAAAAAGGGTATGGAGTCGTTGAGTCTGTCTTCAACGATGTACTCTGCAGGTGATTCGCTGACGGATTTTGAAGAAACTTTATTGTCTTTGCGTTGAGATTTTAGGCTGTTAGCGAAGGTATTCAATCGACGCGCCACGTCTGATAAACGAGCAGCATAACTTTTCACGTCATCGGATTGCATAAGTTCACGAACCAGCGCGCGATTTAGCCAATATTTAGTTTCAAACAGACTACCGCGCGCATAATACAAAAATTGGAGCTTCTCGCCATAGTTGAAACGCCCATACGACTCAGCAATATTTGCACCAATGGAGTCGGTGGACCTTGCCAATTGCTTTCCCACAACATCCTTTGCAAACTCATCCCATTGAACTACGCGTTTCCATACAGCATCCGCAATACCTTCTGCACTCTGCAAGATTTTTAAGTCCTCAAGTTCCGTTGCCATTGCACGCCTCTAACAGTCTCTAATCTCCAGTCTCTTTTACAACTCGTACTTCTCCGCAAACGCCACCAGGGCATCCTCAAAAATTTCCAGCGGCGGCCGTACCAAACCTGCTCCCACCTGCCCTACGCCAGCATTCTTATGAGCTATGCCTGTATTGATACGGGGCGTGATTCCCAGCTCAACGACCTTACGAAGATCAATCCCAGTCGGGGTGCCACGGAAGTCGAGCGAAGGCATGGTGAAGAACTTACTTTCGGCAAAGGTGATTTCATACATTTCGAGGGTG
>DASSBC010000060.1:0-72947 GCA_035699125.1 Anaerolineales bacterium
GGACCGTTCCGCGTTTTTGGGTTTCTAAGTCGCCTTGGATGACCGGAAGGAAATACGATGAACCTGCGAAAGTCAACTCCAATTCTTATATCTCTGAGTATCTTATTGCTCCTCACCCAGGCTTGTGTGCCCAACTTCCCCGCGCCTACGGAGGACCTCAACGTCGTGGGGACGGCAGTCATGTCCACTATGATCGCCGGCGCGACGCAGACCACGGTCGCAGGCATCACGCCGACTGCGCTGATCTCAGACACCCCGGTTGCTACGTTCACGCCGGAATTTCCCAGCGCAACGCCTACAGCCACCCTGTCACCCACGCCTCTCTTTACGGCGACGTCCGCGGTTCCGCTCGTCAGCGTCTCTGTAGCAACGAACTGCCGCGTGGGACCGGGCAGAGCCTATGACCGTGTCGGGGCGCTGCTTGTTGGGCAGACGGCGGAGATCATCGGGCGGAACCAGGTGAGCAACTACTGGTATATCCGCGAGCCAACTCGCAATGTGAACTGCTGGCTGTGGGGCGAATATGCCACCGTGACAGGCAACTTCGCCGCCTTACCCATCTTTACACCCCCGCCGACACCCACGCCCGTGCCTGCCTTCGAGGCGGAGTATGATGGGCTGGAGACCTGTACCGGCTGGTGGGTGGATGTCAATCTTCTCAATAGCGGCGGGCTCACCTTCGAATCCGTTTCCCTCACCGTACGAGATCTCGACACTGACGTCGTCACCTCGATGATCGCCGACAGTTTTACAAACCTGAACGGCTGTGCCGGTTCCGGCTCGCGAGATCGCCTGAACCCGGGCGAGGATCGCACGGTCAGCTCCTCCGTCTTCACGTATGACCCGCGTGGACATGACCTGCGCGCGACGATCACCCTCTGCTCCAGAGATGGGCTCAGCGGAACCTGTATCACACACGTGATCAACTTCGAACCGTAAGAAAAGAATCGAAGCGAAAGGGCAGGCATATGAGAGCCTGCCCTTTTTCTTTAAGAGAGAGTGCCACAGTGCTTCTTGCTGGGTAAGGACATTTCCCACACGCACAGGGGAATAACCCCTATTGCTGCCGGAAAACCTTCACTGTATAGTAAGATGTACCCTTAGCTGCACGAAAACAGCGATACGCGAATTGTCTCTCATTCCAGTGCGACCGTAAAGTTACAGAACGTAAAGAGGAAATATGCGAAAGACGTTCCTAGCCATCGTCTCTATACTGTTGATCGCCGCCCAGGCATGTGCGCCGTCAATCCCGGCGACCTCGGATCCAGGCGTGATCAACACTGCGGTCGCGCAGACGTTGGCGGCGATGCATACTCAAACTGCCGGCATTCCTGTGACCGGCGATGAATCGCCTACACCTACAGAAACCGCTATCGAGGTCGCGTCACCGACTCCCACAATGACGGCGATCCTACTGACGATTACGCCAGCCTTGTCTTCGACCCCGATCCTCACCCCTGGCGTCGTACAAGTCTATGTGAGTGTGCCAACCAACTGTCGCACGGGTCCAAGCGTCGATTATCCCCGGGTGGGCGGCCTGCAGCTCGACCAGGTCGCGAACGTGGTGGGGCGGAATCCAACCGGCGATTACTGGATTATTCGGAATCCGAGTCGCGCCAGCGAAACTTGCTGGCTGTGGGGGCGGTATGCCACCGTTGTAGGTGACACCAGCGCCCTGCCTGTGTTCACCCCTCCACCGCTGCCGACGCCCGACCCTGGGTTTGCTGCCTCGTTAAGGGGCGTCGAAAGCTGTACAGATACAGGAAACTGGTGGCTGGATATCGCCCTGGAAAATACCGGCGGGATCACCTTCCAGTCGTTTTTCATGACCGTAACGGACACCGTCACCGGCACGGCTCTTTCCCTGTACCGGGACAATTTCATCGATCGGGATGGGTGTGCTGTGGAGGAAGATCAGGGGGATCTGGATCCTGAAGATACGTTGATCGTCAGTTCCCCCAATTTTACCTACGATCCCAGCGGTCACCGGATCCGCACCCGGATTACAGTTTGTTCCAACCTTGGACAAAGTGGCACGTGTCTGACGCAAAGCTTCGATTTCACTCCGTAGAGGAAACGGGCAGGTGCAAGCACCTGCCCGTTTGTTCATTCCTGACTGGACATTTCTGACAATACATCCCCGCCACTTGACGCATTCGCTCTTTCCCCAGAAGATGATAAAATAGAACATTAATTCACCACGAAGATTCTTTTACCTTTGGTTGATGTGTAGCTTGTTAATCTTCGCGATCTTCCTCCCCACGCGGTACAAAAGATTCTTTGGTGGACATACACAGAAGGATTACACATGGAACTAGGCTTAATACGCAAAATAGATATCGATAATGAAATGCAGCAGTCGTATCTCGATTACGCTATGTCCGTGATCGTGGCACGCGCTCTGCCCGATGCCCGCGACGGACTTAAGCCCGTGCAGCGCCGCATCTTGTATTCGATGTACGACATGGGCATTCGCGCCGACTCTTCTTACAAGAAATCGGCTCGTATCGTCGGTGAAGTCCTGGGTAAATATCATCCCCACGGCGACTCGGCAGTGTATGAAGCGATGGCGCGCCTGGCGCAGGATTTCTCCATGCGCACCCTGCTTGTGGATGGACAGGGCAACTTCGGCTCGGTGGACGGCGACCCGCCCGCCGCAATGCGTTACACCGAAGCGCGGTTGACATCCGCCGCCATGGATATCCTCTCGGACCTCCACAAAAATACGGTTGACTTCAGCCCCAATTTCGACGACACGCTCTCAGAGCCGGATGTCCTGCCTGCCGCGCTGCCGAATCTCCTGGTCAACGGCGCGACCGGTATCGCGGTCGGAATGGCAACGTCCATCCCGCCGCACAATCTCGGCGAAGTGATCGACGCCATCGTGTACATGCTCGAGAAATGGGAAAAGCTGGACGATATCGACGTCGAAACGCTGATGGAGTTTATCCAGGGTCCGGACTTCCCGACTGGCGGGGTCATCCTGCAGGAGAAGGGCGAACAATCCATCGAAGCTGCCTACGGTACGGGTCGCGGACGCGTCACCGTGCAAGCGAAGGCGCACATGGAGGAAGGCGAGCGCGGCCGCAGCCGCATCATCGTCACCGAGCTCCCGTACATGGTCAACAAATCCAGCCTGATCGAGCGTATCGCCGACCTGGCGCGTGAAGGCTATTTCGAAGGGCTTTCTGACCTGCGCGATGAGTCGGATCGTCACGGGATGCGCATCGTGCTGGAAGTGTCCAAGAATGCAGATCCCGAAGTCATCCTGCGCGACCTCTACAAGCGCACGCCAATGCAGACCACGTTCAGCATCAACCTGCTGGCGCTAGTAGATGGCGAGCCGCGTACTCTAAACCTTAAGCAAGCGCTGCGCGTCTACGTCGAGCACCGACTGACAGTCATCAAGCGCCGCGCCGAATTTGATCTCGAACGGGCTCGCCAGCGCGCACATATCCTCGAAGGATATCTCATCGCCCTGAAGAACCTGGATGAGGTGATCAATATCATCCGTTCTGCTTCCGATGTGGACACGGCACGCGGCAAACTGATGAAACGCTACAAGCTGACAGAGGTCCAGGCGACCGCGATCCTCGATCTGCAATTGCGCAGGCTGGCAGCATTGGAACGCAAGAAGATCGAGACCGAATACAAAGAAATCACCGCGACGATCAAGGATCTGGAGAACCTGCTCAAATCGCCGAAGCGAATGCGCGGTGTGGTAGCAGACGAGCTCCTG
Source organism: Anaerolineales bacterium (assembly GCA_035699125.1). Taxonomy (GTDB): domain Bacteria; phylum Chloroflexota; class Anaerolineae; order Anaerolineales; family Villigracilaceae; genus Defluviilinea. The sequence continues at coordinate 3,740 of DASSBC010000060.1, forward strand.
AAGGTCAAAGCCCAATACACGGATCGCCGCCGCACCCAGATCATCAACGTGTCAGCAAATGGACAGGCGACGAAAACCCTCACCGCACGCGATCTCCTGCCTGAGCAGCAGATCTGGATTGGCATTACCGAGGATGGTTTGGTCTCGCGCACGCATGACGACAAACAGCCCAAGCATTCTGGCAACGACGCGCCGCGCTGGCTGGTGAAAGCCTCCACCACGGATACAGTCTACTTTGTGGCAAGATCGGGGCGTGCGGCAGCCGTCGCCGCCCACGTCCTACCACAAGCAGACAAGCTTTCGCAAGGCGCGCTGTTCCATCGCGTCACTCCACTGACCGACAACGAGCCGCTTGCCTCGGTATTCGCCCTACCCTCTCGCAAGGACAAACTGCCGGAAGAAACCTGCCTCATTACCGCCACAAAACTGGGCATGGTCAAGAAGAGTTTGGTCAGCGAACTGCCCGGACCTTCTTCACAAACCTTTGTGCTCGTACGAGTGAACGAAGGGGATCGCCTGATCGAGGTCGGTCTTACAGACAACAAAACGAAAGATATCCTGCTCGTCACTGCGCAGGGCATGGCGATCCGCTTCAAGGAAGAGGAAGTGCGACCGATGGGGCTTGTGGCGGCAGGGGTGAATGGCTTGAAGCTGGCAGACAAGGACGAAGTCGTCGGTATGGAGATCCTGCCTGCCGAGGGCGAGATTTTCCTCATCACAACCGAAGGCAAAGCCAAGCGCGTCGAGCAGAAGGAATTCCCCGTACAGGGGCGCTACGGCAGAGGCGTCATCGTCTGGGACATCGCCGACAAGGTACGATTGGCTGGCGTGGTCTCAGACAAACCCAACCACATGGCAACGATCCATCTCACCAAAGGCGCGCCGAAATCCACCCGGTTGGATGAGGCTGGGGTTCGCAAGCGTGCCTCCACCAAAGGCGATGTAATTGTGGAGGTGAAGCCCGGTGAGGAAGTGCTCTCGATTAACGTGGGCTGGATGGTAGAGAAGTTTGTGCCACTTGCTGCTCAAGTCAATGGCGCGAAAAAAGCATCAGCCAATGGGCATAAGCCTGGGGAACCCTCACGCAAGGCTCAGAGCACGAATGGAAAGACAAAAGAAGCGAAAGCCTCTGCCAATGGCGGGGTAACGAAGGCTGCGCCGAAAACATCCTCCTCGAAGGGGAAGAAGGCGGCAGCCAGATCTACGGCAAAGAAAAAATCAGCCAAACCGGCGAAGAAATCCAGTACAAAGAAGAAAAAGTGATATAGGAAGAAGACCTGCGGTATACACCGCAGGTTCTTCTTCCTTGAGAAAAGATCACCAGAGAGGTTAAAAGCTGGCTTTGTTCTTAACTCATATTATGTTCGCGCTACCTTGAGATACACGGCGCCGCGCGCATCGAGATAAATCGCTTCGGAGGTTTGGACGATGCGGATCACTACATTTTCACAGCTTGAACAACGAAGGACGATACCGGGTCCATGTGTGAAAGCAAGCAACGTGCCAATCTCGTCTTCTCTGCCGCAGTTCGCGCATTCGGTTGGCGAGGCGGTCATCTCGGCGCCGAAGATTTCGTAGAGCAAGCCCGCAGTTGCGTTCGCGTCCAACATGAGTTCGCGGTTGATGTCTGTTGTCTCTTCCATCTCAGCCTCCTGTCGGACCGAAACGTTCGGTGCGGATCTGATTCGAGTCGATTCCAATTTTGACCAGGGCATTCGCTGCGGATTCGACCATTAAGGTTGGTCCGCAAATAAAAGCCTGAGCCGTCCTGCCCAACGGTCCTGCCACTTCCTTTAGCATGGCTTCATCGATGCGCCGGCTGTAGCCTTCCCAGCTCGCGGGTTGAGAACGAGTCAGAGTGTGGAAGACATTTGGTCCGCCATTGGCCTTGCTCAACATATTCAATTCATTGTAATAAATCACGTCTTCAAAATTCCGTGAGCTGTAGAGCAAAGCTGTGGGATTGTTTGCTCCAGCTGCGGCACGGTGACGGAGCATAGCCATGAGAGGAACAATACCCGATCCTCCGGCAATCAATAAGAGCGGCTCGCTCATGCTTGCCTCCCAGACGAAATACCCACCAATCGGTCCGCGTACTTCCACGCGGTCGCCCGGGAGCACGACATCATGTAAGTAGGTTGAGACCTCTCCGTCCTCAATGCGTTCCACCGTAAAGTCCACTTCCCCTTCGTGTTCGGGTGCCGAAGCAATCGAATAACTGCGTTGCGTTTGATAACCGTCCTCGGCGGTCAGGCGGATATCGTAATGCTGACCCGCACGGTGACGCATCCAGGAGGGCAGCTTCAGCGTGAACGTTTTTACGTTCGGCGTTTCAGGCTTGATAGTTGTGATGGAAGCGATTTGCCAGTTGAGGGTTGGTTTCATATTTTTTAACCACGAAGGACACGAAGGGACACAAAGGAGAAAGAATTAATCATTCCAATACCGCTGTTCCTTCCACGGGTCGCCGCGGTTGTGGTAGCCAGCCGATTCCCAGAAGCCGGGCTTATCTTTTTCCATGAGATGGATGCCACGTATCCATTTGGCACTCTTCCAAAAATACAGATGCGGCACGACCATGCGCGCCGGACCGCCGTGCTCTGGCGTGAGAGGCTGACCGTCATAGTTCAGAGCAATAAACGATTGCCCGTTGATGATGTCGGTAAGGGGCATGTTTGTGGTATAGCCGCCATCGCTGTAGGCAGTGACGAACATGGCGCGGCGGTCCAGCTCCACATGCTCGAGGAGTGTATCGAGGCTGACGCCTTTCCATTTCATATCCAGATGCGTCCATTTGGTGACGCAGGAAATGTCCACTACATAGTTCTGCATCGGAAGCTGGTTGAACTCCTGCCAGGTCCAGGAGGCTTTTTCTTTGACGAGCCCGTCAATGCTGAACGTCCAGCGGTCGAGGGGGGTGCGCGGAGTGGGACCCGCCGAAAGAACAGGAAAATCCCTTGTAAGATACTGCCCTGGTGGTATCCGGTCTTTCGCTTCCCCGCCGCGCCGCTTGCCGACAAACCCGCGTGAGACAAATCGCTCTTCTGACATAGTCGAGTCGCTCCTTTACCAAAACATTGCCAGAATTAGACAGCCTTGTGATGAACCTCCCTCAGTGTATAACGTTGAACGTGCGAAGTCAAGCAAGAATCATGTAGGAACAGCTGTCACTCTCCACACGATTATGGTTGCTGAATATTCCCTTCCAATCCCAGATCTGGCGCGATCCGGCGCATCGCCTGAATCACATTCCCTACGTGTTCCCATAACTCGATGCCAAATTCCTGCGCGGCATGTTCCATTTCCGAGCGGGAAGTGCCTGCGGCAAATGCTTTATCTTTCCACTTCTTTTTGACGGAGCTTGGTTCCAGATCATAGAGCGAGCGCGAGGGACGTACCAGCGCGACCGCAGTGATCAAGCCTGTAATCTCATCACAGGCGCTAATCGCCTTGCGCCGCTGCGTATCACGCGGCATATTCAAGTGATCGGCATGGCTGAGAATGTCCTGGATGATCTCTTCCGGGACGCCGCGCGCACGCAGAATCGGCGCGCCGTCCTGCGGATGCTGGTCCAGCGTTGGATGGATCTCCCAGTCGAAGTCGTGGAGCAGGCCGATCAAGCCCCATGGCTCCGGGTCTTCGCCGAACTTTTCGGCATAGAAGCGCATGGCCGCCTCCACCGACAGCATGTGGCGCACCAGTCCTTCATTCTTAACATATTCACGAACAAGAGCTAGGGCTTCTTCGCGGGTCATAATATTCCTTCTATGTGTCATTGCGAGCCGCAGGTGCAGCAATCTCCCGTTTCGAGAGAGAACTTCACCTGGTAGTTTCATCCGTTTATTGGAGATTGCTTCGGGCTCCGCCCTCGCAATGACATGTAATTTATATACTCGTCGACGTTTCCAATCCATGCTGGGTAGCGAGCTCGTCGAGCAGGATCTCAACTTCATCCAGATACTGGTCGAGCTCGCTCACGTGCTCTTCAAAGCTGCTGCCCGTGAGGCGCAGCTGCTCACAGGCAGCCCGCCACGTGCTCCATGTCTCTTCAGGCAGCGCTTCTACGGCGAGCGTCCAGCTCTGCAAGAGCGGCCAGAGGGCGGCACGAGGATTCTCGCCTGCCAGCATGGAGCGGACCGCCTTTTCGTAATAGTTCAGGCGCGCAGGATGGATACGCGAATCGACACGGCTGTTTTCCATCGCAGATTCAAATGCCTGTCTCCACTCGGGAATCCAATCATGGATAAACGCGTGATCCAAATGCGTAGCTCCCAGCAAGCTAAACAAACTTGTATTCAAGCCCGGGCGTTCCGCCGTCTCTGCCCGCGCAGGGAATTCCAGCATCAAACGGCGTTCCTGCAAAGGAGGGCCCGAGAGCTCAGCCACAGCATTGACCGCGTAATACAGTGCGTTCATATACTGTAGCAGATCTGAAGGCGTGACTTCATCGGTGATATTGAGCAATTCGCGCCAGATGCTGCGCGCCTGCGAGAGCAAAAGACGAGAGCGCTGCAACGCTGGTGCTGGTGCGTTGAACTCGAAGCCGGCGCGTAAACCTGCCTGGATGAACTCAAAGAACTTCTCGCGCTCATACAAAAGCATGGGGTCATACATTTCCCAACCCAGCCACGGATCGAGACGTAATTCACGCGGTCGCTTGAACTCTGCTTTGGCGCGGTGACTGATATCCAGATGAAAGTCAGGGGTCAGTGTGACAAACTCCCGCCTGTGCTTCGGCTCCTCGGCATGGACAAAAATAATGTCAATGTCTGCGGTGCCGCCTAGCATCGGATCGACTTCAGAGGAGACGAGCGAGCCTGTTAGATACGCGGCGATAATATCGCGCTCATTGAAGGCGCGCTCCTGGGCAGTCTCTTTGGCGATTCGGATCAGGGATTCACGGGTGACTCGCATACGTCTCCATTACTCAGGCAAGGGCAGCGGTTGTTGAAACGGCGGCAATTTCAGGCTTTGCCGGATGCGATTCTCGATGAGCTTGAGGTGTTCCGGGGTTTGCAGGATATTCAGATTGTCGGTCTCAATCGTCAAAACAGGCGTATGGTCAAAAGGCTTCGCAAAAAATCTATCGTAGGCGTGATTGAGGTCATCGATGTATGAGCGCTGCATCTGGCGCTCATAGGGGCGATCGCGGAAAGCAATCCGCTGCATCAGCGTATCCGTGCTGGCTTGCAGATAGACAAGCAGATCGGGCTTTTCGATCTTCTCTGCCAGAGCTTCGTGCACCCTGTAATACATATCCAGCTCATCACCCTTGAGGTTGATCTGGGCAAAGAGCGCATCTTTCGCAAAGGTGTAATCGGCGAAGAGATTCTTGTCTGAGACAAGCAGCTCATGCACCGTTCGTCGCTGTTGATAATAGCGGCTCAACAAAAAGAAGATCTGGGTCTGAAAGGCGTAACGTTCACGATCGGCGTAGAAATCAGAAAGGAACGGGTTCTCTTCAAACACTTCCAGCAGAATTTCGGCGTTGAATGCTGGCTGAAGAAGGCGGGCGAGGGTCGTCTTGCCGACTCCGATGACCCCTTCTATGGCGACATACATGGGAGGTCTCCAGTGGTGAAGATGATTAAGGATACCATACTTAGGTGTCAGGCGTCAGGTGCAAGGTTTCGATTTTGTTACAAGCCTGAAGGTGTAATCTTAAGAATCAAAACTCCCCTTTCAGCACTTGGAAGGGGAGTTGTAATTAGGAGTCCGCCGGGCTTGGGCGTGAAACGATCCAGTACAACGCGATCAGTAAGAGGAATATACCAACAAGATATACGGGGATTGCCTCCAGAGAGACGCGTTCGGCAAGAACACCCGCCAGACTCGGCACCAAAGCTGCCCCAAACCCGGCAGAGGCGATTTGCATCCCAATGGTATTTGCCGCGTGATGCTCGCCAACTCGCAGGCGCGTCCCGGAGATCAGCGCTGGAAAAATTGGCGCGAGTGCAAACCCGATCGCGGAGACTGCGACCATGCCCGCCCGCGGAAATGGATTCCACCACAACAAAAAGGAGCCACCCAGAGCTACCAGAAAGCCTGCTTTCAGAAGATTTGCCGATCCAAAACGGTCCGTGAGCAGACCTGCCATGATCCGTCCAATCGTAAACGTAGCCCAATAACTCCCCGCCCACAAGCCTGCTACTTCCATGGGGACATTGCGGGAAAGTGTCAGCAACGAATAAGTCCATGTGCCAAACGATAGCTCGGCACCGGTGTAAAGGAAAAACATTAAGAGGTTCAGCCACACGATCGGCTGTCGCAGAGTCTCTGAAAACGGCGTCTGGTACTCCATCAGGTGGCGTTCCTGTTCGGGTGCGTGAGGTACGCCACTGTTCTGCCACATGCGGATCGTCAGCAAAAAGCTGGTAGCCAGCAGGAGTTGCGCTCCTCCCACCACCTGGTAGCCCAAGCGCCAGGAGTTGGCTGTGCTTAAGGCAGCCGTCATGATAATTGGGCCAAGCGTCACGCCAAAGCCGTAGCTGGCATGCAGCCACTGCATCAGCCCTTCGCCAAAATGAGAAGCGACGTAGGTGTTGAGTCCGGCGTCGATCGCGCCTGCCCCCAGTCCAGCAGCCACGCCTAACGCGACCATCATCCACCAGGAGGGCACCATGGTATAGCCTACGAGCGCAGAAGCAGTCAGAGCACAACTGGCAGCCAGCGTTCCACCAACGCCCAGGCGGGCGATGATCTTGCCGCTGAAGAAGCTGGATGTCATATAACCTGCCGTACTGGCGAAAAGGAGCGCGCCGATGGCACCCAAAGGTAGCCGAAAGCTTCCCTGGATGGACGGCCAGGCAATACCAAGAAGCCCATCGGGCATGCCCAGAGAAATAAAGGCAATATAAGCCAGGACGATCAATCCAAGTTTGGACCGAAGGGAGGTTTTTGTGATTGCAGTCAAGAGGGTTACAACCTATCTAATGGATCTATCAATGGAGATTGCGCCATTTTATCATGTGCAATCTCGGAGACGAAAAGAGGAAAGCAGAAGACTTTATGTCTTTCTGCTTTCCTCTTTCTTAGTTTTGTATTTGCTTGTGTTATCGCGCGATGGCTGCTTCCGCTGCCGCTTGTGTGTCTTCCTGCTTCTTGAACTGGCTCATATACAGCTCGTAATAGAAGCCCTGCCCGGCGAGCAATTCGTCGTGTTTGCCGCGCTCAATAATCTGGCCATCCTTCAGAACCAGAATCATATCTGCGTTGCGGATCGTCGAGAGACGATGGGCAATCACGAATGCAGTGCGTCCCTTGAGTAACTCGTCGAAGGCTTTTTGGATAAGTCGCTCGGTGCGCGTGTCCACGCTGGAGGTAGCTTCGTCCAGGATGAGGACGCGCGGGTCGGCGAGAGCGGCACGCGCGATTGAGAGCAGCTGGCGCTGTCCCTGCGAAAGACCAGAGCCGCGTTCCCCAAGCACAGTCTGGTATTTCTCCGGCAATCGCTCGATGAACGAATCGGCGTTGGCAAGCCTGATGGCTGCCATCACTTCTTCATCAGTTGCGTCCGGGCGCCCAAAGCGGACGTTCTCCATGACGGTGGTGCTGAACAGGAACGTATCCTGGAGCACGATACCGATCTGCTCGCGCAGGCTCTTCATGTTGACGTCGCGCACATCGATTCCATCGATGCGCACGGTGCCGCCAGTCACATCGTAGAAACGGGGAATCAGGTTGATGATCGTGGTCTTGCCCGCGCCCGTCGGACCGACGATCGCAACCGTCTGCCCGGGCTCTGCGATAAAGGAGACGTCTTTCAAGACCGGGACGCCATCCTCATAGGAATGTGTGGCGTGATCAAACTCCACCCGCCCCTGGATGGATGGCATGTCTTTTGCCGAGGGCTTGTTGAACACCGCAGGCTTTTCATCCAGGATATGGAAGATCCGCTCCGCGCCGGCAATCGCATTTTGGATATTCGTCCACAGCACCGCAATCTGCTGGATCGGCTGATTGAAGCGCTGGACGTATCCGAGGAAGGTCACAACTAAGCCCAGCGTGACCGTCGTACCCATCAAGGATTGACCGCCGAGGAGATACCAGCCGCCCACGCCGGTAACGATGGCGAGCGCCACGTAGGACAACGCCTCCAGGGCCGGAGCCAGCGCGGAGGTATAGGCAACCGCGCGTACGTTCGCGTCGCGGTTGGCGGCGTTGACTTCCTTGAATTGTTCGATGTTCTCGTCGGCACGGTTGAATGCCTGGACCTCGCGAACCGCGGCAATCGATTCCTGCAGCTCGGCGTTGACATTACCGATCTCTTCGCGCGAGACGCGAAATGCCTTGCGCGCCTGCTCTGAGAAATACAGAGTTGCCAGGAACATGATCGGCGCCACGGACAACGACAGCAATGCGAATGGCAGATTCGCGGTCACCATGTTGTAGGATACCCACACAAGGAGCAGCACACCGCTAATCACGTTGACCAGCGCGAAGGAAAAGGCTTGCTCGATGGCGCTTGTATCGTTGGTGATGCGGCTCATCAAATCGCCCGCTTCATGCTCAGAGTAATAGCTCAACGAGAGGCGATGCAGCTGCTCGAACACCTCCACACGCAGGCTGCGTAACACGTGCTGCCCCGTCCATGCCATAACAAAGAACGTCGCGCCCGTAAGCACAGACCCTAAAACAAACAACCCGATCATGATCAGGATCAGACGGAGTAATCCGGCAATGCGCTGATCGTTGGTGGCAGTGAGCGGATCTACGACTTCAAACCCACCAAGAGTGTAGGCGCTATGAATTAACCGGCGCGAGAGTGAAAGCGTCGAAGGATCATCGGTGGTAAGGTAGCAAGTTGAGGCTTCTGCCTGGGACTGCGAGCCGCCGAACCCTCCAAATGCGGAAGCGCCCGCCGGCACAAGAAAACAATCTGTTGCCTGTCCCATCAATTCGGGCGTGGTGACTTGAGTCCAGGTGGCGATCACTACAAAGAGTAGTGCCAATGCCATCATGTACCAGAACTGTGCAAAGTATTTGCCAAGTCGCCAGAGTGTTTCACTCAGGTTACGTGGCTTGATCGTTTCTCTGTTGAGCATTTCGCCAAAGCGCATCATACTGCACCTTCTTTCAGTTGCTCGGCGCGTTCACTTTCAAACGCCAGAATTTGTGAGTTGTAAATTTCGGCATAGATCGCGCTGTTCTCCATCAAGTCTGCATGTTTGCCCTGCTCGACGATCTCACCTTTATCCAGCACGAGGATCTGGTCGGCGTTGATGACGGTACCGATACGCTGCGCGATGACGAAGGAGGTGCGCCCGTTCATCAGCGTATCAAGGGCGCTTTGGATCTGCGCTTCTGTATTGAGATCGACACTGGAGGTGGAGTCATCCAGAATGAGAATGCGAGGATTGAGGAGAAGGGCGCGCGCAATGGCAACGCGCTGTTTCTGCCCCCCGGAGAGTGTTTGCCCTCGTTCTCCCACATGCGTGTTATATCCATCCGGGAAAGACAGTATAAAATCATGCGCCGCGGCGGCTTTGGCAGCGTTTTGGATTTCTTCCAGCGTTGCCTCCGGTTTGCCGAAGGCGATGTTCTCGCGAATTGTGCCGCTAAACAAGGTGGTTTCCTGCAGCACAATCCCAATTTGGGAGCGCAAGGAGTCAAGGGTCACATCGCGCAGGTCATAGCCGTCGATCGTGATCCTGCCTTCGCTCGGGTCGTAGAATCGCGGCAGGAGATTGATGATCGTAGTCTTACCGGAGCCAGTTGCGCCAAGCAGGGCAATCGTTTCACCGGGTTTTGCTTCAAATGAGACGTTGTTCAGTACCGGTTCCCCGCCGCCAAAATAACGGAAGGTCACGTTCTCAAACTTCACCCCGCCTTTCACTTCAGGGAGAGGGACCGCACCTGGCTTATCCTGAATATCAGACCTGGCATCGAGGATCTCGAAGATGCGTTCGGCAGAGGCGGACGCCTGCCCCATTTGCGTGATGATGAAGCCGAACTGAGCAACCGGGAAGAACAGGTACATCAGATAGATCGAGAATTCCTGCCAGGCACCGAGGCTGAGCAACCCCAGGATGATCTGCTTACCACCAAAATATGTAATCGCTGCCTGCCCTAAATTTGCGATCAAAAAAATAAACGGGAACATGAAGGTAAATAAGCGTGAGACCGCGATGGATTGCTCCATCGAGGCATCGGCTGCCTGCCTGAACTTTGCCTGTTGCTGCTTCTCTCGCGTGAATGCCTTAATAACTTTGATACCCGCCAGGTTCTCCTGCAAGACTGTGTTCAAATACGAGAGCTTTTGTTGCACTTTGATGAACATCGGCTGTGCCAGGCTGGCGAACACCCCAAACAACACCATCGCTACTGGAAGAATCGGCATCGCTGTCCATGCCAGGGAGGCATTAGAGGTGAATAAAATAATAATGGTGCCCACCAGCAGAATCACGGCGCCGACCAATTGCAAGAGCCCTTGCCCGATAAAGAGACGGACCTTTTCCACGTCATCGGTGGCGCGGATCATCAGTTGCCCGGTCTGGTTTTTATCATGATACGAAAAGGATAAGCGCTGGATCTTTGCGTATAAATCATTTCGCAAATCGTAGGCTACAGCTTGCGAGTTCTTCTCCGCCCAAAACGCCTGCAGGAAAGCAAAGACGCCGCGTAAGGCAGCAAAAATGATGATGGAAACGAGCGCGATCAGCAGCGCCCGTGGCGCATTCGTAACATCAGCCGCCAGTTGAACTTTGAGCTGATCCAGGGTCAGGGAGGCGGGTTTACCCGTTGCTTCCAGGATTCTGGGAAGCGCTGCTCCGACAAAATTGGCGGGAATTTGATCGATCCCTTTCAAAATCTGATCAGCCACATAACCGCTCGTCACCGCGTCGATCACGTTGCGCACCATACGCGGCACGGCAAGCTGGGAGAGAGTCGCGATAATGAGAAAGAGATAGGGCAGTGCTGCCTGACGTCCATAGCGGGTCAGGTAGCGGACCGCGCGGCCGATGCCTTTTAGCGAGGGGCGTTGCCCGCGGTCGCGAGTGCGGGGGCGAGATAAAGTAGCTTGCATAGGTTCCTTTTAAAGTAAAGACTAAGTGGTAAGTGGAGGTTTAAGACGGGGGATGGATAGAGTGTAGAGCTTACTTATGAATTGAGTGTGAAGGGTTTTGGGAGATCAGGACACAGATGTAGCTGGCTCTGTTTCCAATTCTTTTGCAGCCTGAGTCATGATCTGCAATGCTTCGGTGACTTTTGTGCGTTCCTCTGGGGTGAGTTTTGCAGCGAGCTGATCCACCCAGCGATAGCGTTCTTCGATACCCTGTTGGATCAATTCCCTGGCTTTCTCAGTGAGATTCAAAAGCTTGGCGCGGCGGTCAGCCGGGTCTTCCTCGCGTTGGATGAGTCTGCTTTGGACAAGTTTATCCACCAACTGGCTCGCAGCCGCGTTGGTGATATCAAAGCGCTCGCTGATGTCCCCTACAGCGCAGTTGCCGCGATAATGCAACTGCATCAGAATCCCGAATTGCGGCATGGAGAGCCCGGTTGCCTTCGCAAAATGAGCGCGTTCGCGCATGGAGTGATGCATGGCAAAATCCATGAATTGGCGGATGGTTTGGATAAGTTGAGGGGTAGAGGTCATAGTTAAGCCTTCTTTTTAGTTAAGAGCGCTTAACTATATAGCGGAATAGTATTTTCGTCAAGAGACGATTTGTAGAAATTTTATTAGATCATTATCTTGCTTCTAGGTCCAGCGCGGGGATAGGTGCGAGTTCCTCGCTATACAACCATCGATCGAAGAACACGCCCAGTTTCTTACCACTCACTTCTTCTGCCACAGCAATGAATTCAGCCGTCCGGGCATTTCCGCCTGCAAATCGCTGCTGATAAGTCTTCAAGATGTCAAAGAACATCTCATCCCCTACCTCCAGCCGCAGCGCATGCAAACACAGCGCACCCCAGGAATACACACCCTGGTTGAATAATCGATCCGCGGGAGGCTCGCCCGGCGGGGACATGGACTCATGTTCCTCGCGGACGAAAGCATAGGTGCGCCGGACCCATTCATCCAGCGCCGCCCGCCCACGCGTATGCTCTGTCCAGAGACCCTGCGCGTACGTGGCGAAACTCTCGTTCAGCCAGATATCTTTCCAATCTCCCAGGCTGACGCTATCCCCAAACCATTGATGCGCCAATTCATGGGCTACCACCTGTTCGCTGCCTTCCAACTGGTTCGCATCGATCATTGCCTTGCTGAAGATGGACATGGTTTGCGTTTCGAGTGCTGCGCCAAACTCCAGGTCGATCACGAGTGCCCCATACACATCAAAAGGATATGCCCCAAATAGTTCACTAAAGTAGTCGATCATTTCTCCCTGACGCGCAAAAGGCTTTCGCATCTCTTCCGGCAAATCCGTAGGATAGTAGTTGCGTAGGGGGACACCGTTTTCCGATTGAGACGTTTCAGCGTCGAACTCGTCAATGTTGACCGTCGCCAGGTAACTCGCCATAGGGTCACGCGCTTCGAATTGGAAGGTCGTGGTACCTCCGTTATCAACAGTTTCCGTTAGGATGCCATTCGCTGCGGCTTCAAAGGGTTTCGGAACCGTTACACGGAAGGTATAGGAGGCTTTGTCAAGCGGATGATCATTGACAGGGTAAAAACTTGCCGCGCCATCCGGCTCACTCAAAACAAAGCTTCCGCCAGCGAACGTGATCCATCCCGTTTGAATAGGGATGGCGGTCGACTCCATTTCTCCCGGCATCCCCTGATACTGAATTTCCACGGTAAACGGTTCCTGTGCAACCAGAGACGTGGAAGGAGTAATCGTCAGCTCCTGCCCGCTGCGCGCAAACTCAGCAGACTGTCCATTGACCGTAAGCGTTGTAATTTCAAAGCCGATGAAATCCAGGTTGAAGCTGCTTAAATTTTGTGTCGCCCGCGCGTCGATGGTCGTTTTACCAACGAGATCACCTGTGGCGACCTCGTTGACCGTTAATTCCAACGTGTAGTGCTGGACGTCGTAGCCTCCATTCCCCAGATGAGGATAGAGCGAGTCGCCGACACCGGGTGGACCTGGCTCCGCTTTCATGCCAAGGCCGGGGGTTGAAGAAGGTTCTGTCACTACGACCGTTGGCGACGGCGGCATCACTGTCAACGCGGGGGTTGCCGTCGCACGGCACCCAATCAACAGCCCAAAAATGATGGTGATAGAGATAAATGAGTGAGAAAGTTTCAAGAGGCGCCTGTTTTGCTTTCACAAGCAGGAAGGAATCCTGCTGACGAGTCAACATGAGGTACTTTAACTTTATGCGCGCGGGGGGTTAAGTCAAGGAAGGAGGATGAGAGGCAAATTAGAAAACTGTGCGTATTTAAAGAGCACCCGCCTCCGTTCATTGTCACGTGCCCCCTGAGATCGAAGATACCTCATCCTATCCTTCAGGATGAGGTATTGAGGTGCAGATGCTTATTGAATCAGCCGCGCCGACACTTGCAGTTCGGGTCCGCTCAACGCCAGTGAGATCGGGCAGTTTTTCTTGGAATACTCCACCTTTTCCTGAAAGGTCTTTTCATCCACATTGGGCACTTCTGCCTCTGTCTCCAGCTCGATCAAGTGGATACGGGGACCTTCACCAAGATGGACGCTTGCAGTTGTTCGAATCTGCTTTGGAGGATAGCCAGCCTCTGTGAGCTGAGCAGCCAGATACATGGAAAAGCAACCAGCCTGTGCCGCGCCCACCAGCTCTTCGGGGTTGGTTCCCGGGCCCTCCTCGAAGCGGGACGCGAATGTGAACGCGCCTTCGAAGGTTCCGCTCCCAAGCTTCATCGTACCAGCGCCCTCCTTGAGGGTTCCATTCCAGACTGCAGATGCATTCCGAATTGTCACAGGGATCTCCTTTTGAAATTCATGGATCGATTGTAGTATGAGGATGTAGAAAACATTATAATCGGAGGCACCGGGAAGCGTATTTTTATTCCCCATACCTGCCTCAGAGATATATCGCACACATGCCTGGTGCAGGTTTGCCTTTCCTTAACGAGCCTGCTGGTACCAAAGTAGGGACTGCAAGAGGAACTTATGTTAACGGAATGCCGTTAAGTCGATAGAATGCTTCGAACCGCATGGCACAAATTTTCATTAGTTATTCACGAAAGGATATTGGCTTCGTCCGGAAGCTTGCCGGGGATCTGGAAAAAGCCGGGTACGACGTCTGGTGGGACCTGACGGACCTGCGAGGCGGCGATGACTGGCTACGTGTCATTCCCTCTGCGATTGAATCCAGCGACTCCTTTATTGTGGTACTTTCCCCAAATTCTGCGCTGTCAGATTGGGTGAAAAAAGAATATACGCAGGCGCTGTCCTTGCGGAAGAAGATCATCCCGCTCATGCTGACGCGCTCCGGCGTACCCTTCGCACTGAACACGATCAATTACGTCGATTTCACATCCGATGATTATGCTGCTAATTTACAGAGCTTGCTGGATGCACTTGGATATACCGGGGAAAATCCTGTAGCCACTACGGCGGCATTCCCCCTGATTCTCCGCAAGTATGCCATCCCGTTTCTCCTAATCACTGGTTTTGTACTCGCGGCGCTATCCACGTATCTTCTGGTCCCTCTTGTCATTACAACCGCCACACCCTCCAACATCCCGCAGACGGCAACACCGTCTGCTACAGTGCAGGGAACAGCGACGCGAGACCCCGAGACTTCTACACCTACCGCTTCACAAACCGCTACCATCACTCTATCCCCAACCATTACGCTGACACCATCCCCCACCCGGACGATCACGCCCTCCCCGACAAATCGACCGTTCTCTCGCCTGGGGCTGTGTGTCCAATCGGATTACGCAAATCGAATCAATGTGCGCTCCGGTCCGGGCACGATCTATCCCGTATTGGGAGAACCGTTGCTCGTGGATACCTGTCTCTTCTTCAGCGCCCGCAACCAAGAAGCGACCTGGCTCCAGGTCGCTCCCAATCAACAGGACGCCTCACTCCGGCAATACGAAGGCGGATGGATCTTTCGAGAACTGCTGGGGCTGGGAATGATGGGTCCTATTGACCTGCCGGCGGTTACATTAACTCCCACGCCGCTGCCCAGCGACACGCCCACCATCGCCCCGACGTTCACGCGTACGCCGACCGCTACTCTCCCACCCTCCGAAACGCCCTCGCCGATTGATACCCCAACAGAAACCTCCACACCGTAGTGCGCCGGATGTTAAGGACCTGCAATCAACTCGGTATCAGACTCAGGCTTGGTGGTTCTCGCCTTCCAGAGTGAAGCCAGGATAGAGATGGTAAGGATACTGGCAACCACTCCCAGCGAGACGCCAACCGGAATATGGTAAAAACCATCAATCACCATTTTCACACCGATAAATACTAGCACGGCAGATAAACCAATTTTCAAATACTGGAACTTACCCATTACGTTTGCCAGCAGGAAGTACAAGGCACGCAGCCCGAGGATGGCAAAGACGTTCGAAGTGTAAACAATAAAGGGGTCTCGTGTGACGGCAAAAATGGCGGGAATCGAGTCAACCGCGAAGACCAGATCCGTACTCTCCACAACCAGCAGGATCAGGAAAAGCGGCGTCGCCATGAGCCTTCCCGTCCGACGGACGAAGAACTGATCCCGTTCAAAGTTCTCGGTCACAGGCATAAATCGTCTAAAGAATTTGACAACAGGGTTCTTATCGGGCTCCACATGTTCATCTCGACTCAATGCCATCCGGATACCTGTGAAAATCAAAAAGGCCCCAAACACATAAATGATCCAGTGAAATTGCTCAAGCAATGCTGCACCGATGAAGATCAATGCACCACGCATGACGAGCGCACCCAAAATACCCCAGAACAACACCCGGTGCTGGTAGGCAGCGGGCACTGCAAAGAACGAGAAGATCAGGATGAATACAAAGATATTATCGACACTGAGTGACTTCTCAATCAAGTAGCCTGTCAGGAACGCCAGCGCTGCTTCGCTATTGGTGTATGAACTGGCGGGCGCCATCCGATCCCAATAGAGGTAGATGACTAGATTAAACAGCAGAGATAATGAAATCCAGACGATGCTCCAGATGAGAGCTTCCCTGCCTGAAACAGCATGAGACTTTCGATGAAACACCCCCAGGTCGAGCGCCAGCATAGCCAACACGAACACATTGAACCCGATCCACAACCAGATTGGTGCATCCATAATCACATCTCCTTTTATTTGTTGTTTATTGGGTCGGGGGAATAAAAAACGAGACTCCACGACCAAATTCGTGGTAGTCTCGCCAGTAGTGTCATCACACTTACGATCAGCCGAGAGCCGTTGATTGGTTTGGGCTCTGTCTTGACGACTGACCGATGGCGCCGCCTGCGTGGTGCGCCATGGCTACTCCCTACTTAAGTTTGGAGATATTAGCATATTTGGAGAAGTTTTGTCAATGTATTTCTCTTAGAATTACATAAATGTCGATCAAAAAGCCACGAAACGTCTAGATGCATCAGGCTTGCACGGGCATCCGCGCTGAAGTGGACTCACAGCCCGGCTGCCAGCCCAAAATCGGACGGGAGAAGAGAATACATATAAGCGTCGGAAATGGATCTGCCAATCACCATCCGATTCAACAAGACTCCTTCTGGATGTGCACCGATCTTTTCCGCCACACGCTGGCTGGCTTGATTCCCCACGCCGATCACGATCTCCACGCGGATCAGTCCCAGATGCTCGAAAGCGAAACGAGCGGTGAGTTTGGCGGCGCGCCCTGCAATGCCCTGCCCGTGACAGGGCGTCCGTACCCAGTAGCCTAAATTGCAAAAATGATAAATTGGATGAATACTGCTTAAGGTACAGGCGCCAACCAGATTTCCGGCACGCACAACCGCAAATGCATAGAACGTATGCTCCTCCCAGCGTGCGCGCGCGATAGAGATATATTCCCGGGCGCTCTGCTCATCATACATCTCCGTTGCCCAAGCCATCCAGGGACTTAGTTCCCTGAGCGATTCTCGTACGGCAGAGCAAAGAGCGGAGGCATCTTCCAAGCGAAAGGGACGCAGGAGGATATCCTCATCGGTCAAGCGGATGGACGAAAGCATTCTCTTGCAATCTAGCTTTGAAACATCAAGATGATATATATTCCCGCAGACTGTGCTCCACGGCATAGGCAGCAGCTTCTGCCCGGTTATTTACACCCAGTTTTGAGAGGATACTCGAGACGTAATTGCGCACAGTGCCCTCACCCAGGAAAAGTTGCCTGGCGATTTCACGGTTCGTCTTGCCCTCGGAGACCAATAAAAGCACATGTTTTTCCTGCTGGCTCAAATGCTGGAACGCCAAAGCATCTTCTTCCTTGACGGCGCGACGCACTTCCTGAAAGATGCGCTGCGTAACCGCCGGGTCGAGCAGTGCTTCGCCGCGTGAGACTGCTTCAAGCGCCTTCACAAGGTCGTCGCTACCGATCTGCTTCAGAATGTAGCCCGAGGCCCCGGCGCGAATCGCGGAAAACAACATCTCATCTTCGGCATAAGAAGTGAGCATAATGACTTTGACATTGGGGTGTTTTTTGATAATCTGCTCACAGGCTTCGATCCCTGACGTGCCCGGCAAGCGGATATCCATTACCACGACGTCCGGCTGGAAGGCGTCAGTCTTTTCAATCGCTTCACGCGCCGAACTGGCTTCGGCAACCACGCTGAACTGGGGGTGGCGTTCCAGTAAAGACTTTAAACCCAGGCGCACGACCTCATGATCGTCCACCAGGATGATACGCTGCTTGGTGGAGTGCTGTGGCATAGCAAAGATTTTACACCAAAATTTGTGTTCTACGTGAAACAAGGGTGCGGGCACTGTTTCAGTGCCCGCACCCTTGTTTTCGCAAGTACCAATTATTTGGCTTTGACGGAAATCGTCTTGGGTTTGACTTCTTCCGCTTTCGGCAGGGTAATTGTCAGAATGCCGTTCTCGAAATCCGCAGCTGCCTTATCTGCCATTACTTCGGTTGGCAGTGCGATCGAGCGCTCGAACGAGCCCCAGCGGTGTTCGCGGATGTGCCAGGCTTTATCCTTTTTCTCTTCTTCGTGCTTCGTTTCGCCGCGGAGTGTGAGGATGTCACCGGTCACATTGATCTGCACCTCGTCAGCCTTGAAGCCCGGGATTGCAGCCTTGACCACAACTTCGTCATCGGTCTGGTACATATCGACAGCGGGCGAAGTCAAGCCACCATCTCGGAGACTGATCGGGCGGGTGAAGGCGTCGTCAAAAAGACGATCCATCGCCTCACGCAGAGTCATCATCTCACGAACAGGTTCCCAACGGGTTAAATTAGACATAGCAACCTCCTTGCTAAAATTGGTTGATACTTTCTTTAAATATAGAAAGCCTGCGTTAAAATAACGCAAGCTTCATATAAAAATTTCGTCAGAGTTTCTTAAGTCTGTCCTTAAGTCAAGTAAAACCTACGCAAGGTTCTACATAGCAACTATCCCCCTCTACTGAGTTTCTGCCTTTTGTCTCTTGTAATCCACGAAACGGTAGCCCACGCCGCGCTCAGTGAGGATATATTTTGGGTTGGCGGGGTCTTTCTCAAGTTTCTGGCGTAGATAATTGATATAAAGACGCACGTAATGCGGCTCATCACGATATTCGTAGCCCCAGACCTTCACCAGCAGCTGGTCGTGGGTCACAACCCAGCCCGCATTTTGTACAAGATGATAAAGCAGACGGTATTCTGTGGGACGCAGCTTGACAAGTTTTCCCTCCAGCCAGACTTCGCGGCGGTCGAAATCGATCTTGAGGCGGTCATCGACTTCGATGATGTCGTGCATCGAACCACTGGCACCCTCTGTGCGACGGATGACGGCTTTGACACGGCTCACCAGCTCACGTGGGCTGAATGGCTTGGTGATGTAATCATCAGCGCCCAGCTCCAGGCCGCGCACCCGGTCATCTTCCTCACCTTTGGCAGTCAGCATAATGACCGGCACGTTGCTGACCTCACGGATGGTCTCCAGCACCTCGAACCCATCGAGGTCAGGCATCATCACATCGAGCAGGATCAAGTCTGGGGTGACGTCGCGCAGTTTTTGGATGGCTTGCTTGCCATTGAACGCCTCCGCGACCTGGAATCCATCGTGCTCCAGGTTCATGCGGATGAAACGCACCATGCGCTCCTCATCATCGACCACAAGGATGCGGCGGCGGTCAAACTCTTCAGGCATGGTCTATTCCCTCACAAACCCGATCAGGTGCTCTTCGTCTTCACTTTCCAGGATTTCGATCAGGGCGATTTTGTCTATGGGCCACATCACCTTGACTACATTATGCTCCAGATAATGGATATCTTTGCCATCTCGCAGGCGCGGGTTGGACACAACGATCAAGTTATCGGACGGCTTCGGCAGCTCATCCACTTCTCCCAGAATCGATGGCTCACCGGAAATATGCAGAATCACGGAATACGCCATTTCTCTACCTCTCCAGACGAGATCCTCTAAATATTGCGCAGCAGGATCTGGATCTTCAGTTTTCCCAGCGCGACAATATCACCGTGGTTTAGTGATTCCTCCACATGCGGGTTGATCCTGCGCCCGTTGATATACGTGCCGTTGGACGAGCCAAGGTCCATGACCATGACCTTGCTTGCATCCCGCTTGACCACGGCATGCAGACGAGAAACCCCCGAGGCGTAGGCTTGGTAGGGCGTCAGATCGATATCCGGCATGATCGGCTGTCCTTCACTGAGGCGCCCCAGCGTGAACTCGTTTCGGGAGGCAAGCGGAAGGATTTTGCCACTGTCCATCAGGTGCAGGGAGATCCAGCTATTGACTGGAGGGGCAGGCTCGGGCCGAGGGGATTTCTTAGCCAGCTCTTCGGCTATTTGTTCATCTGTAATCGCCTGGGTGATCAGTGTATCGACACCATCCAGCTGTGCGCCACATTCCGCACAAAACATGGCTCCAGTGACGTTTTTGTACTGGCAATTGGGACAAACGATCATGAGATCAACTCCTTCTTAGACGGCGCATTGAATAGCGAGCGTGTACCATACTTGATCTTTTTGCTTCCCTCTATTGTAAGGGAATTTTGCTTTTGTAGATGATCCACTTCCAAAAGAATAGTTTGCGCCAGACTACGTTCACCCTGAGTCAATAACTTGGAGGCAAGCACTTGAAGCTGGCGGGCTGCACTATCTATATTTCCTTTTTCCAGGTCCCTGCGAGCACGCTCCTGCATGCGATAGAGCATCAGCCGAGAGAGCGCCTGGACGATCTTTGGCGGCGGCGGCTCGGTCTCCGGCGATTCAGATACGGGACGTTGGAGCCGCAACCGGAGGGGCGGCACAGGCATCACCTGGGAGGCAATCGCAACCTTAAGAGTGCCATCCAACAGAGTGAGTGTCTCTGATTTTACCGCTTTTGGATGAATCATGTATTCGAAAATCACCTGTGTGTTACTATCCTGCAATACAGACCCGAGGTGAAGCGCTTTCTCTTCGAGGGCGATGGGCGAGGGATCTGGGTGCAGGCGGAAGGCGTATGTCAACTCGACATTTTCCAGCGGATTCAATTCCAGGGTGATATCTTCGGCATAGGTTTGCGCAAGGGCATCGAACTTCTCGAGCAACAGCCGTTTGATGTCCTGCGGCCGCGCGAGATAGGCGCTGCTTCCACCTGTTCGAGTCGAAAGCACATCGAGGAAAATATCGTTCCATTCCTGCCCGATGCCCATCCCACTAATGCCGATCCCGTGTTCCGCCAGCCGGGAGGCTAACGTCAGGCACTGCTGCTCATCGCCATAGGTCTGCCCATCGGTGAGCAGGATGATGTGGTTGACGCGTTTCGAGTCCAGGCTGCGCATAACTTCTTTGACACCGGCTTCCAAGCCCTGATAGATCTCCGTCGCACCGGAAGGCTGAATCATCTGGATCTTCGCCTCGGCGCGCGCCTTATCTTGAAGATAAGAAGCGGGGAGAATTACCTCGGCGCGATCACTGAATGTGACCACGCTCAGAATGTCTTGGGGCCGGAGGTTGCGCAACACCTGAATGGCAGTCGCTTTGACAACATCCATCTTTTCGCCTCGCATGGACGTCGAACGATCCAGCACCAGGCAGACGTTCAGAGGCGGAGCAGGCGCGGCGCGAGCTTCGTCCGGCACGCCCAGTTCCAACATCAAATAGATCATCTGTGATTCATCCAGATGAACCAGATTGGGACGGCTGTACATTACATTGTGAGTATAGGGCAGGGAGAGTTTTTCTTCCGGCGGAAGAGTAGCATCATATTGTTTTCGTCTGACAGGGTTGGATAGTACTTCATATGCCTGTTGGACACCCAGAAATAGCTCAGTCTCTCCCGCCGCCGTGTTCTTGTCTGGGTGCAATTTCAGCGCCGCTTCATGATACGCGCGCTTGATCTCTTCCTGGGATGCATTCCTCATGAGGCCGAGAAGAGAATAATAATCCTGTTTCGGGAGCATCATTATCCAATTAGCTGCACAAGGATGACACTGATATTATCAGGCCCCCCTGCCGCGTTAGCGGCATTAACCAGGTTCTGACAGGCACGCTGCAGAGTCGGTGCTTCGGTGATGGCGCGCGTCAGGTCTTGTTCGGTCAATACTCCCCACAAGCCGTCGCTGCAAATCATTAAGTGACCGGGCTGAGGAAACCCGACAGTGAAAATGTCTGGTTCGAGGATCTCGCCCTGACCCAGCGCGCGGTACAAAACATTGCGATGTGGATAATTTGCGGCCTCATCAGGGGTAATGTGCCCCAGCTCTTCGAGGCGTTTGACCAGTGAGTGATCGCGCGTGATCGGTTCCACACGTCCATCGGGATAAATAAAATAGGCGCGGCTATCCCCGATGTGAGCCACTGTGATCTGCTGTCCCAATACCAATGCTGCCGTTAACGTGGTTCCGCTGCCGGGCGCCTCTCGCTGGATGGCGCGCTGGGCTTCGCTCACTGCGGCTTGCATAATCTCCTGAAACGATTCATCCATTGCATCCGCTTTGATGTGGAAGAGGTAGGGATGAAACTTCCTCAAGACATACCCTGCCACAGTGCGGATCGCGGCGTTGCTCGCCACTTCCCCAAACTGATGCCCACCCATGCCATCTGCTATGATATACAGCCCAAAGGGTAAGTTGCCTGCATTGCCTGCCATCATCGCCGTGATTGCCAGAAGACTATCCTCGTTCAATTCACGCTGCTTGCCTGCAGACTGCCCACAGCTGGAAATCAATTGTTGCAGGTCGAAGCGAGGGTTTTGATTGGTGACAATCGCCTGTATCTGCTGTTCCGATAACGGAGCCGTATTGGTAAGATCCTGTGCAGGGGTTGGCTTTTGTTTATTGCCAGATAACCAGCGGAAAATTTTATCCACAAGAACTCCTTCTCAGGCAAGCAGGGCGTAAATTTGATGGTCTGTGGAGCCCACGTACACAATATCATCGGCGACCAGTGGCGTGCCTGTAATGGCTCCCCCTGTACCAAACTTCCAGCGCAAGCGGCCCGTGCGGTATTCCAGGCAGTAGAGATGCCCATCCACCGATCCGCAATAGAGCGAGTCTTTATAGACGACTGGCGACCCGTTGACCTGATGTTCGGTCTTGAACCGCCAGATTTCCTTGGAACTTCTGCTTTCAATGCCATAAATAAAGCCATCTGAGGCGCCCACAAAAATCAGGTCATCGGCAATACAAGGTGTGCTAATGGAAGGCTTGCCGAGACGAAAACGCCACAGGACCCAGCCGTTGCGCGGGTCCAATGCATACAGGGTGTTATCGACAGAGGCAAAATAGATTGCCTGCTCAGTCCCGACGGTGGAAGAGGTAATGGAGCGCTTGGCATGGAAGCGCCACTTGAGGTCGCCGCGAAAATCGATAGCATAATAATCGCCGCTTTCACAACCGGCATAGACTAGCTCACGCATCACGAACGGCGTCGAGCGGACGACATCAGCCGTCTCGAATCTCCAAGCCATGCGCCCGGTGTTCAGGTTGACTGCATGAATGTGGCTGTCGTCGGAGCCAAAAAAGATATGGCCTTCGGCAATACGTGGCGAGGAGCGAATCGGTCCATTGGTATAGTACGTCCAAACGACCTTCCCAGCGCGGGCGCTAACCACGTGCAGGCGCTTATCCTCGGAGCCAAAGTAGATGTTTCCATCGAACACGACGGGACGCGTAACCACTCCGCCATCCGTCGGGTATTTCCATTGGAATTTCCCATCTGCGGCATTGAGCGCATACAGATTATTATCATACGAGCCGATATACACCAGTCCCTGCGAAACCGCCGGGGTACCGCGTATCTCATCCTCGCACTTGAACGACCAGAGCGCCTTAATCCCGTTGCCCTGGATGGGACCTGTCTTCGGTCCCGCGCTAATCAGCGCGCCCGTTTTGCGCGCCACCACCATAAGCGCCTGTTTCATGTCCGCCGACGTTTTGAAGCGGCTTTCCGGATTGTATTCCAATGCCATATTGACCACGGCTTCCATTTCCGGAGAAACGTTTTGGTTGATCCGGCGGATGGGGCGTTCGGAGAATGAGAAGGGCGGCTCAAGGCGCGGGTCGCGACGCGTCAGGGCGTGATGAATGGTAGCGCCGAGGGCGTAGATATCTGCCAGAGGCGTGGCTTCGCCGCGGTACTGTTCCGGCGGCGAATACCCCTCGGTGCCAATCATTGTGCCTTTGATCCCGGTCTGGAAGGTCTTGGCGATCCCGAAATCCACCAGCATCACCTCGCCATTGTGATTGATCATCACATTCGAAGGCTTCATATCACGGAAGATAATGGGATCGGGTTTGTGCTTGTGCAGATAATCCAGTACGTCGCACAGCTCGATCGCCCACGCCAGGATCTGGTGCTCCGGGAGGAAGCTGTTCGTATCGTTGATAATGGATTCCATATCCTTGCCGTGAATGAATTCCAAGACCAGATAGGAACGGCTTTCCACAGAGAAATAGTCGTAGATACGGGGAATGGAGGGATGGTGGAGTGTCGCCAGCAGATTAGCTTCCCGCTCAAAATTTTGGATGATAGTTTCGCGTACCAGAGGGTCCGGCGCCGTATTGATCATTTCCTTGACGGCAACAAGCTTGGTGACATTTGGGAAGTGCATATCGCGGGCGCGGTAGACCGAACCCATCCCGCCAATACCAATCACCTCTTGAATTGCATAGCGGTTGGCAAGAGTAAGTCCCGCCTGAAGTTGACGCGGAGAGGGAGAACCTTGATTACCCTGGTCATCCGATAAATCAGGAAATATCCTTGTTTCCAGTGGTGTATCTCCTAGCTTCATCGATTATAGTTTGCCCTGCTCCCTTTGACAACCGCCCGTAGGTAAGTAACATTTCAATTCCGTAGATTAATTCTAATTGAAGTTTCACCTGCGGCTCCCTTCTTGTGCTCCCTGGGAAACCCTTGGAATCCTCGAAATTGGATACTCCTTCCCTTGCAGGGAATATTGTTCTGCGGCACAATACGTGTACTGTGAAAATTCTTGCCGTCAGCGATGAGGTTGTCGATCGACTGTACAATCTTTGTTCCAGTGGTCACTTTCGTGAGATCGAGCTGATTCTGGGGTGTGGAGACCTACCCTATCATTATCTGGAAAATC
Organism: Anaerolineales bacterium; assembly: GCA_035699125.1. Classification (GTDB taxonomy): domain Bacteria; phylum Chloroflexota; class Anaerolineae; order Anaerolineales; family Villigracilaceae; genus Defluviilinea. Next base: position 28,324 of record DASSBC010000060.1, read on the forward strand.
TGCTGACGATGCTGAACATTCCATTGTTTTACGTGCCAGGCAATCACGACCCCACCTACAATCCCGAAAACACTCTGGCGCGCGTGGAAGGCGGTTCCAACCTGGACCTGAAAATGGTCCAGTTCAAGAAATACTTGATCGGCGGCTTCGGCGGGTCGATCCGCTACCGTCCGGACGGGACAAACCAGCATTCTCAAACGGAAGCCTACTTACGAGCATTCCGCATGTTTCCCCGGCTGATGTTGAACCGCCTTCAGTATGGTCGCGCCCTCGATATACTCATTTCACACTCGCCTCCCTTTGGAATCCACGATGAAGATACGCCGGCGCACCAGGGACTGAAAGCCATTAACTGGCTCCTGCGCGTGGCGAAGCCGCGTTATCACTTCCATGGGCACACGCACTTCCAGCGCGGAAATCTATCCCCTTCCGAAACGACACATAAATTGACGAAGATCATGAACGTCTTCCCATACAAGATCATCGAAGTCGATCATGAGTATTAAGAGATGAGTAGACACGTAAACAAGCCGTGATGACTTGTATACCTGAGTACCTAAACCATGTCAGATTCGTTTCCCGAGCAATTTTCCGAACAGGCGCGTGCCGACTTTCAACGAGCGCGCTTTAAGGCATTTGTGAACAGGTTGTGGAGCACTCTTTCCGGACAGTCTACCACTCTGCTTTCGTATGATGAGGTCAAGGAAAAACTACGCATTGGAGGCCCCATTTACCGCGGCGTGCAGACCGTGCTTGTGGATCAGATCGCCGGCAGCTTAAACCGCTATCACGAGTTCGACCGCGTTTTCCTACCTGCCAGCGACAAACTGGCAGAGCGCTGGCAGAGGGTGAATCGAGCCTTTTACCAAGAGATCAGCCTGCCGCCGGTGGTGCTGTATAAAATCGGTCAGGTCTATTTTGTGGTGGATGGACACCACCGCGTCTCCGTCGCGCGCGAGCAGGGACAGATCTACATCGAGGCAGAGGTGCGCGAGTGCGCCACGCGCGTGAACATTACATCGGATCTCCGTCTCGAGGATCTGCAAATCCTCGGAAGCAAAGTGAATTTCCTGGAACGCACGTCACTGGATACCGTTCGCCCGGATGCCAATATCAAGGTGACGATTCCCGACGGCTTCGACCGGATGCTGGAGCATATTGCCGTGCATCGCTATTTTATGGGCATCGACTGGAAGCGCGATATCTCAGAAGAAGAGGCGGTAGCACACTGGTACGATAGGGTGTACCTGCCCGTCGTCAACGTAATCCGTGAGACGAATATCCTAAGGGAATTTCCGGGCAAGACGGAGGCAGATCTGTATCTATGGGTGCTCGATCACCAACGTTACATTAGGAAGGAAGGTGAGGCACTCCAGCCGCCCGAAGCCGCGGCACGTACTTTCGTGGACGATGAAGCAAAAAAACCCGGGCGTAAAACGCGCTCGAACAAAGGGCAAAAGAAAAAATAGTGCGGAGAATATATGGCATCACAACATCCTCTCGGCGGAGTCTATGCTGCCGCGGTGACTCCTCTGCTCGATTCAGGTCTGGATCTCGATTCTGTCCCGCCCTTTCTGGCATTTCTTGCTTCACGCGGCTGCCATGGCGCGGTACTGTTCGGTACAACCGGAGAAGGACCCTCCTTCTCCCCGGCGGAACGAGAAGCGTTGATGCGCTGCGCGCGCGAGGCGCGGGAGTCAGTCCCGGGCTTTCGCTTGATCGCGGGGACAGGCACACCCAGCCTTTCCGAAACGATAGAGTTGACGAGACTGGCTTTCGACCTGGGGTTTGACGCAGTCCTTACCCTCCCCCCATACTACTTCCGCAATGCGACAGATGAGGGTCTCTTCCACTGGTTTCGTGAACTCATTACAAAAGCTGTTCCGTCGGATCAATATCTGCTTGGGTATCACTTCCCGAGGGTTGCAGGGATTGGATTCTCCGTGGAATTGCTGACCCGTCTCAAGGAGACCTTCCCCTCCCAATTCGCCGGAATCAAAGATTCCTCTCATGACGCCGACCTGGCACGCAACCTTGGCGAGAGGTTCGGCTCCGACCTGGTGGTGCTGACCGGCACGGATTCCTACCTCCAGCTTGCCATGCAGAACAAAGCCTCGGGCTGTATCACCGCGCCGGCAAACATCCTCTCACCCGACCTGCGCGAAGTCTGGGAGGCAATAAGAGCAGGACGGGACTCGACGGAAGCGCAGGCACGTGTGAAAAAACAACGCGACGTGTTGGATAGCTACCCACCCTTTCCACCGACGTTGAAAGCCTTGCTGCACCGCTTGCATGGATTCCCGCGTTGGGCTGTGCGCCCACCCCTTGAGTCACTCTCAGAGGATCGGGAAGCGCAAGTTGTGCAAGAGTTTGAAGACTTGAAGTTGTGAGAAGGGACAAACAATTATTCCCGGCAAACCCTGACGAACACGCCCAGCACCAAGAACCGTGCTGGGCGTATATTATGGAACACGAAACGGGTTCCTTCTTAGCTCTACCTTGCGCCAATACTAATTGATACGATTCCCTTTCCAGGGCGAATTGCCAGCGCCAAAATTCTTAGCTACGCTCTGACTGATGTAACGTTTGCCATCATTGACCGCCCGGATGGCTGCCACCAGTTCCGCGCCTGCAGAATCTTTGAGCAGGTACCCCACCGCACCAGCTTCCAGCGCGCGCTGGACGTATTCGGTAGTATGGTGCATGGAAAGAATCGCCACCTTCGTATCTTTACAGACTTTGCAGATATGCTTGGTCGCCTCGATGCCGCTCATCACGGGCATGGAAATATCCATCACGACCACATCCGGGCAGTGCTGTGCCGCCTGGTCAAGAGCCTCTTGCCCATTGGCAGCCATCGATAAAATCTGGATATCGCCCGCCGCTTCGAGCAGATACCGTAAGCCATCCCGTAGAACAGCGTGATCGTCCGCGAGAATCACAGTGATCATTCTCTTTTTTCCTCCTGAGGCTGTGTTTGGTCATTGGTTTCGACAGGGATCCTCACTTCTACCTTTGTCCCTTTCCCGGGAATGGAATTGATATTCAAGTGTCCACCGAACGCCTCGGCGCGCTCTCGCATAATCGTCAATCCGTGGCTGCCTGGCCGGTTCGCCTCCTGCCAGGATGTGATGCCGCTTCCATTATCCTGAATCGTCATATAAATTGTATTCCCCTCGCGTTGCAGGGACAGCGTGACCTGATCGGCTTGTGCGTGCTTTGCAATATTCATTAACGCCTCTTGCGCAATTCTCAAGAACGTCATTTCGACACTGGGTCCCAGACGCGGGAGGAGTTGACCGGGCTTTTCAAACCGGACACGAATGCCATATCTGGATGTGAATTGTGCCAGATGCGAGTCGATAGCCGACTCTAATCCATAGTCATCCAGCACCGAGGGCCGCAGGTTGGACATGACATCTCGAACGAGAGCAATCGTCTCCGCGACCAGTTTCATCGAATCCGCCAGACGCGCGCTCACCTGCTCCTCGACATTGCCTCCCAGCTGACCACTGATGATGATTAAGTTGATGTTCAAGGCAGCCAGGGTCTGACCAACTCGGTCGTGTAATTCGCGAGCGATGGCGCGTCGTTCTTCTTCCTGCACTTCCACCAGGCGCTGGGAGAGGACTTGTAAGCGCTCGCGGCTTTCCTGCAGTGCCCGTTCCGCGCGTTTGCGATCGGTGATGTCTGTGGTGACCATAATCGCCCCTACTTCTGCCACATGCACCGGCGCGGCGCTCACGCTCGTCCAAACGACTTCGCCATCATCGAGCAACAAGCCCGTTTCCACGCTATAAACCGTTTTTCCCTCGTTAAGGGCACGCTGGCTGGCAAACTCGGTTGGAGGCATGATTGTGCCATTCGGCCGAATGTATTTTCGGGAGGCGTATGACCGATCCGTCAACTGGTCCTTCGAAAGCTTCATCATGTGCGCCAGTGCCGGGTTTACCTGAATGATCTGACCTTCCGGATTGAGGAAGGAAATCCCTACAGGCAGCAGCTCAAACAATGTGCTCAGCTTTTCCTCATTTGCGCGCGCCCGCGCTTCACTTTCCCGTAGAGCCTCCTCCACGCGCCGGCGCTCGGCAATCTCTTCGCGCAGGGTTTGATTGACGGCTCGCAGCTTAGCGGTGCGACTCAGGACGCGTTCCTCCAGTTGCAGGTTGAGCTCGCGCAAAGCATCCTCTGCCAGCTTGCGCCCTGTAATATCGACCTCCACTGCCACTGCAGACTGCGGTTTGCCCTTGGCGTCCATAATCGGCGAGACACTCGCGTCGACCCAGATCACCGAGCCATCTCGGCGCAGGAAACGGCGCTCCAGCTTGAAGGGAATGCCATCCAGAATCAGACGCTCGTAGGAGCGTCTGTTTTCCTCCACATCATCCGGATGCATAAATTCCCAAACTGTTTTGCCGATCAGATCCGCTTCGGTATATCCCAGCATGTTGCAGAATGCCTCGTTAACGAATATCAATCTCCCCTCCGGATCCTTGCGGACAACACCAGCCGTCGCCTGCCGCAACAGTGCACGAAAGCGCTCTTCGGATTCGAGCAACGCTTCCTCTGCTCGTAAGCGTTCTGTGATATCGAAGGCAGTGCCTCCAATGAGCGCTGTGGCCCCGTCTGGCCCCGGGATGGGGAATTTGCTGACCAGGGAATGATGGAGAACGCCATCGTCATGCATGAGCGTCTCAATCACCTGTATACCTTTCGCAGCGGTGAGCGCCCGCACATCATTTTCTCGGAATTGGGCTGCTATCTCCGGGGGAAAGATGTCTTCATCCGTGCTGCCATACAAACTCGCGCGCGGGGTATGGAATGCTTTTTCCGCCGCGGCATTGGCGTACAGGTAACGGCCCTCGGTGTCTTTGATCCATGCCAGGCCGGGGAGGTGCTGCATAAAGTGCGCAAAACGCTCTTCACTCTGACGCAAGGCTTCTTCTGCTCGCTTGCGCTCGGTAATATCAAGGGTCAGGATAATCACCTGTCCAATCGAGTCGGACAATGGCGCTTGCTGCGTCCAATAGATGTGACCCTGATGCTCCGTCTCGTAACTCACAGTTTCTCCAGCGAAGTTTTGCAGCAAGCGAGCTTCCATCCGTTCGCCGCGCTCTCCGGGGAAGGCTTCTGTAACGGTGCGCCCTTCGAGCATGTCGCGAGTCAGCCCGAATGCCTCGGTCACGGGTCCTTCGGCGACCAGATAACGGAAATCTTTGTCCACCACATAGACGCCGCCGCCAGGAATGTTGCGCGCAATCGTTCGATAGAGTGCTTCGCTGGCGCGCACCGCCGCCTCCATCCGCTTCTGCTCAGATAGATCGTAGAAATAACAGACCACGCCAAAGGTGCCATCAGACAGAGTGATACGATGAATCTGCCAGTCGTACGCTTCGATCTCATCGATGTTTGCACGCGGTTCGACGGTGGGTGGGGAAATAAAAGGCTCGCCTGTGCGGAGCGTATGCCGGAAGCGCTCAATCGCTTCCGTTGCAAACGGTTCCTGCCAAACGATGCGCAGGATCTCGGCAAAATCGCGTCCAATGAGCGGGGCGATACCGCTAAATACTGCCTCTGCACCTTTGTTGATCGACCGCAAACGAAAATCAGAGTCAATGAAATATACGCCGAACGGCGCAGCATCCATCAGTGTAAAAAACATCTGTTCGTTGCGGCGCAAGGCTTCCTCGGCTCGCTTGCGTTCCGTAATATCTCGGTTCGTGCCCCATTCCCCGACGAGTTTGCCTCTCTCGACGATCCCGACCATGTTGTTGAGGAAGACCAGCTCGCGTCCGTCTGCGTTGACTTCCCGCGATTCGGCATCCACCAGGCGATACCCCGAGCGGACAAACTGCCGCGAGAGCTCCAGGTTCGCTGGAATCTGGCGAGGCATGAAGGTCCGCATGGGTAGACCCACCACATCTTCGATGGAATCGTAGCCATACATGCGCGCCAGACCCAGGTTGCATTGACGCATCACTGCGTGTTTGTAATACCAGTCGATCTGTTCATCTTCCGGGAGCGTAATAGGCATCGGTTCCGTCAGTTCCACCCACCAGATGCCATCGGAGGTGTTTTCGACAATAAAGCGATACCGCTCCTCACTCTCGCGCAAGGCAGCTTCGATCCGTTTGCGCTCTGTCACGTTCTGCGACACACCGTACATTCGTTCCGGCTTACCTTCCCGATCGTAGATCGTTCGGGCATTGACTTCCATCCAGATCACCTGCTCGTTTTCTGGATTCACAATGCGGTACTGCATGTCTCGCAAATCCTCACCGCTGTCGAACACCTTCTCTATCGTCTTCTGTACGTTCTGGGAATCCTCAGGATGACTGAGCCGCCCTAGGGCATCGATGTCGTTTTCGAGGACCAGGTCTGGCAAGATGCCAATCACTTCGGCAAAATTATCCGACGGGGTAAATAGCTGGTTCTGGATATCATACTCCCAGGTGTACATGCCGGCCGCATCGGTTGCGAGGCGCATCCGTTCCTCGGAAGCGCGCAGGGCTTCCTCGAACTGTTTGCGTTCCGTGATGTCTATGCCCGAAGACTGGACCTCCAGCAAACGTCCATGCTCGTCGAAGTGTAGCGCGCGATTGGTCCAGAGGGTCCAGCGTTCTCCCTCCATGGTTTGGAAACGGTTTTCAATTTGTACCTGGGGCGATTCGGGGGTTAGATGGTCCAGCATGGCTTTCACCGCCTGGCGATCCTCCTCGGCGACGAACTCCCAAAAGTTACGATCCGTTAGCTCTTCGGGGGTTGTGCCGCGCGCTCGGGCGTAGGCTCCGTTAACAAAGAGGATTGTCCCGTCTGGCTGGAAGCGGCACAGCATTTCTGCCTGGCTTTCCACCACGGCGCGGTAACGCTGCTCGCTAGCGCGCAAAGCTTCCTCGGCACGCTTACGCTCCGTAATATTCACCAGCATGTTAATCCCGCCAACAACCCTGCCTTCCTCGTCGAGCAGCGGCGTCGGATACGGTTCAAACCAGATACGGCTGCCATCCGGGCGTTCGGCAATGGCTTCTACTCCGCGAATCATCCGCCCCTCTTTGAGGGTTAGTGCCATTGGGCATTCTTCATGCGGCATGGGAGTCCCATCTGGGTAATAGAGTTTCCATGTCACACACCATTTGTCGATCCCCACTTTGGGTGTCCGCCCTGAAAATTCAACAGCAGCCGGGTTGAAGTGGGTGAGAATGCCTTCGGCATCAGTCGTGTAGATCGCGGCAGGCAGTGCATCAATCATCTCACGGAAGCGCAACTCGCTTTCGCGCAGGGCTTTATGGATCCGTAGTTTCTCGATGATCGCCCAGGTGCGCTCGGCGACTGTTTCAAGCAGAGATACTTCTTCGTTCGTCCACTTGCGCGGCGCGTCATCACTCACCCAGAGCGAAGCCACCCAGCGGTTGTCTCGCATTAGGGGAACAGCTACATAGGAGCGTTCCCTGCTCAACGCATAGGTCTTCTCATAATCATGTGCCGTGCGTAGATCCGTTTTCGAATCGGTGTTAACGACCGTCTTGCCGGTTGCCATTTCTTCTGATGTGATACTGCTGTAATCGGAAATCTTGTGAGCGCCTGCAGCGGTTTCAAGCCCATGGTGGTAATCGCGGTGCACGATTTCAAGATCATGATCGAGATCGATTTCGTTGAACAGGACACGTTTTACTTGCAGATGTTTCCCAATCGATTCAGAGATACGGTACATCAATTCGTAGGGATCATCGACATTTCGCAGCATTTCACTGATCTCTGCCAGCAGGGCGAGGCGCTTCTCGGTCTGTTTGCGCTCTGTAATGTCGATCCCGATGGCAATGCCTGTGACCAGCTTTTGATCGTTCATGATAGAGATATTCGACCACATGGAATCCATGGTGCGTCCCTCGCGCGTGTGCACCTGCACCTCGACCCATTCATTTCTGCCAGCATTCGCCATACGCTCCAACACATCCTGGCGATAGTCAGGATCTGGGTACAGCGCCTCGATTAAGGAAAGGACAGTGACCTCATCACTCTTCCAGCCAATCCGCCGCTCGAACTCCGCATTTAACCGCATGGAATTTGACTCTGGATCGATGATCGAAACCATCACCGGCATGGTCTCGAAGAGACGCTCCAGTAGTTCGCGTTCCCGTGCGAGCGCTTTCTCAGCGCGCTTGCGGTCAATGGCAGTGGCGAGCTGGCGCGCAATAGTCAGGCTGAGATCGATTTCTCCCTCGTTGAACCGATGAGGAGTGTCGAAGTACACCATGAACTTCCCGATCAGTTTTTCATTGGAGACAAGCGGGATGAATGCCAGCGAGCCGATGCCTTCCGCCTGGATGACGGCTCGGAGCGATTCGGTCAACGCCGCCGTGCGGACGGCGTCCATGACGACTGGCTGCGGGTTCCTCGCATCCGCCGTCCACGGCGAGTGACCCTCGGTGGCTTTGCGATAGGCATCTGAGAGTCCGCGCCAGGCGACGAAGCGCATCACATCCGCCTCATCGAAGAGCAAAATGGAAGCGCGGTTGCATTGCAGCGCGTTGAGGATGGCATCCAGCGAGGCGTCAAATACTTCCGCCAGCGAGCCTGTGCGCTGCAATTGGTCTGTTAGTCTGTACAGCGCTTCTTGTTGACGAGCATATTCCGCCAGAGCCGCCTCTGCCTCTTTGCGTTTTCCAATATCCAGGATGACCCCTACACCCCCTTTCGCGTTGCCCGCCAGGTCATGGATGGTCGTAACGCTGACGTTTGCCCACAGCCTGGAGCCATCCTTGCGCAGGAATCGCTTCTCCAACTGATACGGCTGTCCTTGTTCCAGCATCCGTGTGAACAAGCGCCTGTTTTCTTCGAGATCTTCTGTGTATGTTAATTCCCAAATCGTTTTCCCGAGCAGTTCCGTCTCTGAATAGCCAAGCATTTCACAGAACCCGGAGTTGACAAATATAAAACGACCTTCCCTGTCACTCTCACCAATGCCAGCTGTCGTCTGGCTGACCATAGCGCGGAAACGCTCTTCCGATTCGCGGAAAGCATTTTCTATTTGTTTGCTTTCCGTTATGTTCTGCGCCACGCCAAACATCCGCTCAGGCTTTCCTTCGCGATCGTATACAATCTTTGCACTGATCTCGAGCCAGACTACCTTTCCATTCTCAGGGTTGACCACACGGCACGGCACGGCGTGTAAATCGCGCTGGTTTTCCACCGCCTTTTCGAAATTCTCAGAAATAAACTGGATATCTTCTTTGGGGCTTAATGCCCAGACCGTCTCGAAACTGTTTTTCGGCAGGAGTCCTCCGGAGAAGCCGAGCACCTGCTCGAAGCTATCTTCGATGATATAGCTTTGCGTTTGAAAATCCCACTCCCACATGAACATCTGAGCGGCACCCGTAGCGAGGCGCAGGCGTTCTACGGAATCGTGTAGAACTTTTTCCACATCCTTGCGATCCGAGATATCCAGCACCACGCCCACGGTGTAGAGGGGCTTTCCCTTGGCGTCGCAAACCAGAGAGCGTGTCAACTCAGCCCAGATGAGAGTCTCATCCTTGCGCACAAATCGTTTTTCGATCCTGTAGAAGGGAATTTTGCCGTCGATCAACTGTTCATACAGCTTGGCGTCTATGGCGTAATCTTCTTCATACGTACAGTCTTTGATGCCGCGCTGCAGCAGATCTGTCCTGGAATACCCCAACATGCGGCAGATTTCCTCGTTGACATCCATATAGTTCCCGTCGAGCGAAGCCTCTACAATCCCCACCGGAATGTGTTCATATGCCGCCAGGGGATGTTTCCCGTTCGTCTTGAGTGGGCTTTTCTTCGCCTTGGGTTTGGAATCCGTTTTCATAACTCTACCTTTTATCCATACATAAGCAACACGACAAAACTTTATCCTGCTTGCACTGATGGTCGCTGCGATTTGTCGTCCTATTGACTTCGGCTTCGAAAACGATTTGTGGTTCGTACAGCCAGTATTAAGTACCGCTCTACACCAAGAGCGGCAGAAACCTCTGCGATGAAACTGAAATGGATGGTGGGAAACTTGCAGGCAGTTTTTCGTCTCAAACTGCTTCTCGTGGTGGAGAACAGCGGATGTATCCTATAGGGATATTATACAGACATATTTGCCCGATACACCCTCCAGTTTGTTACTTTTTTGTTACAAAGATGAGAAAAATGAGACTTTTGATGAAAAAAGTGGCAGTACAATACACCCTATGAATTCCTGGCGATACATTCTCACGACTCCGGCGCGCGGGGCATGGAACATGGCTGTTGACGAGGCAGTTCTGGAGCACATTGCAAGAGAACAGTCTCCACCGACCTTGCGGCTCTATGCCTGGGAACCAGCCTGTCTTTCCCTTGGCTACTCGCAGCCCTTTGCAGATGTGGACAGAGAACGTCTTCAGGCGCGCGGCTGGGAGGTTGTCCGCCGGGCTACGGGCGGACGCGCCATCCTGCATACTGATGAATTGACCTATTCGGTCACCGGCAGTGCTGAGGAACCCGTGCTGGCAGGCGGGGTTTTGGAAAGCTATAACCGCATCGCGCAGGCGTTGTCCCTGGCTGTACGGAATCTAGAGTTGCCGGTTGAGATGAAGGAAGGAAAACTGACCGATCGTACGGTCTCTAACCCAGTCTGTTTCGAAGTGCCTTCCACGTACGAAATCACTGTGAATGGAAAGAAGCTGATCGGCTCTGCCCAGGCGCGAAGGAAGGAAGGCGTACTCCAGCATGGTTCCCTGCCGCTCACCGGGGACCTGACACGCATCTGCCAGGCGCTTGTATTTGAAAGTGAGGAGATGCGTGAAAACGCCGCGCAGCGCTTATTGAGGAGCGCGACGACGGTGGAATTCGCGCGAGGGGCGGAAGTCACCTGGGAGCAAGCCGCCGAGGCGTTCCTTCAGGCATTCGAGGAAAAACTCGGGTTGCGTTTTGAAAAAGGGGAGTTATCGGACTCAGAATTGAAACGTGCCGATGAGTTAGTCAGAGAAAAATACGATCATCCGTCGTGGACGGCGCGCGTGTAACACACATGAGTACAGATCATCCCTGATCGTTCACAAAGATAGTGTTGGGATACCCCAGCGCGGCAAAGAACTTAAAGAGATAGGCTTCGGCGTTAAGTTGTGCCTGTTCGAGAATGCCGTCCTCGAGCGCAGCCTTGAGGATTTCCTCCTCGGCGCGCTGGCGGACGAGCGTTTCTAGGTTTACATCTGGCTTGGCAAGGACGCCCGTTTCGCGGTCGTAGACATATGACTTTTCATTATCAAGCGTAGCGATAAATACTTCGGCGGGGGGAAGCCTCACCGTTAATACCCCGTTCTCAAAGCGCATGTGTTCGGGCTGAAGCTTTTCCATGTCGATTCCGGCGATCACCGTACCATGTCCCACGAACAGAATCTTGTCCCCAAACAGCGACTGGAAGGTACCGCCGCCTGTTTCGCCCGTGATCACTTTTTCGATGCTGTATTGAATCGTTTCCAGACGCGCCAGCGCGCGTACCTCATTGATGTATGTGACGGGGTCCGCAATAATGGTGGGCGTCGGATTGAGCAGGTTCGATACCTGCGTTTGCAATGCCTGGTTTGCCTGGTTCACCTGCTGGAAGGGCGCAGTTGCTGCTGCGGCCGATTCCCGAATCGTCTGCACAATAAAATAGGCAGCCACCAGGACAACACCGATAATCAGCACCGAAGTTAAACTATTGTTCTTCATGCAGGTATTATAATCTCAATAGACCAGACGTGAACCGTAAAATACTTCTTATTATTACGTCTTTATCAATCCTTGCCTTGTTCCTTGCGAACTGCAATTTGCCGCAGATCAGCACTGCACAAGCTACCTCCACAAACACAGCGAATCCCACAGCGCCAATTGGTACTACCCCTACCGATACAGCTCCAGCTCCGTTCGCGACCGCGGAGCTTGGGCTTGCGGAAAACCCATTGATTCTCGTACTCCCGCCAACTGCTAATTCGCAGGAAAAGATCGATGCCGCAAATGTGATCGCCTCCCGTTTTACCGAACGAACCGGCTATGCCGTTGTTACGGTCGTTCCCGAATCATACGCTGCACTTATGGATGCGCTGGAGAGGGGAAATGCTCATATCGTAGTGCTCGACCCGTTGGCGTATGAGCTCGCTTATCAACGCGGCCTGGTGCAAGCCTCTTATGCTGTTTTGAGGGAAGGGGAAGGCAAATATGGCGCACAGTTTCTGGCTTCCCGCCGCGGCGGCTTTACTTCCCATTTTGATGAAGGCACGGGAGAAAACCTGGATGAGGCAGCGGTTGCTCTCACCCAGTTCGCCGGAAAAAAGCCCTGCTGGAGTGACGGGACCTCACCGTCCGGGTATGTGATTCCTCTCGGATATCTCAATCAGAATCAGATTGTGACCAAACCCGCCGCCTTCGTGGAAGGTCACGCCACCGTCGTGCGTTCGCTCTATGCCAGCGGCATCTGTGACTTCGGCGCGACGTATATCGACGCGCGCAAATTTCCATCGCTGGAAGATGAATTCCCCGATCTGGTGGAGCAGGTGATCGTTGTCTGGCGAATCCCTCCGATCATTCCCTATGAGGTGCTGGCATTTTCGACAAAGCTGCCGCCAGACATGCGCGAGCGTTTTGTGAACTCCGTACCCGCCATCATGCAAACGGAAGCCGGGAAAGCTGCCTTTCAAACGGCGTTTGAAATCGAAGAATTGGAAGCGGTCAATGACGGGTATTATCAGGAATTTCATACGTATGTGACGGCTTCAGGACTCGATCTCTCAACACTCTTAAAATAAAGCGCAAGTAGGGTTATCTTCTAACAAAAAGTCACTTGTCTAATTTCTCAATACATTGTATTATCAAATTCCGTCAGGGAAATTTTCCCAAAATCCAAACTTTTGAAAGAGGAGAAGAAAATGAAGAAGTCACTGCATCTGTTTCTCGCTGTGATGGCAATCCTCGTGCTGGTAGTTACTGCCTGCGCGCCTGTCACTGCAGCACCCACTCAGTCACCGGCGACGGAGGAGCCGACCGAAGCGCCCGCGACAGAAGCACCCACGGAGATGCCGGCAACCGAGGCACCTACAGAAGCCGCCACCGAGGCGCCCACAACCGACATCGGAACTGCAGATCACCCCATCAAAGTGCTGTTCGTCCCATCCGTGGATGCCAACCAGATCACAACTGGTGGTGAGGTGATGGCGCAGGCGCTCAATGAAGCGACCGGTTTGGACTTCGAAGTGGTTGTGCCCACCTCGTACGCTGCCACGGTCGAAGAAATGTGCGCCTCACCGTCCGACACGATGGCATTCATCCCTGGTCTTGGATATGCGATTGCCAGCCAGCTGTGCGGCGTGGACGTAGCGTTCAAAGCCATCCGCTTTGGCTATCCCGTTTATTGGACGGAATACATCGTCGCCCGCGACAGCGACTACCAATCCCTGGAAGATCTCGAGGGTGCGACCTGGGGCTACGGCGATCAGGGTTCCACCTCGGGCTACATGGTCCCCGCCGTTGAGCTTGCCGAAGCAGGAGTCACAACGGGTGAGCAAGTCCAGACGGGTGGACATAACCAGACCGTGACCGCTGTCTATAATGGCGAAGTGGACTTCGGTACAGTGTTCTACAGCGTTCCCCTCAACCCGGATGGCGAGCCGATCTTCACCTATGATGATTTCCAGAATGGTGAAATCACAGAGCTTTCCCAATACGAGGTCCCGGAAGAGTCGATTCCGAATTGTGGACCCAGCGATGATGGCGAGCAGCTTTTGTGTGACGGCTACCGCGTGCTCGATGCCCGCGCCAATGTCCGCACGGAAGCTCCGGATGTAATGCAGAAGGTACGCATTCTGGCTGTCTCGCAAGCCATTCCGAATGACACCTTAGCGTTCGGACCCGAATTCCCGGCTGACCTTCGAACACAGATCGAAGATGCTCTAGTCGCGTTCTCCGAAACGGATGCCTGGAATGAATCGATTGGCAACCCGGACTTCTACGGATGGTCGGGTATCGCTCCTGCCACCGACGCGGAATACGATCTGGTCCGCGCCATGGTCGAAGCCACTGGCTACCAGCTTCCTGAGTAGAATTTGCCTTTCATTGTAAGAAAACTGGGGCAGGGATGATACCCTGCCCCAGTTTTGTAATTATTTCTATTTGCTGGGAAATCTACACGTTTGGGGGTAGAGTATTTATTATAATAAGGCACAATTGCACGCTAAATTCATTTCAGGACATTACGGTATGCTGCAAATCAAAAACCTGACCAAGATTTATGATGGCGGTGTCAAGGCACTGAACGATGTTAGCTTCGACGTTCCGGACGGCCAATTCCTTGCCGTAATTGGACTGAGCGGCTCGGGGAAGTCCACGCTGTTACGCTGCATCAACCGGCTGATCGAGCCAACCGATGGACAAATCCTGTGGAATGGCGAAGATATTACCAAAGCCTCTCCCGAGGAAATGCGCCGTATCCGACGCAAGATTGGCATGGTGTTCCAGCATTTCAACCTGGTCCATCGCTCAAGAGTTCTGACGAATGTACTGGCAGGTAGGCTAGGATATTTGAACCCTGCCTGGAGCCTGTTAAACCGGTTCCCGAAGGATGATATACAAAAAGCAATGCAGCAGCTCGAGCGTGTGGGAATTGCCGATAAAGCCAACCACCGCGCAGATGAGCTGAGCGGTGGGCAGCAACAACGCGTGGGAATTGCTCGCGCCCTGATGCAGGACCCGGAGATGATCCTCGCCGACGAGCCGGTCGCCAGCCTGGACCCCGTCCTTGCCCACAGTATTATGAAACATCTGGAAGACATCAACAAAAGGGATGGCGTGACCGTGTTATGCAGTCTGCACTTTTTGGATCTTGTCCATCGGTATGCCGACCGTGTCGTTGCACTCAATGGGGGGAAATTGGTCTTTGAGGGGTTTCCGAAAGAGATCGATGACCAGAAATTTAAAGACATTTATGGCCGCGACGCCGAGCGCGTAGGATAGGGCTGACATGAACAATCGCAACGGAAAAAAAGCCACTCTCTGGAAATCCATTCAAATTGGGCTCGCGGTGCTGGCAGGATTACTTATCTATGCGTACGGGTTCCAGATCACGCAAGTCGATCTGGAAGATCTGAGGAGTGAAAGACGCCAGGAAAGCCTGGTTCGCGTGATGCGGGCATTAGCCAGACCCGAAATCTTCGAATACGAGCAGGAAGTGGAAGTGATCAACGCGCCGGTTCATGTGCCGTGCCCTGCAGGCGGCATAGAGCCAGCCTCGGAGGCTGGTTCGGAGGGACCCTATATTGTGGTATCCCCTGGCTGCGCGGCGCCCGGCGAAACTGTGCAGGTTGAGGGGTTTAATTTTGCTCCGAATACTTCAGGTCCGCTTCGCTTTGTTCCCGGTAGCGATCCGGCGAATCCCGTCGCCATTGGACGGGACTCCGTGGAAACGGATGAATCCGGACACTTTGTTCATCAAATGGTTTTGCCCGCTCGCGAGAGTGAGGATGTGCAGTACATCCGCGCCTCTCTCCGGCAAAACGTCGGCGCGCCGCGTTTTACGGATACCGCCAAGGATACCTGGGATAAGATCATCGAGACGGTTTTCCTGGCACTGCTTGCCACCACGTTTGGCACTATTCTCGCTATTCCGCTTAGCTTTATCGCCGCGCGCAACCTGATGAAGCCAGTCAAAAGTCCGTTGGCAAGTATTGCTTTATCCGTTTTAGGCTGGCCGATCGGGATTGTATTAGGCTATTTGGTGGTTAAGTGGGTGGAGGGGTTAAGCGTGCCTCTTTCGCAATATCCACTGGCAAACCTGATTGCCGTTATCGTCAGTATCATTTTGGCTGGGTTGGGCATCCGGTGGGCGTTGCCACAGGAAGAAACGACCACACCGCCTCCTAATTTACGGTTGGCACGTCTGGGCGTACTCATTCTTGTCATCCTGGTGAGCTTCTTTGGTTTCTTTCAGCTTGCCAGTCTTGCAAAAAACCTGGGTATCCTCGGGGCATCCAATCTGGGTCCGTTCAATTTTCTTGGCAACTTCCTGTTCCAGGTGGGTGACATCCTTGGGATCATCACACCCGCCTTAGGCGGTCTGGCAGCAGGTGGTGTACTCAGCAGCTGGCTGGGACGCTTTGGTCAACGCAGCACAGAGCGACTGGCGCCAGCCTCTGTGAAGCTTCTTAACATTATCTTTTCCACCCTTGCGGGCGCCATCACCTTTGGGTTGATTGGACAGCTTGTGGAATGGCTCTATCAGATTGGTCGGCCCGCTTACACGTTGTGGGCTCCACTCATCATCGGAGGATTACTGGGGCTTGCATTAGCAGTCTTCACGAACGCAAAAACAAACCTGTCGATTGGGATGGTGATCTACTACGTCACACGCACAATCCTGAACGGATTGCGCTCGATTGAGGCACTCGTGATGGCGATCGTATTCGTCATCGCGGTGGGCATTGGTCCGTTTGCCGGTATGATGGCGCTGGGGTTGCATACAATCGTCAGCCTCGCCAAACTGTATTCCGAACAAGTAGAAAGTATCTCGGCGGGTCCCATGGAAGCTGTGCAAGCCACAGGCGCCAACCGTTTGCAGACGATCATCTACGCTGTGATCCCTCAAATTATCCCGCCATATATCTCCTACACGATGTATCGATGGGATATCAACGTCCGCATGTCCACGATTATCGGTTTCGTCGGCGGCGGTGGGATTGGCTTTCTGCTACAGCAGAACATCAATCTTCTAAACTACCGCGCCGCCAGTGCGCAGATGCTGGCGATTGCCATTGTGGTCGCAAGCATGGACTATATCTCATCTGTTTTACGCGAAAAATACGTTTGAAACTTTCAAAACAAAAAGCTCCGTCAAATGACGGAGCTTTTTAGATTGCTCTCACGAGCAGGTTACGGCAGGGAGCTGTTGATCGTGCTGAAGGTGTTGCCGATCTTGGGTCCCAGCAAACGCATAACCGCAATCACGACGATCGCTACAAGAGCGAGGATGATCGCGTACTCAACAAGACCCTGACCTTTTTCTTTCGGTGCGAATAACATAATAGAAATCCTTTCTAATCGAAATAGTATGACTGAGGACCACCCTCAGGTCTGCTCCCAGTATACAGATTTTGACTAAAAATTCAATCCCCTAATAGAGCATTTCATTTACAAGATTGTTAATAATTTAGGTAGGGAAATCCCCACCTTTTCATAAAGGTTACACGCTCTGTCCAAGCAGTGTAAAATGCCGTTTATGTTAAGGCGTATGTTTCTGTGGACGTGGAATCACATTCTTTATATGGGATGCCTGGCGCTTCTGCTCGTCTTTCTGCCACGCCTGATTACAGGCATCTATACCACGGACCGCCTGTATCAGCCTCCTGAGGCGCCGCAGAAGCGGGTGGCGATCATTTTTGGTGCGGGACTGCGCCGCGATGGTACGCCAACCGCCATGCTGCGTGACCGGGTATTGACCGGTGCGGAGTTGTATTTCAGCGGTCAGGTCGAAAAGCTTCTCATGAGCGGTGACAACCGCTTTGCCGATTACAACGAGCCCGAATCGATGCGCCAATTCGCCCTGTCGATAGGAGTCCCGGACGAAGCCATCGTTCTGGATTATGCTGGAAGGCGCACCTACGATACCTGTTATCGCGCCAAGGCGATCTTCGGGGTGGAGAACGCCCTGCTCGTGACCCAGGGATTCCATTTGCCGCGCGCGATCTTTCTGTGTAACATGCTCGGGATGGACACGCTGGGCGTGGAAGCGATCCACTGCTACTGGAACGGGTCGCCTTTTGTGTGGGATGTGCGCGAGCAGTTTGCCACCGTCGCCGCTTTCCTGGATCTTTACGTGAGCAACCCGTTGCCGGTCCTTGGCGCGCCCGAACCCATGTTTGTGGATTAAGTTCTTATTTTCCCTGATTTTCTGCAAAAATCGGACAAAAGCTCTCCTGCATTTAGGGGCAGGGTAATCCCCTATACGGGCATTTTGGAGCCCCAGGTTGTGGATAACTCGCGATTATTTGTGGATAAGTGGCTTTCGCTGTGGAGAAGTCCACACCAGGTCGAAAAAACCGGTCAACCAGTACCCCCAGATATGGGCGAGTTATTTATCCGTCTCCAAGATGTGGATTTGATGAGAACACGTCTTAACCTGTGGATAAACCTGTGGGTAAGTCCACCCGAATCTCTCCACAGGATAAGGGCTTCCCATGTTGCCGAAAAGCCCAATATCTAGGCTGAGTCGTTTTCATACATCCCACCTGTATGGGCATTTGATGGTTATCCACACTATCCACACCCCCTACTACGAATACTATACTTAAATATATACAATTGATATGCTTGTATATAAGGGATAAATCTTGTACAATCCAATCACAAAACTCTAAGCTGGGAGGTTCGGCATGGATGTGATCAAGGTATCGGCAAACTCCCGAACGTCTGCGGTGGCGGGCGCAATTGCGGGGGTCATTCGTGAGCATAAACGGGCTGAGGTGCAGGCAATTGGGGCAGGCGCGGTCAACCAGGCGATTAAGGCTCTCGTGCTCGCGACGGGATATTTGAGGGATGACGGCATCGACGTGACATGTGTGCCCGAGTTCGCAGACGTCGCTATCGACGACAAGGTGCGGACGGCGATCAAGCTTGTGGTCGAGCCGCGCAAATAATGTATAGGTAGGTCCATTAGGGTGGTTTATCAAATACTCTTAAAGAGTATAATGACGCCGTAGGATAGGCTTCCTGCGGCTCTTTTATTTAATTTTCTATGCATCATTCAAAACAGTTCTGGCGCGGTCTTTTTTTTATCCTGCTTATCACTGCACTGTGTGGCGGAATGGCATTGCCGGCTGTGAGCCTTCCCGCGCGCGCAGCGGCGCAGATGCAGACCGTTTCACATATTGTTATAAGTCAAGTATATGGAGGAGGGGGAAACAATAATGCACCTTATCTCAATGATTATGTTGAGCTTTTTAATCCAAGTGATGGATTTCTTTCATTAGATGGATGGTCAATTCAATATACTTCGGCAACTGGGAACGGACCATTTAGTAATAATGTAACAACACTTTCCGGCTCACTTGCGCCTGGACAATACTATCTTGTGCAATTGGCTTCCGGTGGGGGAGTAGGTAATGCATTACCTACTCCTGATGCAATTGGAACGACAGACCTTGCTGCAACTAACGGAAAGATATTATTGGCGAGTATCGCAACAGGACTTGCATGTAATGGTAGTAGTGATCCATGCGATCCGGCAGAAATTGACAATATTGTGGATTTGGTCGGATATGGAACCGCAAATTTTTATGAGGGAGATGGTTCCGCCCCTGCAGGTAGTAACGCAAATGCTATTTTTCGAAGTAATAATGGTTGTTCTGATACAGAGAATAATAATATTGATTTTGCAACAAGCACTCCCAACGCTCGCAATACAACAACTACTCCAGTAGTAACTTGTAGTAGCTTATTGACTGCAACGGAGCAATTCAATCAGACTGGTACTGCTATATTTAATGAAACTGCAACAGCACTAGCAAGTATTACAGCTAGTACAGCACCTACTGATACATCCTCCCCATCGGGTAATGTAGTCATCAGCGAATTTCGCACGAGGGGGCCAGATAGTGCCGACGACGAATTTATTGAGCTCTATAACCCGACATCTAACTGGGTCGATATAAGCGGCTGGAAAATCAATGCTTCAAACGATAACGGAACAATAAGTACTCGAGCAACAATTCCAACATCAACGATTCTTCGCTCCGGCCAATATTATTTGATCACGAATAATGACTATAGCGGGACGGTCTCTGGGGATTTGACCTACGGTACGGGCATTACAAATGCCGGAGGGATCGCGATTGTGAGATCTGACAATACGACAATTGTCGATCAAGTAGGTATGGGGACGGACTCTGCTTATAAAGAAGGTACGCCTTTACCACCATTACCTGATAATTCTGATGCAAGCTATGAACGTAAAGAGGGGGGAGCAGATGATAGTTGTGTGGATACAAATAATAACGCCAGTGATTTTTCAAATCGAGCGCCAAGTAACCCCCAAAATCATGCAATGCCCTTAAGCTTATGTGGAGTTCCTGGTCCAACTCTTAAACCGACGACCATAACGATTACAGATTCGCCTGATCCTTCATTAAGAAACAACAACGTTCTTGTTAGTGTTGTGGTAACTGCAACAGGGGGAGGATCAACACCTACCGGTATCGTCAGAATCACGGGAGCAAATACAAACTGCAGCATCACTCTCAGTAATGGTAGAGGTAGCTGTTCTGTCAGTTTCTCCACCTCAGGTAACAAGGTCCTGTCCGCGCTGTACTCTGGCGATAACTTTTATCTTGGGAGTAGTGATACAGAGTCTCATTCAGTTACATTAACTGCTACCGCTGTTCGCACTCCTACTCGCACCCCAACTCCTCGACCTCCTCCTCCCCTAATTGCTATCAATGAATTCGTGCCGCGCCCCGGTCACGACTGGAACAACGACGGTGTGGTCAACGTGGGCGATGAATTTATCGAGCTGATCAACCACGGCGTGATCGACGTCAACCTCAGCGGGTATTCGCTGGATGACGAGGTCAATATCGGTTCTTCGCCATTCCGCCTGCCTTCGGTAACCCTCCGCCCGGGGGAACGCAGGGTGTTCTACGGCAGTGAAACGAACCTGCTGCTCAGCGACGGCGGCGATGGGGTGCGCCTGATCCTGCCGAACGGTCAGCTCGGCGATGCCTTCAACTACCGCGTGGTGCGCTTCCCGGACCAGTCCTACTGCCGACTGCCTGATAACGGCGGCCTGGACGATTGGAATGAGAACTGCTTCCCGACGCCCGGCTTGCAGAACTCGCTGGCGGGCACGGTCAACCCGCCCACGTCCGGCAATGCGGACGAGCTATGCCCGATTGCCGATACACTCCCTATAGACTTTGTGCTGGCAGAATGCCCGCCGTTCGGGAACAATATCTGGAACTCGGCTTACTGGGATCGCAACGGCTGGTATAACGAGCGTTTCCTGCCTGACAGCCCTGGCAAATGGAATGTGTTTGCGGATTAAGTAAAACAGGATGACGACGGTCATCCTGTTTTTGAAACCTTCAATCCTCCGCTGCCCTTGCCATCTCCTCCGGCTCAAAGACCACCTCTTCCTTGCCGGTCAGCTTGTCTTCCACTTTTTGCGTGATCAGCCGCAGGTGACCGGGATGAGACACAAAATCCAGGTCGTCGGCGGGGACGGCGAGGATGGGGCAAAGCGTGAAGTTGTCGATCCACTGCTCGTAAAGGTTGTTCAATCCGTACAAATACTCGGGGGAAATTGTCTGCTCATACAGGCGGCCGCGGCTCGAGATGCGATTCAGCAGGGTGGGCACAGACGCCCGGAGATAGACAACCAGGTCCGGCGGCGGCAGGAACTGCATCGTCGTCTCGTATAGCTCGCGATAGGTCTGATAATCCCGCGACTGGATGTGTCCCTGAAGATAGAGGTTCTGGGCAAAGATCTCGGCATCCTCATAAACACTGCGATCCTGGACGACCGACGTGGGGTGCTGCGCCAGCTTGAAATGGGCGCGCAGGCGGTGTGTAAGAAAGAACACCTGTGAATGGAAGGACCAGGCGTCCATATCTGCGTAGAAATCAGCGAGGTACGGATTCTCGGTCACAGGCTCGAAGAATGGCTCCCAGCCCAGCCGCACGCTCAGCAATTCCACCAGGGTAGACTTTCCCACACCGATATTGCCAGCGACAGCCACAAATTTTTTCATCTCTCCTCCAGGGTATTCTTGCGCGAAGCGGAGGCGCTGGTCGAGTGGTGGCACGAGCAGCGTCTCTGTTCCACGTGATGAGAGCTTAATCCGGGATTTCTCCGGCGAGTTCCTTATCGATCACCTGCTGGAATACATTCAGCGGCTGTGCACCTACTACCGCAAGACCATTGATGAAGAAGGTAGGCGTCGAACGGACACCGAGGTTGATGGCAAAGTCGCTGTCTGCCTGGATGGCTTGCTGATGCGTATGATTGCTCAGACAGGCTTCGAACGCGCTCATGTTCAGCCCCAGGTCCTGCGCGTACCCAAGATAGGTGTCTGTCCCCAGCGATTCGCTGCTAAAAAGCCTCTCATGATACTGCCAGTAGGCATCCTGATCGCCGGCGCACATCGCAGCTTCCGCGGCTGCCATCGCATCCGGGTGGATGGACGTCAGCGGCAGATGGCGATAGACCAGCCGGATCTTGCCGGGATACGCTGCCAGCAGCGGCTCGTACACCTCGTCGTGCCAGCGGCGGCAGAACGGACACTGGTAATCACTGAACTCTACGATTGTGATGGGCGCGTTCGCGGGACCGATGGCGTAAGCATCTTCGGTCGGGATGTCGTAACGGGTATATTCCTGTTGTTGGGCGGCTGGTGCTTCTGCAAGCCCGCTGGAAGACTGGCTTGCAGTTTGCACATCGGGAGAGCCAATGCCCCAGACGACATAGCCAAGTAACACCCCCGCGGCGAATGCCAGGACTGTCAACACAGAATAAAAGTGACTGCGCTTGAATGTAATCGTGTCTTCCTGGATCAGAGAGGGCGCAGGGGTAGCTTCCGGTTCGACGACCGGCTCCATCGCCTGTTCGATAACAGGTTCAACGGGTTGTTTCTTTCGGGGAGGCATGACGGGCATTATACCGCTTGAGGCTTAAATCCTGGCTGCTACTTTTGCAAAGGAAAATCGTAGGTTGGATTGGGTGACAGTCGCCGTCTTCCGCCGCTCCTTGGCAGTGACTGTCATCCCATAACCAGTAGATCACGAAATACGGTGACAATCACCTGTTATCCAATCAGGAGAGACCTTTTGTGATGTGCTGACACTTTACTGACTTGGAGGTCAAAATGACGACACATGGTAAACGTCATATCGCGTGGTATCTCTGGCCCTTTGCAGCCATCTGGAAGCTGCTGGCGGTCATTGTGGAGATGACAGGTCGCCTGGTGGCGATGATCATCGGGATCGTATTGATGATCGTGGGCGTGCTCGTTAGCCTGACGATCCTCGGCGCCATCGTTGGTATCCCGCTCGCGATTGTAGGATTGCTCTTGTTCCTCAAAGGCATCTTCTAAATAAAACCCCCTCGTTAGAGAGGGGAGCTAAGCCGCGTCTGTTTTCGGCTGAGACGCTCGCTTTCGGAACAGGCCTACAATCCGGTCCCGCGCCGAGGCGAGAGCTCTTCGCACCTGAGGCAGACGCATGATCAAAAGGACGACGATGATCGAGGAGTAGATCAACGGGCGAATGATCTCACCCCGCAAGGCAAAAAAATCGCCTTTCTTCCCCCAGGCATAATGCAGCGCTGCGAGAGGCGCGATCCAGTAGACAAGCTGGTGCAGGCGCTTCCAATTCTTACCGAGGCGCTTCTTCCAGATGTCGAAGGACGTGAACGCCAGGGGGACGAGCATCAGGAACGCAATCACGCCCACAACAATATACGGCTTTTCGACGATCGTCTGAACCAGGAGACTCCACGCCAGACCATAATCCAGGTCCACAAAGATGATGACATGGATCGTCGCGTACAGGAACGCGTACAAGCCGAGCGCGCGGCGACGTTTGAGAAGCTCGCGCCAGCCAAACAGATTGTTCAGCGGTGTACACGCCAGCGCCATGACGAGCAGGGTAATGGCGTGTCTCCCGGTGCGCTGTTCGAGCGCCTGAATCGGATTGGCAGTCAGGTTGTTCGTAAAGAAGTCGATGATCAGCAGGACAAGGGTAGACCAGCCATAAATATGGATGGCAATTTGAAGAGGGGTGTAGCGTTGGAAAAAAGATTTCATGATGATTCCATGTCATTGCTAGGAGGGCGATCTTCCCGACGAAGCAATCTCCTCATTTGTTAACGGGGGATTGCTTCGTCCCTCACTGCGAAGCGGTTCGCTCCTCGCAACGACATATTCCGATTAATAATTCTCGATCAAATCCATACCTTCATACAGAGATGCTACTTCTTCTGCGTATCCATTGAACATCAAGGTAGGGCGTCTTCCCAGCTCGCCAATCCGCCGTTCGGATGCCTGTGACCAGCGCGGGTGTGGGCGATCCGGATTCACATTCGAGTAAAAACCATATTCATTTGCCCCAATCGAATTCCACAGCGTAGACGGTTGTTCCGCGACCAATTCTATTTTCACAATCGACTTGATGGATTTGAATCCGTATTTCCACGGGACCACCAGCCGGATCGGCGCGCCGTTCGGGTTGGGCATCGGCATCCCATATAAGCCCGTTGCCAGGATCGTCAGATCGTGCATGGCTTCGTCCAGCCGCAACCCTTCCTGATACGGCCACGGATAAAAGGGACTCCTCAATCCAGGCATTTCCTCGGGACGGTAGACCGTTTCAAACCGGACAAACTTCGCATCGGAGTTCGGCTCCACCTCTTTCAAGAGGCTCGCCAGCGGAAAGCCCGTCCACGGGATGACCATGCTCCAGGCTTCCACACAGCGCAGACGATAGACACGTTCCTCCTGCGGGAACTTGAGCAGATCTTCAATGCCATAGGTCTTAGGGTTGTTCACCAGGCCGGAGACCTCCACTGTCCATGGTTCGGTCGTGAACTCCTGAGAGAGGTAATTGACGGCTTCCTTATCCGTGCTGAACTCGTAGAAGTTATTGTAATTAGTGATGTCCCGATAGGAATTTGCCGGGTCCCCGCGTTCGTCTATTTTCGCAGGGAGCTCAGTGATTTCCTCCGTAGGTGCGGCAGACACACCAGGGGAACAGGCGGCGAGTATTGCAGAGCCTGTAACGATCCCCGCGGCTTTTAGAAAGTCGCGACGCGAAAGATATTCTGAATACGATGTGATCTCTGACGATTTCACGGGAACAGATTTGTATTGATTATTCATAATGACCTCTTTTACGTACGGCGGGTTGGTAACCCGCCAGATAATATCGGGCTATCAGCCCGACCTACTCAGCCAACAACGCCTTGATATATTCTTCTGTCTCTCTATATCTTCCTTCGCCAATGTGCACATAACGGATGTGTCCCTGTTTATCGATGAGATATAGGGCAGGCCAATACTGATTCTTGTAAGCTTGCCATGTAGCACCATCGTTATCCTGCGCAACAGGATATTCGATTGCAAAACGTGCAATTGCTTCCTTCAAGTTATCCAGGTTTGCTTCAAAAGAAAACTCAGGATAATGGTTCCCGATGATCACCAGCCCTTGCTCTTTATACTTTGCATGCCATTCCTTGAGCGAAGGCATCACATTCTGGCAATTGATGCAGCCAAACGTCCACATCTCGAGCAGGACAACGTTGCCGCGCAGATCCGCCAATCGAAGCGGCGAGTCGACGTTCAGCCAAATATCGTTCGTGAGCTCGGGCGCAAGCCCCAGGTCCGGAAGGGAAGTCGTTTTGAACATGGAGAAATCCGTGGATGCCGCGTCAGTGCGTTGAGGAGCACATCCAAAAAGAAGGACAGCAATTACGCTAAACAGGAAGCGTTTCATCATCAGCCTCTTTGATGGCTTCATTCTAAGGAAACTTCCTTACGAAAAGGTTACGTTAAGATGAAAAGACCCTAAAGGTTTTAACGACCGTTTACGGGAGATGGAAAGTGAATTGAGTGCCTTTGCCCGGTTCGCTTTGCACTTGAATATCTCCCCCATGTGCCTGCACAATGCCGCGCGCAATCGCGAGCCCCAATCCCGCGCCGGTGCCGCGGTTCCGTGACCGTGAAGCGTCGCCGCGATAAAAGCGCTCAAAGATGTGAGAGAGGTCCTGGGCGCGGATTCCTTCACCCGTATCGCTGACGGTCACGTCCACGCCTGCGGCAGAGCGCCGCACCCAGACGCTGACTCGTCCGTGCGCCGGTGTATGCCGCAGCGCGTTGCTGATAAGGTTATTGAAGACACGCCCGATCGCCTGCGTATCGATCAGGACAGGGTCGACATCCGGCTCCACCTGTCCCTCCAGGATAATCTCCTGCTGTTTCGCGAGCTGAGAAAAGCTTTCGAGCGTGTCCGAGACGAGGTCACTTAAGGAAGAGGGCGCGCGGTGCAGAGGAAACCCGCCTGTATCCAGCTGGGTCATTTGGAAGAGATCATCGATCAGCGCGGAGAGAGACATCACGTCGCGCTGCGCGGTCAGCAGGTACCGCTTCACCATTTCCGGTTCCTCTACCACCCCATCCGAGAGCGCCTCCAGGATGGCGCGCACGGATGTGAGTGGAGTTTGCAGATCGTGGCTGACCCAGGCGATCAGATCGCGGCGCAAGCTTTCGAGCTCGCGCTGTTTTGTGTCGGCAGCTTGCAATTGTTCTGCCATCTGATTGAATGTAGTAGAGAGCGCTGAGACTTCATCGCGTCCATTTACAGGCACGCGCGTTTGCAAATCTCCTTTTGCCAGTTTTTCTGCGGCCCCCTGGAGCAGATGAATCCGTTCGGTCACTGTGCTGGAAAGGAAATAACCCAGAATCAGCGCAATGCCACCGGCAAAGACCAACAGGACAATTGCCAGCAGCAGATCGTGCTGACTGGCAAACATCAATTGCGCAGAGAACCAGACGTTAAAGAACGTGAGGATACTGGCGAGAATGTAGCCGCTGAGCAGGGTCCAGCGTAAGGTCGGCGACAAGTTGACCCAGCCCATACGATAGGCGGCATACCCGACCAGGGTCGAAACAAATGCCGTGATTCCCAGGAACAAAGCCATCAATCCCAGCTCACTCGTCGGCGGCGACATCAGCATGTTAAAGAACGCAAGCGAGATAGCAACGATCAGCAGGATGCCAAACGTCAGGCGGGCAAGCATGGGGAGTCGGGAGAGAGATACGTTCATAAAAAGAATGGAAACACAATGGTCATGCGTGAAAATGCTTAAACCCTTTGTGAGGTTCGTGATGTGACTGAAAATTACGGCTCAAACTTGTACCCAACACCCCAGACGGTCAACAAGTGAGTCGGCTTCGATGGATCTGCTTCGATCTTCTCACGCAGGCGGCGTACGTGTACTGTCACCGTGCCGGGGTCTATATATTGCGCGCCCCCCCAGACGCGCTCCAGCAACTGCTCGCGCGTGAAGACTTGTTTCGGATGCCGTGCTAACAAATACAGCATATCAAACTCTTTGACCGTCAGTTCGATTGGCATGTCTTTTAAAGTGACTACACGGCTGCGCGGATCGATATCTATGTCACTAAAGGATAGGTTACGCTCCGGTTCCGCGTCTGCCTGCTCCCACCCAAGACGCCGCATTACGGCTCGAACCCGGCTCACCAGCTCCTGTGGGCTGAACGGCTTGACTACGTAATCATCCGCGCCCATTTCGAGCCCGGCGATGCGATCCATTTCTGCACGGCGCGCCGTCAGCATGATGATTGGTACATTAGAGCGGTCCCGCAGCCAGCGCGTGAGCGAGAGACCGTCCACTTCCGGAAGCATAAGGTCGAGAATCACCAGGTCTGGCTTGCGCCGCTCGAAAAGGTTCATCGCTTGCCTGCCATCGGAGGCAAGCTCAGCATTGAAGCCAGCGCGCTTGAGATACAGGCTCACCACCTCTGCAATACTGGCTTCATCTTCCACCACCAGAATCAAGTTATCACTCATTGTTTGGATGATACCCCAACCGAATGTGAATTGGAGTCACGGTTCAGAAATCTGTAAGAATTTACCTGTCCCCGCCTTGTACTTATTTTCCTACAACCAACTAATCTTCCAGTACTTTCTCAGGTATTTGCAGCTGGTTGTAGGAAAGAATATGGTCGCGCCCCGCCTCCTTGGCGCCATACATCGCCTGGTCTGCGGCACGCAAGATCGTTTCGCGCGTTTGTCCATTTTCCGGGTAGCAGGCGATTCCCATTGATATGGTCACACTGAGGCTGTAGTATTCATAGGGAACACGGAGCAGATTAAGGGATTGGCGTAGATGTTCTGCGCGCTCGTACGCCGTTTCCAGGTTCATGTTCGGCATGACAACGACAAACTCTTCCCCGCCAAAGCGGCAGGCGAAGTCACCACGCCGGCTGTGCTCGGAGAGAGCTTCTGAGATCGCCTTGAGGACAAGATCGCCGGCTTCATGACCATACGTGTCATTGACACGCTTGAAGTGATCGATATCCATCATAATGAGGCAAATGGGATAATTCTCGCGCGCTGCGCGGCTTAGCTCACGTTCCAGAGTCTCCTCGAGATAACGCCGGTTGAAGAGGTTGGTGAGCGGGTCACGGATCGCTTGCTCGCGCAATTTGCTCTGCAGCATCCCGATCTCAATGAGCTGACCCTGTAGCTTGTCATTGGCTTGCCGTAGCCTCTTCTCTACCTGCTTTCGTTCCGTAACGTCGCGAAAGACCATCAGACGCCCGTTGAGAAGCTGGTTTTTGTCATATAACGGCGTAACGCGCACATCCAGATAACGGAATGAGTCCAGCGGAATTGTCTTTTCGGAGAATATCTCCATCTCATCTATTCCCATCCAGGGCTGAAGAGCCTCATAAGCGTTTTTTCCCAAATAGGAGGACGCTTTGCCTTTAATGAACTTCTCCATCGCCGGATTGATATCCACAATCCGATTTTGTGCATCCAGGACCAGGATACCGTCCTGCATGGTTTCGATCAGCTGGCTGCGCGCCACGGGAACCACATCCATAAAATGTGTGCGCAGAATCGCCAGGGCAAAAATAATTCCGGAGATACCAAAGGTCAGCGGCGCAAGATCCAGATGACCGTATGAACTGAAATTTAATTCCTTGAAAATATTGCCGGCCCACGGAAGAAGAGAAGCAACCAGGATCATCTGATACTGGTAACGATATAAGGGACCCGAACGCAGTGCCCCCTGACTTAAAAGAAACATACCGATCCCAATGACTACATAGGAGTAGACAACGTTGATGAGATACCAGGGCCCTCGTATAATTTCCATCACGACCGAGTCGTTATCCTGGACGATGTTCAGAGACTGATACATCAGATGATGATAAGGATTGGTCCATTGCAGGAGTAAAAAAAGAAGAGGCGGAAGAGAGAGAAGACCAAGATTACGAGGCGTTAGCCAGGATTCATTCCGAGTGAAGCTCAGCGCGAAAATCAGGAACAGAGTGGGGATAGAGGTCACACCGACAAACATCACCTTAAACCAAAAAAGTTTCGCCTCTACTGAAATATCCAGCCAGCGCGTCGCGTAAGACATGGACCAAATTGCCATGCCAAGCAGTAAGAAACGCAACGCCGACGCGCCGGGTGCAGAACGCCGCCAGGCAGCAATTGCTGCGATCAAAGTGACGATGGCAGAAAGAATCGAAAAGACAACGTAAGGATGAATATCGATGAACATGGTCTACAAGAGTTTTTGGTATTTCCGCCTGGTTTGGTGATGACGTGTCTGGATCGAGGCGTTCAGGCAACTGCAATTGTAGCCTTCCACATGTTTACGGACTTTGCAAAGAGTTTACAGATTTATCAGGACCACCTGCGGATAGCCTGTTTGCAAAATGATTATAGATGTGGCGGTCGCAAACCAAAATAAACAGGCTCTCCAACTCAGAGAGCCTGTCTTAGCATGTAAGTCTGCTACTGGCACTGCACTATACTGAATTTCACTCTTTCCCAAAAGACTGGAGAGCAGTCTCCTGGCTTTCGTACATGGGGATATTCTGCAGGAAGCCTGTAATCCCAAGCACGTTGTAAATCTGCGGTGGTGCATTACACAATTTCAAGTGCGCCACCTTGAACTGTTCCTCCTTCGGCGTGAAGATCTGATACACCTTTTGCAGCGCGCGCATGCCGGCGCTGGTGAGTGTATCGAGATCGCTCATATCGATCAGAAGATAACGCGCGCCGCCATCATAGGCCACGCGCGCGGCTTCGAGCAATTGCTCTTCGCTTTGTGCATCCAGCCAGCCACGCAGGCGGAACACCGTCACGGGGACATCCGCTTGCACTGATTCGGATGAAATTTTCAAATCACTGTTCATCTCTGCTCCTCACACCCGATATCTGGTGAATCCATTTTACCGCTTATCTCAAGAAGGATGCTAGGGAAGTGTCACAAATTCCGCGCTGACGTAGCCGCGTTGATCCTCAGGCGAGCGTACATGCAACCACTGATTGGCTTTACCGACCTTGGTTTTTGCCTTCTTTGCTGGCTCCAGCACGGTCAGCCGCGTGCCTGCTTTGAGGACGGTGACTAAGGCGCCGCCTTTCGAAGGAGACTTTCGCAGGCGCAGCCCACTTGTGCCTACCGCGTTCGAGACGATCACGGTTAGTCTACCATCTTGTTCCGTAGGCTCCGGCGAGCTGGGGACGCTCGGTGTAGACGGAACTCCCGGTGTGGAAACGGGTGGTCCATCCACTGGGATTGGCGCCGGTTCTGTGACCGGAGCAGGAGGCGCCTCTGTCACGGCTTCCAGGTACCAGGCTGCGGCGAATCCTTCTTTTCCTTGCGGCGTGCGGACGCGTACCCATTGATTGACCGCGCCGATCTTTGATGTGCCATCTAATTCGAGGAGAATGAGCTGCGTCCCGGCAGGTACCACTTCCAGCACGTTTACCATGCTGGATGTATCAATACTAGAGCGGATGTTCAACCCCCATGTGACCGTGTCTTTTACACGCGCGACCAGCGCAGGAACCGCGCCCGTCGGAATGGGAGTGGTCGTTGGCGTGGAAGGAGTCGAGACCGGACTCGCAGGGCCAGCCCCGAATACCTCGTAGAGAATCACATGCGAGATCGCGCGCCGCAGCGGGTTTCCCCGGGAATACCGTCTCATCAACAGGTCTTCTTTGGCCGTGTCTGGCTGGTAAGGCCAGGGATCAAGCATCAGATAGTCCTCGGACCGTTTTTCATAGATCACCACCCAATGAGTCTGGATTCCGTCCGCCGGAGAGCTATCTACCTGGACGATTGCAGGCTGACCTGCCGCGATAGCAGCATCGATCAACTCAAGCGGCGCGGGACTCGTCGTGCATGAAATGTTGGATTTGACTGTCACATTTGGGTACATCTGGCTGACAGCGTTCCAGCGGATCGCGGCGCTGACGAAACCTTGCACGTTTTTCAATCTTTGATTAAGCGTTTTGGGCGTTTCCGGATAACCATGCCCGCCGAGCAGCATCGCCACACTGGTCAGCGCGCAGCCTACATAGCCGATCGTATCTTCGGGATCGCCAAAGCCGAGAATGTCATTTTTCCATTTTGGGTCTTGTTGAGAGAGATATACGAGCTGGAAAGGCATGGGGTATCTCCTGCGAGTCTGGGAAAACGTACAGACGTATTATAAAGAAAAATTAAGGCTGGAGATCGAACGAACCGGCGCAGGTAAACCCGGCAGGGGCTTTTAGTGCTTCGAATTTGTAAATGTCGATGTACAGCTTAGTAGAAGTTCCCAAGCTGGTGATTACATATTCATCCAGAATCGTATCTTCATAATTAAGAGACCCCGTTCTTTCATAAGAGAGCGGTTCCCCGCTGGGACCGCGCAAATTGTCCAGATACGTCCGCTCTCGCGCGGGACCGCCAAAGAGCTCGCCGCCATCTCCCACGCGGATAGCATTCTCCATGGTATAGCCATAGGTTGGATCTGTAGCAATCGGACAATTACCTGTACTCTCTGGCTCGAAGAATTCAATGGACTCTACGATTGCCTCAAAAACTTTTATCCCTTGCTCTTCCCAGGCAGTCTCATCTTCTGCAATGTTGGACATTCCCAACGCAAACAAAAAGCGATTCGAGTCGCGCGGAACGATAAAAGTTTTCCCCTGCAAAGGGGAGCCAGCGAAAGACCCGGTCAGGTCAAATGCCATGCCTTCCAGCCCGTCTACAGTCACCGGCTCAGCAGGAGTTTTTTCAAACTCCCCGTCGCTTCTGCGAGCTAAGGCATTCAAATATTCGTCGATAATTTCTTCTTCGGAAGAAGTGGAGCCGATGCTGGCGAAAGAAATGACCAATGCCCCCTCCAGGTCAGAAATAAATACTTCACGTTCATTGATTTGTGAAGCGTAGCTAATCGGTACGCGGACGGAAAACCCACCTTCGTTGATTACATGTGTTTCTCCGAGCTTAACAACCGGAGTTTGTGTTGGAAACCGGGTTTTCGTTGGAGTTGCTGTAGCTGTCTGCGTTGGGGTGGGCGTGCTTGTCGAGGTAACGGTCTCAGTCGGCGCTGATGTAGGAGCCGCAACAAAAGGAGTGGAGCAGCCAACCGCTAATAAGAAAAAGATGATGACCGAGAATTTGACTAGGGGTTTCATAACGCCCACTCTGTGACCACCTTGGGGACCGGGTGAATATTGACCATAAACACTTGTTTCTCGGACCTGTTCATGAATTCATGCCACGTGCCCGCGGGGATGATTACAATGTGATTTTCGCGTAGCGTCTCTGTCTTATCATCTACAATCGCCTCGATTTGGCTTTCAAGAATGATAAATGTCTTTTCATAGGGATGGCGATGTTTCTTGGGACCTTTGCCCGGTGAGAATTTCACAATGAAGAACGAGACATTCGCTCCATGTTTTGACCCCTGAAACGTCGCAACTTCTTGCCCCGCTGTTTTCAGGCTGTTGCTATCAATGATTTTCATTCTATCCACTCCTGATCATCTTATTAATGATATCCCACATAAGTTTCTGCCATCTGAGCAATCGTAGCTGCATGATTAAAGCGCAACTGAATTTTTGCCAGGAAAGGATCATCCTTCTGGAGAGTCTCATTGTTCTCATAATATTCACCGAGTTGGAAAACCAGCAAAAAGTGGACAGCAGGCAGCAAATAACGAATTTCCTCTTGGCTTAAGTAATGTACTTGATACCCCTCCAGGATGGGTTGGATCACGTCTGGATGTGGCTCAATACAAAATGGATACTCCAATCGAAAATGTGATGAAAGCAACAGATATCCCAGATCAAGAACGAGAGTACCGATGCCGACGTTGTTCCAATCAATGAGATAAACTTCACCCTTGTCTGTTTTGATGGCGTTCATATACCAGCAATCACCGTGCGTGATTCCAAGAGGTAATGTCTCCTTGTGCAGGAGCGCGGACATAGAATCATAGAGACTCTTAAAGAGAGGGATATACATTTCAGGTGCAGATCGAATGCCGGCATCGAGTTGTGGAATCGTGTGGGTCGCAATCGTTTCTGGATGACAGCGAGAAAGCCGTATGGCTGGCGCGGAATTGTGATCAAGGGCATGGAGTTGTCCGAGACGAGCGCTCAAGAGACGAAGATCGAACGGTTCGGGTGTAATTCCTTTTCCTTCAATAAACGAGAGAAGAAGCATTGTCCAATCGCCACGAATGCCGACGAGCTGCTGATTGCGTGTTAGCCGGACAGAAGGAGCCGGATAGCCCAGCTGATTCAACCAGCCCAGGAATGTTGCAGTGGCACGAAAGTTTTTAGCGGCATCTGCGTGTTTAATCAAACGCAGCACCCAGCGCTGCCCGTTCTCCTCACGAATCCAAAAGATACCGCGCCAATCCAACGTATAGCGCTGAATGGACTCGGTCTCTACAGGAGAAATATCATAGATAGTTTCAACCAGGCCCGAAACAAAAGTGATGTCGAGCATTCCGTTTTCTACATCGACCAGTGTTCCGCTTTCATATCCAGCTCATCCGACCAGCGGTAGTGCATTTTGACAATTTCCTCTATCATATCTTCGGGCAAGGGCTCGATATTTTCTGCCGCGGACAGGAATTCCTTGAGGTTCTCCAGCTTGCTCGTTGCCCCCACCGTCGCGCGGACGAGGGGAAAGCTGTGCGCGAAGCGGACACAAAACTCTGTCCAGCTTTCGATGCCGGAGCGCTCGAAGATCGGCGTCACCTCGGCCGCCCGTTCCTGTAAATACGACTTCCACGCATAACCCGGTACATCTCGCAGGCGGTGGATGTTCCCGCCCGCGATGGTACGCATGGCGATCATCGGCTCATTGCGCTGGACCAACTCATCCCAGAGCTCGTTCGAAGCAAAACGCTGGAGAGGATTGAGATAAAAGATGTATCCATCCACAATACTTTCCGAGTATCCGCGGCGCAGTGCCTGGAGCGCCACGTCGGACGTCCACGGAAAGACTTCGAGCACGAAGCGGTTGATGAGTCCCTGCTGCTTAAGACGCGCAAACTCCTCATAACATGCTCCACCGCTGGCGTACTCCTCCGCCAGTGAATCGCTCAGGCAGAGCTGGCCGACCTCCAAACTCTCCCGCCTCAATGCAATCAGGTGCTTTTGGATTACATCCCGCAGCTCTTCGATCGTTTTCCAGCCAATCTTGACGATCAGCTTCGGGATGTGTGCGCTGTCCTGATCGAACGCAGCGCGTAAGACCTGCAGCGCGTTGCCATAGGCATGGCTGGTGTGGAACCAGGTTGTCCCTTTCATCGCTGCGCGCCCGATAGTGACGCGATCCTCGAAGGGAAGGTTTTGATCGCCGAGCCGCGTCGTGCCATAGATATAGGGCGGCAGGTCACGCAGTACTTGTGATTTGTCAGCCGACTGTGAGTTTGTCATCTGGATTTCCCTTCATCGCTTGCGATACATAACATCATATGTTTTCTATCTATATCCATGCGGCAGCTCCGCCAGGAATCTCTCCTGATCCTGTGGCGCGATAAAGAGCTTTTCGATGCGCCTGGTGAAGCCGTTCGGGTTTTTAGGCGTCATCAACAAGCCCTCCTTTGTATCCCGGGCGCGAGCAAAGAAATCCCAGTTACGGTCCGTCTGGTAAGTAGTCTTTTCAATACGGCTGATCTCCCGAAAGGACAGAAACAGACGATAATCGATGTGCCCAGGTACGAAGCGAATCGCAATTCCCGTAGCAGTGACAACATAGGTCACGGCGGCGCCAAAGAAGCGCGTATCCTGATAAAAAATGCAAAACCCTGTCAGCATAATCAGGAGTTGCCAGAAGCTCAACCCAAATTGACCTCTTAGTATATACGCCCCCAAAACACTCCCTGCCAGCAAAACTGTGATGTTGCGCGCAGCCTGGTGCCAGGCGACCGGTGGCTGATCCACATAAAATTTCCCATCCTTGCCAGCGTGTTCACGACGGATATGTGAGATCCAAGCTGCTGTCTGCCAGCGCAGGCATACTAACCCAAGCACGACAATTACCAGGAAGAGGCTCGCCAGGGAGGGAGACCTTGGCCAGAGGGCGACGATGGCAATCCATGCATAGGGGTATTGCTTGAGGAAAAGAACAGGGAAGCCCAGGATGAAGCGGTCGAAGAGGGGTTTCATATCTAGATTATAAATCGCTGAATCATAATAGTGAAGCAGAGAAGCGGTGGTACACTCAAACAGAGTCAGGGTACAATACCAGGGTCGCATGCCTGGTGGAAATAACATTTGTCCTTGCCTGCATCCTGTTTGTAGCCTACAACCGAGAAAATGTGCTCGACTTGAGCTTATTTTGGTGTTCCGTTTGATACGGTATGAAATCCTCTGAAGATTACGCGCGCTATAGCGATGAAATGCTGGTTCGCCTGATTGCTCAATCCCACGAACAGGCATTGGCTCAGCTCTATGACCGCTACAATCGCCTCATCTTCAGCCTGGCACTTGCCATCGTGAATGATCGCGAAAGCGCTGAAGAGATTACCCTGGATGTGTTTATGCGCGTCTGGCAGAAAGCCGGAACCTATCGCGTAGAGCAGGCGAAGGTGAGTACCTGGCTCACTCACATTGCCCGCCATCACTCGATTGACGTATTGCGCCGCCGTGCTGCGCGCCTCGATCAATCGGCAGTCCACTGGGAGGATGTCATCCGCAATGTGGAATCGTCGCTCCCCAGCCCACAGGAATCGGCGGAATTGTCTTCACGCCGCGCCCGCATTCAAGGTGCACTTGCCCGGTTACCTGCCGAACAAAAGCAAGCTCTGCTCCTGGCATACTTTGGCGGTTACACTCAAAGTCAGATCGCCGAGATACTCGCACAGCCTCTCGGAACGATCAAAACCCGTCTGCGTCTCGCCATGCAGAAACTGCGCGAATTCCTTAAAGAGGAACAGGGTTATAAAGATAAATCTGTTGCGCCGCATTCTGCGTACAATAATATAGAAGAGTAATTAGGATCTCGAATGTCGAACGAAGCTCACATTGATGATTTGTTGCCCGCCTATGCAGTCGGCAGTCTGGAGGCTGATGAGCTCCGGCGTGTCGAAGAGCATCTGTTGAGTTGCTTGATCTGCCGAAAGGAGGCTAGTTCCTTCGAAGCAGTTATAGAGGAACTGAGTGTTGCCGCGCCTGAGGTGGTTCCCTCGGCAGCGTTGAAAGACCGGCTGATGCGGCAGGTAATGCCTCCCAAGAGGCAGGACAAGGTTTTGGATCCAATCGCCTCACGTCCCTTCTGGGAGCGGCTTCTGCCTGCCTGGGGATTGGCAAGTCTTTTCCTGATCGTTGGGCTCGCTGCTTCAAGTTTCCTTCTCTGGCAGCGAGTGAATACCCTGGAGTATGCCACGGCGCCCGGAGGAATGCGAGCTGTACCCCTGAATGCTACAGATGCGGCTCCAGACGCTACTGGTTTTGTGCTCATCAGCACAGACGGAGAGGATGGCGCTCTCGTTGTGGATGGACTTCCCCCTCTGGGAGAGGACCGCGAGTATCAGCTATGGCTGGTCCGCAACGGCGAACGAACCAGCGGTGCCATCTTCAGCACGGACGAAAAAAGCTACGCAGGCACGCGGATTCGAGCGCCTCGTTCCTTGCTGGATTATTCTGCCGTAGGCATCACCATCGAGCCGGCAGGCGGAAGCGAGAAACCAACCGGGGCGCAGGTGCTGCATGGAACCCTGCCTGTTCGTTAGGGTTGGATTTCGTTAATTTCCATAGATCCAAACCGTACACAGCTACGTATATTCGTTGTGTGGTATGCCACCCTCACGCTGAGCGTGGCGTCCGTTTCACTGTCTGGCGGCAACGAGTGTTGATGTCCGCCGGTCTCATTGCCCTCCATTTTCCTGCATTTCAGCCTTAATTCATCTACTCCACTGTGCCACTCTCACGCTTGTGACCGTCAGGCAAATATTAATTTCCGTATCGGAAAGGAGTAAATGAAATGATTCGAAAAGGAATGTGGACAAAAACGGGGATGATCGTGGTCGTTCTCTCGCTGCTCCTAAGCTTCACTTCGATCAACTACGTTACAGCGCAAGATGAAATGCCGGAAATGCTCGACCCCCGGCTGGATGTGCGTCCCGTTGTTACTGGGCTGGATAATCCAATCACCATGGCATTCCTTGGCCCGGATGAATTCCTGGTTCTGGAGAAGAATACCGGGCAGGTGAAGCACGTAATGAACGGAGAGGTCCAGGGTACCGTTCTGGACTTGGCGGTCAACTTTGCTTCCGAACGCGGTCTGCTGGGGATCGCTCTGTCCCCCGACTTCCCGACAGACCCGGGCGTCTATCTGTACTGGAGCTGTATCGCCCCTCCTCCTCCGGAAGACGATCCCTTCTTCCCCACGCAAGATGCGTGTAACGATACCCCCGAGCTTGGCCCGGATGTTGCGGATACCGACGATATTCTGGCAACACCTCTGCTCGGCAACCGCGTGGATCGCTTTAGCTGGGACGGCTCTATGCTGACCTATGATCATAACTTGATCATGTTGCGTTCCTTCCAGAATGACGGTGCGCCTGAGCCCCCAAATCAGGGCGATGAGGAACAGCCCCCGCGCGCCAACCATAACGGTGGTGTGCTGGCATTTGGGCAGGATGGCAAGCTTTACATCTTTATTGGGGATGAGGGCAGGCGCGGTCAGTTGCAGAACCTTCGCTGTGGTCCCACAGATGTCTACGACTGCCCCGGCGAAGACGAAATGGCTCCGGACGATCAGTTCGGCGGACCCCAGCCTGACGACGCTCACCTGACGGGTGTGATTCTGCGTCTCAACCCGGATGGCACTGCTCCTGAAGATAATCCGTTCTTTGAAGCAGGTGCCGAGATGGGTGGTGAAGTGGGCGAGAACATCCAGAAGATCTTCTCCTACGGGCACCGGAACAGCTTCGGCTTGGCAGTTGACCCCGCCTCCGGGAATGTCTGGCTCCAGGAGAACGGCGACGATACCTTCAGCGAGTTGAATCTCGTCGAGCCTGGCTTGAATGGCGGCTGGATCCAGATTGAGGGACCGTTAGAGCGCATCGAACAATACAGGGAGATCGAAACCACGTTCTTCGCTCCTCCTTCCACAGCTCCGAACTTGCAGCAATTGCGCTGGCCGCCTGACAATATTGCCGAGTCCGCTGAGGAGGCTTTATCGCGCCTGTTCATGATTCCGGGCGCTGCATTCGATGATCCCGAGTTCAGCTGGAAGTGGGAAGTGGCTCCTGGCGGCATCGGCTTCGTGAACAGCCGTGCCCTGGGACCGCAGTTCGAGAATGATCTGTTCATGGGAGCAGCCATACCAGCTCTGGAGGGAGGCTACCTGTTCCACTTCAACCTGACCGGCAACCGCGATATGATCGCGGTGGATGACCCGCGCCTGGAAGACCGTGTAGCCGATAACGAGGGCAAGCACGAGATCACCGAGAGCGAAAGCTTGCTGATCGGACGCAACTTCGGGTCGGGAACCGATATCGAAACAGGTCCGAACGGCAACGTGTACGTCGTCTCACTCACGCACGGAGCCGTTTACGAAATTTTCCGAGTTCAAGGTGGCGGTGGAGGCGGGGGCGGTGATGGTGACCAGGCAGAGTTCGAGGCAAGGTTAACAGGCAACCAGGAAGTGCCGCCCGTAGACACGAAGATGCGCGGCGACGTTGAGATCGAGGTTGAAAATAACAGGCTGGATGTCGAACTGTCCGTCAGGAACAACACACATGAGATCTTTGCAGCACATATCCACTGTGCGCCTCCAGGCGAGGCGGGACCAATTGGTGTGACCCTCTTTATGGGTTCCTTCACAAAGAAAAGTGGCATGCTAGTGGATGCGAACATCACAGCTCCTGACGCCGATAATCAATGTGGCTGGACCAGTATTGACGATGTTGTTGCCGCCATGGAAAGCGGGAACGCCTACGTCAACGTCCATACAACGGCAGAATCAGGAGGAGTTCCCTCTGGCGAGATCAGAGGAGACCTTCTCCCAGATGAGGCGAATGACTAGGGTGGTGACAGCACTTTAATGAGAAAGCCCAGCGGCAAGCGCCGCTGGGCTTATTTTTTATGCTGAAACCTGTATATAATGTCTGCACCCATATGAAATTTGGTATTCGCAACACGTCGTTCGTTTATCCCAATGGCACAGGAAATATTTGGGACGATACGAAGATTCACATCCAGCGCGCAGAGCAGGATGGATTCGACTCATTCTGGGTGATGGATCACTTTTACCAGCTCCCTGTGCATGGCTCCGTGGAGGAACCATTCCTCGACGCGTGGACCGTCCTGCCGGCGCTCGCGGCGGTGACGAGCCGCATCCGGCTGGGGGCGATGGTCAGCCCGGTTGGTTATCGCAACCCGGCTCTCCTGGCACGCATGGGAGCCAGTCTCGATCACATCAGCGGCGGACGGATGAACTTCGGCTTCGGTGCGGGAGGCTATAAGCCGGAGTATCAGGCGTATGGCTTTGCGTTCATTGAAGAGAAACCAGTCCGTTTGGCGCAAATGAAGGAAGCGCTTCAATTGATCCTTGGGATGTGGACGGAAGCTTGCTTTACATTCCACGGAAAATACTTTCACGTCGAAGACGCGATCCTAGAGCCCAAGCCCATGCAAAAGCCGCATCCTCCGATCCTGATCGGCGGCGTGGGTCCGAAAGTCACGCTGCGGATCATCGCCGAATTGGGCGACGCCTGCAACTTGTGGGGTCCTCCCGAGGAGACTGCGCGGGAGAGGGACATACTCAAGCGGCACTGTGAAGAGGTAGGACGGGATGAATCCACGATCGAAAAGACGACGTACGATCTGGTGATTTGCGCACCGACAGAAGCAACATTGAAAGAAAAAATCGAGCGGCTGCTACCCAAAGGAGTGGAGCCTTGGATGGCTCTTGTGGGAACACCTTCTCAGTTAATTGATATTGTAGGGGAGTATGAACAAATCGGCGCGGACCACCTCTGTATGGACTTTGCGGGGAATGATCCCGAGTCGTATGAATTATTTGTGAACGAGGTGATGAGAAAAATTTAGGCACTCTGCTACGCCAGTCGCGCAACTGTTGGCACGTCGGAGAATCATTTTATCTCTCACCAATCTCTGGGTCGAGAGAGTATTTGCATCCGGACGCGGTCAATCAATTTGCCGTAACTGATGAGGTCAGTTCTGCCTCCCCTTCCAGTTGTTGTTCGAGAGCCACGATTTCTCCATCTCTGATTCCGATGTCGATGACTTG
The DNA here is from genome assembly GCA_035699125.1 of Anaerolineales bacterium. GTDB lineage: Bacteria > Chloroflexota > Anaerolineae > Anaerolineales > Villigracilaceae > Defluviilinea. The sequence continues at coordinate 68,636 of DASSBC010000060.1, forward strand.
AGAATGACCGCGTAGCTGAGCGCGCTGAATCAAAATGTCGAAGTGTTTGGGCATCTGCGAATCTCCGTAATAGGCATCCATATGTTCTAAAATAAGGAACCGCGCCAGGAGCGCGGTTTTGCGAAGTACTACGATAGTTCCAGCAACTATGCTCTCTTATCTTTCGCAATCAGGCTTTGCATCAATCGGGTTGCCGGGTCGATAATCGAGCGTCCCATCGGCTCTTCATAGAGAGTCTGGAAGGAACCATAGCCGGAGTGTATTCCGCTTGGCGTCAGCAGGTTCAGGCGTACATTGTCACCCTGCGGTGCAGGTGGACGCACCTGCTTCCAGGGTCCGATCACGTTCGCCACCGCCTGTCCCGCTTTGAGGAGGACTTTTATCTCGGCGTCAAGAGATGTATCGGGGTGCTCCCAAATGACGCCGGCTCCGCTGTAGTTCAGGTAGCGAGCTGTGTGGTCTGTATAAGCAGCGAGAATATCTGCACCTCCTTTCAGCGCGACTTCCACAACGACCCCATAAACGATCTTCGCTTTCTCGGGAGGCGGATTTTCACCGTGTTGACGAAGGAAATGCCATGCCTGCAAATAATGGCGGGCTTCCAGACCCGGTGTGTCAGTAATCGTTTTCCAGATGGTGATGGCAGAATTTTTATCCTTCTTATCCAGGTGTTGCCTTGCCTGAACGAATGACCCCCATGGTTCTGTGTTATTACCCCCGTTGCCTGGCCATTCTGAAATGGACATGTCGCCAAACAACGTATCCCGAATTCCAACTGTTTGACGGGGTTTCTCCTTCTTGAACCAGTTGAACATAATTCCTCCGTGAGCGATGATGTCTGCTTTCCTGGGAGCGATTATAGATGACTTTGCATACAAACAACAGGCTGCACATTCGCGCAGCCTGTTGTCTTTCTCCATCCTGACTCGATGTCTTTGGCTAACGTCAGGCTCCGACCTCAACAGTAAAACCACCGGGCGCCTTCACATAAAATCCGTAGGAATGACCAGTGTCCTCCGGCAGCGGCACATCGAAGCCATCTTCCCGGAGACGGTGATTCAATGCATCGACGATCTCTCGACCTTCGATAAAAAAGCCGATATGAAATGTGCCCGGATAGTTTGCTTGTGTCCCTTCCGTTGCCTTCATCAACGTCAGCACAAATCCCCAGCTATCCTTTTCATCTGTCAGAAATCCCATCCCTTTATTGCCGCCCATGTTTCGCATGCCGAAATAATTGACCAGAAAATCACTCGCCTCCTGCACATCTATCACTGTGAGATTGATGTGGTTTAGTTTCATACGCAATTCTCTTCTATTCCTGAGCGACAAGCTCTGTCACGTGAGCAAATTCTTCCTCCAGGGCAGCCCGCTCTTCGTTGGTCAGGTCGAGCGATTTTGCGGTTGCTAACGAAGATTGCGCCAGCGGATAGTCGTTTGTTCGGATGGCTAACTCTGCTCGATATAGATATGCCTTTGCGCGCTCCAGTGCAGGTGCTTTAGGAAATCTTGCCAGACCGTTTTCAAGCGTTTTTAACGCCTGCACTTCATCTCCGTGGGCATCCCCCAGGCGTGCTGCTACGTAGACGATCTGTGCCAACCCTTCGGCTTTCTCTGCTGAGTCTTCCTGCTCTGTATCGCCCAGCTTATAGATACGCAGCCAGTTCCCACCCGGGTCAACGACGCTGAAGCCGCGGACCGTACCGTATTTTTTGCGCGGTCGCGTAATACGCGGGATGCCTGCAACCGGCAGTTTGCCATACGCTTTTCGCAGTCCATCCGCAAACGCATGATACAGGCTGTCGGGGTCCGGCACAACCACGATGGCGCTGCCATAGGAATTTGCCGGGTCAAACCCGTCCATGCCAAAGAGATGGATATATATGTCTTCAAGAGCCACGACCGCGTGCGAGTTTGGACGAACTTGTCGGTACGTTCTTTTGAAGCCAAGAGTTTCGTAGAACGCGATCGATTCGTCAAGCTCCCTGCACGGTAAGATTGGGTATGTACGTTCATTCGCCATGAGCCACTCCTTTTTATTATCATTATAGAAGGTTGGTGAACATAGGGAGGGTTTGAAAGTGTTCTTAGGCAAGAGGAACAAGCAGCACGAGGAGTGCGGCTTGTCTAATTAGCTCTATCACAATCTATTTATCCAACGTATGGACGATAACCTTGATAACTATAATATTTTGGTCTCGAATCCAGTCGGAGGTGGAGCCAATATACCCCCAATCCAGATGTGCTTACCCAGGTAGGTCTATCCTTAACCCTGTTTCGTAAGGAAACAGCCAACGTTGAAAATAAGTCATGTTTCTGCCTTTCGGGAGCTTCTCGAACGAAAGAAGCGAGATGAGCATAGACGTTTTGTTCTGCAACAGGGCACGGCACGATCAATTCTGCGTCTCGTCCCAAATTCTCAAAGGCAATGACTTCTTTTCCCGGTGGCAGGGACTCGAATTTTTCGCGAAAGGGGGCAGAGTCCGCACTCACTCTCCTTAATTGTGGACTGTCCACCAGCACAAATTCGTAAGGCTGCTCGATATTCGATCTCGTTATGGGTGGATGCTCCCAGAAGAACGCATCAAAAACGGCATCTTCCAAAATGGAAAAATAAAATTTTCTGAATTCAGAGCTGTCGAACCAATAACGGATCACATGGTCATAACTGAGATGTTGTTCATCTTCAAACACACTGACCTTTTGAAGGTCTTTACTGATCGTGTTTATTTGTGCTTTCCACATACATAATCCTTGCGTTTGAAACGGGACTTCATGGAGTCTAAATAAAACAAGCCGCATCCTCGCGAACACAGCTTGCTCAACCTCCACGCAGAGCGTCTAATTACAAACTACCACTTACTACTTACCATTTACTCCAGCTTCCCCGTAATACTCGCCATCTTCAACTCACCGATCGCCTTGGTGATCTGGATATCTCGCGGGCATGCATTGGTGCAATTATAGATTGTATGACAGCGCGCCAGCCCGTCCGTTTCGCTGAGGATCTGCATTCGCTGGGCAGCGCCTTCGTCGCGGCTGTCGAAGACGAACCGATGTGCCGTCACGAGCGCCGCCGGACCGTAGTATTCGTCGCTCGCCCAGAACGACGGGCAGGATGTAGTGCACGCCGCACATAAAATGCATTTGGTTGTGTCGTCAAAGCGGGCGCGCTGCTCTGGCGATTGGAGCCGTTCGCGTCCCCCTTCAGGGAGAGGTGAATCGTTGATGAAATAGGGAAGCATCTTCTTGTAATTGTCGAAGAACGGTTCCATATCTACGATCAGGTCCTTGGCAACTTTCAAGCCGAGCAGGGGCTCGACCGTGATGGTCGTCCCGACATCCCGTACAAGTGCTTTGCACGCCAGCATATTTTTTCCGTTGATGCGCATCGCATCCGAGCCACAGACGCCGTGAGCACAGGAACGGCGGAAGGACAAGGAGCCATCCTTATGCCCTTTGATTAACTCCAGTACATCCAAAATGCGGTCACTTTCATGCGCTTCGACTGTATAAGTTTCGTAATGACCGCGCTCATCTTTCTCAGGGTTATAACGGAAAATCTTAACTGTGACTTCCATAATCTCTACTCTCCAGTCTCCAAGCTCTAAGGGTCTTAAAGACCTTTAGGGTTTAATACACTCTTGCCTTCGGTTGAAACTTCGTGATCACCACAGGCTTATAACTGATCTCCAGCTTGCCGTCCTTCTTGACGATCAAGGAATGCCGCAGCCAGTTATCGTCATCGCGCTGGGGATAGTCCTCGCGGGCGTGACCGCCGCGGGACTCTGTCCGGTTCAGCGCGCTGACCGTCACCGCTTCGGCTACATCGAGCATGTTGCCAAGCTCCCAGGCATTGAGCAATTCCGTATTGAAGATCTTACCTGTGTCACTGACCTTAATGTCTTTATATCGTTCTTTCAGCTCCAGGAGTTTATCGAGAGCTTCTTCCATCCCGCTCCCGGTGCGATAAATGCCAACGTCGCTAAACATCACATGCTTCATCTCGTTCGAGATATCGAACGCGTTCTCTTTCCCAGACCCGTTGCGCAGCGCCTCAAACTGGGATCTCGCGCCGGCTTCCGCCCCCTGAGACATCTTTCCAAAGTCCACGCCTTTCGCGTACTCCGCGGCTCTGAGCCCGGCGTGTTTGCCGAACACAACCAGATCCAGCAGGGAGTTCGTCCCCAACCGATTCGCGCCATGAACAGAGACACACGCACATTCGCCCGCCGCGAACAGCCCGGGAAAGGTCGTGCCGTTATCGTCGATTACCACTTCGCCATACTTGTTGGTCGGGATGCCACCCATC
>DASSBC010000061.1:0-178601 GCA_035699125.1 Anaerolineales bacterium
CAACATTACTTGGTACGATGAAAAAGAGAATTTAATTCATTACCTTTATATCTACGAATATGGGAAACGAAAGAGGGTAGAGCCTCAACCGCCGCGCCCAGGCGGCATATTTGAAACATTGGTCGTAACTCGACAACCCATTATCCTTAATACCGTCGAGGAGCTTAGAAAATTAAATGCTGTAACCCCTCTGCCAGGCACTGCCGCGTCCAAATCCTCTATAGAAGTTCCTATTATCAGCAGTGATAGAGTCTTGGGTGATATCGGTATTGAAAATTTCGAGCGCGAGAACGCTTTTGGTGAATCGGAACTGCGTTTGCTGAGCACCATCGCCGCGTCGCTAGGTACTGCCCTCGAAAACGCACGTCTCTTCGACGAGACTCAGCGTTTGCTTAAGGAGACGGAACAGCGCAACGCTGAGCTTGCCATTATCAACAGCGTCCAAGAAGGATTGGTCGCCAAGATGGATATTCAGGGCATCTACGATTTGGTTGGTGACAAAATCCGGGAACTATTTGATGCACAAGTGGTGTTAATCTCGATTTTTGATGATACATACGAATTGAGTCATGTGCCTTATACGGTCGAAAAAGGGGAACGGATACAGATTGAGCCGGGCCCGTTAACGGCTCTTGAACGGTACATGGTTAAGACGCGTCAAGCATTCGTATGCAACGAAAATTTCGCAGAAACGGCTCAGGAACTCTTTGGCGGGCTCAATATCCCTGCGGGCGGGACACCGAAATCGATGCTGATACTCCCCTTGATTGTGGGTGAACCCGTGCGAGGCATCATCAGCCTGCAAAACGTGGACCGTGAAAATGCCTTTAGCGAATCAGATGTAAGACTGCTGACTACTCTTGCCAATTCGATGAGCGTCGCCCTCGAAAATGCGCGCCTCTTTGACGAGACGCAACGTCTGCTCAAAGAGACCGAACAGCGCGCCGCAGAACTGTCAATTATCAATCGAGTCCAGCAGGGGCTGGCATCCAGGCTGGAGATGCAGGATATTTATGATCTCGTGGGCGAAAAAATCCGTGAAGTGTTCGATGCTCAAGTCGTAACAGTAAACTCATTCGACACGGAAAAACAGCTTACCATACTGCGTTATGGCGTCGAGAAGGGAAAAAGGTTTTATAACGATCCCTATGTTCTCACCGAGGGGCATTATCGTCTAATCGAAACACGTCAACATTTGCTCATCAATGAAAAGTGGGATGAGCGGATGCGTGAGTATGGCTTTTCTATTAATATCGTGCCGGGCACACAGGCACCGAAATCAACGATCATTGTGCCTCTAGTCGTCAACAATGAAGTGAAGGGATCCGTCAGCCTTCAAAATGTGGATCGAGAGAACGCATTCAGCGAGGCAGACGCACGTCTCCTGACGACTCTCACCAACTCGATGAGCGTCGCCCTGGAAAACGCTCGTCTCTTCAACGAAACACAGCGCCTTCTCAAAGAAACGGAAGAGCGTAACGCCGAACTTGCTATTATCAATAGTGTCCAGCAGGGACTCGCCTCAAAACTTGAAATGCAGTCGATCTATACTCTGGTGGGAGACAAGATTCGAGAGATTTTCAGAGCCGATACAACTGGTATTGACATTTATGACCCGGAAAGACAACAGGTCACGCCCAGGTATTACGTGGAACAGGGCCAACACATCCATGTTGATCCATTGCCGATTGGCCAAGGGCTATACACAGTGGTGATTCGTTCCCGTGAGCCCCTGCTAGCCAATACAAGCGAGGAACAGGAGAGACTGGGACGTATCATTGTCCCCTCACCTGACAATGACAAAGATATGAATGAGACATATCTGGGAGTGCCCATTTTGCTCGGTGACCAAGTAAAAGGTGTGATTAATATACAAAGCCATAAACAATTCGCCTTCGATGAAGGAGATGTACGGCTTTTACAAACACTTGCTAACTCTATGAGCGTTGCTCTCGAAAACGCCCGTCTCTTCGACGAGACTCAGCGTTTGTTGAGAGAGGCAGAAGAGCGTGCCAGGGAGCTCGCAACGATTAACGCGGTTGGCAGCGCCATGGCTGGAGAATTGGAGGTGAGTGCCCTCATCGACTTGGTGGGCGAACAGATTCGTAATGCATTCAATGCCGAGATTGCTTATGTGGCTCTATGGAATGAAAAAACCAATACGATTGACTTCCCGTATCAATATGGCGAGGAATTGGGTTCCCTGCAATATGGGGAAGGGCTGACCAGCAAAATCGTCCAGTCGGGCAGACCCCTGCTGATCAATCAGGACTTGGATCGACGCCGCGAACAGCTGGGGACAACTCTCGTCGGCGTCCGAGCGCAGTCTTTCCTCGGCGTGCCTATTTTCATGAGTGGGAAGCCTATTGGTGTGGTCAGTGTGCAAAGCACACAACAGGAGAATAGGTTTACAGAAAATGACCAGCGACTATTAGAGACGATTGCCGCAAATGTAGGTGTCGTATTACAAAATGCCCGCCTCTTCGACGAGATCCAAAGCCGCAACGCCGAGATTACAGAGGCACTCGAACAGCAAACCGCCACCAGCGAGATTCTGCAAGTGATTGCCAGCTCGCCGACAAATATTCAGCCGGTGTTGGATGTGATCGCACGGAATGCGGCACAGCTCTCAGGCTCGGACGACGCCTTGATTGATATCGAAGAAAACAGTTTCCTGCGCGTGGCAGCGCATTATGGAAAGATTCCGATGTTGCCTGTGGGGGGTGCAATTCCTCTCAACCGCGATACGGTTGCAGGACGCGCTTTGCTGGAGGGGCGTACCATCCAAGCGATCCATAAACAATCGCAGGAAGCCTCTGAATATCCGCAAGGGGATCGATGGGCAAACACGTACGGCTACAAAATGACTTGTAGTGTCCCATTGCTGCGAGAGGGCAAAGCGATTGGTGCCATTACCCTTCGTCGGCGCGAAGTCAGCCTCCTCACCAAAAAGCAGATTGTGTTGGTTGAAACATTTGCCAGCCAGGCGGTCATTGCGATTGAAAATGTGAGACTCTTTAATGAGCTGGAAACACGAAATCGAGAGATCACAGAATCTCTAGAATACCAGACCGCCACCAGCGATATCTTTTCCATCATCGCCGAAAACCCGACCGATATACAACCCGTCTTGGACGCGGTGGCAGAACGAGCCGCCCGGCTTTGTAATTCCTATGATGCTGTTATTGTAAAGATCGATGGGAATCGCTATCGCATTGCAGCGCATTGGGGACCTGTGCCCTTACCCGCAGAGACTTTACTGAATGGGATCGCTCTCGACCGGAGCTCAGTCACGGGCCGAGCCATGTTGGAAAAGAAAACAATCCATATTCAGGATCTGCTTGCGGAACTGCCGCATGAATATCCTCTCAGTAGGACATATTATCAAGCAAGTGAACAGCGCACGATGCTGGTGACACCGCTCCTGCGGGAAAATGAGGTGATCGGCTCCATCATGATCCGTCGCCAGGAGGTCGATCCATTCACCGAGAAGCAGGTCAGCCTGCTCAAAATTTTTGCCGATCAGGTTGCCATTGCCATCGAAAACGTGCGCCTGTTTAATGAAGCTCGTGAAGCTCGCGCGGCGGCGGAAGCTGCTAACGAAGCCAAGAGCTCGTTCCTTGCCACAATGAGTCATGAGATTCGCACGCCAATGAATGCGGTTATCGGCATGAGTGGTTTGCTGATGGACACCGAGCTCAACCAGGAGCAGCGTGATTACGCCGAAACCATCCGCAATTCTGGGGATGCGCTACTTGCCATCATCAATGACATCCTGGACTTTAGCAAGATCGAAGCCAACAAAATGGATGTGGAGCTTCAGCCGTTCGACTTGCGTGAATGTGTAGAATCTGCACTCGATTTAACTGCCGCACGTGCCATTGAAAAGGGGCTGGATATTGCCTACATTATTGATGACAACGTACCGGTCGGTATCACGAGTGATGTGACGCGCCTGCGTCAAATCCTCATCAACCTGCTCAGCAACGCGATTAAGTTTACGGACAAAGGGGAGGTGGTTCTCCTGGTAAAGAATGGCAAAGCGCCTAACGAACTGCTTTTTTCGGTTCGCGACACTGGCATCGGAATCTCCAGGAGTCACATGAACCGTCTGTTCCAATCCTTCTCGCAGGCCGATTCCTCCACGACGCGTAAATTCGGCGGTACAGGTCTGGGGCTTGCCATTAGCAAACGCCTTGCCGAGATGTTGAGCGGCGAAATGCATGTAGAAAGCGAAGGGATCGGTAAAGGTTCCACATTTGTCTTCTCCATCAGAGCCGAGCCCGCAAAAATTCCTGCGCGGAAAACCGAACGCGATATTAAGGGGATCCAATCGGTCCTGCATGAAAAGCGTGTCCTGATTGTGGATGACAACGCAACAAACCGCCGTATCCTCATGCTTCAAACCGAAAAGTGGGGCATGCGTCCACGCGAAACCGAACATCCGCATGAAGCGCTCGAATGGCTGAAGAATGGCCAACCCTTTGAGCTTGCCATCCTGGACCTGCAAATGCCCGAGATGGACGGTGTGATGCTCACCCGCGAGATCCGCAAATTACGGTATGCAACATCACTACCCATTATTCTATTGACGTCCCTGGGCAGGCGCGAGATTGGGGCAGAGGATCTGGAGTTCGCGGCCTACTTGACAAAGCCTCTCAAACCTTCCGCTCTTTATGACGCCCTGGCAGGGATCTTCGCCAGGAACGTGATCTCCACTGTGGTTGATGCTGCCAGATCATCCCAACCGAGAAAACCCATTATGGACGCGGATCTCGCGCGCAAACATCCCCTGCGGATCTTACTCGCTGAAGACAACGCGGTGAATCAAAAGCTTGCCCTGCGTATTCTTCAGCAAATGGGCTACCGCGCGGATGTTGCATCAAATGGTGTGGAAGCAGTAGAATCTATTCAGCGCCAGACCTACGACGTCATTCTTATGGATGTCCAGATGCCCGATATGGATGGGTTAGATGCTACACGGGAAATTCGTAAATTGACGAATATCATCCAACCGCGCATCGTTGCCATGACCGCCAACGCCCTGGAAGGCGACCGGGAGATGTGCCTTGCAGCAGGAATGAATGATTACATTAGCAAACCCATCCGCGTCAACGAATTGGTAGATGCGTTGCTACGGGTAGCGAGCAAGTAGTTTATGCCTGCCATCGACAAATCTACCTTCGAAGAATTAAAACAAATGTCAGGGGCTGATTTCATTAACGAGTTGATCGATGCCTTTCTCGAAGACGCGCCGAAGATGTTGCAAAGTATGCAGAGCGCGCTGGATGCAAGGGATGTAGATACGTTTCGCCGCAACGCCCATTCGCTAAAATCCAATGCATATACCTTTGGTGCCACCGAGCTGGGGAGGCTAGCCAGGGAACTGGAATATATGGCAAGAGAAAATAATCTCGGGGTTGGGAGTCGTCTTCAGGCCCTGAACGAAGCGTTTGAAAAGGCTGCGGATGAGCTCAGGGGATTCCGTATATGACCTCCCGTCAGGAGCCTGGACATCTTCTTGTCGTAGACGATAACAAGGTCAACCGTATCCTTTTAGCGCGCGGGCTCGAGGGGCAGGGGCATAAGGTGGAAACAGCAGAAAACGGCAAACAGGCCCTGGAGAAACTTCGTAACGATTCGTTTGATCTTGTTCTGCTTGATATCGAAATGCCTGAAATGGATGGCTATCAGGTGCTCGAAATTTGTTTGCAGGATGCCGAGCTACGAGATATCCCTATCATTATGACCTCTTCGTTGGACGAAATCAACAGCGTCGTCAAATGTGTGGAGCTCGGCGCGGAAGATTATCTGAACAAGCCAGTGAATCCTACACTGTTGCGGGCGCGTGTCAACGCAAGCCTGGAAAAGAAGCGGCTGCGCGACGAACAACGTAAGTTGTTTCGCACGTTCGCTACACGCGAGGTAGCCGATGAGTTATTGCGGACAGGCTTTTCTCTTGGCGGAAAATACGTAGATGCAACGGTATTATTCGCAGATATCCGTTCCTATACCAACTATGCGGAAAAGGAAGATCCTGCAGAGATCATTGAACTCCTCAATAACTATTTTGCATTGATGTTTGATGCCATCTCAGGTCACCAAGGCACGGTCAATCAAATGGTCGGAGATGGATTGATGGCGATCTTCGGCGCGCCCATTCCCCGGGAGGATCACCGCGAGCAATCCGTGCGAGCTGCCCTCGAAATGTTAAATCTGCTGCAGGGTTTCAACCAGCAGCAGGCACTACTCAACAAAACCCAAATTCAGATTGGGGTTGGGATTGCGACAGGCAGAATGATTGCCGGATATACAGGCACGCAGCATCGCGCCACCTATACTTGTATTGGCGATACGGTCAATCTCGCTAAGCGTATTGAAGATCACACTAAGGCAGTACATCATCCAATTCTGATCGATCAGTACACACGCGAAGGTCTGCCCGCCGATATTGAAGTGGAGGCGCTGGGAGCGATTCTCTTTAGGGGAAAACAACAACCGATCCAAACCTATGTGGTCCAGTCTCGCGAAAAAACCACTTTTTGAATGTGTCTTTTCTTTTATAATTCATTCTATGAAAGCGAATTGGAATTGGGAGCGGAGTATTCCGCTCTTATTTTTGCTTATCACCATAGTTGCCTACGGTTTGTTGCTCCCGGTCACAGGCTTCTATTGGGATGACTGGCCCTTTGCGTGGATGGCAAAATTCCTCGGACCTGAGGAGTTTATTCCAGCCTTCGCGGGAGTCCGTCCTTTTTTAGGACCCATCTTTTTTGTGACGACCAGCTTAATTCCACCAGTCCCCATTTACTGGCAGGTCTTTGCTCTTCTCATCCGCTTTATTGCTGTACTTTCCGCTTGGTTCGCTCTTCACCAGATTTGGCCACAGCACAAGCGGCAAACCTTCGTTGCATCACTACTCTTCCTGGTATTTCCCGGTTATAGTCAACATTGGGTGGCATTCACACACATCAACCAGGAATGGATTCCCTTTGTTTTTTACCTGCTCTCGTTTGGCTTCACCGCTCGCGCAGTGCGAAACCAGTTTGGGTCGAGGGAAGTCGAGGCGCAGTCATCGACACGACCTCTCGCTACAAAAATTGACACGATGATCGCTCTCTTCTTATTAGTCATGGGCGTGTTCCCAACCGAGTATTTCGTCAGCATCGAGCCTTTACGCTTTTTGTTCATTTGGGTCATCGTCTCAGAACAAGTCAACAGTTTTCGACCACGATGTATAGAAACTCTAAGACAATGGTGGCCCTATTTACTCATCTGGCTCGCAAACGCAGCCTGGCTGGCTTATTTCTATACCGTGGGAGGGTATGCCTCGTATGAGGTGGAAGTTGTAAAGGAGCCGCTCACCATTCTTCACGTTGTTTCGATGATTGGAGAAGCCATATGGAAAGTAGGCTTTTACATTTGGGTACAAATCCTTGTCCTGAGTTCCCGCGCACCCCTTGCCCCCACGACTCTGATCGCATTTGTCTTAATCATAGTCTCGTTTGTTTTTATCTTTTTCTACATGAATAGACTGAATCTATCAGTAGGGGAGGTCAAGAAGTTTGCAATCCCTGCGATTTTGATCGGGCTGACAGGGATTTTGCTCGGACGTATTCCCTCCTTTGCAGCTGGTCTGCCTCTCACACTTCAATCCAGCTTCGATCGTTTCATGATCTCCATGATGCTTGGCGGCAGTCTTGCCATGATCGGATTCATCGAATTCCTGATTCGAGATGATCGAATCAAGAGAATCATTCTTAGTGCGCTCATTGCGTTAGGAATCGGACAACAATTTTCCAATGCGAATATATTCCGTCGGGATTGGGCGAAGCAACGGGAAATTTACTGGCAACTGGCATGGCGCATCCCGGCACTCAAGCCAGGGACTGCCTTGCTGACTCACCAGCTGCCTATCGATTACGAAACCGACCTTTCCTTCACTGCTCCACTCAACTGGATGTACGCGCCGGACTACAAGCGGAGTAGCCCTAAGAATGAGACCGGCGATTTACCGTATGCATTGCTTTACACAGAGAAGCGGTTGGGAGGGGCTGCTATCCCCTCATTGGATCGAAATACCAAAATTACACTGCCAATCAGAAGAGAAAGTTTTACGGGGACAACCTCGCAGGTGCTCGTGATCTATATGCCCCCAAATGGATGCTTGCGTGTGCTCGACCCAGCGCGTGGTGATGCAATTACTTATGGACGGCAGTCTCGTTTCTTGGTCGATGCTATCCCACTATCCGATCTTTCAAACATCCTTGTCGATAGCAACCAGGATCTGATACCGCCCTTTCTATCAGAACCAGCACATTCCTGGTGTTATTACTTTGCCAAAGCAGAGCTGGCTCGCCAGCAGGGAGATTGGAATCAAGTCATTGACCTCATCAATGAAGCGAGGTCTCTTGGTTATGAACCGGAGGATCCATTCGAATGGTTAACGTATATCGAAGCACAGGCGCTTACAGGCAATGCAGAAACTGCACAGGAAGTGTCTGAGAATGCATTCGAACAGGAAAATAGAATCCGTAAGGGCTTATGTGAACTTTGGAAACGGGTCCAAACGGCAGATCCACAAAACGAAGATGAAGCACGCGTAGAGCAGATGCTCTCTACATTCGAGTGCGCGCGCTGATATGCCTCTAATATCCTACTCCAAAACTTGACGCGCTTAATGGGATGTGCTACCATCATTAAAATTTATAGTAAAGCGCGAGGAGATGCATATGGCACGCACAAAACAAGGCGCGATAACAGCCTTCACTCTAATGCTGGTTGTACTGATTGCTGCTGCCTGTAATCAGCCATATTCCCAACCCCCCAGTGTGACCAATACGCCGATCAACCCTACCAGTTTGTTTGCCACGCCGATCGGTCAAACTCCAGATATTACCATGAGTGATGTTGCCAATTTTGGAACCAGCACGTCTCTCGCGCTATCGGGCACTCCACAGGCAGTTGCAACGCAAACGCTGACGGTAGGCACGCAAGATTTGACTATGGCTACACAAGATTTAAACGCTACAGTAACACCGACGGCGCTTGTCTCAACCGACCCCGCTCTAACATCAACTACGCCTACCACGACTCTAGCTGTGAGCGGAACCCTGCCCACCTCCGCGCCGGTCGGTTCACGCCCTGCCTCATATACACTGCAGAGAGGTGAATTCCCCTACTGTATTGCCCGCCGCTTCGATGTTAACCCTGATGAACTGTTATCTCTCAATGGGCTTACAGAGGGCAATATTTATTATCCGAACCTTACGCTGAGAATTCCTCAGAGTGGAAGCTTCCCTGGCACCCGTGCGCTAAGAAACCATCCAGCTAGCTATACGGTGCCCTCCTCGACAGACACGATTTATGGAGTTGCCTGCCTTTTTGGAGATGTAGATCCTGCTGCAATCGCGCAGGCAAACAACATCTCAGTCGGTACTGCACTGACAGCCGGGCAGCAGTTGAATATCCCATAGCAATACCATATAGACAGGATAAAAGCCCGGGCATGCGTCCGGGCTTTATCTTGGAATTTACTCTTAGTTCCAACCCAACCAAGGAATGATCATGTCTTTTGAACTGATTCGATCCGAAACGCTCTTACAAGGACGCACCTTTAAGGTCAGACAGGATACTCTCAAAACCCCAAATGGACGCGAGACAAAACTTGAAATTGTCGAGCACGATGGCTCCGTTGTCCTGGTTCCGATCGACAAGGAAGGCAACTTGCTTTTTGTGCGTCAATATCGTCATGCCGCAGGAAAAGACCTGCTTGAACTTCCTGCTGGAACGCGTCATGCCCAAGAGCCGCTTGAGGAATGTGCAGCACGTGAACTTCGTGAAGAGACCGGGCTGGAAGCTGGTCACCTGCAAAAGGTTGGCGAGTTCTATCTCGTGCCTGGATATTCCACAGAATTTATGGCTGTATTCCTGGCGACACAATTACGCGAGAATCCATTACAAGCCGACGAGGATGAGTTCTTACAGGTAGAGAAAGTCCCTCTGAGGCAAGCCATCGAAATCGCAGAGCAAGGCAGAATTCAGGACGCTAAGTCCCTAGCCGCTTTGTGGCTGGCAAAATCACAGTGGCAGAACCATCTTGTCTAAGATCATGATGTCTCTTAACCATGCTGAGGGTAGGCGGCGTATCAGCAGGCGCAGGCTTGCTGGTTGGAGTTGCTCAAAGAGTTTACAGATTTATACAAAACTCGAGCAAATTTCCTCTGGATAGCAAACATCCCACTTGTTCAAATAAACAGAAAAAGGCCCTCGGTTTTTGAGGGCCTTTTATTTTACAAACAACACTATGGCAAAGAAATTATTCCTGAACCGGAGCGGGAGCATTCTTGCGCTGGCGGAATGTGATGCGCGCACGTGTTAGGTCATAGGGCGACATTTCCATTGCAACACGATCACCCAGCAAAATACGAATATAATGTTTGCGCATTCTGCCGGATAGATAAGCCAGTACTTCGTGACCGTTATCCAGCCTGACCCGGAATTGCGTGCCGGGGAGAGCCTCGACGACTACCCCTTCTGCTCGAATTTTATCTTCTTCTTTTGCCATATACACCTCTTATTCAGTCTCTCTAGTAAACGTTCGTCGTTTAATCCGACGAATTGCCTTCTTTTTTTCCATGCGGCGCTGCTCGCTCTTGGAGACGAACCAGCGTTTGCGGCGAACTGTGCTCAAAACTCCACTCTTAACAACCTTCTTTCGAAAGCGTTTAAGTAAAGAGTCCTGAGACTCGCCATTTCGTAAATTTACAGATGCCAAAGCTGTCACCTCCTTCCCGCATGGAAAGTGCCGATAAAATAAAATCGGCCGATACGCAGACTCGGCCGAGGAGAAAATTCACCTAAGAAAGAAGAAACGACAAAATGATCACTCGATCAACCCGTACGCTTCACACTCCTCTTTTGTAAAATCCGGACATGCTTTGTGCATGTCCATCAACCGAACCTGCAAAACTATTATACACGATTTCTACAAAGGTGAAAAGTGTATGAGAAATGTTAAAAGAAAAGCCCCTTGGCAATGACCTACTCTCCCGGGAGGTCGCCCTCCAAGTACCATCGGCGCTGACGGGCTTAACTACCGGGTTCGGGATGTTACCGGGTGTACCCCCGTCGCTCCAATCACCAAGGGACTATTTCACATAGTAGTGCTGAATAGCAACTGAAAAGATTTCATGAAAGAATTTCATGTGCGGAAGAGTAATAAGTTCTCCACATCACGGGATTCAGCCCTCGACCATTAGTACAACTTAGCTCAACACATTACTGCGCTTACACTTGTTGCCTATATAGCAGGTGGTCTACCTGCGGTCTTACTCCATTAACTGGAATACAGGGATCTAATCTTGAGGCGAGTTTCCCACTTAGATGCTTTCAGCGGTTATCTCTGCCCGACGTAGCTACCCAGCAATGCCGTTGGCACGACAACTGGCACACCAGAGGTCAGTCCACTCCGGTCCTCTCGTACTAGGAGCAGCTCCTCTCAAATCCCTTACGCCCACAGCGGATAGAGACCGACCTGTCTCACGACGGTCTGAACCCAGCTCGCGTACCGCTTTAACGGGCGAACAGCCCGACCCTTGGGACCTTGTCCAGCCCCAGGATGCGATGAGCCGACATCGAGGTGCCGAGCGAGATCGTCGATGTGAACTCTTGGATCTCACCAGCCTGTTATCCCCGGGGTAGCTTTTATCCGGTAAGCCACGGCCCTTCCACTCGGTACCGTGGGATCACTAAGCCCTACTTTCGTATCTGCTCGACGCGTTGGTCTTGCAGTCAAGCTCCCTTATGCCTTTACACTCTTTGGCAGGTTTCCATTCTGCCTGAGGGAACCTTTGGGCGCCTCCGTTACCTTTTAGGAGGCGACCGCCCCAGTCAAACTGCCCACCTGGCACGGTCCCTCGTCCGGATGACGGTACGAGGTTAGGATCTAAGTATGATCAGGGTGGTATTTCACTGATGGCTCCACCGAGGCTAGCGCCCCAGCTTCAAAGCCTCCCACCTATTCTACACAAATCATACCCAAATACAATGCCAAGTTGCAGTAAAGCTCCACGGGGTCTTTTTGTCCTGCTGCGGGTAGGCCGCATCTTCACAGCCATTTCAACTTCACCGGGTCCCTTGTTGAGACAGTGCTCTGATCGTTACGCGGTTCGTGCGGGTCGGAACTTACCCGACAAGGAATTTCGCTACCTTAGGACCGTTATAGTTACGGCCGCCGTTCACCGGGGCTTCGGTTCAAAGCTTCGCCTTGCGGCTAACCTCTCCCCTTAACCTTCCGGCACTGGGCACGCGTCAGCCCCTATACATCGCCTTACGGCTTAGCAGAGACCTGTGTTTTTGTTAAACAGTCGCCAGAGCCATTTCACTGCGACCTTCCTGCGCTTTGGTTACCCTAACGCTAGAAGGTACCCCTTCTCCCGAAGTTACGGGGTCATGTTGCCTAGTTCCTTAACAAGGGTTCTCCCGTTCGCCTTGGTATACTCTACCCATCTACCAGTGTCGGATTGCGGTACGGGCACTCAGAGTTCAACGTTTAGAGGCTTTTCTCGGCAACAAGGCTCAACCACTTATGCCTTACGGCTCGCTCTTGTCTCAGCTCAACCGGCGGATTTTCCTACCAGTCTCAACACCTAGACAGATCGCACCCAAATCCAATAATGGGCTGGCCTACCTCGTTGCGTCCCCTCATCACTCATTCTGAGTGGTTCCGGAATGTTGACCGGATGTCCATCACCTACGCCTTTCGGCCTCGGCTAAGGACCCGACTAACCCGACGCGGAATGACCTGGCGTCGGAAACCTTAGATTTACGGCGAACACGGTTCTCACGTGTTTATACGCTACTCATGCCTGCATTCTCACTTCCATCCGCTCCAGTCGCCCTTATCGATCGACCTTCACCGCTGATGGAACGCTCCCCTACTGCTCCAGCAATAAATGCTGAAACCCATAGCTTCGGTACTACACTTAGCCCCGTTAAGTTTTCCGCGCAAGGTCACTAGACCAGTAAGCTGTTACGCACTTTTTAAAGGGTGGCTGCTTCTAAGCCAACCTCCTGGTTGTTCAAGTAACCTCACCTCGTTTCCCACTTAGTGTAGATTTAAGGACCTTAGCTGATGATCTGGGCTGTTTCCCTTTCGACCACGAAACTCATCTCCCGTAGTCCGACTGCCACGCTATGGAGTACTGGCATTCCGAGTTTGATTGGGTTCAGTAAGCGGTAAGCCCCTTAGCCCATTCAGTGCTGTACCTCCAGTACTAAACGCGTGACGCTAGCCCTAAAGCTATTTCGGGGAGAACCAGCTATCTCCGAGTTCGTTTGGCATATCACCTCTACCCACAGGTCATCTTCTAATTTTGCAACATTAGTAAGTTCGGGCCTCCACGAGTGGTTAGACTCGCTTCACCCTGCCCATGGGTAGCTCACTCGGTTTCGGGCCTAATCCCAGCGACTGTACGCCCTATTCAGACTCGCTTTCGCTACGGCTACGGGTGTCACTCCCTTAACCTTGCCACTGAGATTAACTCGCAGGCTCATTCTCCAAGAGGCACGCTGTCAGGCATAGTAAGGAACGTCCCTATTTCTAGGGTGCTCAACTTACTGTTAGCCCTCCAACTGTTTGTAGGCTTTCGGTTTCAGGTTCTATTTCACTCCCCTAACAGGGGGACTTTTCACCTTTCCCTCACGGTACTTGTTCACTATCGGTCGCCAAATGTATTTAGCCTTGGAGAGTGGACTCCCCAGATTCCTACCGGATTAGCGTGCCCGGTAGTACTCAGGTATCTGACGGAAGACAATCAATTTTCGCATACGGGGCTGTTACCCTCTATGGCAGGCTATCCCACACCTTTCCGCTAACTGATTGTTTTGTAACTTCCATATGCCAGACCCTACAACCCCATATCAGCAAGCTGATATGGTTTGGGCTGTTCCCCGTTCGCTCGCCACTACTAGGAGAATAATTTCTGTTCCTCCAGGTACTTAGATGTTTCAGTTCCCTGGGTGCCCTTCCTCCAGCCTATGTGTTCAGCAGGAGGATACTCGAGGTTCGCTCGAGTGAGTTTCCTCATTCGGAAATTCCCGGATCAAAGCCTGTACACGGCTCCCCGAGACTTATCGCAGTGTCCCACGTCCTTCATCGGCATTTGGCGCCAAGGCATTCACCGAAAGCCCTTAGTAGCTTCTCCACGTGATGCGGAGAATTTATTACTCTTCTAATTTCTTTCGGCCTACAAATATTTCTTGCTTTAGATATTTGAGGATATTATCTTTCAGTTACTATTCAGTTTTTAAGGTACAAAATCACTGTTTGACCAGTGAGCGATGCCATCGATTTTTCAAGAGCATCGATCACTCTTCAACACTATTCTATTTTCAGACAAGAAGCGACCCGGCACACACCGCCGGGTCGCGAAACGACCTAACTTATTGCGGTGCATATTATATTTTATGTCTGCTTGCTTGTCAACAAATTTTCTTTTACTCCGATAATTTCTTACAAAACATCTACAAACTCTCAGTGGAGATGGCGGGATTTGAACCCGCGACCTTCGCCTTGCAAAGGCGCTGCTCTCCCACTGAGCTACATCCCCAGGATCTTGCTGGGTAGAGTGGGCTTGACAGGATTCGAACCTGTGACCCCTGCGTTATCAGCACAGTGCTCTAACCAACTGAGCTACAAGCCCGCGGTCTCTTCACTTTAACAACTGAGTAGTGATAGGAAACGTACCTCTGCGTCCAGCGCCTCACAACCGTAAGGCATTTGAAAACGAGTGGAGCAGACCTCTCGTGAGGGAGATCGCTCAGAACTCTAGAAAGGAGGTGATCCAGGCGCACCTTCCGGTACACCTACCTTGTTACGACTTCGTCCCAGTCACCAGCCCCACCTTCGACGGCGCCCTCCTTGCGGTTAGGCTACCGGCTTCAGGTGTTACCAGCTCCCATGACGTGACGGGCGGTGTGTACAAGGCCCGAGAACGTATTCAACGCACTATAGCTGACGCGCGTTTACTAGCAACTCCGGCTTCATGCAGGCGAGTTGCAGCCTGCAATCTGAACTGAGGACAGTTTTGGGGGATTGGCTCCACCTCGCGGCTTAGCAACCCATTGTACTGCCCATTGTAGCGTGTGTGTAGCCCCAGGCATAAAGGCCATGCTGACTTGACGTCATCCCCACCTTCCTCCGGCTTAATACCGGCGGTCCTGCGTGACACTTGTAACACGCAGCGAGGGTTGCGCTCGTTAGCGGACTTAACCGAACATCTCACGACACGAGCTGACGACAGCCATGCAACACCTGTACAGGCTCCCTTGCGGGTCGGTCACCTTTCGGATCCCTACCACCTGTATGTCAAGCCTGGGTAAGGTTCTTCGTGTAGCATCGAATTAAACCACACGCTCCGCTGCTTGTGCGGGCCCCCGTCAATTCCTTTGAGTTTTAACCTTGCGGCCGTAGTCCCCAGGCGGTGAACTTATCGCGTTTGCTACGGCACTGATGGAGTTTAACCCACCAACGCCAAGTTCACATCGTTTACGGCTAGGATTACCGGGGTCTCTAATCCCGTTTACTACCCTAGCTGTCGCGTCTGAGTGTCAGAAACAGACCAGAAGATCGCCTTCGCCACTGGTGTTCCTCCCGATATCTACGCATTTCACCACTACACCGGGAATTCCATCTTCCTCTTCTGCTCTCAAGCACGGTAGTATTGAATGACCTCTCCCAGTTGAGCCGGGAGATTTCACACCCAACTTACCGCGCCACCTGCACGCGCTTTACGCCCAGTGAATCCGGATAACGCTTGCCTCCTACGTTTTACCGCGGCTGCTGGCACGTAGTTAGCCGAGACTTATTCCTGGGATACTGTCCTTTCTCATCTCCCAGAAAAGTGCTTTACGACCCGAAGGCCTTCATCACACACGCGGCGTTGCTGCTTCAGGCTTTCGCCCATTGAGCAATATTCCCTACTGCTGCCACCCGTAGGTGTATGGACCGTGTTTCAGTTCCATTGTGGGGGGTCACCCTCTCAGGTCCCCTACCCGTCGTAGCCTTGGTGAGCCATTACCTCACCAACTAGCTGATGGGACGCAGGTCCCTCCCAAAGCGAATTGCTCCTTTAGTTACCAGTTTCTAAAGCCAATAACCACATGCGGTATTAGCAATCCTTTCGGACTGTTATCCCACACTTTGGGGTAGGTCACCAACGCGTTACTCACCCGTTCGCCACTAGGATACTCTCGTATTGCTACAAAAGCACCTCGTTCGACTTGCATGTATTAGGCACGCCGCCAGCGTTCATCCTGAGCCAGGATCAAACTCTCCTCAAAAAATTTCACTCTTGCGAGTGATAAGTTTAAGGTTATATTTACTGGATTCGACAGAGTTGTTGCTTCCTATCACTATTCAGTTGTTAAAGTTCGGGTAACAAAGCGGGCTGGATTTTACACGAGCCGCCTTGGCCTGTCAAGACATCAACAGACGAAAACACCGATGTCAAGTGTCTTTCGATTTCGACATCGGCTCGTCAGACTGCAAAACCCACAGGCTTGTGTCTCTGACTAGAGACTTCTCAGTTTTCAATGATCTGTCAGGGGGACGAGATCTTGTGAATGTACTGGCGAATAATTATTATATGCATTTTGCTTTGTTTGTCAAGGGTTGCTAGACAACTCACTTGAAAAATCTTTTTTGTTTTTATGCATATTGGTCACTTTTGTGACCTTTCACATTCGCACTGTTCGTTTGTAGAACGTACCAGCGGACGGTATTATATGCGCTTCTTCATGTATGTCAAGGCTTTTTGAAAAAGTTAACCTTAACAAATCTCGTTTTTATGCACCATGGTCATAGAATGACCTTCCATTCGCTTGATTTGCTCGTTTTCAGAACGACAAGATAATATCATATGTCCTGTTAGATAGACACTCTTATCATCTATGAAATTCGTTAGAATTTATGTTGACTATGTTTGCTATTCCCGTGTGAAAAGGAGCATCCATGAAAAAGATTGGTATCCTCCATCCCGGAGAGATGGGAATTTCGATTGCCGCTTCTGCCGTTCACAATGGACATGAAGTGCATTGGCTATCGGAAAACCGTAGTGACAAAACACGGTCTCGCGCGCAGCAGCAGCATCTTACAGAGCTCGATTCATTATCTCAGTTCTGCCAGATTTGCGAGATAATCCTCAGTGTGTGCCCTCCTCATGCAGCCGAACAGGTTGCCCAAACTGTGACCGAGGTAGGATTTAAGGGTTTGTATTTGGATGCCAATGCGATCTCTCCTCAGCGTGCCATCAGGATAGGAACGATGATGCAAGCCAACGGTATACAGTTTGTGGACGGTGGGATTATCGGCGGGCCCGCATGGGTCCGCGGAGAGACTTGGCTATATCTGTCTGGCGAACACACTTATGAAGTCGCGTCCTGCTTTTCCAACGGACCGCTTGAAACAAAAATCATTGGGAAGGAAATCGGAAAAGCATCGGCATTAAAGATGTGTTATGCGGCGTATACAAAAGGGACGACTGCTCTTCTTTCGGCAATTCTTGCCGCAGCAGAAGTACTGGACGTACGGATTGAACTTTATCAGCAATGGGATATGGACGAACAGGGCTTTTCAGAACGGGTAAACAGAAGAGTAGAACGTGTCACGGCAAAAGCGTGGCGGTTTGAGGGAGAGATGAAAGAGATTGCATCCACACTTAATGCGGCTGAGGTGCCTGATGGATTTCACGTAGCTGCCGCCGAAGTCTATTCCAGGATGGCAAACTTCAAGGATGCAAGCAGCACGCCTCATCTTGAGAATATACTGAAGGCGGTGCTAAAGAAATAACCGCCCTTTCAGGCGATTATTTTCAGTTCATTTCCTGCCTGCCGGCTAACGCTCGCAGTAATGTGTTCTGATCTGCATATTCAAGATCACCGCCGACGGGCAAGCCACGCGCAAGTCGCGTAACTCGTACGCCAAGGGGCTCCAAGTGCTGTTGCAAGTAAAGCGCGGTCGCATCGCCTTCCATGCTGGGATTGGTTGCCAGGATGACTTCTTTGATTTCACCCTTACTCACGCGTGCGACGAGTTGTTTAATCTTTAAGTCGTCTGGGCCAATGCCTTCGATGGGGGATAAAACACCTTGCAAAACGTGATATTTGCCTCGATACCCGCCGGTACGCTCCAGCGCTAAAACGTCTAGCGCCTCTTCCACAACGCAAACCAAGCTTGCATCTCTTTGATGCGACTCACAGATTTCACAGCGTTCGCGTCCTGCTTCGGTGATGTTGAAACATTCCTGACAGAGCGTTGTATTCGCCTTCAAGTTTGCCAACGCGGACGCCAAATCCTGTGAAATTTCCTCGGGTGCGCGCAGGAAATGAAACGCCAGACGTGAAGCAGACTTGGGACCGATTCCCGGCAAGCGTTCCAGGGCATTGATTAATGATTGTAAAGATTCAGGTAGAAGCATATGTTATGTATTTATCCTTTTCATGTAGTATGGATATGCTCAAGCAAAACTAAATTTTAATCCCTGAACGAATACGGCTTAATGATCTAGAAGGGCAAGCCGCCTGCCAGAGGTCCCAATCTCTGCGCCGCTAATTCACGAGATTGATCGAGCGCCATATTGACTGCTGACAAAACCAAATCCTGCAACATTTCGGCATCCGCATCTTTCAAGAGATCAGGGTTGATCTCAACCGATTGACATTTCTGATCGCCCGTCATGACAACCTTGATCGCGCCACCACCAGCCGTGGCTGTGATGGTTTCCTCAGCGAGCTTGGCTTGTGCATCTGCCAGTTGTTGCTGCATTTTTTGCAACTGTGCCATCATGCCCCCACCGCCCATTTGCGGTCCTTTGTTAAATCCTTTTGCCATAAAACACCTCAATAAACGATATTAGATATTCGACCTTCGAATATCGCTTGTCTACATATCCACAATCTGGCCGCCATGCTGGATAGCAGTTGCGACCATCCCATCCTGGGAAACGTTTGGTGGTATTTTGCCTTTGGCAGTGGTTACCACACAGCGGATATTCATCTCGACACCAAATTGCTCCTTGATCAGTTTTTGGATTGCCTCAATCTGATCGGGCTTGTCGATTTTCGAAACCAGCACATCGCTTGCCAAACCTAGAATCAATGTTTTGCCCTGGACGTCGATCATCTTGACAGAGTTCAATAACGCGGACAAATTTGCCTGTGCTTTTGGCAAGGTGGCAGACAAGTGCTTCCAGGTCTTGATGATATCACCTGCGCTGATAGCTAATTTTTCCGCTGATTGGGTCGATTCCAATTCCTGATCGAATGCAGAATCAACTTCTTTGCTCGGGGTTTCCTGATTCGGCGCAGACTTAACGGAAGACTGCGGTTGTGTAACGGGAGCTGGTTGAGGTTGTGCATGAACCGTTGACGCTGGAGGCGAAGCTGGACGGGGCGCTGTTTCATTCGGCGCATCCAGGACTTCAGCCAGAGCAAGTTCCAGACTCAGGGACGGCTGCCAGCCGCCGCGCAGATCGGTTGCGGCATGGTTGAAGACTTTCATCATGCGCAGAACATCACTCGTCGAAAAAGAGCGAGCGTGCGACTGCATCTGCTTCTTGACATCCGCGGTTGCTTCGACTTGATTGACATTGCCCATTTGAATGAGCATCAAGCCGCGTAAGTATTCAACAACTTGACGCGCAAGTGAGCGCGGATCGGCACCAGCATCGAGCGCTTTATGGATCGTCTCCAGCCCCTGCGCGGGATCGTGATCCATCACAGAGGAGATAATGTCCAGCACAGTCTGGCTTGTAGCCGTGCCGAGGACCGTTTGGGTAAGTGCCAGCGTGATCTTCTCCCCTGCTGATGAGAGTTGATCGAGTAAGGAAATGGCATCGCGCATCCCACCAGCGGATTGGCGAGCGATCTGGATCAACGCGTCGTCGTCCGCCCGGATCTTTTCGGCTTTGAGGATGGTCTTGAGATGTTTGACAATCTCATCGACCGGGACACGGCGGAACTCATGGCGCTGGCAGCGTGATAAGACTGTCACCGGGATCTTATGGATCTCTGTCGTGGCTAGAACAAAAATCGCGTGAGGCGGCGGCTCCTCGAGTGTTTTGAGCAATGCATTGAATGCGGCGGTCGAGAGCATGTGGACTTCATCGATGATGTAGATCTTGTATTTGCCTTGTGAGGGGGAGAAATTGATCTTGTCGCGCAGATCGCGGACATCATCCACGCTGGTGTTGGAGGCGGCGTCGATCTCGATCAGGTCCATGAAACGATTCTCGTTGACAGCTTTGCAATTCTCGCACTTGTTGTCGGGGCGCCCTGCTGGGTCAGGATTCAGACAGTTGACAGATTTTGCCAATAGACGCGCGAGCGTGGTCTTTCCTGTCCCGCGTGAGCCGGCGAAAAGATAGGCATGCGCAACACGGTCCGCCGCGATGGCATTCTTGAGGGTCGTGACGACATGGTCTTGCCCCACGACTTCGTCCCATTCTTTTGGCCGGTATTTACGATAGAGTGCTTGTGACATGAATACTTTCTTTAAAAATCCTGCGATCAATCAGTAAATGCCATAATAGAAAGTGCAATCATCAGAAGAACGATATACGCAACGGAAACAAAGACATTAAAGAAAATTGATACATTAACTGCACAACCATCTGCCGGAGATGATTCATTGTTTTTCACAGCTATGTTTGCGATCGCTCCAGACAGAATACCGACACAACTGATTAGCAAAGGACTAAAATAAATGGCGGTTGCAACCTTGGGGTAGAAATTATTAAATTTGTAGAAATAACTACTCATTAGTAAACCTGCTACCAAGGTAATAGCTGCAGAAATAATACTAATCACCAGAAACACATAAAAACTTTTAGATACAGCAGACGAAGTATCCACTTCTCGAACCTTATTCACTCGTCATGGTACCTTATACATTGCACGCTGGTTTCCGCTTGAGTCGAATAACTGCGCTTCTTCACCGGATTGCCAGACTGGATCGCTTTTTCCCCAGTAGAGATCGATTACGGTGTTCGTCCCGGAAGCTGTATGAATTTGCACGGCGCCGTTTGGATGAAGAACAAGCTGTGGAAAGATAAAGACATTCTTGTCTTCATCCCGCAGTTCCCAGTTTGCCAGGTCGATCTGATCTTCGCCTCTGTAACTCACCACAACCCATTCTGCACTTAAGGTCCCTGCCCCGATTACACTAACAATCTCCACGGGTATCTCTACTTTCGGATCTAATGTGACTTGTGGAACAGAGATATTCTGATTAATCAAGGGCGCAGCCGGCTGTACAGAGGACTGGCTAACCGAACGGTAATTCTGGTGGTACCAGAACAGGATCGCGCTGGTGACACAGGCAGACACAAGTACATTTATGAGCAGGTACGGGAGGAGTCTGCGGCGATCCATGTCTATTGAATCATAGCACAGATTTTCGATGGTGAAATTAAAAAATCCTGCATTCCAAACGAATGCAGGATTAAGAGGCAGACGGTTTTTAGGGGAGTTTTGTCAACACAAAGTCATCGAAGGAAACATCTGTGCCGTTGAGTTCTTCTCCACTCCAAGCAAACACCCCAACATTTCCTGAAGTATAGGTGGAATCGCTGACCGAATCGATCTGTTGCCCATCTACATAGAGGGTGAGCGTGTTGTTGCCGCAATCCGCGCCGATGCGATAAGAAGGAGCATCTGCTGCAATCAGGCTTGATGTGCCCCACTGTCCATCATTTGTCAAGAGCGTGTCGCCAGCAAAGGTATATTTGCCAATGGCATACTCCCCCGCGCCGGTAACAGCAAAATAGTATGATGTATTGGTAATCTGCAAATTGCAGATGAGTCCGAACGCCGCGGCGGAGTCGGTGGAATTGTTGCTAGCAGTCACCTCCATATGAATACTTTCATAGTCTTCCCCATTAGGTGTGCTCCACACAAAATACAAATCTTTATTGACTACGAAATTCAGCATGTCGTTTGCATATTCCACAGAGCTATCCGCATCGGTGCCTGTCCCCCAAGCGTCGCTATCTGAAAAATTATCTTCCAGGAGTGCTCCACTGCCCGGCAGACTACATGCCAGCGCCGCGAGAACCAGTCCAATAATTCCCATCAAAGGTCTTGAAAGTCTAATTTTCATTTTGTCTCCAGTGAAACGTTTATGGATGGAACAGACCCATACTAGGGGAGTTCTGTCATCAGGAAATCGTCGAATGACACATTCGTGGTGGTTGCATCCTCCCCACTCCAGGTGAACAGGGCAACACCGCCACTAATGTACGACGCATCCGCTACAGAAGCAATCTGCTGACCATTTACATACAGGGTGATCGTTCCATTGCCACAATCTATGCCCACGTTATAGGAAGAAGCATCCTTGGCAATCAGATCGGAGGACGCCCATTGATCGTTGTTGGTGAGGAACACATCATCCTGCCCTTCGGCTGCCTTGGCGATCGCGTATTCTCCGGCGGGCGTCATGGCTACGTAATAGAAATTGCTGGTGGTGGGCTGCTGGTTACACATGATACCGAAGGCAGTGGTGGAATCAGTGCCGTTGTTGTTGACTGTCACTTCCATGTGTGTATTTTGATAATCCTGATCGTTCGGCGTGCTCCATACAAAATAATTTGTTGTATATACGATCATCTGCAGGGCGCTGTTCGCATATTCTACAGAACTGTCTGCATCCGTGCCGGTGCCCCACTGCGAGGAAGAAAAATCATCACTCAAAATGACTCGTGGGCTGGGCGTGGAGGTGGGTCCGGTTGGGTTGTCCCCGCCGTCCCCTCCTGCCACCGCGTTACATGCCAATGCAGCAAGTGCCAAAACAAAAATTGCTAAAATAACCTGCCTGTTCCTGTTCATCGTACATTCTCCTTTGAATAAATTATCCACAGGACTGCTGCGCCTGTGGGCAGGATTCTAACATTCAATAAATGTTTCATACAGGAAATCAGGAGATTTTAAAGAGTTGTCAGCTTACTGTAAGCGCGACCCAGTCCCCCATCTGGCGCCGTTCCCTTATCCCGAGGCCTTTCGCCTGAGCGGCCTCGAGCACGCTTTGCTCCTGTTCCTGCAGAATCCCGCTCAGGATCAAAGAGCCATTCGTTTCCATCAATTGGGCAAGACCGGCATCAAAGAGGCGCACGATCACAGGAGCCAGGATATTCGCAACAACCAGGGGCGCCATACGAAAAGAGAATTTCCCACCTGCGATTTCCGGCACGGAACCTACATCAAGAATCAGTTCTTCGTCGATTTGGTTCAGCTCCGCATTCTGACGGGCATTGACAATAGAGGTCTCATCGATATCTACGCCGAGAGCAGAGGTCGCGCCCAGCTTAAGAGCGGCGATAGAGAGAATTCCGGAACCGCAGCCAACGTCGATAACTCGAATTTCGTTATTCGATCGTCGAATATTGCTGATTGCTTTTTCCAACAATTCCAGGCAGAGCTGTGTTGTCGGATGCGTGCCCGTGCCGAACGCCATACCAGGATCGATCTTGATGGAAATGCGATTGGGGTCTGGCGAATCCATCCACGCTGGGATCACGACGAGTCGCTCGCCGATAAGGATGGGCTTGTAATGCTGCTTCCAGGCTTCCATCCAATTCTGGTCGGCAATTTGTTTGTAGGACGCCGCGGGTAACGGTTGAATCCTACCCAGGTAATAGAGGGACTCTTCAAGTTTCTGACGCGTCTCCTCGATCTGATCGTTCATCTCCAGATACGCGCGGACCGTGATCGGTCCCGTAGGGGTGCCAGCGTCTTCATCATCTGTATATTTGACGCCCTGTTCCATCATCACGCCGCTATAGGCAAAACGCGCCAGCACGTCTGCCACGGCTTCTGCCAATTCACCATTTACTGTAAGAGAAACTTCAAGCCAGTTCATGTTCTATGATTCCGTATAACCTTCTCAACATGTCACGATCAAACATGCGCACATCCGGTAGATTGTCCAGGGAAAAATAAGCAAACTCGGATACTTCATCGCTGGGATAAAATGTGCCTCCGGTAATCCTGCAAAGATAATACATACCCACCTGATCCTGCCGGAATGTGGTGATCAGTATGAGCTTTTCTACGCAAACACGCAAGCCTGTTTCCTCCCAGACCTCTCGTATGACCGCGTCGTCCGGGTGTTCTCCATATTCCAGCCCTCCGCCCGGCAGTCCCCAGGGGTGAAAACGGTTATACGTCGATTTCACAAGCAGGATATTTTTTTGCTCATCCAAGATGACCGCTGCCGCAAAGACGTGGAACAACGGTCGTATGAGACGCGACAACACAACCTGCAACCACAGAGGAAGCACGCGCCATATTTTCAGTAGGGTTCTCTTAATCATAGAGCACGATTATCACTCAATTTTCCCCCAACGACAATGAACGCTTTTCGTCCTTTATTCCGGACCTAATTAATGACCGGTCTGAGTGGGATGCGGCACGTCGTGGACATGGGCGTGACCGTTCAAATCGCAGTAGAGCGAATCGGGGAAACAATCCACGCATTCCAGCTGAAGGGTTGCGTGCGTGATGTTATAGCGATGTGCAAGGACTTCATTGATCTGACGTTGAATCTCCGCCCCTGCACTGATATGAACGTCATCCGTCAGAATATGCGCCGACATGGTGCGCAGACTCTGCGTTAGGCTCCAGACGTGGATATCGTGGATTCCGAGCACCCCATCCACTTGTGCGATGTCCTTGACCATCGCCGGGATATTTACATCGCGCGGCGTGGACTCGAGCAGGATGTCCACCGCATCACGCAGGATGCCCCAGGCATTGTACAGGATCAGAAACCCGATCAACACACTGACGAGGGGATCAAGCCAATTTGCATTCGTGAAATAGATAATTACGCCCGCAATCACTGCGCCAACCGTAGAGAGCACATCTCCCATCAAATGGACAAACGCCGAGCGCAGGTTGAGATCATGTTCACTGCCTCGATGAACAAGAAGGGCAGTCCCCAGATTGATGACGACCGCGATCAGACCGACGCCGATCAGAATGCCTGACTCCACTTCTGGAGGCTTCACGAAACGGTGGTATGCCTCATAAAAAATGCCGAGGGAAATCAGAACGAGTGTGGTGGAATTGAGAAGCGCAACCAAAATACCGGCACGATGATAACCATAGGTCCTTTGCGCATTCGCCGGCTGTGAAGTGATGCGCACCGCAAACCAGGTTAAGCCGAGGGCAATAACGTCAGTCAGGTTATGCGCTGCGTCGGTGAGAAGAGCAAGGCTGTTCGCGAAGATGCCCGCTCCGGCTTCAATCGCGACAAAGGCAAGTGTCAGGAAGAGTGACAGGGAAAGACGCCATGTGGTCTGTTTTGCGGCTTCACGCAAATGCACATGAATGTGTGAAGAGTGTTGTTCCATACGATCTTTAATACCTACCCGTGGTCCACATGTTCAAGACCAAGGCGATATAGTTTTGCGACATGATCATCATCGAGGGCATAAAAGACCTGGCGCCCGTCCTTGCGGCTGCGCACTAGACGCAGTTGGCGCAATCCGCGCAATTGATGAGAGACAGCGGACTCTGTCATTGCGAGCTGGGCGGCAAGTTCACCCACGTTCCTTTCGCCTTCCAGCAAAACAGATATGATCCGCAGCCGGGTGGGGTCACTGAGGGCGCCAAACAAGTCAGCCAAATGAGTGGAAGTGTGTTCTGTAAGTACCATAATATATGAATATTTGCTCAGATATTCATAATTATAGTACAAAAAAAGAGAACCGTCAAATGACGATCCTCTACTTCAGCTATCCGCCGAGCGCTTCATTCAACCAATCCAGAAATCCCTTTTCCTGCGGCTTGACCGTGGTGCCTAGACTTTCTGCCAGCTTCTCGAATAACTCGCGCTGTTCCTTCGTCAGCCTGGTCGGCACAGCTACATTGACGATCACCAATTGATCACCGCGCCCACTGCGGCGCAGATGAGGAACGCCCTTATTCCGAATCTGGAACACTTTGCCAGGTTGAGTTCCTGAGGGGATCTTCAATTTTTCATCGCCATCCAAGGTGGGAACTTCGACCTCCGCGCCGAGAGCCGCCTGGGCAACGTTGATGTCGAGGTTCAGGATAATGTCGTTTTCACGCCGTTTGAAGAATTTATGGGGCTGGACATCCAGGATTAAGAAGAGGCTTCCTGTTGGTCCGCCATTCACACCGGGCCCGCCCTCCCCTGCCAAACGGATCTGTGTGCCACCATCCACGCCAGCAGGGATTTGGACTTTCTTATTAACAGTTTTCCGTTCCAGCCCGGTGGCATGACAGGTTTTGCAGGGGGAAGCAATCGTCTCGCCACGGCCGTTACAGGTGGGGCAGGTGGACGTCTGGACCATTTGTCCCAGGAAGGTCTGGCGAACCTGACGAACTTCTCCCTGCCCCTGACAGGTGGAGCAGCGGATGGGCGACGTGCCGGGTTCCGCGCCGGAACCATTGCAGCGGGAACAGGTTTCTTCGCGCTGGAACTCGATCTCTTTTTCCACTCCGAAGACAGCTTCCTCGAATGTCAATACTACGGACTGCTGCAAGTCGCGCCCGCGGCGCGGCGAGTTACGTGAACGCCGCCCAGTGGAAAAACCAAACCCTCTGCCGAAGAGCTCTTCGAAGATGTCGGTGAAATCCGCCGTGTAATCGTGGAACCCGCCCCCCATGTTGCCAAGACCCTCTTTGCCAAAGCGATCGTAGCGAGAACGCTTTTCCGGGTCCGAGAGCACACCATAGGCTTCGTTAATCTCTTTGAACTTTTCCTCAGCGCCGTCCTCTTTGTTTACGTCAGGGTGATATTGACGCGCAAGCTTACGGAACGAGGCTTTGATCTCGTCATTGCTTGCATTTCGGGGAATGCCAAGGATCTCGTAGTAATCGCGGTTGCTCATAATTAGAAAGCAGAGATGAGGATGCGCAGACTGAGCTCCCTTCTCTATGACCTTTATTCCTTTACTTCACCTTCGACAACATCCGGCCCAGCTTCAGGGCTTGGATTCGTGTCGGCGCCGCTCGCTCCATCGTTGCCGGGCATGTCTTGTCCCTGATAGACTGACGCTCCGATCTTTTGCACAGCCTGTCCGAGGGACTCCGTAGCAGATTTGATCGCGGCGACATCATCCCCTTCCGACGCTTTCTTGACGTCACTCACTTTCGCCTCGACCTCAGCCCGCGTCTCGGCAGGCACTTTCTCGCCGAACTCTCGCAGAGCTTTTTCCGCAGCGTAAACCGTGTTATCTGCGTTGTTGCGCACTTCGATCAATTCGCGACGCTTGCGGTCCTCCTCGGCATGGACTTCTGCATCCTTACGCATTTTATCCACTTCAGATTCGGAAAGACCGGAAGAAGCGGTAATTGTAATATGCTGCGAACGACTGGTCGCCTTATCCTGCGCGGTGACTTTGAGAATACCGTTGGCATCGATATCAAACGTTACTTCGATCTGAGGCATGCCGCGCGGCGCAGGCGGGATGCCATCGAGGATGAATTTGCCCAGCGACTTGTTATCGACTGCCATGGGGCGTTCACCTTGCAAGACATGGATCTCCACCTGCGTCTGG
Organism: Anaerolineales bacterium; assembly: GCA_035699125.1. GTDB lineage: Bacteria > Chloroflexota > Anaerolineae > Anaerolineales > Villigracilaceae > Defluviilinea. The sequence goes on from DASSBC010000061.1 coordinate 27,588, forward strand.
CTGTCGCTGGCGGTGGAGAAGACCTGGCTGCGGCGGGTGGGGATGGTTGTGTTACGTTCGATCTGAGGAGTAGCAACGCCGCCTAACGTTTCAATGGAAAGTGTAAGGGGAGTCACATCGAGGAGCAGGATATCCTTGACTTCACCACCAAGCACCCCCGCCTGAATGGCTGCACCGATCGCGACAACTTCATCGGGGTTCACACCTTTGTGAGGCTCCTTGCCAAAGAAGGCGCGGACACGGTCCTGCACGGCGGGCATACGCGTCATGCCGCCAACCATCACGACTTCATTGATGTCGCCTGCAGTCAAACCAGCATCCGCCAGTGCCTGTTTCAGAGGAGCGATGGTCCGGTCGACGAGGTCGGCTGTGAGCTGTTCCAGCTTGGCGCGGCTAAGAGTCATCACTAGATGTTTGGGGCCGCTGGCATCAGCGGTCAGGTAGGGTAGATTGATCTCCGTCTGTATCGTGGTGGAAAGCTCGATCTTTGCCTTTTCCGAGGCTTCCTTCAAACGCTGCAGCGCCTGGCGGTCGTTGTGCAGATCAATTCCATTCTCCTTCTTGAATTGCTCGATGAGGTAATCCATGATGCGCAGATCGAAGTCATCGCCGCCCAGAAATGTATCGCCACTCGTGGCGCGAACCTGGAAAACGCCATCGCCTACATCCAGGATGGAAATATCGAATGTGCCGCCGCCGAGATCATACACAGCAATAATTTCGTTCTTCTTTTTATCCAAGCCATACGCCAGGGAGGAAGCTGTCGGCTCATTGATGATGCGGAGAACTTCGAGACCGGCAATCTTGCCGGCATCCTTCGTGGCGTTACGCTGGGCATCGTTGAAGTATGCGGGGACTGTAATCACTGCCTGTGTGATGGTCTCGCCCAGATAAGCTTCGGCATCACGCTTGATCTTTGCCAGAATCATCGCAGAGACTTCCGGTGGTGAGTAATCTTTCTCACCCAGTTGAACACGCACATCGCCATTAGGCGCTTCAGTCACGATATAAGGAACCCGCTGGCGCGTGCGTTCCACTTCCTGATCACCAGTCTTGCGTCCCATGAAACGCTTGATTGAGAAGATAGTATTCTGCGGATTAGTGATCGCCTGATTGCGCGCCACACGACCTACTAGCCGCTCATGATTTTTGTTGACGGCGACGACAGAGGGCACAAGCCGTTCGCCTTCCGCTGAGGGGATGACAAGCGGTTCGCCGCCCTGCATCACCGCAGCAACGGAGTTGGTCGTGCCGAGATCGATTCCAATGATTTTTGCCATTCAGTACTCCAGTGTCAAGGTTCAGGTGTCCGGATCATCACCAATCAAGTAACCTGATACCCATCGAGAGTCTGTGGGCGGCCCTTGCTATGTGACACCTGACACGAATTTATTGTGCTACGCGCACCAGCGCTGGGCGGATGACGCGCTCGCCGAGCATGTATCCATTCTGGACGACGCCGATCACATGTCCACTCTGCACGCCATCAGCAGGCTCGTGGGAAACCGCTTCATGCAGATTTGGGTCAAATTCTTTGCCCACTGCCTCGATTCGTTTTACGCCTTCGCTCTGCAATATGCTCTGGAACTTACGGGCGATGAGCTCTATGCCGCTTGCCCAGGCATCATCCCCGGCACGATTTTGCAGGGCGCGCTCCAAATCATCGAGAACAGGTAAAATCTTCTTGATGACATCCCCCTTCAAGGAGATGTAGGTCAGCTCATTATCCCGATCAACCCGTTTGCGATAGTTCTGGAACTCTGCCTGAGAACGCAGCCAGTTATCTTTATATTCCGCGGTTTTCGCTGCCGCCTCTTCAAGTTTCTTTCTCAACCCTTCGATCTCTGCTGACAAGGGCTCTCGATCTGGGGACATATTCTGAGAGGTTGCCACAGCCTCTGCCTGGTTCTCTACGGATTCTTCCTGATGGGTGTGTTTCTTTTTTTCTACCATACCTTCACTCTCATTATTCGATATTAGACATTCGAAATTTGAAGATTTCGACGTTTATTTACTCACCAGTGATGGTGTCATTTACTAGATCACTTAATAGTGCAGCCATGTACCGGACCGTGGGGATTGTGCGTGCATACGACATTCGCATCGGACCAAGTACGCCTAACGTCCCTGTAGCCAGACCTGGAACACCATAGCGTGCAATGATCATGGAGCACTGACGTAGTTCCTCCCAGCCGCCTTCACCGCCTATAAGCACTTGTAAGCCACCAACATTGCTATTGGTTACCGTCCGTGCGATCAATTGCTGCAATGTAGAGCGTTCCCCGAAAATACGCAAGGCACGACGCGCCTCATCGGATTCAGCAAATTCGGGCTCGGCTAATACATTGGTTAATCCATCGGTATAAATCTCGCCAGAGACGCGGTTTGCTGCACGGCGAAAGTCCTGGATAATCAAAGTTAAGATATCCTGGTCGAGCGCGTCAGAACGGGCAGGAAGCGTTGCCATCGCGTCTACCGCCATGCCCGCCAGGAGTTTATTGAGGCGTACAGCCGTCTGGCTGAGGCGCTCTTGTGAGACCGGCTCCGAGAGTGTCAGGATCTGCTGGCTCACTTCACCGCCCACCAGAACCAGCACCATCAGCACCTGCCGTCCCTGTGTGGAGATCAATTCCACATGTTTATATTTTGCCTTGTCCGTATGAGGAGCGGTGACCACAGAAACACCCTGCGATTGATGCGCAAGGATAGACGCTGCTAGAGTCATCCATTGGTCAACATCTGGTGGGGATTGATGGAATTGATGAGCAATTGTCGCCTGGACCGATTCGGGCAGTTCCGCCTGGTTCATCATCTGACTGACGAAATATCGATACCCCTCCTCTGTGGGGACCCGGCCTGCCGAAGTATGCGGCTGGCGCAGGTAACCCATATCCGTGAGGGCTGCCATCTCATTGCGGATGGTGGCGGAAGAAAGGTTAATACGATAATGCTCGACCAACCGCTTCGAGCCAACCGGTTGAGCAGATTCAATGTAGTCCCGTATGATCAGTAGAAGAAGCGTCTTCTGGCGCTCGGTTAATTCAGGCATAGTCATCACACAGTTAGCACTCTCCATTCGAGAGTGCTATTCCCTGATAAATAATCATATCATGTCCGAAAGAATGGCGTCAATAAGAGAAGTATAAGAAAAAGCCCATCACTGCTTTAGGTGATGGGCTTTACGGTATTGGACATCGCTAGGAAGCTTGTAGCGGGCGCCAGGCAGGATCGAAATCAATTTTAGGATCATCGGTTAGCCGTGTACGGCCGCTTCCGGCAACCGTCATATAGTAGATTTCCCGATTGCCCTCATTGTCCATGCCTTCGAAGACGAGCCAATAGCCATCTGCCGAAATGGAAATATCTTCAATCGGCGTAATGAAATTCAGGCGGCGAGGTTCCTGAGTTAGATCCTGCGAGTCAACCTGCATCAGCCACGGGCGGAACGCGCCGGGGCGCCGCTGATTGAAAAAGACAGTCCGCCCATCGGGTGACCAAGTAGGGAGGTAATCCCAGATATCCTGCCCGCTTCGAGTGATCTGCACCGCTTCCTGACCATTCGCGTTCATGGTCCACACTTGATACGCACCCACCCGTTTCACAAGGTAAACAATCTTTGTTCCGTCGGGCGACCAGGAGGGTTGGCTACTTTCGATGGCGCTGGTGGTGTTCGTCAGGAGCTTGACCGCGCGAGATTCGATATCCAGGGAATAGATCTGACGAAAGCCACCGCGCACCGATGTGAAGGCAATCTTTGACCCATCTGGTGACCAGGCTGGCTCAAAATCCGAACCGGGCGCGGCGGTCAATTGATCCAAGCCTGTCCCGTCGGCGTTGATGATATACAGGCTCGACTCGTTGTAGATCGTCTCAGTAAAATCAGCTCGCCCGAGGCAGGGAGAAATAAACACGATTTGCGATCCATCGGGCGACCAGGAGGGCTGACAGGCGCCTTGCTCCATAATGGTAAGCTGTGTCAAATCCGTACCGTCGGCGTTGACGAGATATAGTTGTGGAATGCCAGAGCGTGTGGAGGCAAACACCACCTGCCCTGTCCCGCCACCCAGCGCCGTAGCGACGGGCGCAGGCAAATCCTCAAGAGTAGCTGTGAACTCCACAGTCGGAGGAGATGTCTGTGTAGGGGCAATTGCTGGTGCTGTCTCACTGGGCTGAATCGTTACCGGAGTCACCGTTGGTAATTGCCGGGGCGTAGCTGTGCCTACCGGGGATGGCGGAGATACACTAAAACCCCAATTGGCTGGAAATTCGAAACTTATAATTGGAGCGAAAATATTCTTCATCGGGGGCGGCACATCATCCGGACGCAGACGGACAAATGCCAAGATCCCTAAGGAAAGCAGTAGGATCGTTCCCAACACAAGCAAAATAGACCGGCGATTTTTTCGCCGCCTTCGTTTCGGCTTGAAGACAGGCAGCTCCCCCGCAGCCGAGACTTTCGGGGGGATAGACTTGTGATCTACAACGGAAGGTTGTGATACTTTCTCACCCAGACCCTGACGGAAATCTTCGATCATATCTGCCGGTGGAGGCTCGACCATATAATCGCCCGGCAAAAGCTGAGTCTTTGTTTTTGAGCCCAGCAGCGAGCGTTTGAACTCCTCGGCGGTCTGGAAGCGATCCGCGGGATCGATCCCCATCGCTCGTTCAATCGTCGCGGCCAAACGGCGTGATACCTTGCTGTTACGCTTACGGAGAGGAGTCAGCTGGGTATTATCCATCGCGCGCGCCAACCCGTCTTCCGGGATAATTCCGCTCAGCGCGGCGTACAGCGTAGCGCCCAGAGAATAAATGTCTGTACGAGAATCGGTGCGGGCGGTGCCATACTGTTCGGGCGGGGAATAACCGGGGGTCATGGCACGTGCACCGGTGGTGGTCGCCTGACTTCCATGCAGTACCTTGGCGAGACCGAAGTCCACCAGGAAAATGTGTCCATCGGGTGTGATCTTGACGTTACCAGGTTTGAGATCGCGGTGCAAAATGGGAGGTTTGCGGGTATGGAGGTACGCCAGTGCGTCGCAGATTGCGGCGCCGATAAGAATCGCCTCATCTTCGGTGATGTTGCCCATACGCTCCATGCGCTGGCGCAGGTCTTCCCCCTCGATGTAGTCCATTACCAGATACTGACCCTGATCCCCGATCACGAAATGATCGGTTACGCGTGGCAAATTGGCATGTCGTAAGTTTGCCAGAATCACAGCCTCGAGGCGGAACTGCCGCGCATACTCATCGGTGGTGAACAGGTTTTCTTTCACCGCCACATCCACACCAAGATTTTCATCCACTGCGCGATAGACGGAGCCCATTCCCCCTTGCCCCAGGATCTCCACAATGCGATATCTCTTATGTAATAAGGCGCCGCGCTCGAGGGTCATGAAATGATGAGTTCTCCCAGGAATTAAGCCGTAGACTTGGCATTATAACAGACGGGAATCCTACATCTTGGGCTGCCTTACCAAATTGAAATGAAAAAATAACCAAGGTGCTCCCGCCGTCACCCAGAAACCGACAAGCGAATAACGAACGTAGCGAAGGATTAAAGGCACAACAGTTTCCCCGTCCGGGAAAATTTGACCCAGCCCAAACCAGAGAAGGACGATCCCAAGTAAACCGATCACATAGCGCAACGCACGTTTCTCGATTGGTCCTTCCGTTTGAAAGCCGCCACGAGAGGCGATCCAGGCTGCCCCGGCTGCCAGCCCAAAGAACGACCCGGCGGACGTAAACGTGCCCTCCACCGAAACCGGGTCTGGCACCGGTCCGGCGCGAAGTGCATTGTCCGCCCATGCTGCAGGAAAGACATACCCGTCCAGGCGCGCGGCTGCCAATATGCCAAGGAAGAGCATAATCAGGGAAATCAACAACGACAGCCCGATCTGCTGCGGAAGGGTTTTGGTGCGAAGCCAGGCAGTAACAGGCCTCCAAGCGCCGATGAACAGAAACAGGAGCCCATACCCAATGGCCCAACCGGCGAGAACATCCTGTACGAAGTGCAAGCCGAGATAGAGACGCGAAATGCCGATGAAAAATGCCAAAAGCAGCGCTGCCGCCCACGCCCAGGATTTATTGATCCAGGCAGCCGCGATGCCAATAAACGCGGCTGCGTTCTGCGCATGTCCGGAGGGAATACCGAATGTGTCCTCATGCAAAAGCGGCTCTACCTGCGCACTTACCCAGAATGGGCGCGGCCCGGCAAACAGCAACTTGATGATGGAATTCAAGTAATTGCTGGTGGCAAGGATGAAGGCAACTCGCAAGCCCAATCCCGCGTCTACACTCCAATAGAGCAAAGGCAAAACCAGAAAGAAGAAATTTTCATTCCCCAGCGCTGTAAAAAATCTCATTGGCAGTTCCAGCCAGCTGCCAAGGGACTGAAGCGCAAGGATCCAGTCAACTCCGTTTTCTATGAGGGTGTCCATGTCAGTGTCCTTTGAAAGGATTATGTTAGACGAACGTTAGAGTTTATTAAGGCGCAGAAAAATATTTATGTATGCGTTATCATCGCAGCTGTAGCAAAAACCCCTCTGTAGGACTAGCTGCTCTACTCCTTTCTATTGTACACTTACCCACGAAAAATGGAAAAGTTACACGTACCGCAATCACGCTGGTGGGACTGGGCTGCCATTGGCTTGCTCTTTGTCCTCTTGCAAACTGTTGCTTCGCGGCTCGTCGCCACAACCTGGACGCCGTTCCTGTATCTGACTCAAACTTTTACATACCTGGGGTTTGTGATCGGCGCTGCGCTCGGATATAGCACATTCCAACGTCGAACCGTGCGCTGGCTGACGCTTGTTTATATGATCATCCTGCTGCCGTTGCAATGGACACTTGTCATCGACCAGAACGCGTCGCTGGAGGAGCAATTCGCGAGTGTGGGGGGACGCTTGTTCTTCTCCACCTCCGATTTCCTGGCACGCCGTCCGGTGGAAGACCCACTCTTCTTCGTTGCGCTGATGTCGATTGCCTTTTGGGTGATCAGCTCCTGGGCAAGCTTTACGCTGGTGCGCAACCAAAATTACCTCGGTGCTATCCTGCCGGCAGCGATCGGCCTGATCATTATTCAAAACTACGATAGCACTGTGGCGGGGCGGCTGTGGTTTCTTGCATTCTTTGCTTTTATTGCCTTGCTGCTGCTGGGACGCATGCAGCTTTTGCAGAACAAACAATCCTGGCGGGAACGTCGGATCTTTCTTTCGCCGGACACCGGCGTAGATCTGACGAGCAGTATGGCAGTCGCAGCCGGCTTGATCATTATGGTCGCGTGGACGGTCCCGGCTTCACTTTCCAGCATGAACGTTGCGGTAAAGACGTGGAATCGGGTCACCAAACCCTGGCATGAGTTTACTGAGAGCATGAAGAACGCAGTCAGCGCTCTGGAATCGCCAGGTGGCAACCAGAATGGCGAGTTTTTTGGCTCGAACCTTGCGTTGGGGCGCGGCTTTCCACTATCTGATCTGATGATGTTCGAGGTGGAAACGCCAGACCTGCCCTTTGAAGAAAAACCACCGCGCTATTACTGGCGCGGTCGCACCTACGATCGCTTTTTAAAGGGACAGTGGTACACAAGCGGCACGGTCCGTGAGGAATATTCCCCTGCGGTGACAAATCCGTTCCAGGTGGATATGCAGGAAAAGACTCCGGCTCACTTCGTCTTTAATACTGGAAAGACCAACTTCTCTTTACTATACTCCCCGGCTCAACCGATCTGGATCAGCCGACCGGGCGTGACGTTTGCCCTCCCCGCCGATGTGGGTAAGGATATAGTCGCGTGGCATGCCTACCCATCTTTGCGGGGTGGAGAAACCTATCAACTAGATGCTATTCTAAGCAACCCGAACCGGCAGCAGTTACAGGAGGCAGGCACAGCTTACCCGGAATGGGTCAGGCAAAAATATCTACAGCTCCCACAGGACTTTTCGCCACGCATCCAGGAACTCGCAAGGGAAATCACAGTGGACGCGCAAACGCCCTATGAAAAAGCGGCTTTGATTACGCGCTACTTGCGTGAAAATATTGTGTATTCCCAGACGATTCCTGAGCCTCCACGCAATAAAGATAGCCTGGAATGGGTTTTATTCGATTTCAAGCAAGCCTATTGTGTGTATTATGCCTCGGCGGAGGTCCTCATGTTGCGCTCCGTTGGCGTGCCGGCGCGTATGGCAGTCGGTTTTGCACAGGGCGAGCGCCAGGGCAATACCTATGTAGTCCGCAGGTTGAACTCACATGCCTGGCCCGAAGTGTACTTCCCGGGCATCGGCTGGGTGGAGTTCGAGCCCACGGCGGGACAGGCTCCCCTGGACCGTCCACTTCCGCCGCAAGATCCTTTAGATGCCTCTGGTTTGAATCTCCCCAACAATCTACTTCCGGAGGAGGAGAGGGAATTTGCAAGCCGAGATCGGACAGAAGAAGGCGTGGATCTTCCTTCTCAACAGTCGACAGAAGACTTGCTACCTATGTATCTTCTGTCGCTTTTGATGATCGTCGCGGGATTGGCGATTTTCCTCAGCCTCCGCTATGCGCTCCCCGAGCGCGTTCCCAGCCTGCTTCGCACTGCCATCGAGCGCACAGGGATCGATGTCCCTGCCTGGGTCATCCGCTGGGATACCTGGGTCAAGCTCTCCCCCATCGAAAGAGCCTTTGAAAGCGTAAACTTTGCGCTGCGAAATCTGGATCAGGCTATTCCCGTCCACAGTACGCCCGTTGAACGCGCCACAAAGCTGATGCGCATCCTGCCACGAAAAGCCGATGAGATTAAAGTCCTTCTGGACGAACATCAGACATCCCTTTATACTTCCAGAGTTGCAGACGTCACACAGGCCCGCCGTGCCGCGCTCAGTTTACGCAAACAGGTAGTTGTTGAACGGATGCGCTACTTATTTATCGGCAAACCCAGTCGCTAGCAATTTTTAATTCATCTGCGGTGGGTCTTGGTGCGTAAAGGGAACCTCATGGATTCAATCAAAGCCAAGACTACCTCCATCAACGATCAAGTTGTGGCGATTACCCAGCAAAGCGCCAAGCTGCGTAGCTCTGTGGAATTCAAACACGTCCCGCAAGAAGCCGTCGATGAATTGAAAGTTCTGGAAAACTCGCTGACACAAGTCAGCGAGCTGCTCATTCCGTTTGAACAGCGCTTCAGCCATTTGCAGGCTCTCGCAGGCATCGGGGAAGTCATCAACTCCACTCTTGAGCTGGATGAGGTCCTGCAAACTGTGATGGATACGATTGTGGGCCTCATGGGCGCGGAACGCGGCTTCCTGATGCTGCGCGATGAACGCGGAGAGATGGTCACTCGCATCGCCCGTAACTGGGAGCAGGAATCCATCAACCCTAACGAATTTGCCATTAGCCGCACAGTGGTCCAGCGTGTGCTGGATGGGGAAGAAGGGGTCCTCACCACAAATGCGCGGGAGGACCCGCGTTTCGGCGGGCAGGAAAGCATCATTGCCTTTAACTTGCGTTCAATCCTGTGTGTCCCCCTGAAAGTAAAATCCGAGCTGATCGGTGTCATCTACACCGACAACCGCATCCGGACGGGGATCTTCTCCGAATCGGACCGGGACTTGCTGCTGGCGTTTGCCAATCAGGCTGCCGTTGCCATCGAGAACGCGCGCCTGTTCTCTTCGCTCAAACGGACACTCGGAGAGGTGACCGAACTTAAGAATTTGATGGACGATGTGTTCGCCTCTATCGTCTCCGGCGTGATCACGGCCGATGCCCAGGATCAGATTACCCTTTGTAATCGCGCAGCTGCCTCCATTTTGGGGCGGGCATCCGCCGAGATCGTTGGGCGGCCTCTTGGCGAAATTATGTCTACCTTCGCGAAAGACATCCAGCCGCATTTAGATTCAGTTCGCAAAAGTGACCAGCCCATCATTGGACTTGAGGTAAGTCATAGCCTGCCCGAGCGCGGTTCTGTGGATTGGCGCTTCAACCTTTCCCCTCTTAAAGATGCCGGACAAAAGACGCAGGGCGTGGCAATCGTGCTGGATGATATGACTGAACGCAAAAAGCTCGAAGCCCAGCGCGGGTTGTTACAGCGAATGGTGTCGCCTGCCGTGCTGGACCAGATCGACCCGAACAGCCTGCAGATCGGCGGAAAAAAAGTGTATATCACAATCCTGTTCGCTGACATCCGCGGCTTTACTGCTTATAGCGAACAGAACTCGCCGGAGGATTTGGTGGCCGTACTCAACCGCTATCTGGCTGCGGCGGCAGACGCAGTACTCGCGCAAGAGGGCACGGTGGACAAGTTCCTTGGCGATGCGGTCATGGCATGGTACAACGCACCGCTCCCTCAACCAGATCACACGCTGCGCGCTGTCAAATCGGCGCTGGGAATTCGGGATGCGGTCGCTGCATTACATGCAGAACTGCCGAAAGACGCTCAGCTTGATTTTGGGGTGGGTATCCATTATGGCGAAGCGGTTCTGGGATGGATTGGCACGGAAAAACGGCTCGAATACACCGCCATCAGCGACAGCGTCAATACGACAAAGCGCATTCAGGAAAATTGTGCAAAGAACCAGATTCTGATCAGCCGGGAAGCATATGAGCGTGTAAAGGAAGAGGTCAACGTCAAACCCTTTGTGCCTCTCTCGGTAAAAGGCAAGACTCAACCACTGGATGTGTATGAGGTGTTGGGGATTAAATAGAGACGGGAGATTTGAGAGCTGTTATTGGAAAGTGGTAAGAGATTGTAAAAAAAGAGGTCAATGAGCGCTCATTGACCTCTTTTTTACACAAATACTCCTTCGTTACTGACCCCACGCTTGCCTCACAAAATTCACCAGTTGTTCTATTCCCTGGGCAATCGGTTTTGTGTTGATGTACTCATGGACCGTATGTGCGCTTCCGCCAGTTGTAATGCCCAGGACAATAGCGGGATAGCCTTTGCTGAGCGGTACATTTGCATCTGTGGAACCGGAGATCAGCCCGGCATCCAATCCTAATTCCTTTAGACATTTCTTTGCCAGAATTACCAGCGGATGGTTAACGGCGATCTCTCCCGCCGGCCGCTGACCAATCACCTGTGACTCGACGCTCACGCCAGGTCCGTTTGCCTTCTCGATCAACCGCTCTACCGCTGAGACCAATGCTGTTAAGGAGGGCTGGTTTTCGGAGCGCAGATCCAGGTCAAATGACGCCTCGGAGGCGATCACGTTTACAGATGTGCCACCTGAAATCCGGCCGACATTCATGGTTGTCCGTGGATGGGTGGGTAGACTGAGGGAAGCCAGCTCCACAACGAGTTTTGCCAGTTCATGGACGGCAGAAGGCTGGCCATAATCGGACCAGGAATGCCCGCCTGAGGTGCGCGCCGTAACACGGAAACGCTTCACCCCAATCGCACGATGATATACATGCCCCAATGCCAGCCCCTCCAGGACCAGGTAAGCGTGTACATCAGCTCCGAAGCGCTCCACAATTGCCTTCATACCACGCAGGTCCCCCAGCCCCTCCTCGCAGACGTTTGCCACAAACCAGATATCTCCGGGAGGACGGATTCCCCGTTCCCGTAAGGACCACAGCAGACCAAACAGGGACGCTACGCCGAGGGAATTGTCTCCCAGCCCGGGTCCGTGAATCAGATCGTTGCCCCTCGTAACGTGTAGAGTCGTTTCCATCGGAAAGACTGTATCCAGATGCGCGCTGACAATCAGAGGTTTCCCGCTGCCCTGCCCTTTCCAACGCCCAAGCACATTTCCCGTTTCATCGAGGCAGCGATCTTCCAATCCTTCCGTGGAGAATAGTTCATGCACAAATTCCGCTCTCTCCTGTTCGTGGAACGTCGGCGCGGGAATTTGCTGGATCTGGATGGCGAGCTCTACTACACGATCGACTAAGGCACCCATTACACTACCCTCACCATGTCTCGCAACGCGCTCAGGCGAGCTTCCGCCAGCCCGGGCAGCACATCCAGCGGATAGAAAGCGCCGCTTCCCTCCAGTTTCAACGATGCCGAAATGTTTCCGTATAATACACCTTCCAGTGGATCGTAATTTTTACAATAGCCTGCCAGAAAGCCCCCACAGAACGCTTCTCCTGCGCCGGTGGGATCTGTCAGCCGCGCCGGGTAAGCAGGAATTTCCCACTTCTTTTTCGTATTTGTATCATAGAGCAACTGTCCGCGTGCGCCACACTTAATGACCACATACTCACAGCCATAGACAGAAACCCTCTCCGCCATTTCCCAGAGATCATACGTTTCGCCCCAGAACAAATTACACAACTCCTCCTGAGAGGGGAGGAATGCTGTCACGCCGTTGAGCAGGGCTGGCAGTTCGCGCCGTGCCGTCGGGGTCATAGTGGCAGGGCCAGGATCCAGTACGAAGGTATGCACGCTGCCGCGCTTCATCCCTGCGATCAACTGGGTCTGCGTGACCAAATCCATGGGACATAACAGTGCTCCGCGCGCAGTGAGATAATCATAGGGGATATCGTTCACGGTCAACATCCGTGCTTCGTCTGGTTTCTTTTTGGGGTCCGGAGGCTGATAGCCAAGCAAGTCTTTGGGGAATGTCAGCCCGCGCCGGGCAAAGTGAGAAACGGGATTCACGCGATTCGGCTCGAACGACTCATTGTAGGAAATGAAATCGCGCACATCCAGATTCCTGGAAAGGATGCGAACACCGGAGGTGTCCATCCCGCGCGCAATGCACATGTTCAACCACTCACGTGGATAGTCATTGCCTACACGCCCTATCAGTCCGATCTCCGATTCCCAGACTCGCAGCCCGGCGGCGGCATAGAGCAAGCCTCCGCCGGGCACTTCGAGCCGCGGAGGTCCGTCTGGAGGCAAAAGATATTCGCGTGTCAACTGACCAAACACCAAGAATTGGGGTTCCATGGGTCCCGTAATTATAAAAGAAAAGGTGGCAGCCGCTGATGACTGCCACCTAATCTAGGGAAACCCTAATGTTTAGGATTGCTCGACAAAAGGACCCGCGCCTGGAGGAGACGGCTGGCCCTGCGCCGCTGGCAGGAGAAAGGTAAATTTGCTCCCTTTCCCTTCTTCACTCTCTGCCCAGAGGCGCCCGCCATGCAGCTCAATCATGGACTTTGCAACCGCCAGCCCCAGCCCCATGCCTCCGTAGCGACGTGTCAGATGGGTTTCCACCTGGAAAAATCGCTCGAATACACGCGGCAGGTCCCTGGTGGGGATCCCGATTCCATCATCTGCCACTGTGACTCTGTAATACTCAGCGTCCTCCTGGACGCTTACTGTCACATGCCCGCCGGACTCGGTGAACTGGAGAGCGTTCTTGACAAGGTTGCTCAAGGCGATACTGACCTTGACGCCATCGGCATCGAGGTGGAATGGTAAATCTTCATACGTCGATTTAAGCTTAATCTTTCTTGAATTTGCCTCATCCTGAAATGTAGCGATCACATCGTCAATGATTTTGCTCAGAGAGACCATCTGGTTACGTACGCGCGCCGCGCCGTTTTGAATATTATCGACGTCCGAAAGATTCTCGACAATGTTTTTCAACTTTGTCGCATTGCGGATGATCATATCCAACTGTTCGCTATATTGCTCACCCGATAGTTCTCGCAGGAAGGTGGCATGTCCCAGGATCAAGCCCAGAGGCGTGCGAAGCTCGTGAGAAGCGATCGCAATGAAGTCGGTTTTGAGCCGCTCCAATTCCGCCAGCTCGATGCTTGTGGCGCGCACCTTACGTTGCAGAGAAACATTTTGGATCGCCTGTGCGGCAAGCGCGGCGAGGGTCTCCAGAATGGTCAGGTCTTCTTCGGTATAATGTGCGTTGTCTTTCTTATTCAGAGCTTCCAGCACACCGACAACTTCACCGCGCACCATGAGCGGGACGGCAACGAGGGAGTGTGTGACATGCTTCGTCACGCGGTCCACGACCTTGAAGTGACGCTGATCCACCTTCACGTCCTGAATGATCAGTGGCTGTCCCCGGCGATAGACCCAACCTGCTGCACTTCCATCCAGGGGCACGCCGACGGGCCGGAGCAAGTCACGCTGGAACCAGTGCATGGCAAGGAAGCGCAGCTCCTCCGCCGTGTCGTCATATTCGAGGATGGAAGCGAGCTCACTATCCGTCAGCTCGGTGGCTTCGCTGATGACGGTTTGTAGGAATGATTCGAGGTCGGGCGCTGTGGTTAAGCCCCGCACGACTTCAAGCAAACGTTCCAGGTGATCGATCCGTTCGTTGGCAGCCATCGAACGCATTATACAACATTGGTCAGACAAAAAAATAGACAATTCATTGTGAAATGACAACGAACAAAACTCGCTTCTCGTACATCACTTCTCTTGCACTCTCTGCTCTCACTTGCCTCACCGCCTGTCAACCGGCGTCTTCAAGCGCGCCTACGCCGGATATCAACGCCGCCTTGACTCAAGCCTTCCAGACCGCGTTCGCACAATTACAACCAACGGCGACCGCTACGCAGGCTCCCAGCGAAACGCCCATTCCCGCCGCGACCGCCATTCGTACACCGCCCGTATTACCAGAGACATTTGTTGCCAGCCAGCTCAACCCACTCGATACACCTCATACATATATCGAAGATACCTGCCAGTACCTGCACGATAAATGGAACTCCAACAACGCTCCCCCAGGGACTGTCGTCATGGCAATCATGTTCCATGGCATCACGCAGGAAAAAGCAGAACGCGTGCACGACATCAGCAAGCAGGACTTCAAACAGTTGATGAACGATCTCAAAGAGCAGGGCTTTGAAGCCATCAACGCGACCCAACTGGCGGACTTCCTCGACCACAATGCCAAAATCCCCCCGCGTTCGGTTGTCCTGATCGTAGACGACCGTCACCGGGCAGAAAGCTTCAACGAGCACTTCCGTCCCTACTATGAACAATGGGGCTGGCAGGTCGTCAATGGCTGGATCAGCGCGTTCGGTGCGGAAGATGCTTTTTTGCCGGAGAATGTGGTACTCGCCAACGAAGGCTGGGTGGATTACCAGTCCCACGGGTTTATCCATAATGAGAATATGACCGATAGCTCCACCGATGATTTTCTCAGGCAGGAATTGGAGGGTTCCAAAGAAAACCTGCAAGCACAGTTCAACAAGACTCCGGTGGCGATCATCTGGCCCGGCGGAAATTTCGGACTCCGTCCCGTGCAGGCTGCCCGCCAGTATGGATACCGGATTGGTTTCACCATCAACCCGCGCGGACCCGTGATGTACAACTGGGTTCCGCTTGCCGAAGCACAGGATCCCGCTCGCCCAATCTTTCTACCGGAGGGCTATGTTAGCGACCCACGCATGGTCCTGCCGCGCTATTGGCCCTACCAGGTGCAGTCCAATCTCGATGTGGTGCGGACAATCGGAAATGAAGCAGCCGCGTACGCAGAACAAAACAAAGCCACAGAGTTGGACTACTACAATATTATGTGCGCGCCGACCTATGGGGCGGTCCCGTGAAATCCGCCGAGTTTCAAAAGTACAAAGCCCGGTATCGTTCTGCGATTCGAAACGTTCTGCGGGACTCTGAGCGCGGCCGGTTGGATGAAGCAGGTTTTCCCGCTTATTCTCATCGCAACCCGCTGATCAACTGGCTGTTCTGGCAAAGGCTTCGTACGGCGATGAGTTACATCGAAACATATGCGCCGTATGAAAACCTATTAGATTTCGGCTGTGGCAGTGGCGTGATGTTATCGTTTCTCGCAGAGCACAGCCGGCAGGTCACTGCGATAGATATCGATCTGGTACCGCTGGAACGCGTGAAAAAATACATTCCGCTGTCACAAAATATCCAGGTGCTGGATGCAAACCAGCTCTCCCTCTCTCAATTGGCACCCAAATCCTTTGACCTGATCAACGCCCTGGATGTGCTCGAGCATGTAGATGACCTGCCTGCCACCCTTTCTGCGTTGCTCACCCTCCTTAAGCCGGGCGGGGAAATCGTTGTCTCTGGTCCTACAGAAAATATCCTCTACCAGTTTGGGCGTAAGCTGGCGGGACCGGAATATTCCGGGGAATACCACGAGCGCGGGATTGCAGAAATCAAGCGTGAATTACAGCGGCTGGCGCGAGTAGAGCACATTGCAACACTGTACTGGCCCGTGCCGCTCTTCGAAGTGTTCGCGGCGCACGTATAAGCACTCACAACTTCTCAGCGGGGATGTATACTTATATGATGGATTTCCAACCGTACATTCCGGGATTGAGACCGGTAGAGCCTGGTCCCCTGGCGCGCTTCACCCCTCCCTTAGAAGAGGGCGTGATCTCTGCCTGGCTGCCCGCGCATACTCCTACCGGAAGCTGGGTACTGGACCCATTTGGATTCTCCCCGCGCCTGGCACTTGAAGCGGCACGCGCAGGGTATCGTGTCCTTGTGACGGTCAACAATCCCATCACGCGGTTTATGCTGGAGATGTCCGCCGACACCCCCTCTGAAACGGATTTCAATGCCGCATTAGCCGATCTGGTTGCCTCCAAAAAAGGAGAAGAGCGACTCGGCGCGCATCTGCAATCCCTGTATCTGACTCCCTGCGAAAAATGCGGAAATGAAATCTACGCCGACTCCTTCCTCTGGCGCAAAGGAGAGGAGGCGCCCTATGCGCGCATTTATGCATGCCCCCTGTGTGAAGACTCGGGGGAGCGCGAAGCCAATCCATTGGATATAGAACGAGCCAGGAAGATTGCATCGACAGATGCCTTGCACCGCTCGCGCGCTTTCGAGAGAGTCGCGGCATTGGAGGATGAGGACCGCGCCTATGCCGAAGAAGCAATCGCGCATTATCTGCCGCGTCCCCTGTATTTCTTGACCACCGTCATCAATCGTCTCAACGGCTTGAACCTTACCACGGAGCGCCGCCGTGCCTTGACCGCGCTGATTCTTGTCGCCTGTGATGCCGGGAACACGCTTTGGGATTACCCGACGCAAAGACGGCGCCCCAAACAATTGAACATCCCCAACCAATTTCGGGAATATAACCTGTGGACTCAGCTCGAGCGGGGACTGAGCCGCTGGCTGGAAACAAGCTCCACGGTTGCTATGGAGCCATGGCCGAATCAAATCCCGGAAAGCGGCGGCATCTGCCTCTTCGAAGGGCGCTTGAAAGATTTTGCGGAGGAAGTGAAACGGGAAGTTCCTATTAAGGCAGTGATCGGCTCGTTGCCGCGCCCCAACCAGGCGTTTTGGACGTTATCCGCTTTATGGGCAGGGTGGCTCTGGGGACAGGATGCAGTGGAACCCTATAAGCCTGCTTTGCGACGCCGCCGTTATGACTGGGCATGGAATACGACCGCGCTGAATGCTGCGTTTTCCTACTTGCCGGACATGGTCGCGCCCGGCACGCCGTTCTTTGCCCTGCTCTCCGAACCTGAGCCATCCTCCCTGACCTCCGCCTTGACCGCCGCCAGCGCAGCCGGGGTGGATCTCATATCCCTGGCACTACGGACGGAACATGACCCGATACAGATTGTTTGGAGTTGCAACGGGGACACGAAACAACCCTATATAGCTTCGGTAGGAGAGGTGAGGAAAGCTATTCGTGGGCACCTTGTAGAGCGTGGTGAGCCCGCCAGTTATTTACACGTTCATACCGCAGGGTTGATCGCACTGACAAACACGAACGCACTGAAGCGACCAGAGCAGGAGTTCGACGAGGCGATTCGCGAGACGCACTCCCTGATTCAGGCTGCGCTAGAAGAAGATCCACATTTCATCCATTACTCGAGCGGCGAGAGCGTGGATACGGGGTTGTGGGGATGGAAGAAGAGTAGTCATGACGTTCCCAGAAGTGATGCTGCGCAAAGTCATGACTCGCTTGCAGACCGCGTAGAAATCCAGGTTGTCACCTTCCTCCAAAAACATCCAAGCAGCATCTTTCTGGAGGTCGAGCAGGAACTCTACCCGCACTTTCCAGGTCTGCTCACGCCTTCACAGGGGATGATCTATGCGGTATTGAGCTCGTATGCCAATCGGCAGAACGGAACGTGGAAATTACGAGCGGAAGACGTCGCCTCAGCGCGCCGGGAAGAATTGAAAAAGATTGGAAACGTAACCGAAACAATTGGAAACCGTCTAGGATATGCTGCACGCAGAGCCGGTAAGATTCATCTCTGGGAGCAGAACGGCAGGATCGAGCGTGCTTTTTGTATCCTTGCCTCTGCACTCGTCGGACCGGCACTGACAGAGACATCCTATCCGCTCGCACAAACGGTCCTGGTTATCCCGGGTGGCCGGGCGGCACTCGTCACCTATAAACTACAACGTGACCCAGCACTTGCTACACACACAAAATCCATTCAGGTTGTAAAATATCGTTTACTGCGAGCACTCGTCGAGCTGCCCGTGCTCACACGGGAAACGTTCGAAGAACAGATTGCCGGTGATCCACTTGAAAAACCAAAGTCACAGATGACGATGTTCTAACAACGAAACAATCTGTTGGGTTTAACATGGTCGCAAAGGAGGATGAGGATGGTCAAGAAACTGTTCATCGTTACTGCATGGTTCGCGCTTGCCCTATCTGCCTGCAGCGGAGGTGGGGCTACAGAACTGCCGGCATCCACTGCATCTGAGCTCCCTGCTGCTACCACACCCGCCTCTGTGACGGAGCCACCCATTGCAACAGAGACCGCCGAGACACCTGTGACTGACACAGTGTCAGTCACCGACATGCCCGCCACGCCGCTGACAGCGACACCGACCGTCGGCACACCCATCCCCACGAACCCACCCGATTGCACCAACAGTGCCCTTTTCGTCACAGACGTGACCATCCCCGATAACACCAACATGGTCGGCGGTACCACATTCACCAAGACCTGGCGCATTAGCAACAACGGTACATGCGTCTGGGGACCGACTTATACCCTCACACACTATTCTGATGAGAGATTAGGTGCGCCGGATTCTGTCCCATTGGGACTCACCTACCCTGGCTCGACCCTGGATATCTCGGTGGACCTGGTCGCGCCGAATACTACCGGAACGCATCGTGGTAATTTTGTGATTAAAAACCCTGAAGGGTTGATCATGAAGGTTGCAGATGATTCTCGCCTGTGGGTCATCATCAATGTGACGAGCACCAGCGCGCCTACTGTTGCGATCAGTGCAACACCGTTTGGGTTCACGTCTACACCTGCGGGCTCGGTCACCCCGACGGCGACCGGTCCCACTCCCGCACAGGGTTCTTCCAGTTCTAATTTCACCACCGCGAGCTGCGCCTTTACGACGGACCGCACAAAACTAACCGAGGTCATTACTGCCCTCAATAATTATCGAGCGCAGAAAGGTTTGCCTGCTTACACGGTGAACTCGAAACTCGCCGAGGCGGCACAAAGACACGCCAACGACATCGCCTGCCACAAGATTTATGTTCATACCGGCACAGACGGCTCCACAGCCCGCTCCCGTGTTACTGACACAGGTTACGTTGCGAAGTCAGTCTCCGAAAACGTCAACGGCAATTATCCACCGCTCAGTGGGCAGGAGGCAATCAACTGGTGGATTAATGACAAGGGTGACGTACGTCACGGTCAAAACCTGATCAGCACCACATTTACCGAGATCGGCGTGGGATACGCCTTTTTCGACGATTACGGTTTTTACGCTGTGGTCTTTGCCCAGCCATAGATTACTGATTTTGCCTTAGCTGTTCCGACACTTATACGCAGCGTTAGTGTCGGGACGGATTTTTTAATCATTGCATTGTAGAATCTCCACATGAAGAAAATCTGGATCTTGCTCGCCCTGCCAAGTTTCATCCTTGGCTCGTGCATCAAAGTTTCGGAGGAGACGCCTGCCCCAACCCGGTCTATTTTTATCACCTCGACCCTGCCGCCGACCAGAGCAGGCTTATCCCTGCCAACGGACACGCCTTCCCCATCGACTCCTGACTCGTCCACGACCACAACACCTGGCACGCCGGGCGGCACCGGGACGGCTGTCACTACGGGGGAGTCTCCAGGCGATGCCTGCCAGGACAGCGCCTTGATGATCGCCGATGTGACGGTGCCGGATGATACCCAGATGTCACCCGGAGAGACATTTACCAAGACCTGGCGCTTCATGAACAACGGGAAGTGTAATTGGAGTGGTTACACGATTGCCTTTGTCGCAGGCGACCGCATGGCGTCCCCGGATGCTGCGCCTGTCCCGGACGCCGAAGCAGGCAAGACGGTGGATGTTTCCGTGCAGTTGACTGCGCCTTCTGCTGATGGATCCTACACAGGTTTTTATGAGTTGCGGAAGACGAACGGAGAAACCCTCCCGATCGGGATTGAAAGCACGTTTTGGGTCCGGATTTTGATCGGGGATGCTCCACCTGTAGTCGTCAATCCACCTGCCTTCACACCGATCAGCGGCGTACCCACCGTCAAGGTGCAGGGACCGGCAAGCTGCAGTTATTCCTCCAGTTCCTCCTATCAGACCGAGCTCGTTAACCTGATTAACGGCGCGCGTGCCGAAGCCGGCTTGCCCCAACTAGCGGTCAATGCGACATTGACTGCCGCCGCACAGGGGCACAGTGTCGATATGGCATGTCACGGACTCATCAGTCACTCCGGCTCCGACGGGTCCTCGCCCAGCGAACGTATCGCCGCGGCAGGCTACTTTGCATCCCTGGCTTCTGAGATTATCTATGGCAGCGGATATCCCCAGACTGCCTTCGACTGGTGGATGAATGATCAGATCCACCGCGACGAAATCCTCAACCCCTATGTCACCGAATTGGGCGTGGGATATGCCTACGTCGCAGGGACATCCGCGGGCGGCTATTACACGGTTAATTTTGCAAGCCCGTAAGGCGGGTTGCCAAACCGCTCTACTTTAATCAATTTTGCAAACCCTATTTACATGACTGACATTCGAAAAATCATCCTCACTCTAATTCTATTATTGCTGCTGAACGCGTGTCTACAGGTCTCACAGGAAACGCCAACCGACGCACCGGTTCTGTTTGTCACTTCGACTCTCCCGCCAACCAGACCAGGCTTGACTCTGCCAACCGACATCCCGCCGACAGCCTCGCCGACGTCCAACCCCATGACTCCCAGCCCAACGCCATCCTGCCGGGACAGTGCAGTCTTCGTCGAAGATGTGACCGTGCCCGATAACACGCGTATTGAAGCGGGAGAGGAATTCACCAAGACGTGGAAACTGCAAAACACAGGCAGCTGCACATGGACGGATTACACCATCGCCTTCGTCTCGGGTGACCAAATGGACGCGCCGGACACTGTCCAAGTGCCTGAGACCGAGGTCAGTTCCACTGTGGAGGTTTCAATCGATCTCGTCGCTCCCGCGGAGGACGGCGCCTATACCGGCAACTTTGAATTACGAAATGCCGAAGGCGAAGTCATCCCGCTCGGTATAGAGCCGACCTTCTGGGTCAAGATCGTCGTCGGCGACGAAATACCGTCCGCTTCGGAGCAGACCATCGGCAATTGCACCTACACCGAAAACCCGGAATACGTGCAGACCCTGATCGACCTCATCAACCAGGCACGCGCAGACGTGAACCGCACTGCCCTCACCATCAACGCCGCCCTGACCGAAGCCGCGCGCCGTCACAGCCTGGATATGGCTTGCAACAGCAATAGCATTTTGAAACACAGCGGCTCAGACGGCTCGTGGACCGGCGACAGAGTGACAGAGGCGGGTTACACAAATCCTTATTATGTAGAACTCCTTGCGATTGGTCTCCCACAGGACGCGATGAATCAATGGCGCATTGAAAAAGAACAATGGAACGCCGTGATCACTTCCCGCGCCAGAGAGATCGGCGTGGGCTACGTCTTCTCGAAGTTCAGCGCGTATGGAGGGTATTGGACTGTAGTAACGGGAGGTCAGTGATGAATAAACGCCAGGAACTCCTCTGGGTCCATGCAAAGTTTGCGGGTGAGTGTTAAACATAGAGACCTGATAGGTTTGGTGAAACGCCTGTCAGGTCTTTAAGATGTGAAACAGAAAAGAAAACGGTCCTGTAGAGGGGCAAAGGCTGTGGAACTATCGTGAGCGAGTGATCGTTATGGGGAAACAAATCTTTATCAAAGGAAAAATCATGAGAATTAGACCTATCTTGTTCGTTGCTTTTACCTTCCTTTTCAGCGCCTGTTCTTTTTCTGCCGGGACCCTGCCTGCGGAAGAGACGTCTCCAACAGGACAAAGCCTCCCCACATCCGAGCAAAACCCATTGCCTACACCGACGTCCATGACCGCCGGAGAGTTGCTAACCTACACAGACGATTTCGCCGGATTCTCTCTGGACTATCCTGCCAACTGGTACCTCGAATCCTCGGCGCTGATACATGCCGAAGAGAGCTTTGGGTATAACGTCAGTATTGCTACGTGGGATATTCTCAACCCTCCCACGCCGAGCGGCAAGGGGCAGGATGGAATCCCAGAAGGCGGGACAAAAATCGATGTGGCTGTCACAAAGCAGGCAATGACCTTAGAGGAGGCAATTGCGCAACAGGAGCAAATCGAGGGCGCTGCCCCGATCCTTGCCCGGACGGACGTGACACTGGCAAGCGGACTCCCCGCCGTGATCCTGGATTTTGAGGGTCCTTTCGGTCCCATACGCACGCTGATCACAGTTTTGAACGGAAACATCATTTATGTGAGCGGATACGGCAATCTGGAAAACTTTGAGTCCATAGCTCTAACCTTACGCCCCAAGTAAACATTTTCTTTCTCAACTATCATCACACAAAGCCTCTCCTGGTCTTGCAATCTTCAGGGGCTTTTCACTAATCTCCAATCCCTACTCTCTAATCTCTAGTCTCCAATCTCTCTTACCTCCCCCACCTCGGCTGCCAATCGGAAATGGGACTATTCGTCAAGCGTGTTTCGCGGGTTCCACTCGGGCGCACGATGTAAATCTCGTTATTCCCATCTCGAAAGGAGGTGAAGGCAATCCACTCACCGTCCGGCGACCAGCTGGGTCCGAGATTATCGCCGCCGTTGGTGAGCCGGTCTAATCCTTCGCCGCTGATATTGATGACAAAAATATCACGGTCGCCAGAAGGACCCCGGTAAAAAGCCAAGTGCTTTCCATCGGGTGACCAAGTGCTGCGCCCGCCCATGTTGTTCAGGTCCGTGACCTGTTCTACGTTGTTCCCATTCGCACTTGCCACGTAGAGCTGTCTCGTCCCGGAGCGGTTCGAGGCGAAAGCAATCATCGAGCCATCCGGGGACCAGGTGGGGTCGATATCGTCTTTGAAGGTAATAGCATGCGGGTTGCTGCCATCCGCGTTCATGACCCAGAGTCCATTTCCGTTATTCGTGAAAATAATTTTGCTGCCATCCGGTGAAAGCTCCGGCGCATAGAGCGAACCGATGCCGTGCGTCAGACGCTTCAGCCCATTGCCGTTGAGGTCCATGGAGTAGATCTCAAACGTCCCGCTTTGATTCGAGGAAAAATACACGGTCTGCCCATCGGGTGAGAGGGAGGGATAGAAAGCTGTCGAGGGAAGATTCGTCAGTTGCCGCCGCCCGGATCCATCCGCGTTCATGATGCAGATTTGATCGACCTGGTTGATATAGCAGGTGAATACGATCTTGCCACCGGAAGAAGATCCACCAAGATCAGGGATGAAGGTGGGCATCTGAGTGGGTGAATCTCCTCCGCTCAGGGTCGGAAACAGCGTCGGCGTGGAGAGTTCGAAGCTCGGAGTTGTACCAGGAGGAGGAAAGGTGGGCGTGACATCCAGACTAATGGGCGTCTGTGTAGCGGACACGCGTGACCCCAGCGGATTCTGCCAGAGATACACAAACACACTCCCGAGAACACACAGAGCCAACGCTCCACATCCCAACCCACCAAACAGCATAATATCGAACGCAGGAAGATATTTTTTAAGAGATTCCATTAAACCAATAAACGAATGAAAAGCCAACGCACTACGAGCCTACCTACGTTCACTACCTCAGGGCTTTCACGAATTACGAATTACTAATTACTCTCTCCTACCTCCCCCACCTCGGCTGCCAGTCAGAGATCGGACTGTTGGTCAGACGTGTCACCCCTGTGCCATCGGGGCGTATGATGTAAATCTCGTTATTCCCATCTCGGAAGGAGGTAAACGCGATCCACTGCCCATCCGGCGACCAACTGGGACCAAGATTATCGCCTCCATTTGTCAGTTGAACCAACCCTGTCCCATCAGCATTAATCACATAAATATTGTGATTCTCTACAGGTCCCGCGTAAAAGGCAAGCTTCGTTCCATCCGGTGACCAGCTGCTGCGCCCGCCCATATCGGGAAGGTTCGTGACCTGCCGCACATTCCCACCATCGCGATCCATAACATACAGTTGGCGCTGTCCCGTCCGCGCGGAGGCAAAGGCGATAAACATCCCGTTCGGCGAATACGTCGGATCGATATCGTCCGGACCGCTGCTAATGGGATGCGGATTATTCCCATCGGAGCGCATCACCCAGATTCTCTGCATGCCATCCGACTCGTTCGTAAAGACAATCCGGTCGTCGATGGGCGAGCGTTCCGGGGCATAGGAACTTCCAATGCCTCCCGTGAGGCGTCGCAGGCTGCGCCCTCGCAGGTTCATCGAGTAGATTTCATAGGTGCCGCGCTCACGGGAGGAAAAATAGATCGTATCCCCCTCAGGCGAGATCGAGGCATAAAACGAGGTGGCAGAAAAGTCAGTGAGCTGCCTGCGCTCAGACCCACTGGCGTTCATCAAACAGATTTGATCGATCTGGTTGACAAAACAAGTGAATACGATATTGCCGCTGGGCGGCGAGTTAAAGGATTGCGGCAGAGGCGAGGGAAGCACACTGCCAGGGGTTACACCAGCTTGAGTCGGAATCAGCGTGGGAAAACCGGTGGGCATCTCACTCGGCGTGCCAAACTGGAATAGCGGGGTCGCCGTGGGACCTGGTGCGCCCGTGGTCGAAGGATCGACAAGAAATGGCGTTGGGCTAGGACCCGGACGAGGTGGATTTTGCCAGATATAGAAGAATGCGCTAATCACAAAACACAGCGCGACCAATCCGCAGCCCAGGCCGCCCAGCAGGAACCTGTCAAATAAAGGGTTGAATTTTGCGGGAAACTTCATTGCTTCAAATCATCCCATAGAAAAATGTAGCTCGAAGACATACAAGAGCTCGTCGCCAGATCTTAAAGAATTGGATTCGGAATTCGTTATGTCAGGAATAACGCGGTGATCACCCAATTGTATTCGACTCCATGGGAATAAAGACTCAAAATCGCCGATCTATGTTCCCGTCCCGGAATAGTATTTCAACCCAAACTGCCAGAAACGATACCCGAGAAAGAGCAGCAGCACTGCGACCAATGGCGCAAACCAGGCAATATTTCCCGCCTCGCGGTTCAACAAGTAACTCGCCGGGTAGAACGACGCAAAGCCATAAGGGATAACCCATGTCAACAGGATATTGATCGCTCTCGGGTAGATGGAAAGAGGATACTGCGCGAACAAGTGGTTGTCAAAGACCAGCCGCGTGACTGGTACCGAGTCCACGATCCAGAACGCGGTGACGCAGGTGATCAGGTTCAAGGCAATGAAGATAAACCCACCGCTCACCACGCCGACGACCAGCATCAGCAGCTTGGCGGGAGTCCAGTCGATGCCCAGCGCGAGCGATGTCTTGACCAACAGCGCCGCGCCGACCAGCAAGTTCCCCACGCCGTCCTGACAGAAGCGGTCCGCCAGCAAATGGAACAACGGGTCGATGGGACGCACCAGGAACCGGTCGAATCCACCCGAACGGATATAGACGCGCCCGAGCGTCCACAGGTTGTCGGCGAACATGTGGTTGATAGATTTCGATAATGTCACCAACGCGTACACGAGCAGGACCTCGTCATAGTTCCAGCCGTTGAGAGTTGGCACCTTTTGCAGCACCACCCAGACCGCGGCAATACTCGAGGCTTGCCAGACGATTGTGGACGAGGCACCCAGGATGAAGCTGGCGCGATATTCCATCAATGTCTTCAGACGCTGAATAAGGAAGTACCAGTAGAGATTTAAGTAACGTGTCATATTCTTCTAGGCAGAAGAGCTCACCCTCCCTGCACGGTGATCTTGCGCACGGCAACACGGAAGAATAAGCTGGAAGCCAGCCACATACCCAGTATCCACGCGAGCTGGATCAACCAAACGCGCGGTGCATCGCTGAGCGGCGTGATTCCCGTCAATAACCCGACCGGCACAGCCAGTGCCTGCGCGAACGGGATGCTCAACACAATGGTCCGTACCCATTCCGGCATCATCACGAGGGGGACCAGCGCGCCGCTAAGAAAAAAGTTCATCCCTTCAATCAAAACACCCAGACCCCAGACTTCCGTCGTATAGAACGTCAGGCAGGCAAGCAGCCAGTTGAAGAAGAACATCACCGTATAGCCCAGCAACGCGGAGAGGAGGAACGCCAGCCAGACCCTGATATCCGAGGGAAAACGCAGGCCAAACAACAGGACCGCAACAACAACCATTGGCAATTGCAGCAGGAGACGTGTGACCAGAGTGCCTAAGCTCTGGGCATAATTCATTCCCTGAAAGTTGATCGGGCGCAAAAGATGATGGACGATCATGCCTTCGCGCAGGTTCATTCCAATTTCCCAGATGAGGTCGTTATTCGTGAGAGGCATGAAGATAAAGGCAAGCAGGATGTAGTTCAGAGTCTGATTCAGTCCTAGACCTGAGATGGTGCTGGTATCGTTATAGATGGCGCGCCAGAAATAGACCAGGATCGCCATACTGATCACATTCAGCACCAGCCCCACCCAGAACCATACTTGATATGCCATGAACACCTTGGGGATCATGGCAAACAGCGACGCATAGGCAGAAAGATCGCGCTTTGCAGCCCGGATCATCGCGCCTCCCTGCTCAAAGCCCCGTTATAGATCTGCTTGACGATGTCGGACAGTTCTGGCTCGGAAAGGGAGAAGTCGCGCACCTCGATCTGATTCATAACCATGCTTGCGACTCTGCTGGCGGTACTGATTGTGCGGTCAAAGCGGATCTGTACCTTATAGTCCTTTGTGGAAAGCAGTTCTGCACCATCCGGTAGGTCCAGCCCTTGCACGTCCTCCACAGTATCGAAGGTGATCTCCCGGAACTTGCCAAATTGCTTCTTAATCGTTTCAATCGGCCCATCGTAAATAATCCGCCCATCGTCGATGATGATCACGCGCTGGCACAGCTCTTCGATGTCGCCGAGATCGTGCGTCGTCAGGATGACGGTCATGCCTTTGGCGATGCATTCCGCTTTAATAAAGTCACGGATACGCTCCTTAACGATCAAATCGAGGCCGATCGTGGGTTCGTCCAGGTAGACGATGCGCGGCTCATGGATCAGCGCCGCTGCCAGCTCTGAGCGCATCTTTTGCCCGAGTGACATATTACGGACAGGAATCTTGAGCAGTTCGTCGAGCTCGAGTGTTTCCGTGAACTGGTTCAGCATCAACCGGTATTTGACCGGATGCACGTTGTAGATCTTGGCGATCAGATTCAAAGATTCGATCAGCGCCAGGTCCCACCAGAGCTGCGTACGCTGACCGAAGACCACGCCGATCTCGCGCGCGTTGTCCACGCGCTGGCGGTGCGGGTCGCGTCCCAGCACATTGATGCTCCCGCTCGTAGGCATGAGCACACCGGTCAGCATTTTGATCGTCGTAGACTTCCCTGCACCGTTCACGCCAATGTAGCCGACGATCTCCCCCGCATCCAGTTTGAAACTGATGCCATCCACCGCTGTCTTATTCTCAAACTGGGGACGGAACAGCCCTTTCACCGCCCCGCCCAGGCCTGATTCTTTTTTGGGGATTTTGAATACTTTCGTTAGTTCTTTGACTTCGATCACTGCCATATTTATCCTTTTCAACTTGAAAACAGCGCGTTGAATTCTACTCGATAAACTCCACGGATAAAGATAAATGGACGGCTGTCATGCCGTCCATTTATGTCTTACTTTAAGATGTTACGGACTTGCGGAACATAGCTTGGGAAGCTGTCAATGGTGGTGGGCTCATTCAACCACTTTAGCTGTCGTAACCGGCAGATCGCAGCGCTGGCATCTCAATTGCGCAAAATCTTCTTCCAGTCCAGCATCTCTTTGAGGTCGCTCGCCGGGATTTGTCCTTCTGGCAAATAGGCAATAAACGAACCGTTGTAATATTCCTCGCCGCCATCCCACATCAGGTTGTGCAGATCATGTTTGAAGATGCCAACAGCCGAGACGCTTGGATCGTCATACGGCAAAGCCGTCTCAAAGGTCAGGACGACCGGACCCTCCGCCGTTTCTGCAACTTTTGCCACGGTGGCTACGTGAATCCAGCGCAGCCATTGCTGATCTTTTACCAAGCGCTTCTCCACTGTACGCGACCGCTTGCGTGTGATGACATCACTTTCAAAATACGTCCACTCGCCTTCCTTTCCTTTACTCCGGCGATATTTGTCGGGAATCAGTCGGTCACCGTTGACTGACAGAGGCTTTGCAACCCGCCAGGGATTGGGTTGCTCGTGGACAAAGCGCAGCCACAGGATGTTGGCACCCTCCCTGTACTGGTTTTCGACGCCATCTTTTACGAATGCGAAGTATGGGCGCGGGTTCCCAGCCACCTTTCCTTCATTCACAATTCTCATATACCAATCTACTATCCCGGTTAGTCCACCGGAGGGAGAGTGACCGCGTAAGTGCTGAATCTGTTCCGCCACCTCATTACAGACCGAACTGGTGACGATCAGCCGGTTCGAGCGATCATGTTCTTCGCGCCAGCCCGTGAGATGATCCTGCTTCCACTTGTTCATAATCTCACGGAACTCAGCATAACGGGCCTCGTTCTTTTGGTCCTGTTCATCCTGCGATAGTTTATTCCAGGTAGGGTCTTTTGCTTCCTTTACGCGCAGGTCCGTCAGCCGGACGATCTCTTTCCACATCCAATCGGGAATCGTTTTCTCATCCCGCAGTGTCTCGAGTGCTTCCAGCGCTTCCTCAGGACTCATGGCTTCGATCTCATACTTCTCTTCATCCAGCAGCAGGTCGAGAAGCGCCTCGCGCCGACGATAGGGCAGTTTGAGACCCTTTAAGTGCGTGGCAATTCGTTCCTTGGCTTTCGGATCTGTTGCCCGTGCGAACTTTGGCGCCGTGGACGCGTCTGGTGACTCATAAGCACTGATGCGCTGTTCGCTCATGGCTTCCACATCATCCTCGTCCATGCGCCGAAAATCCTTTTCCAGCGCAGCGGTGCGTAGGCTGACCAGCAAATCCTTGGGGTCTGCCCAGGAACCATGGGCGGTGGCGTAGCGCATCCCGGAAAAATGGATGATCATATATTGTAGCCAGAGCGGATATTCCTTTGGTTTTTCCCGGAAGCGCTGGACGATCTCCTCCACTAGCTCCTGCTGGATCTCCTCTTCGGGGCGATCCTTGCCCATTTTTTGATCCAGGGAGGCTTTGTATGCCTCGACTTTTCCTCGCACGATATCCCGCACCGTAATTGGTCCTTGTTCGGGGGTAAAACGGACAAGGTACTCCACTTCAGACATGTTGAGAATGGACTCTTTGGCTTTGAGATCCTCTTCTAACGGGACTGCTTGTTCTTTGAGTTTTGCGATTTTTTTCTGGTTCTCCTGTAAAAGCCGCTCTTTTTCCTGAATCATCCGTTTCAGTTCCGCCTCCGGCTTTTGGGCGAACTCGAACGCGGCGTGATAATTACTAAGTTTGTCGAGCTCTGTCTCCACGGCTTTCAACCCCGTGACTTTTAGCATATCCAGCCTGGCACGTTTTTTGTCCTCTGCCGCTGCATCCATGGATCTGCCGCCCAATTGTGATTCCAGCCGGCTCACTTCCGTCACGAGTTTTTTGTATTGCGTCCTTAACTCATCCACATAATTCCTGAGCCGGGTCCGAATAACATCCTCACTTTTTAGCAAGCGCAGTTCGGTCGCCAGCCGCTTATGAATACCACTAATCATATCGAGCAAGGTTGAGTCGATCTCAGGGAATTGCTGTCCAAGCTCGCCGCGGATATCATCTGTAGAAAAGTATCCCTCGAACACCTGCCGCTGCGGCGGCGTACGGAGGCGGGCAAGTGCAGCCGTGAGTTCCCCACCTTCCGTTTCCAACCGTTTGACAGGGGTACGCAGAGCATCCAGCTTTGCGCGGGTGTTCTGGATTTCCGTTTTTGCAGTCTCTGTCCTTTTATAGAATTCGAGCTTGCGCTTCTCGATCTTGTTGTACGTGGAGAGGAAGTGCAGCAGCCGTTCCCGTTCCTCCTGCAGCAGCGGAAGCGTAAGGTCTTTTAGTTTTTGCAGTTCCTGCTTCAGGACAGGAATGTCACGATGCTGAGGGTGCATGATGGCGATCCTGCGCTCGCGCCGGATTGCTTCCTCTTCCAGCCTTCGAATCTTTTCCTGCCATGCAGAGAGATAGTAGGCAACGAAATTCTTTTCCTTGCGCACATCCTGACGTTTGGGTAGATTGGACTTAAAAGCGTTGTGCAGTTCGTGAATGGGCGCCAGCTCCGCTTCATCCTTCAACTTATACTTTCCCACGTATACCGTGCGGATATCCCCAACTGTGAAATAGTCATATTCGGTTTTATAGGACTTGTAGGCAGTCATCACCGCCTGATCTCGTTCCGCGATATAAGTATTGACCTCTTCCTGGAGGTCATTAATATCTTTATCTTTGTACTCCTGCCATAGATCGATCTCCCTCGAGTAGAGCAGGAAATCCGCCAGTTTCCGGTTCCGCCTGGGATAGATTGTTTTCAACAGAGTTGGATTCTGCCACTGGAAGTACATTGGTTTAGCCATGCTCACTCCTCGAGTATCGAAAGAAACTCTTCGATTGGATGTTATATATTTAATGAAGAAGCCCCCAGGATTTTCATCTCTCAGGGGCTTACCGGGAAAAGTTTTCTATTAGGGTACAGCCACGTGAGGTGTCCCCGTCGCGACCAACGACAGTTCCGCTGTGCCCGCGAATGGCGCCGATGTCTCTGTGGGTTGTGGCTGCGGGGTGTCCGTTGGCGGTGGCTCGGGCGTATCCGTCGGTGGTGGTTCCGGCGTATCGGTCGGTGGCTCGGGCGTATGGGTGGGGACGTCCGTGTTGGTTGGGCGCGGTGTATGGGTTGGACGCGGCGTTGCTGTATCGGTTGGGAGGGGTGTATCGGTCGGGACATCCGTGCTGGTTGGGCGCGGTGTATGGGTTGGAACAAGGGTTGGCGTCCTCGTCGGAACCAATGTGTTAGTCGGGACCAGGGTCGGGGTCTTGGATGGAATCAATGTATTCGTAGGTACTGGCGTAAAGGAGGGAGGCACCAGAGTATCTCGCGGCCGCTGCGTACGATTACTTGCCAATCCGGAGGGTTGTAACATGAACGCCTCGATCTCATCGACGGCTGTTCCAGCATTTTCAAAGGTGATCTTGATAAACCTGGCTCGCACCGCCGGAAACGTGGCTTCAATGGTTTCGGGGCCGGAAATAATCCCGTCGAACCCTATTTCCTTCGAGTTATAGACCTGCTTATACTCCAGGGAATCATTGTGGCTGTTTCCGTCGGCATAAATATCATCAACGAGAGCCACAGCGATGCTAAACTGACCAGGGTCGCCATCGTTGAGATTTCCAAGCCGGTCTCTGCCGAAAGTGATGGTGTTGATGACCCTAGCTTCGCCAAGATCGATCTTGATCCAGCTGTAGGCAGTGTTGCTGATCCAGCTTGCTCCGGGTCCATACACCCCATCATTGGCGTTTGCAGCCTGGTGAATCGCGCTGTAGCCGGGGAGCGTGTCCTTAGCAACCGCGGGCCGCGCCGATCCATTCCCCGGGAAGGTTAGATCCTGGCTTTGATCCGCCTCCTGCGCCAGACATAAGGGCGGCTGGAGTCCCGGCTTGCAAATGATCTTTGCAGTTTCTCCGGTACTGGTGGCGGCAACCGCAGGACTTGACAGGGAGGCTTCTTGCTGCGGAAGCGAAGACCCGAAGACTCCCGTTAGTGGGCGTCTGTTTCCGAATGCCAGAGATCCGACAAAGGCTGCCACAAGGAGAGTCGCGAGAATAACAGACGTCCGCCTGAGGCTGAATGCCGGTGCCGATGGATGCTTCGTCTGCGCATGGAAGAGGTTTGTAACGAAAGCACGCAGCGCTTCCAGTACACTGATCTTCCCTTCCCGTATCTGACTGACAAAGATCACTCGTCTGTCAGCCCAGAGCCTGCGTGGATACTCAACTTTAATAGACTTCAAACGACCCAGGAGCTGAACCAAGCTACTGTTGTCTGATAACAGAGGTTCACTCTCGAAACCCACGCCGCGGTTATGTTGTTCAATCTGTGCAACGAACGCTTTTCGGCGGGCTGTCAGCAGCTCAGGCGGGTACTCAGCATGGGAGGATCTCAATACGCCAAGGGTCTCCATCACCGGATCTTCAGACGCTGATTCCTGGTGTACATGTCCGTTCGTGCGCTGCTTGATCTGCGCAAGGAATGTCGTCCGTCGGGCTGATAGTAAGTCGCGAGGATATTCGGCGCGAGCCGCTTGCAACTGTTCGAGAAGGTCGATCACTCGAGCCTCGGACGGCGCTTCTTCCTGCACGCTATCCTGGTTATGCTGACGAATCTGCGCAAGGAATGCCTCTCGCCGTGCAGATAACAGATTGGGAGGATATTCGGTATGGGTAGATTTCAACTGTTCGAGAAGTTCGATCACTGGATCTTGGGAAGAGCCTGTATCCGGCACCTGACCATTGTTGTACTGTTCTACCTGCGCGATAAAAGCTGCCCGCCGAGCAGATCGTAATGCAGCGGGGTATTCCGCTTTAACAGGCTTTAAGCCCTCCAGGAGTTCGATCACTTGCTTTTGCGAAAAATATTCTTTCTTCCCCTTTCTTCTTGCCCCTTCTACTTTGTGCTGTTCGATCTGAACGGAAAAAGCCGCCCGTCTGGCAGCTACTAATTCTGCAGGGTATTCAATCTTAAGAGCGCCCAGCCTTTTGAGCAGTTTGATGATTTCTTTATCTTGTGGAGACAATGTCGGTTTCACGAAGCAACCTTATAGCCTAGAGCCTTGCGTATTTTCGCAACTCCACGATTCTGAATGACCTTAACATTATAAACTTCTTTTCCCATGATGTCAGCGGTTTCACGCAGGCTGAAGCCTTCCAGGAAACGCAGAATGATCACATGCCGCTGATCTTCGGTCAGATGTTTCTTGATCGCCACGATCACTGCATCGAGCAACATGCGATTTTCCAGGTTCACCAGATAGGCATTTCCATCCTGCCGAAGGAATTCCATGACCTCCAGCGGAGCTTCACGATGGGAGAAGCGCGCTTCGTCGACAATCAGGTGATAGGTCGTTTCGTAGAGATAGGAGCGCAAGTTCGTGCTCGGTCCGCGTCCGGACGACCATTGTTCCAGAAGTTTTGCAAACACATCCCCTACGATATTATCTGCTTTGAGAGGATCATTACACAGACGCAGAGCGTAGTTGTAGAGAGCAGAGGAATAAAGATCGAAGATCTCCACCAGTGCCTCTCGATCCATGTTCCTGGCAGCTTCCAGCAAGGGAGTATCGGTTCTCATCTCAGGAACCAGTGGGGAAGCCATACGCAACACCGTAAGGGCAAACGACTGCCGAAAATGCGGATAAGTTCATTCTCAAAGCGATAGGTCATCCTAGCACACCATGATTAATACATCATGACAACATGAATAGTAAGGTCCTTCCCGGATTGTGAAAAGAAGTAGTGAGCGTCCTCAGAGTGATATGCCGCCTTTAAGGAGAACGCGATTTCTGTGTGCTGAAAGCCATTATAGCACTTTTGAACCCACAAACTAGGCAGGTAGGATGCGCTCACAACGATAAAGGGGAACCAGTTTGGGCACAATGCCCCCAGACTGTGAGTCCTGGGGGCATTCCTTATTGGAAAAGAGCCACATACCTGCACAAAGTGCAAAACTCGCCTGTTCAGGTATTGCCTGGCTACTCCCAGTCCTGCGGAGCAGACTTGCGATAGTTGCTCGCCAGCAATTCCAGATCCAGGACATTGATCACGCCATCGTTGTTTAAGTCGGCTTCCGCTGGAGTGGCGGCGTTATAACTCATCCCGATGGTCAACGCGTCGAATTGATCGATCACATCGTTGCCGTCGATGTCGCCAGCCAGGAGGTGGAGAGTCGGCTTGGTGCTGGTGCCACCTTCCGTCAGTGTGACCGACCCCTGGGCACGGAGGAAGCCGCTGGCGCCAGCTGCGATGGTATACGTCCCGGCGGGGGCGGTGAGGCTGAACGTGCCATCCCCGTTCGCCGTCACGGACGTCACCAGCACATCCGAGGCATCGTAGAGACTGACTGTAACGGGCTTGCTGGCGATCACTTTTCCGGTGATCGTTCCATCGGGCAAGCCGGTAGCGGTGGGAGATCCGACGGGCGTAGATGGCGTAGCGGTGGACGCTGGAGACTCAATCGGGGTCGATGAGGTGGGCGTTACAGTCTCCACCGGCGTGGACTGCGTAGCGGTGGGCGTTTGAGATTCGGTCGTTGTAGGCGTGGCTGTCGACATCCCATCCAGCCATTGGAATGTGGAAACAATTTGACCAAAGACCAGCGACTCAGCCGCTTTATCGAACTCAGGGATCGGCGTCGCAAAATTGCCAGAATTGAGAGAATGGAGGACAAAGTCCATGCTAATACAGGCATTGTCTTTGAGCGTAGAATAGCCAACCCATTCATGGAGATGACCTGCTCCAGCATCTCCTCCTACCTGCTTGAGGAATGAAATCCCATTAAACACGACAGTTTCAGTGGGAGAGCCGGGCGGTGAAATAGAGGATAACGGGCTCTGACAGGGATTGACGTTTTCATTGACGGACATTTGCAGATACTTCTCACTCAGGTTCGTGCCCGGAACGAAGGGCAAGTTGATACGGGTGGAATTATCACTCCCGCCTGGGAGGATCTGACTTTGTGGCGGGTACAGGAAGCGGAAACCATATGTGTTATTGGTAAAGACCAGCCATTCCCCCACAGGAATTGTAGGCGTTGGCGTGGCTGTAGGGCCACTTGGTGTGACGGTTGGCGTAGGCGAGTTGCCCGGCCCCACTGCTGTGGCGGTGGGTGTGTTCGGAACAGGGGTTTCGGCCGGTGTTGTGGGGGTTGCTCCCGGTATTGGAGTCGATGTGCCCGAAAGAACGTTCAGGCTGCCCGCGATAAAGTCTATCGCCGTCAGTACGTTATCGCCCTGGGAGACGCGCGCCTTGCATTCTACAGTGGTTTGGCCTGCTTCCAAGCCAGTCAGGCTGAACGTAAACGCAGGGCCGCTTGCAGTCACTTTATTGCCGTTGCTGCCTGCAATCGCGACGATGAAGCTCCCATCTTGTGGATCGTTGATCGCAATGGCGGGATCAGCACCAAACAGATCTGCCACAACAATATCACTCACTGTTGCCAGAGCTGAATTGTAGGTACACGTGAATTCGGTGCTGGGATAGCCTTCGGCAGGAACATTGTTCAAGCTGACGGTGGCTGTCGCAGCCTGACCGATGTTCACACTTGCGGGGCTGACCGTTGTCGAGACGAACGGTCCTGCGGGCAGATCGTTTCTTTGGGCAAGCAAAGTATAAGAACCCGCACCAGCCTCGGGTTGGATTTGAACAAAGTAATCTCCCGCAGGCTGCGTGCTGGTCAAGGGACCAGCGCCGCGCGCGACCTCATTCCCACTGGCATCCAGCAGAAGGATCAACGGAGTGAGACCGTTGCTGGTCGGCGCAGCTGTTAATGTGAATTTTGTTAGATCATCGAGCGTCAGTGACCATCGTTCATAGCGGAAAGCGTCCACAGTCCCAGTGTGGAGCATATCCCAAATGATAGGACCACGCGATACGATTTGAACCTGGTCAAATGTATTCAGCAGAGGCTTGAAAAGCCCTACTACCTGGCCATGTTTAAGAAATGTGGTTTTGTTCAATACGGGCAGGTAGTTAATCTCCCAACCAGCCAACACTGCATTTCTTACTGAAGGACGCAGCATAAAATGCACATGGGGAACGTTCGGCTCATTGCTACCCGGACAAAACCGATGCCGTACGCCATCTGCGAGGATACCCAGACGCTGATTGCGAGAAACGGGATCACCCACATTCACCGAGACATTAGCAAGAAATTGATACTCGGTTGTCCAACCATTGCCATGGTCTATCCTGACATGACAAAAGGACTTGGCAACTACAGTTCCCGATGCGGCAGCATTCACCCCAAAATTAGATGTGTCCTCGCCCTTCCTCATGTTGTTGTGCGGAGCAAAGTCTATCGCGCCGCCAACGCTCCAATGGTGCGAGCTACTTACTGGACGTTTGGTGCCGTTATCGATTCCGTCAATCGCCACCCAGGCGAGTCCCAGGTCCCAGGGCAGTTGGAACAGATCCGCCGGTGGAGGGTCTGCGAGAGCGACGGCATTCCGCGCGGGCACGAGGGAGATTAACAACGCCAGCAGACTGAGAATCCGTAGAAAATATGTAGATTTCATGTTTCCCTACCTCTCCTTACAAACAGAACAAAGGAGGATTAGCTTCTCGTTCCGCTCAGGATGATGGTGACCCAAATACAAATAAGGCGCTCTTCCCTAAACGCACCACGTCACCGTGCTTAAGATTGGCAGAGCGTTTTTTGACAGCCTGGCCGTTGACAAACGTTTCACCGCCCAGATCCATCAGGAAATAGCTGTTATTTGCCTTATACACTTTCGCGTGCTGACTCATGATATGAGGGTCATTCAGGCAAATTTCGTTCTCGGGATCGCGACCGATATAACAGGGCAATTTCTCAAGGGGAAAGCTCGTCCCGGTTTGCGGTCCGTGTTTGATCTGCAAGATGGGCATCTGAGGAGCTACCGGCTCGTTTGAGGCAGGAGTCATTCCGATCTTCAGCCACTTGAATGCCCCGAAGAGAAGTCCGCCGACCAGAAGAATGGATACGATCACAATCGCCCAGACAGGAATACCGCGGGCAGCGACAGGCGGCGGTTCTAGCGGGAGGACCGAGCCCGTAAGCGACTCCGTGGACGCTTCTCCCAACGCCTTATCAATCGTGAGAGCAGGGCTTTCTTTAGCAACCGTCACATTCGCGACCGGAGCTGCAAACCCCGATTCGTTGCGGATGGCAAGCGCCGCGCTTTCCAGTACGAGATTCGTCTGGCAGCCACCCAGGGCTTCAAAACGCACCTCCGCCAGGACGCCATTGATTGCTTGAGGGGTAGTACTGGCATACGAGCCATCTGCCAGCCCTGAGATTTGCGGCAAGGGCAAGGCATTCATACCCGGCATCTGGCTAACAGCATTGATCGGTTTCAGACAGGCAGGGTCATAGCGGATTTGGAATGTAAATCCCTGAATGGGCGTGGCAGAAGACGCATTTAAGGTGGCGACAACTGTTTCGCGGGTTTTATAAGTCGTCGTGTCCACGGTCAGCCAGATGCTTTCTGTGCTCTGAGCGTTGACAGGGATTGCAGTCGTAAGTGCGATAACGATCGCAAGGAGAAATACAGAAATAAATCTCATAGCCACTCCAGAAACATAAGAGGGCGCCCCTCGAGGGGCGCCCTCTTATGGCATTTATGGGTAACTGACTTCCCAAACCGTAGGACCGGTCTCACGATAGTTGGCAGCGAGGAGTTCCAGATCCAGCACGTTGATCACACCGTCATTGTTCAAGTCGGCGGCTGAGGGGGTGGTGCCGTTGTAATTCATACCGATGGTCAGCGCATCGAACTGGTCGATCACATTGTTGCCGTCGATATCGCCTCCCAGAAGCGTGATATCCGGTTTCGCAGCATTGCCGCCCCCTGAGATGTTGGCAGAACCTTCCGCGCTCAAGAAACCGCTGGCAGTGGCTATGATTGTGTAGCTTCCGCCAGGGGCAGTCAGGCTGAAGGTGCCATCGGGGTTGGCTGCCACCGAGGTCACCAATTCATCCGCGGCGTTGTAAAGACTGACCGTGATTGGTTTGCTGGCAATCACTTTGCCTGTGACTGTTCCATCAGGTAAAGCAGTAGGGGTAGCTGACGGCTCTATCGGCGTAGATGTAAAGGTAGGCGTAGGCGATTCAACCGGAGTTTCAGAGGTAGGCGTTACTGTTTCGACTGGAGTAGATGAGGTTGCGGTGGGCGAGCCAGCCGGTGTCTCGGAAGTCGGTGTGGCAGTTTCGATGGGTGTTTCAGACGTGGACGTAGTGGTTTCCACCGGCGTGGATGAGGTCGGTGTCGGAGATTCGGCGGGCGTTTCGGACGTAGGCGTGATATCAAACGGAGTCGGCGTGGCAGTTGGTGTCGAGGGTTCTCCAACAATTGTCAGGGTGTCACCTGTGGATGGAATGCTCGTAAGAAGGTTATCTCCCTTGGATACGCGCGCTGTACATTCGATCGCGGTCTGCCCGGCTTGCAAGCCTGTGGCATTAAAGGTAAAGACAACTCCGCCTGTGGTGGCTCTATTCCCATTGCTGCCGGCGATGGCGACAATGAAACTTCCATTTTGCGGATCGTTGATCGCCACGGCAGGATCGGGACCAAACAGATTAGTCACAGTAATGTTGCTAACCTGCACCAATGTGGAATTATAGGTACAAGTAAATTCGGCGCTTGTGTACCCGCCTGCAGGTATATTATTCAAGCTCACGGTCACAAGAGCGTTTTCCCCAACCATCACAGTTTCAGGATCCACACGTGTCGAGGCAGATGCCTGGCTCGAAATAATCTCCCGAATCGTGAGCATGTAGAAACCGGAACCCGATTGCGGCTGTACCTGGATGGAATAGCTGCCCGCAGATTGGGTGCTTGTTAGCGTACCCACGCCATTGGCCAGTTCGCTACCGCTTCCGTTCAACAGGAGAAGCAGCGGGACCAAGTCGCCCGTGAGCGGCGTCACCGTGACGGTGAAGGTGTGAGTCCCTGTGAACGAAAACTGCCAGTTCTCATAGAGGCTGGCATTCACAAGACCGAAGTAGGTGGCATCCCAGAAGGACAGATCGCGATTGATGACAATCGGGTCCGCCGCTTCGGCTCTCACAGGCTGACCGCTGCCAACCATACTAAACAGAATCACCAGCAGGATAAAGGATTGGAAAATACGCTTCGATGTCATGGTCAAATTCTCCTCTCTGAAATATTTCGGAAAGAATTCCGGCAAGCACGAGTCCACGTTTATGACCAGATCATATT
The DNA here is from genome assembly GCA_035699125.1 of Anaerolineales bacterium. GTDB lineage: Bacteria > Chloroflexota > Anaerolineae > Anaerolineales > Villigracilaceae > Defluviilinea. The sequence goes on from DASSBC010000061.1 coordinate 66,760, forward strand.
TCCACCCATCCGACGGAGACCGCTCTATTTACTATGAAGTTTTCAGAATCATCTATAAGGGATCTTGTTCTGATGTTCATTGTATGACTCCGATGTCAATTATCGCGTTGCAATAGAATTGCCGGGATGTTGCAAAATAATTGCGGAATGATTGGTACTCCAGGGTGAGAGCAGAATCAAAAAGAGACGAGCCTTGCAAAGCTCGTCTCTTTCTTCTTGTAGGATCTCGCAGATCTTAAATTACCAGGCTCACCAGTCTTTTATTCGCCACGATAATCTTCTTTGGTTCCTTGCCTTCCAAATGTTTCTTGACGGTCTCGCTTGCCAGCGCCGCGGATTTAATCTCCTCTTCGCTGGCATCTGCTGCGACGATGATACGGTCTCGCACTTTGCCATTGATCTGGACGGGCAGCTCGATCGTGTCCTCTTTCGCAGCCGCCTCATCGATCTTGGGCCATTGCTGCTGGTGAATGGAGTAGGGCTTGCCGAGCTGATTGGTCCACAACTCTTCGGCGATGTGCGGAGCGACAGGCGCCAACATCTTAATGTAAATCTCTGTGGCTTCCTCCCATTGGGTTGTTCCGACCGCGCCAGCTTCACGTGCCTTATACATCTCGTTTAACAACTCCATCAGCGCCGAGATGATCGTATTGAATTCAAAGTTCTCGAAATCATGATTCACTCGCATCAGGGTTTGATGCACACGCCGTCGCAAATTCCGCAGCACGTCACTGGTAGGCGTCTGCGTCACGGCTGGAGCGATGTCTGTAAACAAGGTCCAGACACGGCGCAGCCAGCGGGCGCTTCCTTCAATGCCCTGTGAGTCCCAGGGCGCGCCCATATCCCAGCGGGCAAAGAACATCAGGTAAGCGCGGACTGTATCTGCTCCATAGCGCTCTACCAACACATCCGGCGCGATGACATTGCCGCGGCTCTTCGACATTTTTTCGTTGTCCTCGCCTAGTACCATGCCCTGGTTGCGCAGCTGCAGCATGGGCTCGCCGCCTTCTGTGATTCCGGCGTCACGCAGGGCTTTATGGAAGAAACGTGTATACAGCAGGTGCATCGTGGCATGCTCGATGCCGCCAGTGTATGTGTCCACAGGCATCCAGTAGTTGTACTCCGCTTCGTCAAAGGGACCTTTGTCATAATGCGGAGACAGGTAACGCAGGTGATACCAGGAGGAGCACATGAAGGTGTCCATCGTATCCGTCTCGCGCGTAGCGGGCTCGCCGCAGATGGGGCAGGTGGTGTTCTTCCACGTGGGATGCAGCTTCAGCGGTGACTCGCCGGTCGGCTTCCACTCCACATCTTCCGGCAGCATCACAGGCAGCTGGTCTTCCGGCACGGGATTCCAGCCATGCACATCGCAATGGATCATGGGAATCGGCGCGCCCCAGTAGCGCTGGCGGCTAATCAGCCAATCGCGATAGCGATAATTCACGGCGCGCTTCCCGATACCTCGTTCTTCCAGCCATTCGATCACAGCCTTGATCGCTGGGTTCTTCATGCCCTTATCGTTAGTGGCGCGCGTGCCATTGAACGGACCGCTGTTGATCATGACACCTTCATGTTCATGGGCGGCTTCCATCGTCTCGCCCTTCAGCTCTACGTCTTCCGGCTGGATGACAGGGATAATTGTCAAACCATACTTGCGCGCAAAGGCAAAATCGCGCGTATCGTGCGCCGGGACCGCCATGATCGCGCCGGTACCGTAGGACATCAACACGTAATCGGCAATCCAGATCGGAATGCGCTCGTCATTGACTGGGTTGATGGCATACGCGCCGGTGAAGACGCCTGTCTTTTCCTTATCTGCTGCTTCGCGCTCGATATCCGATTGGCGGGCAGCTTGCGCTTTATACTCCTCTACAGCAGCTTTATGCTCTGACGTGGTGATTTTGTCTACCAGCGGATGCTCGGGTGAGAAGACCATGAAGGTCGCGCCCCACAGCGTATCCGGGCGGGTAGTAAAAATCTGGATGGAATCGCCAGCCTCTGTCTTGAAAATCACCGAGGCGCCTTCACTTCGTCCAATCCAGTTCGTTTGCAGAGTCTTGACGCGCTCGGGCCAGTCGATATCATCGAAATACAGCAGCTCATCGGCATATTTCGTGGTTCGAAAGAACCACTGCTCCAATTCCTTCTTGATCACCGGCGTGCCACAGCGTTCGCAAACACGTTCCTCGCCGATGACCTGTTCGCGTGCCAGCGTCGTGTTGTCCTTGGGGCACCAATCCACGGCAGACATCTTGCGATATGCCAGTCCCATTTTGAACAGCTGGATAAAGAACCACTCCGTCCATTTGTAATAGTCGGGGTCCGACGAAACGGCTTCACGCTCCCAATCGAACATGGCACCCATCGAGCGTAGCTGCGTCCGCATCCGTTCGACGTTTTCAGCCGTGCGCTTCATCGGGTGCACACCCTCTTTGATCGCCGCATTTTCTGCCGGCAGACCGAACGCATCAAAGCCCATCGGGAACATCACGTTATAGCCCTGCATCCGCTTGAAACGGGCGCGGGCATCCGAGGGCGCCATCGCATACCAGTGACCAATGTGCAGATCCCCGCTGGGATACGGCAGCATCGTCAGCGCGTAGTGTTTAGGGCGGGTTTCGTCGATCACCGCGCGGTACAGCTTATCCGCTTCCCATTTGGCTTGCCATTTTTTCTCCAGCGCCTGCGGCTGGTAGGATCTGTCTCGTCTTGTCGACGCACCTGGTGCATGTTCAATTTTTGTTGTGTCTTCCATTCGGTCCTCATTTGTGTAAGTGTCAGATGATAAATTCCGCGTTTCATGCAGCTTCTTAATTAAAAGTGAGGAGGCACGGAAGAAGCGGCCCTTTTTTCCAGAAAATATAGTTGATCCGAAATCTTCGTTTCATTTGTGCCTCCTTCAAGATTGACGATTACCCAACAAAAACAAAAAATCCTTCGTCCACATCAGGGACGAAGGAAATCCTCCGCGGTACCACCCAGATTCGATTGAAAGTTTGAAGGGGATCAAGTTGCAGGTTAATCCTTCAACATTAAACCTTCCAACACTCAAACGCTCTTTAGTCGCTATAACGGGCTTTCCCGAGAATGGCTATGCAACTTCGCTGCGTTCACCATTCCAGTCTCTCTTTCGAGCGAACAGGCGAGTTCGGTCTTGTGTTGCGCTCCCGATAGGCACGGCGCTGGGCTCTCACCTCACTCTCCCAACTCGCTGACGGGATGACGTACTACTCCTGTCCTGACATTTAGTAGGGCGGATTGGCAATCCGCCTTACATTGTGTGGACCCAGGGGGATTCGAACCCCCGACCTTCTCAATGCCATTGAGACGCGCTCCCAACTGCGCTATGGGCCCGGAATTTTAGTAATCAGTTGTTAAGGTGTCCAGTGACTGATTACTTATCTACTTACTGCATACGGTACACTGAACAGGTGGACCTGAGGGGATTCGAACCCCTGACCTTCTCAGTGCGATTGAGACGCGCTCCCAACTGCGCTACAGGCCCAAGTCATTATCCCGCAAATGTGCGGGGAAGGCGTAGAACATTCTACTTGAGGCAGGAGGGGATGTCAAGCAAGCGCTCTCGTTCGGTTTACAGCTTCTCGACAGTGAGCTACCCAAGCAACTCCTTCATTGTAAAATAGGTTTATAACTTTCATAAAGGGAATAAACATCATGGCAGACACCACCACTTCCCCCATGTATCGCATCATGGACTTATACGAAGCCGACCGCCCTCGCGAGCGGCTGGCAGCTCTGGGACCGCAGGCACTCAGTAATGCTGAGCTCATTGCGATTCTGCTGCGGGTCGGCGTGACGGGTGAGAACGCTGTCCAAGTTGGTCAGCGTTTGTTGAACAAATTCGGCGGCTTAAGGGGGCTTCATCGCGTGCCGTTCAAAGAATTGATGGACCAGTATGGTCTAGGCGAAGCCAAAGCATCCCAAATTAAGGCTGCCATCGAACTCGGTAGGCGCCTGACACTCGAATCTCCAGAAGAGCGACCCGCGATCAACTCCCCTGCAGACGCGGCTGCGCTCGTGCAATATGAAATGTCTGCCCTGGAGCAGGAACATCTGCGGGTGATTCTGCTAGATCGCAGAAATAAAGTCATGGAAACGGTGGAGGTCTATAAAGGCTCCGTCAGCTCTTCCCAGATCCGTGTCGGTGAGGTGTTCAAGGAAGCAATCCGTAAAAACGCTTCGGCATTGATCGTCACCCACAACCATCCCAGCGGCGACCCGACCCCCAGCCCGGACGACGTCGCCGTTACGCGCGCGATCGTGCAGGCAGGGAAATTACTGGATGTGGAAGTGTTGGATCATTTAGTGATCGGGCAGGGAAGATGGGTATCTCTTAAAGAGCGCGGTTTAGGGTTTGCGTAATCGGGGTAAAATTCGTTTTATCCCAAGCCCTGATCAGGAGGCCGTTCATGAGTCAATTTGACCTGTTCAGCCAGCCAGCAAACCAATTCTCATCCCTGGATGATGTGATCAACGCGTTGAAAGGTATGAAGGACGATCCCTTGGCAGATGCCGGGACGAACGTCGTCGTTAGCCGCGGCAACCCGGATGCTCAACTGTTAATCATCGGGGAAGCGCCGGGACCAGAGGAAAATGTCAAAGGCAAGCCGTTTGTGGGACGCGCCGGTCAGATGCTTGACAAAGTCCTTCAAGCGGCGAATTTCGACCCAGAGAAAAACGTCTATATTACAAATTCCGTGTTTCGCATGCCGCCGGGGGAAGACGGCAAGGCATTTCGGAAACCCACCAACGAGGAAATTGACTATTACCGTCCCTATGTCTTTGAGATCATTCGCCTGATCGATCCGCGTGTTATCCTTCTCACAGGGAATGTAGCGTCGCAATCCGTTCTTCGGAAAACCGGCATCACCAGCCTGCGCGGTCATTGGACAGAAATGGATGGGCGCTGGATCATGCCGATTTTTCATCCCTCCTACTTGCTTCGCAATCCCGATCGATCCTCCGGCTCGCCAAAAGCGTTGATGTGGGAAGATATTCGCGAAGTCCGTAGGAAGTATGACGAGTTAACCAAATAAATGTTCCTCCAACCGCATAGGCATTCGATAACGCTATATACTTCTCTTCACCCCAAACTGATCAAACTCCCCTTCAGGCTTTTCCCACTCTACCTCTGATTCATCCACTCGCGATCCGCGCGGACCCTGTTTCACTACCTGCAGCAATCGCTCCACGTGCTCGCGTTCCCCCTCCGCAATCGCTTCGACTGTGTCATAACCAACGTTTCGCACCCACCCGGTGAGGCCGCCAATTTGACGCGCACTATATTCCACATGAGCGCGAAAGCCCACAGCCTGGACGCGCCCCTTTACCCAGATATGGACGCGCACAATATCACTTTTTGGTGAAGATTCCTGGTCCATTACGATTTCCTTTTCTCAGCGTGCTGAGGATCCCAACCATGGGTATCACCAAAATCAAACACAGCAACACCAAATAGGGTGCGATGTTTTGCAAGCCATTAAAAACAGGATTCCGCCCTGACACAGATGAACGCCATTGTGATTCCAGAACGGAGAGGGAAACGCCAAAGGCGCGTTCAGTCCCGTGCTCGCAATCCACACCATCGGCGTAAACTGTGGCGAGATTCACCAGACCGCTGGAGCCGTATGTTTCATACAGATAATTTGTGAACGATCTTGATTCTGCGTACGCCAGAAAGGCATCAGCAGTGCTATCGGGAAACGAAGTACATAAATCCTTTACAGGGATGAGAGCGTCTCCTGTAGCCGAATCTTTCAATACACGATCATACTCGGCATTCGGATACAGTTCTGCCAACGTCGCCATCCCTTCACGCAGCCAGCCCGGAATCGACGTATATCCTGAACCGAAACGGCGAAATAGGATGACATGCATTAGCTCATGAGGAATGCGCTGTTCCATCACAATTCCCTGCTCTGCGCCAGGCTCAATGAGAACAAACACAATCCCCTGCTCCGGATCAACATGTCCTGCAATCCAATCCTCTCTGCCAGATGCCAATGCACTCTTGAAATCATTAACATTGGCGTAAATAAAGATTTCGATTGGCTGTCGGAGATCGGGAGGAAGCAGACGGCCCATGGATTCGAGTCCTGCTTCCGCCGTTTCTAACGCCTCTTGCCCAAAATTGGCATCGCCTTCGTACCAGTGAACTTTCAGCATTCCGGACTCCAGGGTCTGCCAGTTGAAGCCATCACCAGTATGTGGGGTAATGAAAAGCATGGACAGGAGGAGGAAAGAAAAGAACGAAGTGCGCTTCAAGGTCATCTTCCCAAAAAGACAAGTAAAGGGGTAAGAGTAAACGGACTTAGCAACGTGCTAATAAACACCACGGCAGTGACCAGTTTCGAATCTAGGTTGTATTCCGCGGCGAGGACTGTCGCGCTGACCATGCTTGGCATGGACGCCTGGGTAACACTTGCCTGGCGAGGAAAGCCTTGCAGCCCAAACACTGCCGCAAAGAGTAACGCTGCCAGCGGAGCAACCACCAACCGGAGAGCGACACTCAATTGCAAAGCCCGTTGATTTCTCGCAAGCTCCACCTGGGTCAACTGCACGCCAAGCAGAATGAGCATCAGAGGGATCGTGCCACCCGCTGCCAGTTCTACAGTGCGCGCCACGGGCAGAGGAATCTCTATGCCTAAAATATTGATCAAAAGGGCAAGCAGGACCGCGTACAGGGTCGGTATTTTGAACAGCCCGAGAAGGGCTTCCTGGAAGCTCATATTCCCCAGCGACGCTAAAAATACACCCAGCGTATAAAACAGAAGCGTTGTCGTCACAAAATAGATGCCTGCATAGGAAAGGGCTTGTTCCCCGAACGCAAACGAGACGAGAGGTAAGCCGTAATTCCCGGTGTTAGCAAACATAGTAGTGATCAGGATCGCGACCAGCGCAGAACGTTCGAGTTTGAGGAAGTATCCCAGGAGGAAGGTAAGCGCCCCAATGGTGAGAATGAAGCAAAGGGCGAAAGCAATCGTGATGGCCGCCTCACTGATCTTGAGCTGGTTCTGCAGGAGTAGATCGAAGATCAGTACAGGACTAAAGATGTAGAAGACCACGCGTCCCAAGCTGCGCGGGTCGACGTGAAGAGCTTTCCCAAGCGCAAATCCAGCTCCGCTGAGAAGAATGATGGGAAGAATATTGTTTAGAAAGGTGGAGGCGAGAACGGAAAAGGACATATAGTCAACACAATCAAAAAGTCACGGAGATTATAATGTCTCCGTGACCTTGTTTGAGTAGGGCCGGATGGCATCCCGCCTAAACAGTCTAGTCGGGTCGACAACACGACTTACTTGTCGTCATCATCAACTTCTGTCAACTCATCATCCGGGTCGAAGGCTAACAGGTCGAAGCGATCGAGATCCTCGGTAAACGCTAAATTATCAAGCGCTTCTTCCAAGAAAGCGATTTGTTCATCGTCTTCCAGTTGGTCCAGAAGATTTTCAAGGTAGGTGCGCACGTCTTCGCCGCCGATCTGCGATAGTGACCAGATGACCGCGCTCAGGATCGTCGCATCTTCCTCTTCGCCTAGCATTTTGAGCAATATCGGTCGCGCTGCCTGGAGCGACAACTCACCAGCCGCCTGAACCGCAGCTGTACGGATGCGATCGTCCACATGGACAAGCGAACGCGTCACCGCGTCCGTCCAGCGGTCATCGGCAGAGCGTCCCATCGCCACCAGCGAGCTTGCCTGCCAGGCAGGGTCTTCGCGATGAAATGCCGAGTCGATCAACGTGGCGACTTCGGGGCGGGAGGAATACCCAAGCGATTCCAGTGCCACGCGTCGTACCCGAACATTATCCTCGCTGGCAGCGGACGCGAGCAATGCATCTTCCACCTGATGATATATATTCGCAGGAATCTCTTCCAGCTCGCCCAGATCCACAAACAGATGAAGTGCGTTTGCCGCCTCTACTCGGACATTGAGATCCTGATCGTTCTTGAGCATATCCAGATAGGAGGGGACAACTTTCGGGTCTTCGTATTCATCTAACAGGCGAATGGCGCGTGTACGGACTTCCGGCTCAGGGTCGCTGAGAAGCGCGCGGGCAACATCGTCGAACGAGACGAGGGTATCGTTCTCCGCCAGGGCATCGAGCTCCTCGAGCAGGGTCAATTTTCGGCTGGGTTTGACTTGGGGCCAGACGTCTAAAAGAGTCTTGAGCTCCAGAGCTCCGATGTCGGAAAATTCCTGGAGGTAACGGCGAGGAAATTCCTTGCCGGAGAGCAAAGCGTCTAATACACTTTGGAAGGAAGTAGGAGTAGCATTCATCTTACGGAACCGTTACACTAATTGGATTAACAAAGTCCATCACATTGATGTAAATCATAAGCAGGAGCAGAAACGCCATACCCACGCCATGAACAAGGTTTTCCACCTGAGGGGAAACACGCCGGCGGAAGATCAGTTCCGGCAGGATAAAGAGGATTCGACCACCGTCCAGCGCAGGGAAGGGGAACAGATTGAACAAGCCAAGACTGATTGAAAGTGATGCGATCAGCTCGAGCGTGCGCACCGGCTGATCCATCGGATCGGTTGAAGTGGTTGGAGTTGTGGTGGATGCTTCCACATCACGGCTCACTGTCTGTTGAAGCACGTCGAAGATACCCTTAAGACCAATCAGCCGGCTCTGTTCGGAATCCAGGGAACCGCGAATCATCTGCGCAGGCAGGGAAAGCAACGTTTGAATATGTAAAGCAGTGTAGCGTGCCCCAAGACTTAACGTGTCGATCGGAGACGCGGATTGCTTAAAGGGAACACCGAGTCCCACGCCAATCATGCTGCGTTGGGCTTCGGCATTCATCACCGGCCTAGCCGTTAACTCGATCTGTTCGCCATCCCGGTCCACAAGGAAGGTAACCGGCTTGTTCTCATTCGCATCGACAATGATTCGCAGATCGTCGTAGCTATGGATCGGTTTTCCGTTTGCGCTGATGAAAATGTCGCCGTATTCAAACCCAGCCTGCGCGGCGGGTCCGCCTTCGGTCACAGAAGATACCAGCACGCGAGTTGCATCCGGAACGCCGACACGTCCGAAGATGAGACTATAGATCAACACCGCCGTGAGCAGGTTCATCAACGGACCGGCAACCAGGACAGCCAGCCGCTTCCAGGGGCTGGCGGCTGCCAAACCGCCCGGCACGTTCGGATCATTCTCGCCCTTCGGGCGGACGAAGCCACCGAGAGGCAGCCAGTTCAGCGTGAAACGGGTGCCAGGATGCACTTCTGTGACCACATCATAGAGTTGCATCGCGCCGTTGGTTTTCCCTGCCTTAATGACTCGACGAGGGGGTATCTGATCGGCAGGTACATCGGTCGATTCGAAACGAGCGTCGGGATAGTGGTTTGGATCCTCCACGCCTACGACTTCAATCGAGCGCATCACCAGATGATCCTCGACTCGATCTGCCGTAATCTTGGCCTGATGATGGAGGAGTTCATTCCAATTCGCAGGCAATCTAAAATTAGCAGGAATCTCGATTCTTCCGCCGTCATCGAGCAGCAAATATCCTTTATTGCTCCAAAGGGTCAATGCGCCTGGCGTGGGCAACCCGACACCGAATTCCTCGACCTCGATCTTTGCCCAGCGCGCAACAATATAGTGACCGAACTCATGGATCAAAACCATGCCACCGAAGGCAAGAATAAATACCAACCAGGTTAAAAGCGTTTCATTCATAGTTCTACCTTTTTAAGAGCACTTCGACTCCGCTCAGTACAAGCATTTCGATGATGCTCACCGCGAGCATTATATCTTTAATTAAATAGACGCCACGAAAAGTAAGATTCTTCTAATAACACTCATATACAACGGTTACAATCCCTTTGGGGTAGCCTTAGGAAGGTTGCTTATAAAGAGAGTTTTTGAGACAATCGTCGCACGGCATTTCTTACAAGATGTCCATTTGGTTTAACGATGCTGAAACCCTTTGCAATCCATCTCCTATCCCACCTTTCCAGGATTCGATACAAGATGACAAATTACTGTATTTTCTGCAAGATTATTCGCAAAGAAGCAAGCGCTGAAGTTGTTTACCAGGATGGCCAATCGACTGCCTTTCGAGACCTTCACCCGGTCGCGCCGACGCACATCCTGATCGTCCCGAATAAGCATATCGAATCGGTGGGGGCGCTGGAGATGGAAGATGAACAGCTCATGGGTCATCTCTTCACCGTCGCGCGCAAACTGGCAGAAGAAGAGGGCATTTCCCCAGGCGGCTACCGATTGATCACGAATACCGGCGCCAATGGGGGACAGACGGTGTTTCACTTACATGTGCACTTGATTGGAGGGCAGAGAATGCGCTACCCGATGGGGTAACTGTTACTTTATCTCTTCGTCAGCGGGCTTCCCTTAAGTTTGCTCTTGGGCTGACCGGAGCGGTAGGCATAATACCCCAACCCTGCGCCGCCAAACAGCAGGAGGAATCCAAAGATTCCTAAAAGGGAGGAGCGGTTGCCTTGCTGAGGGTTCGTTGTCTCACTCACGGTGATTGTTTTGGACTGTGCGCCGAAACTGATCTCGGCAAGGTCACCTGCTTTTACATTGAGCGTATAGCTTACTAACATGGTGGGATTGTATTCGTCCGGCACCGCCATGCTGACGTTGTATTCCCCGCTAGGGACATCTACAAAGCAGGAGCGGACCGGCAGAAGCGTATCCGGGTCAACTGCAGAAACAGTGTCCTGCGTCTCCGAATACGAGCCATTCAAATTGGTGAGGCTGACCGCCCCACCCTCGATTCCCAGCTCCGTTTCCTGGCGGACGGCGTCTCCATTCATATCGTTGAATAACAGAACACAGACTTCCGTGGTCCCGCTGACAGGCGTCGCTGTGACAGTGGGAGAGGGCAGAGTCGGGGCAGGTCCCGCGGTGGGAGTCTCTGGTTGTGCCAAACCTACAACAAGCTGCTGCCCTACAGTAAGGGTGCAGTTTTCATCTAACCGGCTATTGAACTGACGAAGCTGCGGGACCGTAATGCCATGCAGCAGCGCCACTTGCAGGCAGCTATCGCCTTCCACGACAATATAGAGGATGCGTCCATCCGGTCCCGGTGTGGCAGTGACGAATTGGGCATCCGGCGCTGCAGAAACGCCACCAAACGGTAAGAGGAGACTGAGGAGGAATAAGAAAAGAGTAACGATACATAGAATAAAGGGAACGTGAGCTTTCATTAAACAAAAATTATATCAAGAATACATTAAGGGAGATCCGTACAGGTCACCCTTTGGTTCAGCCGTAACGAGCAAGCTAATTCCTGTATCGCTTTTTGATCTCGGGCAGGAAGTACGCATCGAAGAACGTGTCTGCGTCGTAATCCGGCTGCCAGCCCCAGTCGGCGCGGGCAAGCGAGTCATTTACATCTTCGGGCCAGGAGTCCACGATTCCCTGGCGGCGCGGGTTCGGCGCGAACGTGATCTCCGCACCGGGGAAGGCCCTTAAGGCGCGGTCGCGGAACTCCCCCGCTGTCAGCGCGAAGGCGCCAATGTTATAGACCTGATGATGCAGCTTTTCACGCGGGACGTCTACCAGCATCAACAAGGACTTGATGGCATCTGGCATCGCCATGAACGAGATCTTTGTATCCTCGCGCACGAAACAGGAATAGGGTTTGCCCTGTGCCGCGGCGTGAAGCATCTCAGGCCCATAATCGCTCGTCCCGCCGTGGGGAAGGGTGAAGGCAGAGATCAAGCCGGGGAACCGGATCGAGCGAAAGTCCAGCATGCGCGGTGGCTGTTCATCCAGATGCTTTTGACCATAATACAGACTGTAGTAGGTACCAAGCTTTTCGCAATAGAGTTTGTTGCAGCCATACATTGTGTGCGGCAGATTGTATTCTTCTTCTTTTACACACCCCGCTACTTTTTTCATCTCCAGGTCTGGCATTCCATACACGGCAATCGAACTGGGGAATACGAACTTTACAGACTTTTGGTGTTTCTCGGAACGATACGCTGCCAGCATCAGCAGTTGCATCGTCCCTTCCACATTGATGCGGTGCGCATCCTCGCTTGACACTTCTGCTTTAGACGAGAGAGAGGCTGCCAGATGAAAGATGATATCGAAATCGTAGTCATAAAAGGTCTTGATCTTGTACACCAGGTCCCCCTGTGCGTGCTCCGCCGAGATGTCTTTGATGTTTTCTGGTAGAGGCGAGAGGTCTGCGGTTACGATGCGATAGCCTCCCTGCTTTGCCAGTCCTTGCACGAGAGCCTGACCTATCTCGCCACAAGCGCCTGTCACGAGCACTACTTTTTCGGCCATAAAGTCTCCTAATGTGCTACAAATTTGTTTTAAGCTATGAGTGATCGTGCTGCGCTAAAGTCTTCCTCAGGTACAATCCGATCATGAGCGCGCCAAGTAATTGTACAACAGCTTGTAATATTTCATTATGAAAGTATTGCGTTTCATGTCATTGCGAGCTGCCCGCTGGCGAAGCAACACCTGCCGTGGTGCCAGATGCAGGTGTCTCTCACTCAGGGGATTTCATCTCATACTCAGAGATTGGTTTGTCGTCGCGCTGCTTCTCTGCGCCATGCCGCTACTCCTCATCGCCTGCCTGCCTGTAAATCTGGCTGAACCCACTGCCCCCCCCGCTCCAACAGGGACAGCAACCGCAACTCCGACGATCGTCTGGTTTCCTCCTTCTGCTACCGCCACAGAGTTGTCGGTCCCCACCTACACCCGGACACCAGATATGAATCCCGGAATTGGAAGGATCATTCTCAAAGATGATTTCTCCGATGACAGCCTGTGGGATGTTGCCATGTCAGACAATGCAAGTGCCAGCATGAGTCAGAACCGGATGACTCTGGTGGCAAAGTCTGGCTTTTACCTGGCAAGCATGCGCCGCGAATTGCCTCTTAGTGACTTCTATGCCGAGATCACTGCTCGCCCGAGCTTATGCCGCGGCGAGGACAATTACGGGTTGGTCGTGCGTGGCGTGGGCAGCTCGTTTTACCGGTTTGTGCTGGCTTGCAATGGCATGATCCGTGCCGAACGGATCACCGGCGGCACACGACTGCCTCTCCAGGAACCGGTCCCGAGCGGGGACGCGCCTGCCGCGCCGGGGGAGGTCCGCATCGGGGTATGGGCAGTCCAAAACGAGATGCGGTTATTTCTCAACGAGCGTTACCAGTTCAGCGTGATCGATCCATCCTTCCCCAGTGGGTCTCTCGGCGTCTTCGTGCGTTCCGCAGGTGAAACACCGGTCACGATTACGTTTTCGGATCTCGCGGTGTATGAAGTGGATTACGCTCTACCAACAAAAACGCCCATCCCAACACCATAGAGACACCTGCTTTGTGTTGACATTAACTTGTAAACTTTACGTGCAGGTGCAAGTGTTTACGAATTACTATTTTCGATTTACGATTGGCGTATGCCTTCTAATAAACTCAACGATCTGGACCCAAAGCGCTGGCTGAAATTCCAGAAGTCCTGGTTTATCCATAACCCTCCCCCGCGTAAGAAGGGCGTGTTAGTTCATCCCGCCAAATTTCCTGAAACGCTGGCACAGGAGTTTATTGAGTTTTTCACCAAACAGGGCGAAACCGTCCTCGATCCCATGGCAGGGACAGGCTCCGCCCTCGTCGCCGCGTTACGCGCCGGACGACATTCTTATGGCATTGAGTTGAATCCGAAATATGCTGAAATCGCAAGAGAGATCATCCAGGAAGAACGGGCTGCACTGGGAGCAAAAGTCTCTAATCTCCAATCGATCATCATTCACGGTGATGCCTCCCAAGCTGCTGATTACAAGTTACCAACGATTAACTATGTGGTTACATCTCCGCCTTATTGGAATATGCTCCGCGCCAAAGGAGCTCAGACTCAAAAAAAACGCCGCGAATCCGAGGCTCTGGATGTCCATTACTCGGAGGATCCAAACGATTTGGGAAACATCCAAGATTACGAGGAGTTTCTCAACAAGCTGGTGAGCATATACAATGGATTAATGCCTTTGTTATGTGACAAAGCGTATCTCACAATTATTGTGAAAAATGTGAAGAAGGGTGGGAAGATTTATCCCCTGGCATGGGATATCGCCCGGGAGCTCGGAAGAACATACAGTCTAAAAGATGAAAAAATCTGGGTGCAGGATAACCAGCGGCTTGCCCCGTTTGGGTTGGGATCAGCCTGGGTCAGTAATACGTTTCACCACTATTGTTTGCAATTTAGGAATGAGTCAGGAATCGAGAAAGGATGAAAAACTACAAGTTGGTACTGCGATGATTATTACAAAAGACGACAAGGTGCTTTTGATGAATCGCAAGGGACCGCATGGCGCGGGAACCTGGTCCACGCCGGGCGGGCATTTGGATTCCGGCGAGACCCTCGAAGGCTGCGCGGCACGCGAGGCGAGGGAAGAAGTTGGCGTAGGGGTTGTGGATATCCGTTTTCGAGCTGTGACCAATGATATTTTCGAGGAAACGGAGCAGCATTACCTCACCATCTGGCTAGAGGGGAAACCTGTTGGCAAGCCGTTCATTTTCATTGCCACAGGAAAAGAAGTGGAAGAGATTGGCTGGTTCGCCTGGGGCGCGCTGCCACAGCCTTTATTTCTGCCTCTGGAAAACCTGATTCGAGAGAATAGTTACCCGCCAAAGTAACTAAAGAATCTTGCGAAGTTTGATTGCCTGGACGGAAGTATCCAGACAAACCTTCGCGAGGTCGCATCTTGATGGTATCTACATCTGACTTTCTCCACCTACGCTACACCCGCGATCTCACCGAAGGCGGAATTGCTTACGCGCTCCGTTCGTTGCCATATGGTTTCAAACATGCAAAAGGCTCACTGTATGAGCGTTTGCAGCGAGTCGTGGCAGGTGCCGCCGTAGATCTCGCCTTCCGGCGCTATCTCTCGGAGCAGAACATTCTTTTTGATGTAAAACGCGCGCTGCCCTTCACAGAACGTGACCGTTATGATGTAACTCTTGCAGGACGGCGCTGTGAGGTTACGTCCTTTCTTATTCGTCAACGTGAACAAATTCTTCAGATCCAACGCAACCCGGAGCTCCTGTTGAAAGTACCTGCCCTGATCGCCTCCGATCAACACGCGGCAGAGGGGAATTCCCCTCGTGATCTGTATCTCTTTGCATTTTTCGTGGGTGAGGTCAAAGCCTCGCAGCAGGAGTTGGGAAACGTCATCGAAGCAGGACAGCCTCATTATGTGGTCCATGTGATGCCAGAGGCATGGAACCGCCCTTCGAGGTGGAATCCGCTAGGAACGCTAGTGCTGAAGTCAGATTCCGAAGAGACCCAGATTGTCGAAATCGGCGGGCAGGATGAGGGGCGCGCGCTCCATTCGCTCACCATAAAGCTGCCTCCGCGAACACGCCTTGAGGTGCAAAACGAATTCTTTTCCCTGGCATACATCCACACAAAATCCAACTCGCCTACAAGAATAGGCATCCACAGTCCTGCGCGCAAGGAGACTCATCTCATCGATACGGCAGGGTGGGGCAACATATGGATTTATGGTCTGAACATCTTAATGGTGGGATACCTCACACGGGAGGAGTTCAGCCGCCATGCAAGCTTTCTCCCGACGGGTTCGGGGGTCTTTCAATACAATTTCACTCAGGTAAAGAATCTGGCGGTTCCGATATCTAAGCTTCGACCGCTTTCGGAGTTGCTGGAACGCTCAAAGATAGCGTCAGCAGCGACGATTGGAAGGCATAGTGATTCATAAATGGTAATTGATAATTATTTGTAATTAGGAATTGACCATCAATGAGAATTAAACGAATCGTGTTTGGACTTTTGATCTTATCCATGCTGTCCTGTAACTTCGTGACACAAATGGTGTATCCGCCAACCGAGACGCCGCTGCCGACGGCAACAAATTTCCCCACCACGACCGCATCCTCCGTTCCGACGCCTGCCCTACAACCTGCTTATATTCCACCTGAATGTACAACTGCACCACTTGCGACGATTCCACCAGAGTCTGCGGTACAACCCACGATGGATATCCCAATCGAGGACATTTCACAAGACGAACAGCTCCGTATTTTCCAGGAGCTTGGCAATGTGATCGAGACCGTCTACATCTACCCGGACTATAACGGGAAGGACTGGGATGAGATCAAATCACGGTATCAAGCCAGGATCGCGACAGGGCTGGATACACAATCCTTCTATGATGAAATATCCTTGATGATCGGAGAGTTGGGCGACGAACATTCATTTTTCCTCTCGCCCGCGCAAGTAGCGGAGTCGGAAGCCGAATTGCGCGGCGACATTGAATTTGTGGGTGTGGGCATTTATGGTCAACCAGATTTTGACCGCGGACGCCTGATCGTGATTTCCACCTTTCCTGGTTCGCCGGCTGAGCATGGAGGCATTCAAGATCACGATAGTATCCTATTCGTAGACGGTCAACCAATCCGCGAGGATTTCGGTGATCGTATAGGCGGTCCTGCGTGTTCTGCTGTCGTACTCACTGTGCAATCTCTTGGCAAGGCGCCGCGCGAGGTGATGCTTGTTCGTTACTCGATCCAGGGGAATATTCCCATCGACGCGCGCCTGGTTCCAACCAGCGACGGTTCAAAGATAGGCTACATCTTTATCCCTTCGTTTTTCGACGAGACACTTCCGGGGCAGATCGAAAATGCTCTAAACGAGTTTGGTCCGTTAGACGGGTTGATCCTGGATCTGCGCGTGAACGGCGGCGGGATCAGCACCGTTACCTATCCCATCATGGAATATTTTATTCAGGGTAGTCTTGGGCAATTCGTCAGCCGCGCCTCGTCCCGAGAACTGGAGATCCAGGCAAATGAGATCCAGAATTCACAGACAGTTCCCCTGGTTGTAGTGGTCAGCCAGGATACTGCTAGTTTTGGGGAAATTTTTGCCGGGTTAATGCAGGATGCCGGCCGCGCCAAGGTTGTCGGCGAGACGAGCCTGGGCAATGTGGAGGTGATGCATGGTTACGACTTCGCGGATGGTTCTCAAGCCTGGATTGCCGATGAGACGTTTACCTCTGCTTTCTCTGATGCCAACTGGGAGGAAACCGGCATTATCCCGGATGTGCAAGCCTTTGCCGAGTGGGATACTATTTATTTCGAGAACGATCCCTCGATTGCAGCGGCGGTCAATCTGTTGGGACATCGGTAAGATTGAGCCTTGCGAAGATTTTTCTCCCCGATTAACGCATACAACCCAACCTTCGCAAGGCTGACCCATAAATACTCCTATGGAATTCTCTTTTGAATATCACAAACTGGGTGACTTCACTTACCATGTTCTTTCTGATCCGAGTGAAATCAAATCCTTTGTTATGAAATGGATCATGCGGGAATGGGAGTTCGATCACCGCGAAGCGCCTGAGGAGCATTGGACGGTGGCGTGGATGGAAGCGCTGCCTAAGATGGAATTTACGCTGGAAATTCTCCGCCTGGAAGATATATGCCCGAACGGGGATTTAATGAGCGTGGCGGATTTTCAGATGAGCATGAAAGAACGCGCCGACGAACGAGAGGAGTCCATCCTGCGGGGGATATCCATTGAGCCTTTGCTGGTCAACCGTAGTGGTTTCGAACTGATGGATGGCTACACGAGGTATATAGTTCTAAAAAGATATAAACAACAGGAAGTCTATATATATCTGGGATCGGTCACGCACAAGGCGTAACCTTTTATATTAATGGGGATTCATACTCCTCTGGTACACTTTTCCTCATGTCCAGGAGGATGATCTTCTTCATTGCCGCGGCTCTTTTCGCGCTGTTCAACCTCGCAATGGTTGTTTTTCAAATTCCCGCGGTGAATAGCCGCCTTTCATGGCGGTATGAGGTCGCGAGAACTTATGTCCGAAACGTCCTGAATCCTGTCGGCGACGTGCCTACCGCGATCCCCAATCCTACAACTACGCAAAGCCTAACCAGCCCGACAGCACTCGTTACACCGACAGCCCCTGTCGAAGCTACAACAGCGACGCTCCTCCCTGCCACAGCCACTCTGGCTCCCCCGCCGGAACAGGCATTCCTGCCTTCACCTCCTTATGAAAAGCAGACTCCAAACAATTGCGGTCCAGCAGCGCTATCTATGCTGCTGCACATGTACGGCTGGAGCGGCGACCAGAAGACCATCTCGGATGTGATCAAACCTGTCAACGGCGACCGAAATGTCAACCCGGAGGAGATGGCCTATTGGGTTCATAATTTTGCCGGCTGGCTTCGCCTGGAATATCGCGTAGGAGGGGACATCGAAACTCTCAAACAACTGATCGCGGCGGGTTATCCCGTGATTGTCGAAGGCACGACCGCGCTCAACCCGGATGACACCGGCTGGCCCGACGACGACCTCTGGGCGGCACATTACTTGCTGCTTACCGGATATGAAGATGCGACACAGACGTTCACGGTGCAGGATGCATATCGGGGACCCGATAAAAAGATTCCCTATGAACAACTGGAATCAGAATGGAAACCCTTCAATTATTTGTATCTGGTTGTTTATCTTCCTGAGCGCGAAGCGGAGGTGCAAACTCTGCTCGGCACAAATTGGGATCGTGACATGAACCGGCAGAATGCCCTTGCCATAGCGCAAGCTGCCACCACCGAGGATCCCACTGACGCCTTCGCCTGGTTCAATATCGGGAGCAATCTTGTTTACTTTGAACGTTATGACGAAGCGAATGCCGCCTACGATCAGGCGCGAGAGCTTGGTCTGCCGCAGCGCATGTTCCGTTATCAATTCGGTCCGTTCATTGCCAACTTCCAGGGTCATCGTACCGACGATCTCCTGGCTCTTACCAATTACGCGCTCCAGCGTACGGAAATGTCAGAGGAAACATGGCTCTGGCACGGCTGGGCGTTGTATCGCCAGGGGAACACGAATGGGGCTGTGGAAGATTGGCGGAAGGCGCTCTCCATCCGCCCGGGCTATGAAGACGCGCAGTATGCGCTGAACTTTGTGGGCGCAACGCCTTAGCGAACGCTACATGGAATGACATATAATTACTTGCTATGAACCGATCGATCATCGCAGCTCTTATTCTTCTTTCCGCTTGCACATCCACTCCAGCCACCGTCATTAAGCCCACCGGGACGGCGCTTCTAACAAATGCTCTCCCGCCTGCACATTCCACCTCAACCGAGTCAATACCTTCGACCGCTACGCAAACATCGACAGCGGAGCCTTCACCCACGGCTGAACCCCTGACAAACAGAGTTTCGCCCGTCGATGGGATGCCGCAGGTTTACATTCCTGCTGGCACATTTCGCATGGGCGGCATGGACGTGCGCCGCGCGCCGAACGAACTCCCCGAACATGACGTTACACTGGATGCCTTTTGGATAGATCAGCTGGAAGTGACGAATGCCATGTACGGGTTGTGTGTCAGCGCGAGTGCCTGCACACTGCCTCAGGAGCTGAAATCGCAGCG
Source organism: Anaerolineales bacterium (assembly GCA_035699125.1). Lineage (GTDB taxonomy): Bacteria > Chloroflexota > Anaerolineae > Anaerolineales > Villigracilaceae > Defluviilinea. The sequence goes on from DASSBC010000061.1 coordinate 86,182, forward strand.
GCGAGCAGACTATTTTTCCAACCCTGAATTCAAAGATTATCCTGTGATCTATGTGACCTGGGGGCAAGCCAAAACCTATTGTGAATGGGTGGGTCGGAGGTTGCCTACCGAAGCTCAGTGGGAACGCGCCGGACGCGGCGACGACTTCCGCACATTTCCGTGGGGCGAAGACAAAGCCAATGGGCAGTTGGCAAACTTCAATATGCTCTTGGGCGATACATCTCGGGTGGGGTCCTATCCCGCAGGCGCTAGTCCGTTTGGAGTGCTCGACATGGCGGGAAACGTAGCAGAGTGGGTCAACGACCTTTATAGCTTCGATTATTCTTCCCTTTTAGGGAACACCCTGAATCCGACTGGTCCGGCGCAAAGTGCGAGCCTAAACCGCGTGGTGCGCGGCGGCAGCTTGGGCGACGCAGAAATTAATATCCGCGTATCGAAGCGCTCCTCTGTGCTAGGCTCCAGCCTGAGGGCGCGACCTGATTCCAATGCCTATCTCGGTGACTCCTCACCTCGGATCGGCTTTCGCTGCGCACAGGATGAATAAAGGTGAAGAGACTTGCGTAAAAATAACGCAAGTCTCTTCGCATAAATGGTGAGAAGCATGATGAAATGCTTCTCCCGACACCCCCTCGTTCGCATCTATTCCAGCAAAATTTCCCTCTTGTGTTCTGCCAGTTCAATAGCATGACGCAAAAAAGTAAAATTGGTTACAGACTGTATAACCATAATTGACTTTCCCTCTGCCCTATGATATTATGCCGACACAACCCAATCGCCCCACAAGGCGCTCTTATCCAGAGAGGCGGAGGGAACGGCCCTGCGATGCCTCGACAACCTGCCAGCCAACGTCATCATTAGACAGCGCTGAAAAGGTGCCAATTCCGACAGACGGATGTTCTGGGAGATGAGAGGGCTTCTAAATCAAAAATTGATTGCCCTTTCTGCACGTCTGAAGGGGCAATTTTATTTTTATAAGGAGTTTCAAAATCTAATGAGCAACACTTTCATGACAGCCTCGAAACTGATGTTCACGTCTGAATCAGTGACCGAGGGACATCCCGACAAGCTCTGTGATCAAATCTCAGATGCGGTGCTGGACGCGTGCCTGGAGCAGGATCCCCGCTCACGCGTCGCCTGTGAAACAGCAACGAAGACAGGTTTTGTCGCTTTGCTTGGCGAGATCACAACCAATGCCATCTTCAATTATGATCAGCTGGTCCGCCAGGTGATTTGCGATATCGGTTACGACGCGAGTGAAAAGGGATTCGACGGCAGCTCCTGTGGGGTGCTGGTCGCCATCGCCAAGCAGTCCGGCGATATCGCTATGGGCGTGGACCGCGCTCTTGAGTCGCGTAATGGTCATGAGATCACCGACGCGGAAGTGGAAACGATCGGCGCGGGCGACCAGGGCATGATGTTTGGCTTTGCCTGCAACGAGACAGCCACCCTCATGCCCATGCCAATTTATCTAGCGCATAGACTCACGCGCCGCCAGAGTGAACTGCGCAAAAACGGGGAAATCCCCTGGCTTCGCCCAGACGCAAAGAGCCAGGTGACGATCGAATATTCACAGGGCAAGCCAAAACGAATCGATACCGTTCTGATCTCCACGCAGCATGCGCCTGATGTCTCAAACGCCGAGATCATGGAAACGGTGACCGAGCAGATCATCATGCCTGCTCTTCCCGAAGAGATGGTTGATAGGGATCTTAAGGTCTATGTAAATCCAACAGGACGCTTTGTGGTCGGTGGACCTATGGGCGATGCAGGAGTCACGGGACGCAAGATCATCGTAGATACCTATGGCGGGATGGGTCGTCATGGCGGTGGCGCCTTCAGCGGGAAAGACCCCACAAAAGTGGACCGCTCCGCTGCTTACGCTGCCCGTTATGTGGCAAAGAACATCGTCGCAGCAGGGCTCGCCGATCGCGTGGAGGTGCAGGTGGCGTATGCCATCGGCGTCGCACATCCACTCTCTGTTAATGTCGAGACCTTTGGCACAGCAAAGATCGCGGATGAGAAGATCGCCGCGCTCATCAATGAATTCTTCGATCTTCGTCCGGGCGCGATCATCCGCGATCTGGGCTTGCGCAAGCCAATCTATCGCAGGACTGCGGCTTACGGTCACTTCGGGCGCGATGATGTGGAGTTCCCCTGGGAACGGACAGATAAAGCGGAAGCATTAAGGCAAGCAGCAGGGTTGTAAAAAAATCTGTGACCGTAATTGGTAATATAGAAGCGCCTCTGAAATTTCAGAGGCGCTTTTCATTAAGGTGACAGTCAGCTCTTTCTTTTGCTTTATGGCACTCCAAACCGGAGCTGGGTATCGAGACTGACGTTGTTGTACCAGGGGAACCAGAAGGTGCTGTCCAGTTTGTTGGCTGGCAATCCCATGAGTTCCGAGAAGCTTGTCGGGATGCCATTGACTGTGTAAATCACGCGCTCGGCTGCCACGATCGGCACATTACTGACGATTTTCACCGGGCCATTGTTGATGTTCGCGAAGCTTTCCCGCGTGCTCTTACCGGCTGTCAATGTGAAGGGACTTCCCTGCATTTCCACACCGCCGATGTAGATGTGGACATTCGCGGTCGAGTTCGTTGTATTGGCAAATCGCACCTGCGTATCCAAGCCATAATTGTTATACCAGGGCAGCCAGTAGGTTGTAGTCAGCTGGTTCTCGGGCAGAGCCATCATCTCTGTATAGCTCGTGTAGTTGCCCTGGACTTTGTAGATCACCCGCTCGGCAGCAACAATATTCACATTGCTCTCAATCTTCACAGGTCCATCGTTCACGCTCGGATAGCTTACCCGCGTGCTCACGCCACCTGGCAGTTGGAAGGAAGGCATCGCCATATCGCCGATGGTAACGGTGACGGTGGCAGTCTGGTCTGTAACATTCGCAATGCGCAGCTGGGTATCCAAGCCATAATTGTTATACCAGGGCAGCCAGTACGTGTTGTCCAGCTGACCTTCGGGTAATGCCATCAGTTCGGAGAAGCTAGTATCGATGCCATTGACTGTGTAGACGATGCGCTCCGATACCACAAGGTTCACATCACTCTCAACCTTTACTGGTCCGTCATTGACCGCCGGATAGCTTTTAAGTACACTCTGACCCGCAAATACTTGGAACGGACTCCCCTGCATTTCATCATCACCGATATAGACATGCACCGTTGCCGGTACACCGGTCGTATTCGCAATGCTCAGTTGGGTATCCAAGCCATAATTGTTATACCAGGGCAGCCAATAGATATTGTCTAGTTCGTTCACTGGCAATCCCATCATCTCGGAATAGCTCGTCTGGATGCCGTTGACTGTGTAAATCACGCGCTCCGCGGACATAATGTCTGTGTTGCTGATCAACTGCACCGGACCTGCTTCAATATTATCGAAGCTTCGGCGCGTGCTCTCTCCCGCCGCCACGGAGAAGGGACTTCCCGGGACCGGGCTGCCGTTGATTCGTATCTGAACCGGTGCTACTACTTGAGTGGGGGGAGTGGGCGTGATCGGATTACCGCCTAAGGAGATTTCCCACCATTTGCCATCATTCTCTCTGGAATTTGAGTTGTTATCGACGCCGCGGCTGACAATATAGATGTTCTTGACCGCCGGATTGGCGCTGCCTGGAGCGTAGGCGATATCCGAATGCATATGGCTTTCGCCTCCCATGAATGATGAGACGTCGTAGGCACGCAGCAGTGTCCCCGTCTGGCTGACTTCAGCAACATATGACTGCCCATTTCCCATGGAACCATGAAGCAGGATCGTACCGTTACCGCTGTGGAAGCCGATTCCCTCCATATCGAAGAAGCCCCAAGCATTCGTGTCAAAGTGCTGCATGGGACCATCATCACCGCCACCGATGACCTGGTTCGCACCCAGATTGAAATAGTAGACTTCTGCATCTACACCACCCGCGAAGAACAGTGTGTTATTGCCGTAGGCCACATCTTCCAAGTCTGTGGTTAATACGTATTCGGAGACCACATCATCCGAAGTACAATACTCTCCATCCGGACCAACGTTGATCTCATAATATAGGCCCTCATGGCGATCGCTCGAGATATAAATGCGGTTCGTATTAGGGTTGATCGCCAGCCCGGTCGGCTCATTGTTGTAGTCAAGGGTGCTGCAGGTAGAAACCAGCGCGCCGGAGGTGGTCGCAGTGAACACGTTCGCGCCATCCCAGTACAACGGCATTTCGTCGACCTCACTATCCGTGATCAACAGCCTGTTCTTCTGCGGCCAGTAGTCGATGCCGGAGGGATCGGGCGAGGATGGATCCCAGACTGTATTGTTGATGTTCTGAACCCGCACAAGCGATGCCGGCAGGATCGGGGTTCCACCCGGCAAAGAACCCCGGGCTTGTAGCGACAGTTCCACGATCTTGGCGCTTTCCGCGGATGACTTCCCACTATCGAGCAGAAACAGGTTCATGGTGGAGGGATCGTCTGTTCGATCGACGCTGGGGGCAAATACCAGAGTCTTTGGGCCCGAGAGTCCAAGCGAGCTCAGGTCATACTCCGATATCTTTTTACCGTCTTGCGTCAGCTCATACAGTCTTTGACTGGTCGAGTCAGGAAGATAGAGATGACCATCCTGCGGATTGAAGGCGATGCCCTGCAGGCTATTTGCTTGCAGTGCTTTTAAGCTGATGGTGGAGGCATTGGCTCCAGTTCCCAACCCCGACGCGGGATCTGGCGTCACGACCAGTTGATCTCCCTTGGCGTTGAGGACAAACATGCGTCCGGTAGCCGGGTCAAAAGTGATGCCGCTCGCTGCCTGCAGATCTACCCCATCCAACTTGTAACTCTGGGTGGCGCTACTCCCTGGAACTGGCAGCCCTTTTTCATTGAAAGGAATTTCTTTCAGCTGTTTGCTGTCATTGCCAAGTGCAAACAACTTTTTCGTATGCCCGTTGAACGCAATATTGCGAACGTCTGCCGCAGGAACCTTCAGCCCCTGTACATCGACGGGCTCTTCATACATCGTAATGCCTTTCGCACTACCATCTTCTTGCCAGAGAAGGAATGCGTTGGCATCCGGTGAGAACGCCAGTCCCTGAGGGTTGCCCAGCTCGTAATCCTCCATGTAGATGGTTCTTACCTCATGCCAGGGTTTGCCCGATTGCTGAGCCAAGGCAACATAGGTAGCTGCAGGAACAATCAAGGCAACAACTACAAGCAAAATCAAAAAATATCTTACTGAGATCGTCCATCTGGAACGAACTCTGGTGCTCGCCCCCCGTTGCTGAGATGGATTAGACATATGGTTCTCCTCTCTACCAAATCTTAAGATTGTATGCGGGAACATGAATCTGTTCGCCGCGAGGTGCCTTATATTGGTCGATCCCATTCATTCAATCATGCACATCGGGCTGACTGTGCTGGCGTCATTCGGAACATGCCAGCTAATCAAGCCAAAATTGTTACAAACCGTGCAATCGAAAATTTTTAGTTGTCAAAAAGCATGAGAGTCCCCTAGGCTATTGCTTTCCGTATTCAGATGAATTACTTAAAGCCAGATTTCCTTGCAATATTGAAAACTGCTCAAAACAAGACGGTATACACTACAATATAGTTACAGGACATAAGGTTACATTTTCAATGCCAGCCGAAACAAGTGGGTTGTATCTGCATATGTCAACCATCTTACAAAACCTTGAGTTCTTCCGTCCCAGGGGACTCTAGAACGGATTGAGTGCTCAAACCCACGTTGTGGTATGGCGAGAACCCATTCTCCAAATTTCGTTTGGAATCAGGAATCTTTCCATAATTATTTCATAACGAATTGTTTTTAATTGGCTGGGTACTGGTGAGATTCCCCCAGCGAAGAGCGCTTAGACGGAATGATGAGCTGTGTTGATGAATCTTTCAAGATGATTATAGAGAGCAAAATATTTTGAGTCAATCAGTTTATGCCATCAAAAGGTTACAAATGATGGGGAAAAGGTTACATTTTCATAAAAATTCAATATGAAAGCGCCTCTGAAGTAACCAGAGGCGCTTTTAGTTTTCATGAATTTTGACTTAAGGCACACGAAGCGTAATTGAGTATCGAGCCCGAAGTTATTGTATGCGGGATACCAGTAGGTCCTCTCTATCTACCTATTGAGTAATGCCATTAATCATTACGGCTTTTCCAGTCCGTGTGCGGTCAGCAGCGCTTCATCACCCAGAATATCGTTTGTCCTGCCATCCGCCACAATTATGCCCTCGTCCATCACGATGGTGCGGGGGAAGAGCTCCTGGACCAGTCTAATGTCGTGCGTGGAAACGAGCATGGTGATCGGCAGCTCGCGCAGCAAATTGATCAACGTCCGACGGGCGCGGGGGTCAAGGCCAGCAGAGGGCTCGTCCAGCACCAGGATCTGCGGATCCATCGAGAGCACAGTGGCGATCGCGATCCGCTTCTTCTCGCCCACGCTCAGATGGTGTGACAGGCGGTCGCGGAAACCGGTCATCCTTACCGCTTCGAGCGCGGCATTCACACGCGATTCCACCTCATTCATGGGCAGACCCATGTGCAGCGGACCGAATGCCACGTCCTCAAATACAGTCGGAGAGAAAAGTTGATCATCCGGGTTTTGAAAGACGAGCCCCACCATTGAACGGATGGCGGACAGATTCTCGCGCGTCAGGCGTTTGCCGCCCACATTCACCTCGCCCTGCCCGGTTAGAATCCCGTTCAGGTGCAGCATCAGCGTGGACTTGCCGGCGCCGTTCGGTCCCACCAGCGCCACTTTGTCTCCTTCACAGACCTGGAACGTCACACCGCGCAGCGCAGCGTGACCGTCATGATACGAAAAATGCAGATCTTGCACTTGTAAAGCAGTTGTCATAGGCGTCCCACCAATTGAAAGAAAAGGATGGCGAGCAGCACGAGCGCAACGGTGATGTAATCGCGGCGTCGAAGCTCATGCGGATTTATCGTCTCCATGTGACCCGCGTAGCCGCGCGCCAGCATCGCGTTGTAGACACGGTCACTGCGCTCGTAGCTGCGCAAAAAGAGCTGACCCGCCATATGTCCCGCAATCCCCGCGCGCCACGCCACGCTTCCTCCGGCCCGTTTGCCGGGTGCGGCGGCCGAACGGGATTCCCGTGCCCTCATCAGACGGAAGACCTCGTCCGCCAGCACAAAGAGATAACGGTACAGGAACGCGATGATCGTCGTCAGGATGCCGGGCACGCGCAGATGCTCCAGCGCGTGGATCAGGTCTGGGAAGCGCGCCACTGCCACGAGCAGGATCGCCATCTGTACCGAGAGCCACGAACGGATAAGGATGCTGACAAAGCGAAGCAGTCCCGCATCCGTGATGGTGAGATCCCAGACCAGGAAGTGGAAAGAGGAAAGAGGCTTTCCTGGAATGGAAAAGAGAACGGTGAGGGCGATAAGGGCGAATGGGAGCGCGACGAGAGAGCGCCTGAAGGTGAATCCAAGACCGAGATTGGAAAGCTGGTTGGCGAGGAGAAGGAACAGCCACGAGAGTCCGAACGCAATCCACGCGCCATCTTGCAGGAGAGCGTTCGACAGAATGAACACCACCGCCGCCACAACCTTGACGCGCGGGTCAAGGCGATGGAGAAAACTCTCGGAGTCATGATAGCGGTCAAACGCGTCGAAATGCATTTTACGGATTTCAATCCTGGTCGATTTAATTACGATTTTGCCTTCAACCCCTGCCCTAGCAAAACAATGATCGCGCCAACGACGACCACGCCGATCAAGCCGGCAAGGATCGTAGAAAGAGCCGTTTCGCCTAGGAAGGGCAGTGTGTAATCCGGCAAAATATGATATGGTGCCGAAACGCCTTTGCCCAGGAAGCCAAGGTCCCCCGCCACGCGCTCAAGTCCATCGGGGTCCGCCGATGCAAGGGGAGACAGCAGGACAACTGCAAGCGTGATCAGCACGCCTGCCACCATCCAGCCGCGGCTTCCTTGCGCCGAGACAGAGTTTTCGCCAAGCAGATCGGGCCGGGTTTGAAGGATAAACATCAAGGCAGCCACTGTAATGAGCGCCTCCCCGACGCCAATCAGCGCATGGACTCCCAACATAGCCGGGATGACGACTTGCAGCTGCGAGGTGCCGCTCAGCCATAACTGCAGCGACGTGAACAACGCACCTGCCATCACGGAGAGCCATGCAGCAATCCCGGCAACTGCCAGCTTCAGGGAACGGCTTCCCGTGGAAACGCCGCGATAGAGGCCGTAACCGATGGCTGCGGTGATCAACCCCATGTTGAGAATATTTGCACCCATCACTAATAAGCCACCGTCCTGTAAGAGTAGCGCCTGTACTGCAATGACTGCGGTCATCACCAGCATCCCTGCCCATGGCCCCAGAGTAATTGCCGCCAACGCCCCCCCTAAGAGATGACCAGATGTTCCGCCCGCAACCGGGAAATTGATCATCTGCGCCGCAAAAATAAAGGCAGCCATCACGCCCATTAACGGGATCTGTCTCTCACCCAGCGATTTGTTCGAGCGCGAGACAGCCATGCCGATCGTAATGGCAGAGATTACCCAGCAGATGACGGAAACGGTAAAGCTCAAAAAACCATCGGGGATGTGAAGCGGTTGGGGGGAGTAATGCATGTTAAGTCTCCTCTATTAATTGAGAGCCTTGCGAAGGTCTGCTGGAACGGTATTGCTTAATCAACCAACCTTCGCAACGCTTAATTCATCGGCAAGCTGGACAGACGCCAAAAAAAGTCATATGACTATCAATACGCAAATATCCACTCACTGATTCCAATTTGTGATATAGACTCTCCAGGAGTGAATGGTCTACTTCCAGCTCATCCCCGCAAATTCGGCAAACAATATGATGATGATCGTTTCCAGCGATTTGATACATTAAGTGACCATTCCCGGTCTGGGAAGGGCGTGCCAGGCCGTTCTCTGCGAGGAACTCGAGCGTACGGTAAACCGTTGGTTCCGTCAGGGTAGGCAGCTCCTGCTTTGCCTGCCTGTACACGTCGCGCGGGGAAAGATGCGTTCCCGCATGACGAAGAGCATGCAGGATCGCCAGGCGCTGAGACGTCATACGAAAGCCGCGAGCGCGGAGTTGAGAAGCGTATTCAGAAGCACAGGACATAGGAAATCTTATTGCAAGTTTTTGCAATAACAACATATTAGTATACCTGATTTCTGAAGTTCTTACTTTAGTAATTGATTAATAGTGGAAATGAACAGCCTTGCAAAGGTTGATCCACCAGATTCACTTCCCCTTAGAAACCTTCGCAAGGTTATATTATGGTTCCCAGAAAAATTGCATCAAGGCATACACATACGGCTTGCCGCTCACATATTCGATGCCCATCACCCATGTATGCCAGTCCATGGTGCCGTTCTCAGGCGTGCCTGGGAAATGAACAGAATAGAACTCGCTCTGATATTCCCACACAGGCTCATAGGTCGCGCCGCCAACTTTCAGTTCGTTACAGTGTAGTGTATAGGGCTGGTTGAAGATTCGCGCCAGCTCTGGCACGACCACATCATGGAAGGAACCCCGCTTCAGCGCACCGCTGCCGGGCTCCGTGCCCCAATCCACTTCGAAGGTTGTCTCAAAGAGGAATTTGGCATGTTCGGGCTGATAGGTAATCACGGTCCCATCGCGGTAGTAGGCTACATCCATGCCGCGCGCAGGACTAACGAGTGAGCTTAGGAGCTGTCCATCGGAGGTCAGGATTGCCTTCTTAAATGAGTCGATCAATGCCAGCACTTGCGGATCGCCGCAAATCGTGGCCGGATTTGTAGCAGCTATGCCAGTCAGCGTTACACCGGGTAGAGGTGTGGAGGCTCCCGGAGTCAGCGCCACAGTGGGTGGTGTGCCAATGAGTAAAGTAGAAGTCGGAAGGACAAGAAAGGTCGGGGTGGGAGGAGCTTGTGTGACAGGCGATGCGCATGCGACGAGCACAGTCAAGCCAAGCAGGAAAGACAGAAGTACTTTAGTGTTCATCTTCATCTCCTCATTCTATTATATCCTCCGACCAAAAGAAAAACGCCAGGCGATTGCTTCCTGGCGTTTCGTTGCTGCCTGATTCATCAAGCGTCCCCAAACGCGACGACGATCATATGTTGGTTTAGCAATTGCGGCGGTCCCGCATTTTTTCCCTGTACGATCTGGCCCAGTGTGTAACCTCCAGCCAGCGGGACATCTTTTCCGAGGATATCTTGAACGGCGTTAATCTCTGCACCGGGATGAGATTTCAATAGCATTTCCCAGGCTATATCCACCAGGACAAAAACAAAGACAGGCTTGCTCCCCTCCAATTGTTGTAATGCCTGTTGGGCTGCCTGTTGGGCTGCTTGCTCACAAGAGGCACGGCTACCGACCAAAAGATAGGCATCCGCGCCATCGCGCACCGGAGCGTTCATACGGAAGCTGCCGTCCGCTTCCACCCGGATCGGGGCACGGATCACAAGCTGTTCCCCCTGCTCTACACCTAGCGGATATAAACGCGCCAGGTGGCTAAGGGGCGGGAACGCCCATTCCCGCGCGGGATAGCCAAAGAGTTGAGCATACGTTTCGGAGGCAGGGCGACCATCCAGCGTGCGAAGCCAGAAGCCGCGCGAGCGAGTCACCCGGAACTGACTGCCAACTGGATTCCATCCATGCGCCACCCCGACGCCCACACGCAGGTTACCGCGTAGCAGGGCTGCCGTTAGCGCGCCCGTCCCGTTCTGGGGACCGGCAATTTGATAGGAATGACCAGTATGTAAATCCCCGGAGGAGAGTCCGCCCACCAGAGGGACCGTCCCAGTCGAAAGCGCATTGCATAGTTGATCTGCATCCCCATTGAATCCATCGGCAAAGAAAAAAAGTGCGCGTGCATCGGCTTGATCGGCAATCTGCCGGGAAAGCTGCGCACCCGTCTCGCGTCCACTCTGAGCATAGCCAGGCATCCAGCGCGTCTCTGCCTGGCAATCACCTGCCAAAAGACCCACCAACACCGAATTCGGATGCAGTCCATCGCCTGCCAGGCACACCGGACTACTGAACCCGATCATCGGCGTGTCACCCAGTAAGCCCGATACCCCACTGACCACTTCACGCGCCTGATACTGGTGTGAGGCAACCACAAAGCCAAAGACCGGCGACCCGGAACCAAGCCTGTTCAACGCCTGGTGCGTTGCCTGCAAGCCGGCTTCGCGTCCATTTAGTGCCTGCGCATGACCAATAGAGGCGGTTAGAGTCATGTCGTCTATCCTTCTGCAACCGGGATCGTAAAGTGGAACGTTGTGCCGGCACGGAACTGACTATCGAACCAGATTCGCCCGCCCTGCATTTCGACCAAACTCTTAGTGATGTTGAGCCCCAATCCTGTGCCAGGTACCTCTCGCGCCTTTGAATCATCCGAACGGAAGAATTTCTGAAAGATCTTCGTTTGATCTTCGATATTAATACCAATGCCGTTGTCACGCACCCACACATGGACCACCCGCTTCGCACCTTCGAGGTCCCACTGGTTATTGGTGACTTCTGCGCCAACCACAATCTGTCCGCCCTCTGGTGTGTATTTGTGCGCGTTGCTGATCAGGTTGGTCAGCACCTGACCCACACGCAAGCGATCTGCCCAGACGAGAGGTAGGGAGGTGGAAAGCTTAAGCTCAATACTTTGATGTTTATCTTCGATCTGGCGCTTTGTGGATCGCAAGACGTCGTCCACAATCTCTGGCACTTCGACGGGCTTGAACTCCAGGCGCAGCCGGTTGGCTTCGATCTTTGCATTGTCGTTGAGATCCGAGACCAGAGCAGACATGCGCTCGACGTTCGATCGAATCGTGCTCAGGAAGTTTGCCTGCATTTCGTTGATCTGCCCGACCGATCCGGCTGCCAGCAATTCCGTATAGCCCTTGATAGAGGTCATCGGATTCTTCAACTCGTGCGCGACGAAGGACACAAAATCGCTCTTTGCCAGGTTGGCACGCTGCACTTCATCATACAGTTGCGCGTTTGCAATAGCAATAGCTGCGCTGTCGCTCAATGAATTGAGAAACGCCAGGTTGACCTGCGAGTCATTTGTGCTTTCGAGCAGCAGTAAACCGATCACGCGCGCCTCGCGTCGAATCGGGACGATGATCTGTGTATGCGCGATGGACAGGAGCCCAACAGCACCATTGCTCAACAGAGAGATCTGGCTTGGTTGCCCACTCTCGATGGCAGAGCGTAGAGCAGATGATTCGAGAGGCATTTCCGCCTCTTTCTCCGAAGGGAAGATCTCGTCATAACCCTGTTGCGCCATCAGGCGCAGGTGATCGCCTTCGATCATGCCGATAAGACCGGCTTCCGCGCTGGAGCGACGGATCGCCCATTCCAGGGTCGTGCGCATGGCATGAATCACTTCCAGGCTGGCATTGAGCTCCCGCACGATTCGTCCCATCACTTGCAGCTCTTCCACTCTCTCTTCCAGCTCCTGGTCCGTAAGCGCCAGCAGCCGGGCATTTTCGATGGCAACAGCTGCCTGACCGGCAAACGCAGTCAGCAGGTTTTGATCGTCCTCCGCAAAAGGCAAACCATCCTTTCGATTGATGACTTCGATCACGCCGAGGACACGATCCTTGATCTGCATCGGAACTGCCAGAAGCGAACGCGAGATAAATCCGGTCTGCTTATCCGCTCCTCCATACCGATTCGGAGAGCGCTGTCCATCGTTCTCGATCACCGGGGCACGTAACTGTACGGCGCGCCCCACAATCCCGGTACCGGCTGGAAGGCGCTGCCCTAACAGGTTTCCCGCGACAGGTCCGGTGGTCACCTTGAACTCCAGATCACCGGTGGGTTCATCCATTAGGAACAGGGTGCCTGCTTCACAATTCAAGATATTGACCGCGTTCTCCAGGATATTTCGCAGGAGGGGTTCCTGATCCAGCGTAGAGGTGAGTTGGCGTGTGATTTCATTCAACGTCGAAAGCTGGTGGGCGCGCTGCTGTGATTCCTGCAAAAGACGTGCTTTCACGATCGCGCCCACGGTCTGGTCTGCAATCGCTTGTAACAAATCGAGCTGAGCCGTTGTGTACGTGACGGTGGCATCACTGCTACCTACACTTAATGCGCCTATGGTCTCGGCGCCAGAATTTAATGGAACTCCCATCCAGGCATAGACTTCCTGCACGGATGGCGTGATATTCCGGGCCCGGCACTCCCGTAAATAATCCTGTGTAAGAATCGTGCGTCCCTTGCGGATGATCTCCTGCCCCAAGCCAAGGCTAGCTGGCAGCGGCTGGTTTTCGAGGTTCGTGATGCGCTCCTTATCATCCACGCGGAAGCCATAATAGAAGTAATTCGCAGCTTTGTTATACAGCGTGATATGGAAAAGCGACGAAGGGATGATCTGAGAGGCCTGGGTAAAGATCAATTCCAGCACATCGTCGAACGTCAGCGTGACGTTCACGCCTTGAGACACTCGCGTCAGCGCGTTCATTTCCTGCAGGCGACGGTTCAGGTCCGCAACCGTCTGTACACGGGCGATGGCAACCGACGACTGGTCGGAGATGGTATCCAGAAAATCCAGATCCTTCGGCGTATAGACGCTGCCGGAAAGCGGCGTTCCCAGTGCAAGCCAGCCGACCGGAAGGTTCTCTCCCGGCAACGCAACGAAGAGGCGTGCCCCCAGCAAAGACAATCGTGCTTCATCCCCGCGGATCGACATAGGCGGATTGATGGTATCGAGATAGAGTGGGATTGTTTCCTTTTGGAAGTATTGCACGAGCGGGCTGTTCGCAGAAAAGCGGATATCGCTCGTGGGACGCCCGTCTCCGTTGGCAAGTGCCACATATTGATCGTTCAACGTGTCATAGGTGTAAATGTGTAAACGGTCTGGCACCAGGCTACTGGAGATCTGTTCCCGCAACACTTGGCCCACGGCATTCAAGTCGCGCGCATTGGTCAGTTCATGGCTAAAGGCGCGCAGCCGTTCTTCGTAGGCACGCTGCCCGCGGAAGAAAGCGCTATCCACTAACGCCTGCAAGCGGGTTCGCAAGGGCTCAAGAAAGACAGCAATCAAAAACACCAGACCACCAATCAGATATGGATGATTGGCGCCCACAAAGTTGGAAGCAATTGATCCGATGCCGGTCACGAGCAAGCCGTACGCCGTCACTGCGAGGACTGTCAGGAGGAAATACACCATTCCCTGGCGCACCCAGTAATCGGTGCGCAGAAGGCGGAAGCGCAGAATCACGTATCCGTTTGCCAGAGGAAACAGGATAAATGGCACAAAGAGATACGGGTTGAATGGAACCGCTTCTGCGGATCCCCCGCCTATATTTTTCCAGGAAGAATACAATAACCAGAAAACCACCGGACCAAAGCCAAGCAAGGCACCCAACAAGATCGTTCGTGCCTGGCTTTTTACAACGGGTGATGGAGTAAAAAATGCATGTTTCGTCAACGCCCCAAAATAAATCAAGGCAGAGACGCCGATAAAAATATAAATATTCCGCCAGGAGGCAAAGTACGCTGTGGGGTTCTGAAGATCATATAAGGTAGAAAAGGCACGCAGCGCCAGCACAATCCCGACTGCGTACCCGAACCAGCGCAGGTACGGGCGACGCAGCAACAACCGTACCTCCTGTGGAAAACATAGACCCAGATCGATCACCGCCCCGCCAGACAACGCCGCCGCTAGTGTCCATGCATACGCAAAATAATGAAAGCTATATAAATCAAAGAGCGACCCAACCACGAGCGCGATCGAGGTCGTCATCATCGAAAATGCCCGCCCCGCCGATTCGGTCCGGCGCAAGCCAAAAATCCATAAGCTCAATCCCAGAAAGACCGCGCTCATAAACATGGGAATGACAAAGAAGGCGACGCGGTCCGCCGTCGAAAACGATGTGAGAGTCACATCGACGGCGCGAACCTCGCCCTCACTTGTCCGCATTTCAACCGGGACCGTCCGACCGATTTGTAGCGCAATCAGAGTATTATGCAGATCTTCCCCGCTTAAGATAGGGTGACCGTTCACTGACACAAGCTGGTCACCGATCCCAAATCCCTGCTCGTACAAGGCCCAGTGCTTGCCAGCCTCACGCGTATCGGTGCCATTGAGCACCATCGTCTGCTCGAACATTCCACCGATGAATGGATCGTTCAACCAGTCCAGCCCCAGGATAAAGGACGCGGCAAAGATGAGGACAGCAATCGTCTGATAAATCAATACGATCCACTGTGTAATTTTGCCCAGGGCATCATTGACACGATACGATTCGCTCATAACCTTTGTCGCCAGCTAATCCACCGCTGGAGTGCAAAGAATTTTACTCCACTCTCTCAAGCCTAACTATGGTACTTTCATAACAAAGAAGTAAAGATTAACATTCCTTAAGCAAAACGTCCCGAAGACGATTGTCTTCGGGACGTCGTATGCTATAGGCTAAATGTCGAGATTTCTCACTGCCTTGGCATGTGTCTGGATGAACTTTCGACGCGGGTCCACCGCATCACCCATCAGCATATCGAAAGTACGGTCAGACTCCGCTGCGTCCTCGATGGTGACCAAGAGCAGGGTCCGGTTCTCGGGGTTCATCGTCGTTTCCCAGAGCTGGGTCGGGTTCATTTCACCGAGACCCTTATAGCGCTGAATGCTTGCCTTTTCTCCGACTTCCTTCACGATCTTATCTTTTTCCTTGTCGCTGTACGCATACTTGACCTGATTCTTATAGGCAACCCGAAATAACGGTGGCTGGGCAATATACAGATGTCCATCCTCGATCAACTTCGGCATATAGCGGAAGAAGAAGGTCAGAAGCAGCGTACGGATATGGCTGCCATCCACATCGGCGTCAGTCATGATGATGATACGGCCATAACGCAGCCCTTCTACATCAAAATTATCACCGATTCCAGTGCCCAGGGCGGAGATTAACGCCTTGATTTCATTGCTGGAGAGGATCTTATCCAGGCGGGCGCGCTCGGTATTCATGATCTTACCGCGCAGAGGCAGGATCGCCTGGAAGTGACGGTCGCGTCCCTGCTTAGCGGAACCGCCTGCCGAGTCACCTTCCACGATGTACAGCTCAGTCTTGGATGAGTCACGTTCGGAGCAATCTGCCAGCTTCCCAGGCAGGGTGAGTGACTCGAGCGCCGATTTGCGAATGACCAGCTCGCGTGCCTTTTTCGCGGCATCGCGCGCTCGCGCAGACGTGAGACACTTTGCGATGATCGTTTTCGCGGCTTGAGGGTTCTCCTCGAGGAAGGTACCGAACGCTTCCCCTACGACCTGCGTCACGTACGTCTGCACCTCGGGGTTCATCAACTTCACTTTGGTTTGGGATTCAAATTGCGGCTCCGGATGTTTGACAGAAACGATCGCCGTCAGACCTTCGCGGGTGTCATCACCTGAGAAATTATTATCCGATTCTTTGAGTAAACCATTCTTGCGGGCATAATCGTTGATCACGCGGGTGATCGCAGACCGCAAACCTGTCAGGTGCGTACCACCATCTATAGTGTTGATGGTGTTGGCGAATGAATACACCGATTCGGTATAAGCATCCGTATATTGAATAGCCGCTTCGATGCCGATTGCATCGATGTCTTTTTCGACATGCACAACGGAATGCAGGTTCTCGCGGTTGCGGTTGAGATACCGCACAAAGGAAGTCAACCCGCCTTCAAAGTAAAACGTCATTTCACGATCGGCGCGCTCATCCACAAAGCGGATCCGCACGCCGCGCGTCACAAACGCCATTTCACGGAAGCGCTGAACGAGCGTATCAAACTTATAGTCAATATCCTCCGTGAAGATCTGCTTATCGAATTTGAAGGTCTGTTTGGTACCGGTGTCGGTTTCCTTGACCTTGCCGATCTGCTGAATCTTCCCTTGTGGCACGCCGCGCTTATAGTTCTGCTGCCAGAGCTTACCATCACGTTTGATCTCGGTCGTCATCCACTCTGAGAGAGCATTGACCGCACTCACACCAACACCGTGCAGACCGCCCGAAACCTTGTAGCCGCCGCCGCCAAATTTACCACCCGCTCCGATGACCGTCATCACAACGTCGACCGTTTCCATCGGCCTGCCGTTCATATCCTTCTTTGTAGGATGCGACCCAACAGGAATACCACGCCCGTTATCTTCGATACTCACACTGCTGTCTGCGTGAATTGTGATATCGATGTTCGTGCAATAGCCTGCAAGCGCCTCGTCAATCGCGTTATCCACGACTTCATAGACAAGGTGATGTAACGCTTTAATATCCGTCCCGCCCACATACATACCCGGGCGTTTACGCACATGCTCAATGCCTTCAAGCGCTTGAATGGAGCTTACATCGTAATTGATCGTATTTTCTTTTGTCACAAAAGCCTCCAAATTACTCTAAGTAACACAAATGGATTTAGTAGGAAAGACTTCATTCGTACTTTTGAGGAAGAAGACTAAATTCGCTGCTGCAAAATTACACGCGTTGTGCCGGGAGTTGCTTATGTTGCAATTGCTCAAAGACCCTTTGCAGCCAAACATTCATATCCCGATAATAAACAAAGCTTGCCGCCAGCAGGGCTGTCGTGATAAATGCATGTCCCGCAATACCCACCAGCAGCATCCAGGAGTCATCTGTCGGGACGCTCCAGAGATAATTCATGCCCGTCGAAAGCAGAAACACACAGAGCACGAACATCGCACTCGTTGGAAGTGTAAAGCGCGCCATCCGTAAACTGGTGAAGATCGAATAAAACGCATTCTGCTTGCGCACAAAGATTCCATGCGGCGTGAAAAACAGCGGCACGACCAGCCAGAAGGAGAAAAAGAAGGCGACTAACAAAACGCCGCTTGCCAACCATGGGCTGAGGAACGTCAAAAAGGTAAGGACGAACATTGATGGTATGAGAATCATCATCAAACCGATGAACCAGACTACTGACAGAATCAGTGTTTGGAGGATGGCCCAGGAAGGACGCACCATCGTGACCCGATTCGCCTCACTCAAAGCTACGCCCGACACCCAGCGAAAATAGAGCCCCCCCACGACCCAGCCAATGACGGTAAACAGGAGCCCCAGTCCAACAAACCCTGGCAGAGACGTAACCTGGACAATATCCTGCGAGCCCAACGGAGTTTTGACGGGCATAGTCTGTGCCAGCAAGCTTGAAATGCCCACCGGAAATGCCTGGAGCTTGCTCAACAAGCTTAGCAAATTAAAGCGCTCGAGCACTTCGCTGAATGCAGCCTGGTACGTGGAAAAACGCTCCAGATCGGTTGAGGAGGTCAGCGTTGTGCGTGCCTGATTGAACACCAAGCTGAAGAATGGATTGAGCAATCCACCCACGCTGAAGCGCGGCCCGAGCCAAAGGAGTACGTCCAGAACGAGAGGCAGAAGGATCAGCCAGACGTGACTGGAAACCACGTCAAAACCGGCTCTTAGTGAACCCATCACACCGGGCGGTGGAGGAAGTTCAGCAAATTTCTGCCTGTTCATGTTCATAACCAGTTGATTCTACCATAGGGAGCCTGAAATTAAAGCCCAAGCCGCCATCCACAGCGGCGGTTCCTGTATAAATTCTGGGGTGCATCGAAGAACCGAAGCTGGACGATGGAGCGAGCAGAAGAGCGTTAATAACCTCATCCTTTTCGCCACTCTCCGAGACAGGTACAATGCATGTATGAACGAACGGCGGTATTTGCCAGACGCGGACCGGGTCGGTATGCTTACGTCCACTGTTTTGCTGGCATTTGCCCTGGGTCGCCTCATCCAGGCACCCGAATTTAACGTGGAAATCCAGCTTCCAGGCTTTTTTTTCCTGCTTCCGTTGAACCTTACCGCCGCGATGAGTGTGCTGACGGCGGGGCTGACAGCCACCGGCATGGATTGGCTGCTACGGGACCACCCCTCCCTCGGCGGGCGTCCGACTTACCAGTGGTGGCTGCTCCCCACCCTGACTACGTTTGTGATCGGCGTGCCACTCTCTATCCTGCCCACAGGCGCCGGCTGGTGGGTAAGTTTCCTGCTCGCCGGCATTTTTCTCTTTTTTGTATTTGTCGCCGAATATATCGTTGTCGATCCGGGCGCGCCGTATTACGCCATCTCTATGGCGGGGCTGACCGCCATTTCCTACACTCTTTTCTTGGTGCTGTCTGTTGCGCTGCGTTATGGCACGGTCCGACTCTACATTCTCGCCCCAGGTTTATTCCTTGCGGCAGCACTCGCCAGCCTGCGGATTTTACACCTGCGCAGCGGACAGTGGGAGTATGCCTGGTCGCTCGGTATTGCCTTCGTCTGCGTGCAGGTTGCAGCCGGTTTGCATTACTGGCCTCTTTCCCCCATCCAGTTCGGATTGACGCTCACCGGGTTGCTGTACGGCTTGACCAGCCTTGCCGTGAATCTTGGAGAAGACCAGCCCGCCCGTCGCGCGCTCCTTGAGCCGGTCCTCATCATGGGGTTGTGCTGGGGACTGGCAGTTTTTATCCAATAACAATTATGAGTAGTAGCAGGTGACTGTGACCTCAAAGGTCAATAATTAATGAAGCAGATACTAACTCTAAACAGGATTCACTGGCAGGAAATGCTTGCGCATGTAGACCATCACGCGCCTCTGGAAGCATGTGGACTCCTCGCCGGTAAAAACGGATGGATAGAGAAAGTAATTCTGACTCGGAATCAAGCCCAAAGTCCGACACGCTTCGTTATGGATCCTTATGAACAGCTCCAGGCTTTTACGTGGATCGATAGTCAGGGATTGGACCTTCTGGGAATCTTCCATTCCCATCCCGCAGGGCCGGAGACCGCCTCCATGACCGATATTGCGGAGGCAGCATATGAAGTAGTCCACCTGATCTGGTCACGAAGTCAAAATGGCTGGAAAGCACGCGGCTTCTGGATCGAGCATGGCAGCGCCACCGAAGTAGAATTACAAATTGTGGAGTAGAGCAACCATACGG
The DNA here is from genome assembly GCA_035699125.1 of Anaerolineales bacterium. GTDB lineage: Bacteria > Chloroflexota > Anaerolineae > Anaerolineales > Villigracilaceae > Defluviilinea. Next base: position 106,073 of record DASSBC010000061.1, read on the forward strand.
CTCTGCCTGTGTTTCAGACTTTATACGATGCCCTTGTCACAGATTGCGAAGCGCAATCTGTAGCCGTGAAGGGTAAACTTACTTGGAGGATTCAACGTTATGCAGACGCTGATCGGCATTGGGGTTGTCATACTCGGATATCTTCTTGGCTCCATTCCCTTTGGCTTGCTAATCGTAAAGATGAAAACAGGCAAGGATGTCCGTACTGTGGAGAGCGGGCGGACCGGCGGGACAAATGTCGTCCGCGCAGCGGGATTAGGCGCAGGTTTGCTTACCGCCTTTTTAGATATTCTTAAAGGGGCTGTATCGGTCTGGCTGGCGCAAGCGATTCTGCCGGAGAATCCTCTCGTTCATATCCTGGCTCCTCTGGCAGCCATCCTCGGGCATAACTATTCGCTGTTTCTGATCCGGCGCGATGAAAACGGAAAGCTGCGTTTTTACGGAGGAGCAGGCGGCGCACCGGCTCTGGGCGGCGCTATGGGCCTGTGGCTGCCAATGTTCCCGATCGTACTTGCAGCCGGCGCGTTGATCTGGTTTACGATTGGGATTGCCTCCCTGACCACGATGGCGATCGGGCTGGTTGTGACGGTTGTATTTGCCATCTATTCCGCGCAGGGAATCCTGGAGCCGGTCAATATCTGGTATGGTGTGATTGCCGAGCTATTTTTGATCTGGGCATTACGGCCGAATATCAAAAAGCTGCTGGCTGGCAATGAGCGCGTGGTCAAGTTCAGTTTGAATGGCTGGTTGAAAGCCCGCAAAGATGCGCGGGTAGAAGCGCGCAAATAAAAGTGGCGGTCGAAATGACCGTCACTCCGGTTTTGTCATCTGTTGGAGCAGTGCCCGCAGGTTTCTCTGGTGCAGGGTTTGCGCCAATCCCCCAAGGTATACCCGGCTTTTCCCAGACTCTTCGATCGTAATATCCTCCAAAAGGTCGATCGCGTTTTTTCGACGCGAAGCCGCCCGGACGGCTTTCTTGATCGCAGCGAGGTAGTTCAGATTCTCTTTTACTGCTGCATCGATCTCTCCGCGCAGGATAATATCACCGTGTCCCTGGACGATATTTTCCAGCCCCATCTTTCCAATCTGCTTTATGGATGCCATGATCTCGTCAATATCGCCATCCACAATATAAGGAAGCGGCATGAAAGAGTCCCCCGCGAAGAGGATGCGGTCTTCCTCGACCAGGACGGCAATCCCATCAGGGCTGTGCCCCAGTGCTGGCGAGATGATCAAGTTCTTCTTGCCCACCCGCAAGGTGACTTCGCCTTGCGCGAACGTCATGTGTGGCAGGATAATCTTCATCTGGCGCAGGGCAGGGTTCTGCTTCTGCGCGGTTTCCAGCGATGGAATGCCGCGCTCGATCAGCAGGTCACGGCAGCGGGCATGCGCGATGACCGTTGCGCCCGGAAAAAAGCAATTGCCCCAGGCATGATCGGCGTGATAGTGCGTATTGATCACGTAGCGCACAGGGACATTCAATTCATGTTCGATGAATTCACGAATGCTCAGCGTCTCATCTGGTAAAGCCAGTGTATCGATCACCACCGCCCACTGGGGACCCGCCACCACCCCTGCTGTTACTTGCGCGTAAATTTCACTCTGGAACCAAAAGACATTTTCGGAAACTCGTTCTCGGTGCATTCATATCCCTTGTGAATTTTTTCTATTGATAGCATAAAAAAAGACGAAAATCAAGTTGATTAGACAAATTTAAGATAATCTTCACATTTTTGCAAAGAAACTTGTAGCTCCAGCTTGCTTATGAACTTGTGCCGTGATACACTTTACACGGTATGACGGAAAGCTTGCTGATCGTCAGTACAGATACGAAGTTCGCACAAGTGCTGCTCCACGGGCTCGAACAGGAAGGCTACCGAGTCCAGATCACCAAAGGAAAGGGCGAATCCGTCGTTCGCGCCGATGAGGAAAATTCCTCACTCGCCTTCCTGGACATGGATTTTGGATATCGGACGATCCTGGAAGTTGGTCAGGCGCTTCGGATGTTGAATCCAGAGATCAGGTTTATTGTGTTCTCACGGCAAGGGACAATCCCCGCGTTGGATGAGCTCCAGCCCTGGATGTTCTCGCCCAAGCCATACTTTTTACCGGATATCTTGAACATGCTAGAAAATAACTCCACCGCTTCTTCTCAGTTCTCCCCTACTCCCCATCATAAAGACGTTCAAGCCAGCAATTCATCCCTGCCCTGGCTGGCGGATGTGACCCGAGCCGCGCAGCACCTGACACGGCTGACGCTTGAATCTTCCGCGCAGGCAGCCTTGATCACCCGCGGCGACAGCCTCTGGGCTTATGCAGGTCAGCTTTCGCAGGGTGCGGCAAAGGAACTGGCGGTAGCAGTCACCCGTCACTGGGACGGACAAAAGGGAAGCGACCTACTACGCTTTGTCCGTTTGGAGGCGACAAAGGCGGAGCACATGCTCTACGCCACGCGCCTGGCAGATGACGTAGTCCTGGCTCTGGTCTTCGATGCCGAAACGCCCTTCAGCACGATCCGCTCACAGGCGGGGCAACTGGTAAGCCAGCTTTCCTCGCAAGCCCCCGATGTCGTGGAAGCACCAGTCATGCAAAAGCCTTTACCTGCGACATATGATATCCCCACGGAACACCTGGACGATGACAGCAGCCAGGAACTGGATATTCCCAGTATTGCTGAAATCCTTTCCGACATCCCACCGCCACGGCCTGAGCCTGGCATCTTCCCTGTGGAGGAAGAGGAGGAGTTTGATCCACCTCCCATTCCTTCCCGTTCAAGGCAGTACAGCCGCGAGAGTTCGCCGGCGATACACACCAATGACCTGTTGGTCTCCAATCAGGATCATGAACAGACTGTGGAACATGTGGTGGAAGACTTCGACGCGACGATGCCATCCAAGTCGCGCCGACGCCCCGAAACGCCCATCCGCAGACCTATGCCGGGCGAGCTGGATGAGACGCGTCCGCATTCGATCACTGAGGTGGCCGGACGTGTGATGCTCGAGCCCATCTCCCCCGGTTTATACAACCTTACGTATGCCTGTTTGCTGGTGCCGCGTTTCAGCACCCATTACCTCACTGGCGATATGTCGGACCAGCTTTCCGAATGGCTGCCGCAGATCTGCATTGCCTTTGGCTGGCGGCTGGAATATCTGGCTGTACGCCCGGAATATGTGCAGTGGGTACTGAATGTGCCTCCGGCAACCTCGCCGGGATATCTGATGCGCATCATCCGCCAGCAGACATCCGAGAAGATATTTACGGAATTTCCTAAACTCAAGAAGGAAAATCCGTCCGGCGATTTCTGGGCACCCGGATACCTGATCATGGGCGGCACACAGCCGCATCCGCCGCAGTTGGTGAAGGACTACATCAAGCAGACCCGTACACGGCAGGGGTATTCGCAGCCACGGAACAATATGTCCTCGCGCTGAACACCACTCATTCTCTTATTACGAGCGCGGAGTATAATACCTCCGCGTTTCTATTTTAATATGGTGGTCTCGATACGATGACCGATCCCTAAAAACCGACATCTGGAATTACACATGCCTTCTACCCTTTACCTGATCGACGGACACGCACTCGCTTATCGCATGTATTTTGCACTGACGGCTGGCGGCAGCAGCTCACGCTGGCAGACATCCAAGGGGGAGCCGACCGCGGGCACCTATGGCTTCGCCCGCGAGCTGCTTCGCATCCTCGAACAAGAAAAACCGGATTACATCGCCGTTGCCTTCGATACCGGCAAGACGTTCCGCGACAAAATTTTCCCTGCCTACAAAGGCACGCGTGCCAAGATGCCGGACGACCTCAGCCCACAGATCGGGCGCATCCGTACGATGATCGATGCCTTCAACATTCCTCGTTTGGAAATGGAAGGCTACGAAGCGGACGATGTGCTCGGCTCGATTGCGCGCACCGCCGCCGAGCAGGGACTCGGCATCAAGATCATCACCGGCGACCGCGACCTGCTGCAGCTGGTCAACGAGCGGACGACGGTCTACCTGGCGGGCGATGACCAGAACTATATCACCGATGAAGACGTGATAAAAAAGCTCGGCGTCCCGCCCGCGCAGGTGGTGGATTTCAAAGCGCTGGTCGGCGATAAGTCCGATAACATCCCCGGTGTAGCGGGCATCGGCGAAAAGACCGCCATCGCGCTGATCCAGAAATTCCAGACGATCGACAACATCTATCAAAATATCGAGCAGGTAGAAAACCGCTGGCGGACCAAGCTCGAACAAAACCGTGATAAGGCGTTTATGAGCCGTGACCTGGCGCAGATCAAGACCGACTTGAACATCAAGCTCGATCTCGAACATGCAAAGGCACAGGAATTAAACATTCCTGCCATTGAGGAACTCTTCCAGGAGCTCGAGTTCCGTTCCCTGAGCAAGACAGTCGATCGTCTGGCAGGGAAGCCTGGCCCCATCACGGGTGCCGTATCCTCCCCACTTAAACCCGGCGAGCAGATACCCATGTTTGCGAGCGAGGAGAAGCCTGCTGTCGTGTACACACCAGCGACGACCTTGGACATCGATGTGCAGGTTGTCGACACCGAGAAAAAACTTGCCGACCTTGTTAAGAAGCTGAATAAGGCAGAGGTCATTTCGTTCGATACGGAGACCACCTCTACAGAAGAGATGAAAGCAGAGATCGTTGGCATCTCGCTGGCGATCAAAGAGGGTGAAGGCTATTACATTCCCACCGGACATCGCAACGGCACGAACCTTCCTCTCGAACAGGTACTTGCCGCGCTCCGAGGTCCGATGACGGATCCGAAGATCGGCAAGATTGCGCACAACGCAAAATACGATTACATCGTCCTGGCACGCCATGGACTACACGTCTCGCCGCTCACCTTCGATACCATGCTGGCAGAGTTCATCATCGATCCTTCCTCGCGCAGCATGGGCTTGAAAAATATGGCATTCAACAAGCTCGGCGAAGAGATGACCCACATCGAGGAGCTGATCGGCAAGGGCAAGAAACAGATCACCATGGACGAAGTGGCAATCGAGTTGGCTGCACCCTATGCTGTGGCAGATGCTGAGGTAACGCTGCGGCTCATGCCAATCCAGCGGGAGGGACTGCGGCGCGTCAACGGCGAGAAATTGCTCGAAGAGATCGACATGCCGCTCACACCCGTCCTCGCCGATATGGAGATGAACGGCATCGCCATTGATGTCCCGTTCTTCCAGGAGACCGGGACACGCCTGCAGGGGCGAATGACCGAGATTGAAAAGCAGGTCTATGAGATGGTTGGCAAACCATTTAACATCAACTCCACCCAGCAGCTCTCAGACGTCCTCTTTAAGCAGCTCGGGCTCGAGCCGCCCGACCGCGGCAACAAGACTGCCAGCGGACACTACTCGACGGCAGCGGGTGTCCTCGATTTACTGCGTGGGAAACACCCTGTTGTCGACCTTATCCTGGAACATCGCGAGCTATCCAAGCTCAAGTCCACGTATGTGGATGCATTGCAAGCCGCGGTCAATTCCGAGACGGGTTGCGTGCATACGAGCTATAGCCAGATCGGGGCGGTAACGGGACGCCTATCTTCGATGAATCCCAATCTGCAGAATATCCCCATCCGTTCGGAAGAGGGGCGCCGCCTGCGAAACGGGTTTATTGCGGGCAAAGGCAACGTTCTGCTCTCGGTGGATTACTCCCAGATCGAGCTGCGCATCGTGGCACACATGGCGCAGGACGAGAACATGCTGGCAGCCTTCCGCGCCGGGCAGGATATCCACACCGCGACGGCGATGGCGATCTTTGGCGTCAAGCCGGAAGGTGTCACCCAACAAATGCGGCGCCGCTCCAAAGGCATCAACTTCGGACTCATCTATGGCATGTCCGTCTTTGGGCTTACCCGATACACCGACCTGACCCTCGCCGAAGCAGAGACGTTTGTGAAAGCGTACTTCCAGCAGTTCCCGGGCGTCAAACGCTATCTGGACGGCATTCGCAAGCTGGCTGCCCAGCAGGGGTACGTGGAGACGTTGCTCGGGCGCAGGCGTTACTTCCCGGCGCTGCAAGGCAAAGCCAATGTTCAGGTCAAAAATCGTGAAGAGCGCGAGGCAATCAATGCCCCGGTCCAGGGCACTGCCGCGGATATTATGAAGCTTGCTATGCTGAAAATTCCGCCTGCGCTGAAGGAAGCAGGCTTGAAAGCCAAGATGCTTCTACAGGTGCACGATGAGCTGGTGTTCGAGTGTCCGAAAAGCGAGGTGAAAGAGACAGCCCGCATCGTTCAGGAAGCCATGGCTAACGCTTATCCCCTGGAGATCCCGCTCTCCACCGAGGCGCGTTACGGTATAAACTGGGGCGAAACCAAGTCCATCGAGTAAAAATGAACCAAACGTAGGGGCAAAGGGACCTTGTCCCTACGTTATAATCAACCCTATGCCCGGACGAGAAGACATCTTCCAAAAGTCAATGAACGAAGGACATTCCGCTGCCTGGGATCAGGAGTGGGGCAAGGCAGCCGCGGCTTATCGCAAAGCATTACAGGAGATGCCCGACAACCCCAAGGCGCTCAACAGCCTGGGTCTGGCGTTGTTCCAGCAAGCAAATTTCGAAGAAGCCCTGCAAATCTACAAGCGCGCGGCGCAGGTGTCACCGCAAGACCCTTCCCCCATGGAAAAACTCGCGCAGCTTCTCGAACGCACGGGCCGGCTCAAGGAAGCGATCGATGCAGCGACGCGAGCTGCGGATCTCTTTCTCAACCAGCGCGATATAGATAAGGCAATTGAGAACTGGGTTCGCGTTACCATGCTAGACCCTGAGCATATCATGGCTCACTCGCGCCTCGCCCTCGCACATGAACGCCTTGGTCACAAATCCCGCGCGGTGGCAGAATATATTGCTGTAGCCAGCCTCGTGCAGCGCACAGGAAACCCCCAGAAAACTGCCGAGCTCGTCAAGAAAGCTTTGCAGATCCATCCTGAAAGTGAAGAAGCACAACAGGCACTTAACCTCCTACGGGGAGGGCAATTGCTTCCGAAGCCATTACGCCCCAAGGGAGGAACGGGTCCCATCGCGATGGCACAGGTCAAGCAGTTGGATCAGCCCAAGAAGGAAGCTGATTCCGGGCTGGACCCCATCGCCGAAGCGCGGCAAAAGGCGCTGACCCGTCTGGCAGAGATCCTTTTCGAATACTCCACCGACGACGGTCAGAGCGCCCAAACGCGGCGCGGCTTGCAGGCATTAATGCGCGGCACGGGCCAGCTTTCCATGCAGCAGTCCGAACAGACCAAGGTCGTCTTGCATCTCGGCCAGGCGATCGATGCGCAGACCAAGAACAACGAGAGTCAGGCTGCCGAAGAGCTGGAGCACGCCCTCGAAGCCGGCTTTAACCATCCGGCGTTGTATTTTGATCTGGGTCTGATCCGCTCGAAAGGAGACCGCCTGGAGTCTGCTGTCCGGCATTTGCAACATGCCGTCAAACATCAGGAGTTTGGTCTGGCTTCTCGCTTACTGATGGGGCAGGTCAATCAAAAACTCGGGCGACTCGATCTTGCCTCCCAGGAGTATCTGGAAGCCCTGAAGCTTGCCGATTCGGCGATCGTCCCTCCCGAGCAATCGGATGAGATCCGTCAGATGTATGAGCCGCTGATCGAAGCCCAAGCAACCGAAAAGGATGAAACAAATCTCAAGCGCCTGTGTGATAACGTCAACGATATGCTTATGCGGAAGAACTGGCGCGATCACTTATATCGTGCGCGCGAGCAGATGACTCGGTCACAGGACGGCGACATGCCTATGCCTCTCGCGGAGGTGATCCTGCAGGCGCAGTCGAGTCAGGTGTTGGAAGCCATCAGCTATGTCCATCAGTTGGCACGCGCCGGACAGTTACGGTCTGCAATGGAAGAAGCCTTCCACGCCCTGACGTATGCCCCCACGTATCTCCCTCTTCATACCTTGATGGGGGATCTTCTCATTCGTGAAAACCATACAGAAGAAGCAATCGCCAAGTTCAATACGGTGGCGCAAGCCTATAGCGTACGCGGCGAGGCGGCGCAGGCTGCGAAGCTCCTGCGGCGTGTGATCCAGCTTGCGCCAATGGATATGGTAGCACGCACGAAGCTGATCGATCAGCTTGTCGCCCGCGGACAAGTGGACGATGCCATCCGCGAATACCTGGAGCTGGCAGATACTTACTACCGACTTGCCGAGCTGGACCAGGCACGCAAGACATATACGACGGCACTACGCGTCGTCCAGCAGGCTAACGCCGACCGCAAATGGAATATCCACATTTTGCAGCGCATGGCGGATATCGACATGCAAAGACTGGATTGGAAGCAGGCGATCCGCGTCTATGAACAGATTCGTACGTTACGCCCCGATGATGAAGGCGTCCGCAAGAATCTGATCGAACTCAGTCTGCGGCTTGGGCAGCCCGCTCAGGCAAATGCAGAAATCGAGAGCTATCTCACCTATTTACAATCGCAAGGTCACAGTGAGCAGGGTATCCGGTTTGTGGAAGAGTTGCTTGCCGAACGACCCAATGATCTAATCTTGCGCCGTGTGCTCGCACAGTTGTATCAGCAGGCAGGCAGGGTGCAGGATGCAGTGGCACAGCTTGATGCAATGGCTGAATCGCTGTTAACCGCCGGTAAAAAAGAAGAGGCGATGGCCGTGATCAACCAGATCCTTTTGATGGGACCGCCAAACGCAGAGCAGTATCGCCAGTTGCTCATGCAGTTACAGTCCGGTTAATCAGTATCGCTGCCCGGATATTGAGCAGCTGAAATTTATTAAAGTAACGCACGGGGAATTACCCTGAACGCCGGTACTTTTGGCAAGGCTCTCAACAGTCCGTGAATCGTCCGGCGTCGATCGCACCTACATGGATCAGCGGATAAGACAGAGCGTCACGGGGCTTATCAACTTTGTCATCCCTGCAGAGGGACACTATACCATCGGGGTTCGGAAGACAGCTAACGAACAGGCCGACTATACATTGACTGTGCAGGATGCGCGTACTCCTGCCATAACTCACAGAGTTCTCATCATGCGTGGAACTTCCAGGTGCTATAATCCTCGCGCACTAACTTCACTTCTGGAGAACCACCGTATGTTACAGACACACCGGGACACGACCGGTTTTTTGCCTAAACGAAGCGCGGGTACATTGCGTAACCAAGCCGTGATGAACTGGCTGTTCCTCTTTGCCACCCTCGTTGCATTCCTGATCGTCTTTGGGGCGTTTGTCCGCCTTACCCGCTCAGGTCTTTCGATCACGGAATGGAATCCTATTAGTGGGACAATCCCTCCTCTTGGGGAACAAGCCTGGCAGGAGGAGTTTACAAAGTACCAGGCAACGCCCGAGTTTCAGCAGATCAATTTCAACATGACTCTGGAAGAATACAAATATATCTTCTATATCGAATGGTTCCATCGTTTCCTGGCGCGTTTTGTCGGGCTGATGTACGCCATCCCTGCGTTCTATTTTCTTTTTACAAAACAAATCCATCTCAGGGATTTCGGCATCTACCTTGCAATGGGGCTGCTCTTCATCCTCCAGGCATTTGCTGGATGGGTTATGGTCGCCAGCGGACTTGTTGACCGTCCTTCCGTCAGTCACTTCAATTTGACCATTCACCTGCTGCTCGCGCTGACGCTATTGGGTCTCGCCTTATGGACTGCATTCAATCACAAGTATGGAGTTCCAGGACAAATAAAAAAAGCCAAATGGAGTTTGCCTTCCAGGCTGGCTTTGACTTCATTTATTCTGCTGATTATCCAGATCGCCTACGGCGGCATGACTGCGGGGCTTAAGGCAGGTCACGTTTCAGATACCTGGCCATTAATGCTCGGCAGGTTGGCTCCACCGAATCTATTCCGTTCGTTCATTAACATTTTTGAATCCCCACAGACGATTGTTTTTATTCATCGCTGGTTTGCCTTTGCTGTATTCCTTGCTATTGCAGCTCTTTATTTCGTCGCCCGTAAGCAAAACCTTTCTGAGGAAATCAAGACTGGATTCAATTGGCTCCTGGGTCTGGTCGCGTTTCAAATTGTGCTAGGGATTTTGACCATTGTTTTGCGTGTGCCCCTTGTCATTGCACTGGCACATCAAACCGGCGCAGTATCGCTCTTTGCCTTGATGGTTTATTTCATACATCGACTGAGAGTGGGGGACGCAAAAACATAAACGCAAATGTGACCGGGATTGCGTAGTCCCGGTCACATTTTGAGGAGAGAGATTCACCATAACTCTCTTACTCGACAGTCAGAGTTCTGCCATCAGCTGTGGAACAGAATAGCATAGATAGTCGCATCTTCATCCAGAATCGGGGCATTGTAGATGATTGTGAAACGATAAGGCTGGTAGGTGACCCAGTAATGCAAATGATCTGGTGAACGACCCTCATACTTGATCTGGTTATTTCCACGCATCGGAGTGTTATTCACTTTGAGTCTTCTCAGCTTATATTCGACCGCGCCCAGAGTATCATAGAATCTCAACCCAAGGGGCAACTCACCTTGATAGGGGGAAAATCCCTGATCGTTGTTCAGATAGAGATAAACTTCTTTCACGATCTGGTTGGTATCCAGCCATACCGCTACGCCAGCCTCTTTGCACAACCGAACTTGAGTCGCATCCGTACAATGATTGGAAAGAAGCTTCCTTGCACTCTCGTCGCGCAATGATTTGCCCAGCAGATCTATGTAGTTAATTGTGTTTATTTCTGGCTTCTGTGCCCGAACCGCCAGTCCACTGCAGGCAGACAGAGAAAGTGACATCGCCACAAGAACATACATATAACGATAAAGCTTGCTCATTTGGATTTTCCTAGAAACTATATCAGAATGGTATACTTTTCCCAGTTGCTACACTTTAAGGGCAAATACGGTCGTTTGGGTGTCACTCGGTGACACAAAAGTGACACAAGGAGGGAATCAAGTGGTCGAAAGATCGTTTGGGGAATGGCTAAAATATCGGCGTAGAGCCTTCGGGTGGACACAAAAGGAGCTGGCGCTTTACATCAGTTGCTCGATCAGCACCGTCCGAAAAATGGAATCAGATGCAAGGCATCCCTCCGCACAGATTGTGGACCGTCTGGCAGATGTATTTGGTATTCCAAAGAGTCAACATAAACTTTTTTTACGCTTCGCTCAAGGGGACTGGCAGTCAGAACATAACTGGAAGTTGACAAATGAAACCTCGCCTACCTTTCCTCTTGCTCCTTCGCCAGGTCTGCCGAGATCCATTATGAGTTTTATCGGAGCAGAAGAAGTGAATGGTCTGCTTTCCTTCAGCTGGGACACGCGGCATTTGACAGAAAAGCTGGATCTACTCCATCGCGCGCTGAAATTCGCAGAATTGGCAGGTGATATACGAAGACAATTAGAGACTCTCTGGCAGTTAGGCTGGTTAGATCAGGGTAATCGAATGGATTACTGGCAAAGAGCCCTTTCGCTAGCGCGTCAGCTGGGCGACGCCCACATTCTGGCAAGTGGTCTTAGCATGATCGGTTTTTTTCTGATCCTGAACGGGGATTTACAATCCGCGCAAAACTACTTAACGGAGTCGAGTGCGCTGTATCAACAGTTACAACTTAAGCCGGTTTCCTCTCACCTTCTTTCGGCATACGGACAGATCTCTCTCCTGCGCGGTGATTTCAAGCAAGCCCGCGCCTATCTTCAGGAACATGCCCGGGCCAGCCTCGTCGCGGGAAATCGGGAGGATTTTCTTTGGTCCAACGTACGTTTAGGATACGTTGCATTACGCGAAGGCAAGCTGGAGGAGGGTCGCCGTATTTTTGTGGAAAGCGCCCAGGAATTCCAGAAGGACAGAAACACCACAGGCGTTGTGTTCGCCCTGGAAGGACTGGCAGGGTTTTGCGCCAGCGTGGGTAAGCCCTCCACGGCTGCGCGCCTGCTCGGGTGGGCAGACTCGACGCGTGAGAAAATTAGCGATAGACGCCCACTGATCGAACAGGCAGATGTGGATAAGATCGTTTCTACCTGCCTGGCGAAGCTGGGAAACGTTGCTTTTGAAGCCGCCTACAAGGCGGGTCAACAAATGACGATGAATGAGGCTGTCTCGTATTCGCAAAATGAAAACAAACCTACTAAGAAGAAAACGTGACCGAGCATGCACGCTCGGTCACGTTCTCATCCCGGGACTCCGGACACGGGCATCCAGGAACCAACAGAAGTGGAGTTACGGAAAGAGCATGTACGGCCTGCCGTACATCATCATCTCTGTTGTTGGCTGCGCAAAGCTGTAGAGAGTCCAAAAAAGCCAAGGCAACCCATCCCCCACAGGACCGGAATGGGTACGGCAGTGATCGCCACACCGACCAGGATCATGCTGAGGATGAGTATGAGAATAATTTTGTCAAACATAGTTGACCTTCCTTTCTTATTTACTTCCTGTTGTAGTCAGTATACATATGAGGCGTGTCGCAAATGTGTCAAACTAGCGTGTCACAGCCACAAATGTGACCGAGACTCAAGTCTCGGTCACGTTCTGAGGAACGGGACTCATCTGCTCTCCCTTATGGCAGACCATATCCGTTTTTGCAGGCGTAGAGCATTTCCATACTGCCAAAACAATTGAGCGGAAGCTGTTCCTGTGTATTGCCGGTAACAACAATGGGGCGTTCTGCTTTATCCAGCCAGGGTTGGGCATACTGCATTTCCAGAGCGTTGCCGTACGTCACAACCGGTTTGTTTTGAGCGTCCAGCCAGGGCTGAGCATATTGCAATTCCAATGCATTGCCATAGATAACCACTGGTTTGTTCTGTGCCTCTAACCACGGTCGGGCATATTGCATCTCCAGAGCGTTACTGTAAGGGACAGCCCGGCTACCTTCTGTCACAACAGCGGGCCGGATAGCGATGTAGACAGCCACAGCAATTGTGGCTACCAGCGTCAGCAGCGCGGTGAGGATGGCGATGTTAGGGATGCGGGGGATTCGATGAGCTTTTCCTTCGGGGTGCCTAGCATTCGTGTACATGTTCATGATTTTTTCTCCTTTTGAGTTGGTTGATCTTGACCCTAGTTTACGGATGGCGCGTCGGCTCTCCGTCTCAAACCGCGTCTCAAAATGCACTTCTTCGGGGATATAATCTTCGACCAAAACGAATGAATGATATGTCCGCCCATCTTGAGCTAATTTTTCTGGGTCCTCCTCAAATCCGATTGGACACTGTCTCCATGCCCCTCGAGCGCCGCAAAGGGACGGCTCTGCTGGCGTACCTTGCCGTCGAGCAGGGACGGCATTCACGCGCCTCCCTGAGCGCCCTGCTCTGGCCCGATCTGGAACAATCCAAGGCTTATAAAAACCTTCGTCAAACTCTGTGGGACATCCAGCAATCTATAGGGGAGGGATGGATCACCGCAGATCGTGAATCGATCACATTGAATGGCGCCTCAGGAATCTGGCTGGACGTCTCGGACTTTGAGTCCCGAATCATTCAAAGCCAGCGCCAGAGCGACCTGCCCAGTCGCACCGTCGTCCTGGCTGATTCCGTTAAGCTGTATCGCAACCACTTCCTGACCGGGTTCAGCCTGAAAGATGCTCACCCCTTCAACGATTGGGCGTTCGCCAAATCGGAGGAGCTTCGCCATCAGCTTTCGCGTGCTCTTGTCATGCTTTCAGACGATCTCTGCAGACTGGGTCAGCCAGAACAAGCTATCCCCCACGCACGACGATTGATCTCGTTAGATCCCCTCGATGAATCTTCGCACCGACAATTGATGCAGGTCTATATCCAGGCGGGCCAGCACAGCGCCGCGTTGAAGCAGTACCAGGCTTGTGAGCAGCTTCTGCGCAAAGAACTTGGCGTTGACCCGCAGCCAGAGACGCGTGAGCTGTATAAAAAGATTCGCAAACGGGATTTCAAACCGGTCCATATAGAAAAACAAGCAGAATCGACTCTGCCGTCCCATAACCTCCCTGTGCAGCTCAGCTCTTTCATTGGGCGCGAAAAAGAACAGAAAGTAATCGCAAAACTCATTGCAAGCAATCGTCTGCTTACGTTAGTGGGTACAGGCGGGATCGGTAAAACAAGTTTGGCGTTGCAGGTAGGGCGCAAACTCTTGAACGAATATCCGGATGGGGTCTGGTTCGTCGCTCTGGATTCTCTTTCCGACCCGGCTTTAGTCCCGCAAACGGTTGCCGCGGTCTTCGACATTCGCGAACGGTCAGACAAGCCTATCCTCGAGCTGCTCATACATGCCCTGCTCGCAAAGACCACTCTCTTGATTCTCGATAACTCCGAGCACCTGTTGGATGCCTGCGCGCAATTGATCACAGCGTTACTGCAAGCCTGCCCGGGATTGAAAATTCTTGCTACCAGCCGTGAACCATTAGCCATGGCAGGCGAAGCCACATACCGCATTCCTTCGCTTTCCGTTCCAGAAAAGAGGCAAGACTCGCTCGAAAAGCTGAGCGAGTATGATGCCGTTCGGATGTTTGCCGAACGCGCCGTTCTAGTGCAATCGGAATTTCAGCTAACAGAGGAAAATATGCGAGCTGTCTCGGCAATCTGCCGCAAAGTGGATGGGATTCCGCTGGCGATCGAGCTTGCTGCGGCGCGGGTTAATATTCTGCAAGCGGATGAGATCCTGCATCAACTGGAAGAGTCATTTCAACTACTGGCAAACCAGAGCCGGACGACCTCCCCCCGTCATCAAACCCTGCAAACTTCTATGGAGTGGAGCTGGGGGTTGCTCGATGAAACGGAACGTGTCTTTCTTCGGCAGCTTTCTATATTTGCCGGCGGCTGGACTCTGGATGCGGCGCAAGCCGTCTGCGACGGTGATGTGTTGGAGTTGACCAGCGCGCTCGTCAAGAAGTCCCTCATCATGGTGCACCAGACCAGGCACGGAACAAGGTATCGCTTCCATGAGATCGTGCGCCAGTACGCATTCCAGAAATTAATGGAATCGGGGGACAGGAACAGGCTCCACACCTGGCATCTGGGATACTTCCTGGGCTTTGCAGAACAAGCAGAACTGGAACTCCGAGGCCCAGCTTTAGTAGACTGGATGGAACGTCTCAATGAGGAACGTAATAACATTCGTGTCGCTCTGCATTGGGCGAATCAAATCGATGTCGAAGCAGGCTTGTATCTATCGAGCCGATTGATGCGCTACTGGGAAAGCGCCAACCTGCCGGAAGGCAGGCGCTGGCTGGAGAATTTCCTTCACAAACCGGAATCAAAGGACTTCCCCCTTGCGCGCGCACATGCCTTGAGCGCGTATAGCTGGCTTTTGACCTGGCTCCAACAATTCGAAGAGGCTTATCCTGTAGCGCAAGAGAGTCTGGGTTTATTCCGCGCCGCAGGCGACCAGCGTGGCGAAGTGGATGTGCTTGTCTCGCTGGAAAATATGTTTCAGTTCAAGGATGATATTGCAACCGCGCTTGAGATTGGCAAACAGGCTGTAACTCTGGCAGAGTCCCTGGGCGATCGCTGGCGTCTGGCGAATGCCCTTCTGTATCTGGGCTGGAACTATCACGATCTTCCGCAACGGTTTGTGTGCTGGGAAAAGGCGATCGATCTATATCGTGACGTAGGCGATCAACTTACACTGGCGAATCTGCTCGGCTTACACGGGCAATTCCTTGTCCTGCACGGGGATTTCGAGCTGGGTGAGCAATGCGTGGAAGAGGCGTTGCGTTTATGGGAAGCCAACCGGCGTGCAAGTGTCTGGGACAGCCCGCGAATCACACAGAGCCTGATCGCATCGATGAAAGGGGATTATGAACAGGCGGAGTCTATATTGAGGGAGGTCATGGTCTACGCCGAGGAGCGGGGGAATTGGATGTCTCAGCTTTGGGTGCAGCTTCGTCTGGGACATGTTCTGCTGCGGGCGGGCAACCTGACAGACGCGCGTCAAATCCTGACGGAAACTGCTAAAAATTTCACAAAGGATGATTACACGATCGCGGCAGTCTTCGCGCTGGAAGGTCTGGCGGAGCTGTTTTCCGTTGTAGGGAAGCCAGAACATGCCACAAGGCTGATCGGCTGTGCGGATCTCATCCGTGAAAAGATACAAGACCCACGGCCGAATTATGAACAGGCGAATGTGGATAAAACCATAGCGGCATGCCTTGCAAAGATGGGCGAAGCCGCGTTTGACGATGCGTACAAGGAAGGGCAGAAGATGACGTTGGAGGACGCAGTCGCGTTCGTGGTCGAGACGGCTACTCTCTCCTCTCCTTGGACCACATCGCAAAACCAATCGTCCCAAATGCCAGCCCTGCCACAGAAGCCCCCCAGGAAAAAAAGTTCAAAAAGAACGTGGACTCAAGCATCCGGATAATCATCAAAAAGGGTAAGACTATTCCTAAAAGCATCAGGGTCACGCCCAAAGCTAGAAGCAAACGCGGGGAGTTCATCATCTTCATAGGCACTCTCATGGCACAGAAGGTGTGTTCTGGTGTTCATGTGGCGTGCCATCATACAACCAGCATGCCACAAAGTGATCGGGCTCGGGCTCGAAATCCGGTGGGAACTTCACGTCACACAAGCCTGCCATAAAATACGGACAGCGTGGGTGGAAGCGGCAGCCAGTGGGGGGATTGACGAGGCTGGGGGGTTCACCGGGTGGCACTTCCTTGAAGGATTCGGCATTGCGCGCATCCGGGTCGGAGGTCGCGGCGAGCAGGGCGCGTGTATAAGGATGCAGGGGATTCTCGAGCAGGCGGCGAGTGTCTGATTTTTCGATCAGGTTGCCCGCATACATCACGAAGATGCGGCGCGAAAAGTATTTTACGGTGGAAAGATCGTGGGTGATGTAAATCACCGATAACCCGTGTGACTCTTGCAGAGCGTGCATCAATTTCAAGATCTCCACCCGCACCGAAGCGTCGAGCATCGAAACCGGTTCATCCGCCACGATGAGCTTCGGCTCGCGCAGCATAGCGCGCGCGATAACAATACGCTGCTGCTGGCCGCCGCTCAGCATGTGGGGGAATTTCGGCAGGAAATCTTCCACAGGGTGCAGCTTGACCTCGCTCATCACCTTATGGATACGCGCCAGCCGTTCCTCTTTGCTCTTCATGCCGCTGACAATGAGCGGCTCCTCCAGAATCTTTTGCACGTTCATGAAGGGTGGCAGGGCTCCGTATGGATCCTGTTGCACATACCCAATCTTGAATCGATACTTGCGCAAGCCCTCTGCGTTCAACGCAGACAGATTTTCGTCGTCAAACCTCACCTCCCCGGTGGTGGGAATGTTCAACCCGAGGATGGTCTTCATCAGACTGGATTTACCGCATCCCGACTCCCCGACAACGGCTACCGTTTCTCCCTCCTCCATCCTAAAGCTGACGCCATCCACTGCCTTAACGTAGCCCGCGTGCCCAAACCCGAACCGGCGCAGCTCATACCAGACGTGTAGATCATCGATCAAAAGAAGGGTCTCATTTTTCTTCTTGCCGTTCTTGTTTGCTGCGGTATCAGTAGCCATTAGAACCTCTTTGAATTCATCCAGCATGAGATTTCTCCATTCGAATAATTTCTATGTTCTCTTCTCGGTCGCCGAGCCAAACCCTGTCTGCAATCCTTTTAAGCATTCCATCATGCCGAGATGTCGGCAGTCGTGTGACAGAAATACGAGCAGATTCAAACGGATTCCCTGAATCTTCTTTATTACGTCCTCGTCCATATCCTCGAACGTCGGATATTTTATATCCAGGATTTCAATAAAGCACTCGATGGCTTCATAGGAATTACGTAAATATCCCAGAAGTTCTCCTTTTTTTGGGATGGGAAGGGTCGCGGCAACTTCATCGCTCAAGCCGGTCCCGACTGTTTGATGCAAGCCTTCGGGAAAGCCCCATTTCTGCGCAAGCGATTCGGCTTCCCAGATTTCTTTATCGCCCTCAAATCCGCTGACGACGTTGGGATAATGATGCAGAATAGCAGCCTTGAGATAATCGGATTCGCGTGCCAGATGCCAGAGATGAAATCCGATCGAGGTGCTGTACCCCTCAGGTTTCCAATTCAACTGTTGATCGCTCAGATCCTCGGCAAGGTTGAGAACAACCTTGTGGATATCTTTGAAGCTATGGAGTACATCGTAGAGAGCGTGGCTTGTCATACGGGCTCGGCTAAGAAGATGATTTGCGGAATCGCAGTCCAACGAAGAAAAGAAGCAGGCTCATGACAAACCAGAGAATCATCAAGGTCAACATGTTGTGATCGGAGCTACCTGCCCATTCCCAGGAGGCAAACCCAAACGAGAGCCAGGATGTGACAGTCGCAATGAACCAGGTAATTCGAAGTAATGTATCCATGGAGTCTCTGCCTACTCATACAACCAGCACTTGACCTTGCGGCCGTTCTTGCCAAACATCGGTGGCTCCTGGTCGCATTTATCGAAGCGGAAGGGGCAGCGTGCCTTGAAGCGGCAGCCGGTCGGCAGATCGATCAGGCTTGGCGGCTGGCCCGTGATGAACATGGGGTCTGAGTCGCTGCGCAGGCGCGGCACGCTTGCCATCAGCATCTGTGCGTAGGGGTGCAAAGGCGCAGGGAAAAAGTCGCGGGCGTGCCCCACTTCCACGATCTGTCCGGCGTACATGATTGCCACTTCGTCTGCCAGCTCACTGGAAGTGGCAATGTCGTGTGTGATCAGGATGAACGAGGTGCCCAATTCCTGCTTGATGCGCTTAAGCACGTTCATGATATTGGCTTGCGTGAGCAGGTCGAGGGCGGAGGTCGGTTCATCGAGGACGATCAGGCTGGGGCTGGTGACGAGTGCCATTGCCAGCGCCACACGCTGGCGCATCCCGCCGCTCAATTCAAACGGGTAGCGGTTCAAAAAATCTTCAGGCACACCCACATGCTGGAACATGCGTTTTACCAGCGCGAGGGCTTCCTCCTTCTTGATACCAAGATGCACCATGGCAGGCTCAGCTACCTGGTCACCCACATTAATCACCGGGTTAAGAGCATTCATGGCCGCCTGCGGCACGAGCGAAATTTCTGCCCAGCGGACGTTCTTGCGAAATTGTTCCTCGTCAAACTTCATCACATCTGTGCCTTGCAGATAGACTTCGCCGCTGTATTGTTGAACGTTGCGCGGCAACAGACGCAGAAGCGCTTTCGCAAGCGAGCTTTTACCGCAGCCCGATTCGCCCAGAATCACCACAGCGCGATTTGAGTCGAGCTCGAAGTCTACCCCATCGACGGCTTGTACCGTGCCGCCGCGAGTTTTGAAATGTAAAACCAAATCTTCGATCTTCAGGAGCTTTTGCGGCATTGTGGTCGTTGGAGTCGTCATACATCCCTCAGTTTTGGATTGAATACGCGATCGAGCGCAAACCCGAGCATAGCAAACCCGAGACCCGTGATCATCAACAGGGTCGCCGGTTCCAGAATCCAGTAGTAGTACCCGCGGTACAGCGCGCCATTCGAATTGGCATTCTCAATGATCTTGCCCCAGGTCGGGAGGACGGGATCGCCCAGCCCCAACACAGCCAGCGAGGCTTCCAGGAAGACAAAGGCAGGCACCGAGGAAACCAGTCCAGGGATCAGGAGCGGGATCATGCGGGGAATCAAATACAGAAAAATAATCCGCGGACTGCTGGCGCCATAAGCGCGGGCGGCTTCGATGTACATCGATTCTTTCACCTGCACAAAGATCGACCGATACGCTTTGATGGCGCCGGTGAAGATGCTGAGCACGATCGTCGCGCCGAGAATGACCCACAGGCTACGCGAGTAAAACGTGCCGATCATGATCAAGATAGAAAGGAAGGGCAGCACCAGGTTGATCTCAGTGATGCGCTGGATCAACTCGTCCACCCAGCCGCCGTACCATGTACCCAGCGCCGCGATGATCATGGTGAGAACAGAGGTACCCAGGGAAGCAATCAGCCCGAATGCCAGCGCAACTGGCGCGCCCCACAACAGGGGGACAACAAGATCACGCCGCGAATGGTCTGTGCCTGCCAGCCCAAATACTTGACCGTGAAGGACAAACTCGATATTGATATCGGACTCTGGCTCGAAGGTGGTGCCTGTGAGCAGCAACTGGTATTGTCCCTTGATCAGATCGCCCGTCTCAGGATCGGAGAACAACGCCGGAATGATATCCTCCGTTCGAAGTTTGGTCTTGAGCTTCTGATCCTGTGAGACACGATACGTCAACTTTTGAGCAAGAGCCGTATTCGTGAGCCTGATAGTCCTGCCATCCGGCGTCAGCCATTCTACTGAAATAAATGGCTGTTTTGAATCATAGTCGGACGTCAGGTACAGGATCATCTCCTGGGGGTAATAATCAGAGACAAAATCAAACGTGTACGAGGACTCAATTGTAGAAGTGCCTTCCGCGCCAGGCGTCACCTTTTTCACCATGCTCCCATCGGAGGTTCGCACAGCAAAGGATTCTGCGTACTTTTTGCTCGAAAATAAATTGATCCAGGCTGGTGGGGCAAACTTGGGGTTCTGGTACCAGACATCCTCACCCCCACGCCATAACCGGATGGCTTCGCGGTATGGAATTTTGATCATGGCGTAAACAGCCGTGAACACCAGAAGCAGCACAACCAGCATTCCGAGAACGGCGGATGGGTAGTAGAAAAGGGTTCGCAGCGAGTTCTTCAAGGAAGCCATGTTACTGCCCTCCAATCTTGACGCGCGGGTCGACCAGGGCGTAGACGAAATCGAGTAGGAACACGGTCAATGCCAGCAGATAGGCGTAGATGATCGTGGAGCCCACGATGATAGGAATATCGTACAAGCCGATCGCCTGATATAACGTCCGCCCAAGCCCGGGCCATAGAAACACAGTTTCCGTGATCGTTGCTCCCGTCCAGAGTGTAATAATCAGGAGCGCAAAATTCGTGATGATATTCGGCAGGGTTGGGCGCAAAATGTAGCGGCGCTCCACATCGCGGGACGGCAATCCCTTGGCTTTTGCCATGTCCACATAATCTTCGCTGGAATAGATCAGGAAGAACGTGCGGTAGTTATAAATACTGAGGAAAAAGGAACTGAGTATTAACGAGATAGCTGGCAGGGTGAGATGCTTCAGCAGACTCAGCGAATAATCGATCGGATTCGAAGGCGGCGGAGAATCTACCATGCCTCCAAAGGGCAGGACCTTGAGCAATGCCGCAAAGATCAGGATGAGGAAAATTCCATAGAACCAGGGCGGCACAGCCGAGGTCGGCGAGAGTGCCACCACCAAACGGTCCCAAAAATTCCCGTACCGGCGCGAAAGGTTCAGCGCCAGGAAGATGCTGGAAAAGAACAAAAATAGTTGTGAGATTCCCATCAAGAGCAGGGTGGGAGGCAGCCTCTCTAGAAGAATGAGGCGAACCTGTTTCGATCCACTGTCGCTGGTCATGTTGATCGCGCGCCCAAGCTGCAGTGTGAGTGCGTTGGTGAGATAGCGCGCATTCCGCACTGCGATCGGCACATTCAGTCCGCGGCGTTCCTCTTCTGCAGCAATCCGGTCTTGAATCAATTGTGCCCGAACTGAGGGCGCCATTTGCTGGGCGGATGGATTGTTGATAATAGCTTGCGTCACGCGGTCTCGGATCTCATTTTTCATGATCGTATCTACAAAGCCGCCCATGTTGGCGATAATAATCGTTAGATAGATCCCGATCACCACGGTGACGAATAACGTTAGTATCCGTACGGCGATATAGCGCGACACGCGCACCAGTGTGCTTTGATGCCTTGATTTCTTCACGACAGTATTTTCTGCTGGCGTTTGGGTTGCTACTGTCATAACTCCTCACTTTCCTGGGAAGGAGATCACGTTTTCCCTTTTCAGGGCCGGTGTCAACGTGATGTCAGGAACTGTTGGTGCCTTGTATGGAACGTTTAAAAAGATAGGGCAAGGGTAAGGATGTTGCCATCCTTACCCCTGCTTACTCTATATGGATCCCATTTCCTTACGGGACCGCCACAAAGTCAAACGAGGTGAAAGAAGGTATCGCCACAGGGATGGGAGCGACCGCGACTTCCAATCTTGCGGAGCCAGTCGGCAGCTCGGAGGTGACATCCGCGGGGAGCGTCACCTGGTATTGACCATCTGCTACAGGTGTGGCGTCACCCACCGATACAACACTACCTGTTGCATCGTACAGGATATATTTCACCTGCGAGATGTCAGCCTGTGGATAGGGCTGGTCTTTGAAATTCACAAGCGCATCGAAGACCACTTCTTCCCCAACCTTCACTTGTCCCGGACCATCGAGGATGGTGGTCGCGATCTGAGGCTCACTGAATCTTGCCCAGCGATCTGCCAAATCCACAAACTCGGTGTTGTTCTTCAGGACAGCCGATTTCTCGGTGGTGAAGACCTGGTCCAGATAGTACGGTCCTGTCCCGACCCAGAAGTGACCATGATCCTCATACCATTGCTTGAGGTTGGCATAGCGCTGGTCTGCCTCTTCCTTGGTGATGTACTGACCCATGGTAGGCTCGTAGGGAATGTAGGACTCGCTGGCAGCCTGATCCAGGTATTTGGCAAGGATTTCAAGGCTGGGTCCACCTACCCAACTGGTGTTTTCAATCTCGAGGTTATCTGCCTTGTCCTGAGTATAGGCAAGCTCGCCATTGGCTTCTGCCAGGTTCGAAATGGTAAAGATCTCCCAGCTATTCTCACCGGAGAGACCATAAGGAGAATCAGGCCACAACGGCAGGATGTTCAATTCGGCATCCGTGTTGTATGAGTCGGTATAGTACTCAATGGTCAGAGGATCTGTGGAGGTGATGCGAATACCCTTGAGTGCCTCCAGCCCGGCGTCGATGCTCAGGGCGAGTGATTCGTCATAAATGGGGCTTTCCGGCTTGGCAGGATCAAGACTCTGGATGATAGCCATCACAAAGTCTGCCACGGAGATCGGGCTGCCATCGTGCCATTTGACGGTCTCGAACAGGTCGGCCGGGTAAGTTACGCGGCTCATAATATTAGCGGTGGCGCCATCAGGGAATCTTTCTCCCGCTGTGATGAATTGTTGCTCGGTCGCGTCCCAATCTGCCCAGGCATCTTCCGGGACGTCGATCTGGGGAGCCGAGGTCACGGTGAGCCAATCCAGGTTTTGTACGATCGGCAAGCCTTCCTTATAGGTCAGCTCGGCAGTTTCAATGCGCTGCGGATATGCCAGACCTGTATAAGGGTCGGCCATCAAACCGGCGCCGCCGACGAAGTTGGAGGTGCCCATGGTGGTCATGCGCATCACGTGTGCATCCCATACCCAGTTACTTCCCGCGACGGTATTCCACGGCTGGGTGAACAGGTCATTCGTGCCGATCCGCATCGTCCCGCCTTCCTGATCCGTGAAGCGCAGGTTGTAGGGACCTACGTTCGTGGATTCGGGACCGGTGGCGAGATCATATGTCACCTGGACATTTTCGGCATGGGGCGCATACTGCTGCTGGTCGATCGTCCAGACAAAGAGCGAATCCTCCAAAGACAGCTCCAACGCGCGCTTCATCATCTCATTGCGTTCTTCCCTGGTGGAGAAATTACCGTTTGCCAGATCATCGCCGAGTTGTTGAAGCTCAGGATCTGAGACATTAGAAATGAATGGCTCACTGGCTTGGACGCTGGTATTCAAGTAGCTCTGCTGGATATTTGCGCGTTCATCGCGCAAGGAGCTCAAACCGGAGGGGATATAACCAGCAGTATACATGTGCCACTGTCCATCGGAAGCGGTCGTGCCCTGCCAGATGGGGAAGGCTTCCGAGGAAGTCTTATACTGGCGATCCACAGTAAAGCCAACGCTCTCCAACTGGTTGGATATGTAATCGCCCATAGGCTGGCGTGTGCCATCGCCATCGGAACGGATGAGGAAAATGAGCGTGATGGGTTCCCCATTGAAGGTCCACTTGTCATCCGTCAGTTCGGCGCCCATACCCGGCATTTCAGCGTCGATCACTTCCTTTGCCTTATCGGGGTTGTAGGCGTATTTGGCTTCCAGAGCGCGCGCTGTTTCGATCAAATTGGTGTATTCCACCAGCTGGGTTGTGATGGGCAGCAAACGCGGCATGGAGCCGCCAGCATAGATTTCCTGGTTGATGTAGTTGCGGTCGATCAGCCAGTTCAGCGCCTCACGGATCTTGCGATTCGAGAACGGGTTGAGGCGGGTGGTATCGGTGAACACCGCCGGATTCAGGCTGACGCCATAATAACCGCCCAAAGACTGAGTGGCTGGCAAGCCTGCATCCTGAATGGCAGGCAGTACATTGGAAGCAAGGTTGAACGAGTAAAAATCGATCGCCCCCGCTTGAATCTGTGAAATGGCAGAGTCGCCATCCACGACGGAAATGTCAATCTCATCCAGCCAGCCGCCGTGGCGTGTTGTAGGCTCAGCAGTTGGTTCTGCTGTAGGTTCTGTCGTTGGCGCTTCGGTGGCGGGAGCCTCGGTTGCCACGGGAGCTTCTGTCTCTGCCGGAGCTTCCGTGGTCGCCGCGACTTGTGGAGCACAAGCAGCCAGCACCATACTGATCATCACCAAAAAGCTGAGAACATAATACATGTTTTTCATTTTCATGCTCTTCTCTCCTTGAAAATTGAAATATGCGTTAAGAGTATGCTCAGTCCGTGAGATATATAAAAGTACAACCACCTCCTTTAGGGTTACACGGAGGGAGGCGGAAACCAGGCTGCGTATTCCCGGTGCCCGCCTCTCCGTCCAACGAATTGCTTTCTTATGAGGAGAATTGTGAAAGCAAAGCAGATTCTGCAGTACTGCCGCAGGCAGTAGGCTGGCTAATCTGACCCCATCATACGTTCGCAGAATGAATCAAGCATCCGCCTGTAAATGTATTTCATCCCCCCCAAGGCGATGGACTATAGTCCCCCTTTCAGGATTGGCTGAGCACTCACCCAACGTGATGAACGATGGATAAAAACCCCTCCTTAGAGGGGTGTTAAACTCAAATGAAATGAAGGGTTTATGTACTATACTTTAGAGGGAAACCAGAAGATGAATCGCCTGCGATCTTTTTTCCTCGGACTCACGCTCACGTTCGTGATCACTGCGTGCGGAAGTAGCCCTACGGCTACACCCGATGCTCGCCCTCAGGCGGCTGCCGCGCCCACCGACCGCGCTCCTGCGGTAAACCTTGTGCCTGCGGCTTCCCTCCCCAAGGTCTGTAATTGTGTACTGCGCTTTGACCGCATCAACATTGAACAGGGGTTGTCTCAAAGTTCTGTCTACGCAATCTTTCAGGATCGCCGCGGCTTCCTCTGGTTTGGCACAGAAGATGGACTAAACCGCTATGATGGTTACAACTTCAAGATTTACAAGCCCGACCCCGATGCCATCGATAGTTTGAGCGATCGCTGGATCACATCGATAGCGGAAGACCGGGAGGGGTATCTGTGGATCGCCACACGACTGGGCTTAAATCGCTTTGACCCGCGTACCGAAGAGTTCGTCCGGTTTGTTCACGATGAAGCGAATCCCGCCAGCTTGAACGATAATCATATCAATATCCTTCATATCGATCGGAGTGGAAGTTTATGGATTGGCACGGACAGTGGGCTAGATCTCTTCGATCGAGCAAACGGCTCATTTAAGCATTATGTCTACAGTCCTTCCAAGCAAGAGGGTATTAGCGGCAAAAAAATTACCGCGCTCTATGAAGACAGCCGCGGGCGCTTTTGGGTGGGCACCTTCTCCGGAGGCTTGAACCGCTTTGATCCAACGAACAACATGTTCACACCGTATCAGAACAGCCCGGAGGATGCCACGACGATCAGCAGTAACTGGGTCACCTCGATTATCGAAGATCAAGGGGCTCTGCTTTGGGTGGGCACCGCGGCAGGTCTAAATAGATTCCATCCAGACTCTGGTGTCTTTGAGCGATTTACACATGATGATAAGAATGACCGGAGTATTGCCAGTGACACCATCCGTGATTTGCACCTGGATATCACAGGAAATCTTTGGATTGCCACCTCCAGAGGGCTGGACCGCCTCACTTTGGGTGGCAAGCGGTTCATCCATTATCGGAATGATCCCACCTACTCTAAAAGCCTCAGTGAAGACGATGTACTGTCAATCTATGAAGATCGTGGTGGCATCCTCTGGGTGGGGACGTGGGGCGGCGGCGTCAATAAATATGATCGCCGACGTGACTATTTTGCGTATTACCGAAATGATCCTCAAAACTCAAACTCACTCAGTGATAACGCTATCATTTCCATCTATTCGGATGCGGACGGAAATGCCTGGGTAGGGACGGCGGGCGGAGGACTCAACCGCCTGATACGATCCACCGGTCAGGTCATCCATTATCGCAACAACCCCAACAGGTCGAACAGTCTCAGCTCGGATGTTGTCTCTTCAATAGCGGAAGATCAAGATCACATCTTCTGGATTGGCACTTGGAATGGGCTCGAACGGCTGGATCGAAATTCATTTTCGTTCAAGCATTACCAGCGTGACCCTGCAGATCCCGCCAGCTTAATTGCAAACCGCGTCTACGTGGTCTACGTAGATCATAAGAATAATATCTGGCTGGGTACGATCGCAGGACTAGACCGCTTTGACCGGAAAACCGAGACGTTCATCCATTATCAGCCGGAACCCGGAAACTCAAATAGTCTGAGTGGCTCAGGCGTCAATTCTATTTTTGAAGACCTCGAAGGCAATCTGTGGGTCGGTACCTGGGAAAGTGGTGTAAACAAGTTTAATCCCAATACAGAAGAATTCACACGTTATCGCTACGATGCCCAGAACAAAGAGACGCTCAGCAGTGACGCGATCCTTGCCATTTATCAGGACACAAAAGGGCGTCTATGGATCGGCACCGGTGGCGGTGGATTGAACCTGTATCACCCTGAGACAGATACCTTCACTTATTACCTTGAGAAAGACGGTTTGCCAAACGGCGTGGTGTACGGCATTCTCGAGGATTCCGAGGGCTATCTCTGGATAAGCACGAATTTTGGGATCTCACGCTTCGACCCGGAAAAAGAAATGTTCCGAAATTTCGATACAGGCGACGGACTCCAGAGTAATGAATTCAACTCCGGTGCCTACGCAAAAGGCAGAAACGGCGAGCTGTACTTTGGCGGTATCAACGGATTGACCATCTTCCAACCGTTAACAATTAATGACAGCCCCTATCTGCCGCCGGTGACTCTCACTTCCCTCACCCAGGATGACACCCCTATTGCCACGGATTTCAGCGTGGAAACAACGCAAAACATCACGCTGACCTGGCCACAAAACTCGTTCGAGTTCGAGTTTGCGGCGCTCAGCTATAACCAGCCTAACAAAAACCAGTATGCCTACATCCTGGAGGGCTTCGATACCAACTGGCACTCCATCGGCACGAAACGTGATGGTCGTTACACCAATCTCCCTGGTGGGGAATATACATTGCTGCTCAAAGCCAGCAACAGTGACGGCGTCTGGAATGAAACGCCCATTCGAATTGATGTAACAGTGGTTCCGCCTTTCTGGCAGACAACCTGGTTCCGAGGGCTGCTAAGTCTGGCGATCATTGCCATTGTGGCGGGTGGCGTTCGACTCCGCACGAAGACGATTCAGGACCGCAACCGCGCTCTGGAACGGCTGGTTCAGGAGCGCACCTACGCCCTGGAAAAACGCGGCCGTGAGATGGAAGCCCTCTACCAGGCGGATGAAAAGATCCTGCGCAACGTCAGCTTGAACCAGGTCTTCCAAACGCTCGTAGATGTGGCGGTAGATATGCTCCATGCGGATCGCAGCGTGGTCTTTGCCTGGGACGAAGAGAAAAATAAGGTAGTGCCTCGCGTCAGCCACGGCTTCAAACCGCAGACGCTGAAAGTGATGGAATATACACAGGGCGAGGGGATTGTCGGCCAGGTCTTTGCCACAGGCAAACCTGTCGTGGTGACGGATTTCATCCCTGAAGATTTCCGCTCTGATGTGCGTGCCGCAATCCGGGAGGAAGGAATCAAATCCTTTGTGCACCTGCCGATTGCGGTGGATCATAAAGTGGTTGCGGTGTTCAATATTGCCTTCACCCGCCCGGACTTTATCCCCGAAGATACTGTGCGCGTATTCTCGGCGCTGGTCAACCGCGCTGCGATCTCGATCGCGAATATGGAGTTATTCGAGCAGACCAAGGATCTGGCAGTGATGGAGGAGCGCAACCGCCTCGCTCGAGACCTGCACGACAGCGCCAAACAAAAGGCGTTCGCAGCCCTCGCGCAGCTGGGAACGGCGCGCGGCATTCTGAACGGGCATGGGAATGGCGTAACGCTGCACCTGAACGAGGCGGAGAATCTGGTGACCGACGTCATCCAGGAGTTGACGTTTCTCGTGCAGGAAATCTATCCCTTTGCGCTGCAGGAAAAGGGACTCGTCCCCACCCTGCGCGAGCATATCTTTGAATGGGAGAACCGCAACGATACGATCGTCCAGCTCGTCACGCGTAACGAGCGGCGCCTGTCCCTCGAGGTGGAACAGGCACTGTACCGAATTACGCAGGAAGCGCTCGCCAATGTGGCGCGCCACAGCCGTGCCAAGCGCGTAGATCTCTCCCTGGTGTACAATGGCGACTCGGTACAGCTCTCCGTATCGGATGACGGGTGCGGCTTCGATACGAATATGAAATATGGAATGGGCTTGCGCTCGATCCGTGAACGGGTGGGCAGCATCCGCGGGACGGTACAGATCCAGAGTGCGCCCGGGCACGGCACAAGGCTTTTAGTCCAGGTGCCAACAAAAATTTAGAAGGAGACGGCGGTGGCTAGCAATAATCATAATAATCGTGTGAGTATCCTGATCGTGGACGACCATGAAGTAGTGCGCAACGGCATCCGTTCGTATCTCGAAACCGTAACCCAGTTCCACGTGATCGGGGAGGCAGCCTCCGGGGAGGAGGCGCTCAAGCTGGTAGCCGATCATATCCCGGACATCGTCCTGCTCGACCTGATCATGCCCGGCATGGATGGTGTGGAAACGACCCGGCGCATTAAGACCATTAGCCCGCGCACGCAGGTGGTGGTGCTGACGTCTTATCATGAAGACGTGCATATCTTTCCGGCGTTGAAAGCTGGTGCGATCTCCTATATTCTGAAAGACATGAAGATGGAAAAGCTGGTGGACGCGCTTCACCGCGCCGCGCAAAAAGAAGTGACTTTACATCCCCTCGTCGCGGCGCGCGTCCTGCAAAACATCCGCAGCGACAACAGCGACGAGCAGCCGCTCTTCACCGAGCTGACGGAACGCGAACTGGATGTCCTGCGCCTGATCGCCAACGGCATGACTAATAGCCAGATCGCCGAGAAGCTCGTCATCAGCGAGTACACGGTGAAGGGGCATGTGAGCAACATCCTGAGCAAGCTGCACCTCGCCGATCGCACGCAGGTCGCCGTCTACGCCTGGCAGAGGGGACTGGTCAACCGGGAACAGATGGGAAAGAAGTAACCAAAAAGACACGGATTTGCTCCGTGTCTTTTTCTCTCATCTATCCTTGCGAGCTACGAAGTGGCGAAGCAATCTCCATTTGTAAGGGTTTTTCTCAGAATAGGCAGATTGCTTCGTTCTCGCAATGACCCTATATCCTCCAATATTCCCCTCCCCCGCCTTCACGCTGCATCAAACCGAACCCCACAAGCTCTCGACGTAAGGTCGCAGTGTCCTCGTGATAGTGTGATAGGATCTCATTGACCTGCTTTTCACTATAACGCTTTCCCACATCGAACGCCTTGACCACATAACGTAAAATCGCTTCTAGTTTCTTTTGTTGCGCGGGAAGAGTTTTCAGGCTCCCGTCGCGCAGTGCGTAATCCCTAATCACTTTCTTATCATAGGCATCCGCATCCACTCCAGAAACCACGGAGGAAAGCTCCTGCTGCGAGAACATGCTGCGGGTCTTCTCGTTCAGCATCTCCTGATCGAGCTGGTAGACGTTGTAGTAACTCTCTGTGTGCGATTTCACCAGACCAACATCCAACAGTTTGGCAAGATGATGAGATACCGTGGGAGGCTTCAAATCCAGCAAGGTCGCAAGCTCCTCCACGCTATACGGTTTTTCCGCCAGCAAACCAACGATCTTCAGCCGGTTCTTATCGGCTAGTGCTTTGAAAAAGGTGACAAGTTCCTCGCTCATAGTATAACTCCTCTGCGTTACGCTTCGCGAATCCTTGCATCCGTGTTGTAGCCGCGCTCACCAAACGGTTGGAGCTTCTCCAGCCAGATCTCTTCCAGAAGGGTCAATTCATCTTTCAGATTGAAGTTTGGGTTGTCCTGGATCTTAACCGTCTCCAAAATCTCAAAGCGGAACTGCTCTTCACCTAGCTCGTTCCAATCCTTCTGCAGTTCCTTGTTGGGGTGGCTGTTAATCTTTAGCATAAACCTGTGCTTATTCAATGGTCCTTCCAGGTTTAAGCTGCTCCCCAGCAATACTTTCCCATTCATCAGATTCTTGACCTGAAACACGCCGGAGGGTTTCACCCGTTCCTGATAGGCGCGGTTGATTTCTTTCCTTCTCTGGATATTCTTCTCGTTCATCTCTTCACTCTCCAGTAACGGGTACCATCGCTTTCGCGAGCCATCAAGCCATTATCTACAAGGTAGCGTCGCAATGCTGCCGTATCGATGTGGAACCGCCGCAGGATTGTATTGACTTCCTTCTCGGTGTAGTTCGCATCAAACGCGAACGCGTCCACGATGAAATTCAGGACGATCAATAGCTTATTTCCTTGTGGAGGAATCTGCTTGAGGGAGCCATCTGCGTTTAGGAAATTTTTCAATACCTTGCGGACATCTTCCGGCTCTTCCTGATGGGCTTCATAAGAGGGGCGCTTACCCTCGAACTGTCCGCGCGCAAAAGACTCGATTGCTTTCTCATCCAAATCATAGACGCCATCTGTATCGTGGATCACGCCGACCTCGGCAAGGAATGACAGGTGATTGAACACATCTCGCACAGGGAGGTGCAATTGCTCGGCGATTTCCGATTGTGTTGCGCTTCCGCGGGCGAGTACGCCAACAATACGTAACCTCTCCGCGGACGCCATGGCTTTGACAAACGCTAAAATTTCCGGTTGCTCATTCATTTTTACTCTCTTCTATCTAATTCGATACTTATCGAATTAGATTTTACCTTGAGATGAAGGATTGTCAAGAGGCGCCCCATGATCTGGTGTAGCGAAACGACCTTATAACAAATAATAGGAGATTGCTTCGTTACACCCTCTTGGCAGGCGATGTTAAGAAGAACATTACTGGCAACACCTGCACTTGCATGCAGGGGCAAGTGTGACAAAGTCATTCCATCAGGTATAATTCCTCTGTAAGAGTTGGTCCGATATCTCATCTGGAGGTGTTTTAGTGGATCTCTCGAAGCACGCGTTTTTTGAGGGAAAAATCGTTCCGCTTTCGGACGCAAAAATCAGCATCGCAACCCATGGATTTTTATATGGCACCGCCGTTTTCGGCGGGATGAGAGCCTACTGGAACGAAGAGAGGAACTGTCTCTTCGTTTTTCGTCCCTACGACCATTTTCGCCGATTACTGCACTCGGCGCGCATGATGTCGATGCAGACCCAGTATGATGAGGAGAGCCTGATCCAGCTCACGCTCGACCTCCTGCGGACCGATAAATGGAAACAGGACTTGTACCTGCGCCCCACCTTCTACAAAGCCGACCTGGGAATCGGCGTAAAATTGCACGATCTGAAAGACGAATTCAGCATGTTCGTCGTGGCATACGAGCCTTACGTCAAGAACGATACCAACGCGCACGTGACGGTCTCGTCCTGGCGGCGTGTGGATGATAATGTCATTCCCGCGCGCGGCAAGGTGGCGGGCGCGTACGCCAACTCCGCCCTGATCAAAACAGACGCGAACCGCTCCGGCTTCGACGAGGCGCTGGTACTGGATAATCAAGGTCACCTCTCCGAAGGCTCGGCGATGAACATCTTCATGCTGCGCGATGGGATCCTGGTCACACCGCCGGTGACGGATAATATCCTCGAAGGCATTACGCGCAAATCGATTATCGAGTTAGCGCGCAAGGAACTGGGGCTTACTGTTATGGAACGCTCCATCGACCGCACTGAGGTCTATATCTGCGAGGAAATGTTCATGACCGGCACCGCGGCGCAGATCGTCGCCGTGACCAAGGTGGACCACCACCCCGTCGGCGCGGGGGTGATGGGACCAGTCACCAGCAAGTTACGCGTGATGTATGAGGATGTGTTACGGGGGAGAAATAAGAGCTACGAGCATTGGAATGTAGCGGTTTAACAAAAAGTGGCGACCCAATTGGGTCGCCCTTTTAAGTAAGGCGGATTGACAATCCGCCCTACCTATTCCTTTTAAAACGAACCATCACCAGATTTTTACTGCAATCGGTAGAGGTGTCAATTTGCACCGGGTCTGATAGCGGGATGTTCTGCTGATCCACCAGCTGGACATATAATGTGTCGTTGGAGGCAACTGGCGCCGTCCCCAGGACGAACTCGAAACCGGAGGGGCCATATTCCTTGTTGATGCCGCTGACCGTCTGCTGCTCGATGGTGCTTCCATTTAATGTGCCACGCAGCACTACCACCGTCCCGATGACAGGGCTATTGTTAGCATCCACCACCGTCCCACCGATGCCCGCCCAGTTGCAAGCCAGTTCCGGGTGGATGATCGTGCTCTCCACCTGCGTGAACGATCCGCCAAACGGTGCTCTCGGCGTGCGGGTGGGTTGCGGAGTCTTCGTAGGCGGCACGAGTGAGAATGAGGTGTTCGTAGGCAACGGGGTAATGGTGGGACGCGGCGTATCGGTTGGGGTCAGCTCCAGAGTAGGGCTGGGTGTCCATGTCGATTGCAACTGGATGGGTGTGACAGTGAACGTGGGTAGCGCGTTTGAAAACGGTCCCTGCCCCGGCGGCAGGGGATTCAAAGAAGAAGCCGGATTAATAAAGATCAACGCAAAGTAACCGACCAGACAAAGTGTAAGAAGCAAAACCAGAATCGACAGGATATCCCAGACCTGCATGGGGGATGATGCGCGTCTGGATTGTGTTCCCTCGAAGTTAAAATCATCATTCATCCGTGTCACTCCATTCGGGCTGTTGTGCTGGCTGCATCCTACTCCTCAGGTTACTCAGTCATAAAGACGATGTCTGCCTGTTGGCGCTGTGCATTGACCCAGGCGGTCAATGCCAGCTCCTGCAGGGCAAGATAGGCATCCGGGGAAAGCAGACGCTGCGGGTCGCGTTCCAGGATTCTCAGGATATGAAATCCTACGTCCGTTGCGATCACGTCGCTGTACTGGCCGATAGTCAGGTTAAACGCAGCCTCTTCGATCTTCGGCTCGAGCAGATAGCCTCGCGGCACCCATCCCAGGTCGCCGCGTGTGATCGGGTCTGCCTCAAATGCCAGCTCATCGAAATCAGCCCCGCCGTTCAATTGCGTGAGAAAGCGCTGCGCCGTGTCTTGATTATAGAGCAGAATTTGCTGGACGTGTACCTGTTCTGCGGTACTGGGGACCTCCGCAAGGATTTTGTCACGCATCCAGGCAGATTCGGCGGCGCGCTTCAGCGCGGACTGAAACGACTGCTCGCTGTACCCGTGTTCCGACTCCCACCGGGAGAGCGCCTCTGGACCTCCCACCTGCGCAGCCAGAGCCTCAACACGCGCCTGCAAACCTGCCTCGTCGAGGCGAAATCCAGCTGCGTGAGCGGCTTGCGCGAGAAGTAACTGCGCGGTCAGATCTTCTTTGACCGTTTCGGTGGCCTCTTCCGGGGAAACTGTCCTTTCCAAATTTGCCTGGGAGGTCAGATAACGCTGCACCTCCGCGTTGAACTCGACAACTGTAATTCCTTCTCCATTCACGCTCAGAGCCATCGGTTCGGGGGTCGCTGTGGGAGGCTCTGGTGTAAACGTGATTGTCGGAGTAACCGTCGGCTCTGGCGCTAAAAACGAAGCGCACGCGGAGAGCCCGAGTGCGAAGAGGGAAATGATGGATATTTTAATGAGTCTGTAGCAAGAAAACATCGCCCCGAATTATACTGCTTCGAGCAAGATATGATAAACAGCTTTGAAGTTGCCGTTCTCAATACCTTGTACCTCCAAAAAGAAAGAAGGGTTGGGCAGCTGCCCAACCCTTCCTGTTTACATTTTTTAGTAATCCATGCCACCCATGCCGCCCGGAGGCATTGCAGGGGCTTTTTCCTTCTCCGGCATGTCCGTGATCAGGACATCCGTCGTCAGGATCATGGAGGCGATAGACGAGGCATTTTCGAGCGCGCCGCGCACCACTTTGACTGGGTCGATCACGCCGGCTTGAATCATGTCCGTATACTGGCCCGTCAGAACGTTATAGCCAATATTCTTGTTCTTCTTCTCGGCAGCCGTTCGGCGGACCGTATCGATGATCACCGAGCCGTCCTGCCCGGCGTTTGACGCCAGCTTGCGGATCGGGGCTTCGAGCGCCTTCTTGACGATGTTGATACCGACACGAGTTTCTTCGTTATCTTCACCATCAAGGTTCTTCAGAAGCTTATCAAGCTTGGCTGCGGCATTGATCAGGGAGATCTCACCGCCGGGGACGATACCTTCCTCTACAGCCGCGCGGGCAGCAGAGAGAGCATCTTCCACACGGTGCTTCTTCTCTTTCATTTCGGTCTCGGTCGCCGCACCGACACGGATGATGGCAACGCCACCGCTCAGCTTGGCAAGGCGTTCCTGCAGTTTTTCCTTGTCGTAGTCGCTTGTGCTCTTATCGATCTCGGCGCGGATTTCCTTGATGCGGCCTTCGATCGCGCCCTTGGTGCCCTTGCCGCCAACAATGGTCGTGTTCTCCTTGTCGGAGACAACCTTCTCGGCGCGGCCGAGATCCTGCAGAGTGACGGTCTCGAGCTTGCGACCGGTCTCTTCGGCGATCACGGTGCCGCCGGTCAGGATGGCGATATCCTGCAGCATGGCTTTGCGGCGGTCGCCGAAGCCGGGAGCCTTAACAGCCAGCACGTTCAACATGCCGCGCAGCTTGTTCAAGACGAGGGTCGCCAGAGCTTCGCCGTCGATATCCTCGGCAATGATGACGAGTTCGCGTTTGCCAATCTGGACGAGTTTTTCGAGGATGGGGACGATATCCTGGGCAGCCGAGATCTTCTTCTCGTTGATCAGGATATACGGCTCGTTGATCACAGCCTGCATCTGGTCCGCGTTCGTGATGAAATAGGCGGAGAGATAGCCGCGGTCGAACTGCATACCTTCCACATACTCCTGCTCGAACTGCATGGACTTGGATTCTTCCACGGTAATGACCCCGTCCTTACCGACCTTGTCCATGACATCAGCGATCAAATTGCCGATCTCTTCATCGGCGGCCGAGTTGGTCGCGACGGAAGCAATCTCTTCCCGTGAGTCGATCTTCACGGACATCTTGCGCAGCTCTTCGACCACCGTCTCCGTCGCCTGGGTAATACCATGTTTGAGCAGCATGGGGTTGTAACCAGCTTCGAGCGCCCGCAAGCCTTCGTTCACGATCGCGTGCGCGAGGACGGTGGAGGTGGTTGTACCGTCACCGGCGATGTCGTTGGTCTTGGATGCGGCTTCCTTGAGAAGCTGCGCACCCATATTCTCAAACGGATCCTCAAGTTCGATTTCCTTCGCAACGGAAACCCCGTCGTGCGTAACGGTGGGAGAGCCGAACTTGCGATCCACTGCCACGTTGCGGCCCTTCGGGCCAAGAGTTGCACCCACTGCATTGGCGACGGTATTCATACCGTTCTTGAGCTTGCGGCGGGCGTCTTCTGAAAAGACAAGTTGTTTAGCAGCCATTTTTTATTCCTCCAGAATTAGCCATCAATCACGGCTAGAATGTCGCTTTCGCGCAGGATAAGCAGTTTCTTGCCATCCATCTTCACCTCGGTGCCGGAATACTTCGCGTACAGCACCTTATCCCCAACCTGAACTTCCATGGGGATGCGTTCACCGTCTTCATCACGGTCGCCGGGACCCGCCGCCAAGATCTTGCCTTCCTGCGGTTTTTCTTTAGCGGTTTCGGGAAGGATAATTCCTCCAGCAGTCATTTCCTCCTGCTCGATCGGTTCCACGATCACGCGTCCGCCAAGGGGCTTTAGCTTCAGTTTGCCTGCCATCGTATGGCCTCCTAATTGGATTTTTGAGTATTACAAGGAATTAGCACTCAACCTTGCTGAGTGCTAATCCTATGATACCGAATTCCGAAATCCACGTCAAGAGGATTGTCAGAATTCTTATAAAGCTCTGATGTAAGAAAGTGTGCTGTGGGAACGCGAAGGTGCAATTGTCAGGGTGTAGGCGTGATCTCAGGTTCAGCCATTTCCTCGCCCACCTCCGTCCCCACTTGCGTCGGGACAGAATTATCAGGCAGCGGAATCCCCGACTCTAAAGAGGCACAGATCTCCTCCCCTGCCTCCACGATGCTGATGATCGTCTCTCTGCCATCTACGTAGTCGTCGGGATTGGCTTCCAGTTCTTCTCGCACTTCATCAAAGGCTTTGTAAGCTTTATCACATTGATTGGCTCGGGGACGGCTCAAAGCTGCCTGGACGGAGCCATAAATATAGTAATAGACAATCGTATTCGGAGAAATCGGTAAGCCCTGTACGGTGACAGGGTCCTCACCCAGGTCTGGGAAGCACCGGTCCAGTCCACGCCCCAGACACGAAGCTTCACCTGAACAACCGTAGATCGCGCATTCCAGGGAGAAAATGGAACCTTCGTAGTTCCGCGAGCGGAAGTAAATTACCCCTAATTGCCCGTAGATATCGGCATTGGTCGGTTCATACTCCAGCGCGGTCTGGACGTTGCGCGCCGCGATAAAGAACTCGCCCAACTGCGAGTAGGTGCGCGCAATCGAGAGGTGTGGGCCGGGATCTTTGACATTGATCTGTTCATTAATGCGCACCACTTTATCGAAATATTCCAGTGACTGTTCGTACACGGGACGCGCCGCCTCTTCGCCCTGCGTAACCGCTACATCGAATGCCAGGCGCCGGTAATTGGCTCCGATGCGTGAATAGAGAAATGTAAATTTTGGCTCGATGGCGATCGCTTTTTCATATTCAGAAATCGCCAGATTGTATTGCCCGAGCGTCTCGAGAACATATCCATTGACCCGGTATACATCCATCCACTGCGTCGCCTCGGGAATTTCCAGTGCCTGCTGGATATAGATCTCTGCCTGGTTCCACTTTTGCTGGTCAACGAGAATCTCTGCAAAGTAAGCCAGCGCCAGCGGGTTTGTGCTGTCCAACTGCTGGGCAGCCAATGCTTCATTCTCCGCTTCAATGAGAAAATCCTGCACTTCTTCTGCCGTATGAAAGCTTCCGTTGGCATTCCAATCCAAGGTAAAAGCACGGATAGCGCGTACGGTGCTATCTTCCGGAGCCAGCTCCACGGCTTTTGTCGCAGACTCGAGCGCTTCGCGCAGCCGCGCTTTTTTCTCATCGTTCGTGATGAGAAACGCAGAAGAATAGGTTTGAATACGGGCGAGCTTTGCCCAGGTCTGGGCGTCATTGGGACTCAACCGCAGCGCTTCCTGGTACGCCAGGATAGCGGCCGTCAGGTTTCCGGCTGTAAACTGGGAATCCCCTTCCTCCAGATAAGAAGCCGGGGCGCGCGTGGGGAGCGGGGTTGCCTGAAACAGAGGCTTGATCTCGCCTCGGTTCATCTGCTGCAGCATCCACACGCCTCCCAGCAGCATCACCACCCAGAGGAACATGCGATAAATATTGGATTGTGGCCGCCTGTGAAACAGGGGGCGTCGAGAATTGATATTCATGGTGTCGAAGTCGATTCGGTTTCTTCAGGCGCCGGCGTTTCGGTGGCAGGTTCGGCGGTTGCCTCTTCCTCGGTTGGAGCATCTGTTGCGGGTGGGTTTTCCAGATTCTCCTCGCAGATGCGGACCATCTCGTCGGCGGCAAAGATTGCGTTTTCATCCGTGGGAACGGCTGTTTTGATTTGCTGTGAAATCTTTAAGGCTTCACCACACTGGTTCGTGCGCGCCAGTGCCAGTCCATACGTGTAATAGTATTCTACGACGCGGCCGCCAGCGCTCAGCGACATGCCGGTGACCGGCAATCCTTCCTCCGAAGCGCCTCCCTTCACAACCAGGCTCAACTGCTCCAGGGCGGGCTCGTAGAGAAAATTACGAAATAGCATCACGCCATAATTTCCACGCAGGTTCGGGTCTGTAGAGCGATCCTTGACAGCCTGCTCGGCATATTGAATCGCCTTGGCATAATCCCCGATCGTCGCGTAGGTTCGGGAGATCAACAGGTCAGGCTCGGGGTCCGGTGGGTTCAATGTATTCGCCAGGGTAAATTCCCTGATGGCATCATCATAGACTTCGACGAAACGCAAATTCCGCCCCAGCTCCATATGCAGAATGGGAATATTCGGGTTGAGCTCGATCGCAGATCTATAAAACTCAATCGCTTCTTCATAATTAGAAGTGGCTTCCAGAAGGTAGGCGCGCGCGCGGCGAGTCTCCACGACATCCGGGTTCAATGCATAGGCATCCTTGGAGACCTGTATGGCTTTTTCGATGTTGGCGAAATCGTTCGAATCGATCAGGATTTCCACGCGATACGCATGCGCAATCGCATTATTCGGATCCAGCGCAATGGCTGTATCAATAGACGCAAGAGCGTCGGTGTTGTTGCCTTGAAAATCCAGCGCCCACGCCAGCACTGCGTGAGCCATCGAACTGTTCGGGTTGAGCAACAATGCATTCTCGGCGTTTGCCTGTGCGTCTTCAAACTGTCCTGCCCACACCTGGATGCGTGCAATCGCAATATACAAAGAAGGGTTCTGAGGCGAAGCTTTGATTGCCTCCCCATACGCCTCAATCGACTGGAGCAATTTTCCATCCTTGAACAGAGCTTCGGCTTCGGTCGCGAGAGATTCGGGAGATCGGGTTGCGGTGGGTGTTGCTTCGAACGGGTTGGGTTGCGCGGGTAAATAGACCTGGTTCAAATAATAGCCAAAGAGCACAATCAGCCCTAAAATCGCCCAACTGAATAAATTAGGGCGCTTGCGACGGCGAGTCATGCTCCAACGGCTGCTGCGAGGAAGATACATAGTTTTTATATTATCATCGCCAATAGGGAGATGCAAGCCGCTTCTTATATATCTCTTAGAATGCCAGCAGGGTTTATCTTATGCTAGAATTTAGCCATGCAGTTTGAGGTGTTCACCCTCCTGCCCGAAGTGTTTCCTCCTTATCTCGAGTCCAGTATGCTTCAACGCGCCCGCCAACGCCGGTTGATTGAGGTGCGCGTCCACAACATCAGGGACTATACGAAAGACAAGCATCATACGACCGACGATACTCCCTACGGTGGAGGAGGAGGGATGGTGATGAAGCCGGAGCCAGTCTTCGAAGCGGTGGAGTCGGTTCTTGGAATCTCTTCTGCTCAGCCGACATCTTTGCCGATTATCCTGCTCACGCCGCAGGGACGCGTCTTCACACAGCGCGTCGCCGAGGAGTTAGCCCGCCATGAGCAGATTGTCCTGCTCTGCGGGCGTTACGAGGGCGTGGACGAACGTATCCGTGCGCATCTCGTCACGGACGAGATTTCGGTGGGTGATTATGTTCTGACGGGCGGCGAACTGCCAGCCTTGCTGGTCATCGATGCTGTCTCGCGGCTCATTCCCGGTGTGCTCGGCGACCCAACCGGCGCGGAAGATGACTCGCATTCCATGGGGCTGTTGGAATATCCGCATTATACTCGTCCACCCGAATTTCGCGGCTGGAAAGTGCCGGAGGTGCTGCTTTCCGGGGATCATGCGAAAATAGAAGCATGGCGTAGAGAGCAGGCGTTAGAAAGAACATTCAATAAACGGCCCGATATGCTGGAAGTGGCGGAGTTGAGTGAGAAAGATAAGAAATTCATTGAAGGCTTAAGGTCTGATGCGCAAAGGAACGCACCGAAGCCCTGACCTTCACCTTTCGACCTTCCACCTTTGACCGCTCACATGGAGGCAACATGAAGTTCAGCTACGGCAAGATCTTTCTACTTGGCTTTGGATTCTTCGGCGTCAGCGTGATCTGGGGAGTCTATAATGCATTTGTTCCGATCTTTTTGGCAAACAAGTTTGGCTTGTCTGCGCCGGTCATCGGCTTCTTTATGACGTTGGATAATATTGCCGCTTTGCTCATCCAGCCGCCTGTGGGTGCCTGGTCTGATCGGCTACGCACACCGATCGGGCGGCGCCTGCCGTTTCTTCTGGTTGGTGCGCCGATCAGCGCGCTGGCGTTTGGGTTGATTCCGCTTGCCTCCGTGCTGCCTTTATTTGTCGCCTGCACGACAACCTTGTTGCTAAGCGCCGCGTTGTGGCGCACACCTGTCGTGGCGCTGATGCCGGATATCACACCCTCGGAAAAACGTTCCCAGGCAAACGGCATCATCAACTTTATGGGCGGCATTGGAACGATCATCGCCCTGCAGACCGGCGGAACGCTGTATGAGCTTAGCCCGGCATTTCCCTTCTGGCTGGGTTCCGCGCTGGCGATTCTGGCAGCGCTGGTCGTTTTCCTCTTCATTCGTGAGCCCAAAGAGATTCTAGAGAACAGTCCAGAGCAACCGAACATGATCGAAAGCCTGCGCGAGGTCATCAACGATGAAGAGCAGAGCGGCACCCGGCTTCTACTTGCTATCTTCTTCTGGTTTCTCGGGTATTCCGCGGTAGAGACCTTCTTCACGCTCTATGCTCAGGAACACCTCGGCATCGACGCCGGTGACGGCGCGACGTTGCTTTCCATCTTTCCTTTGTTCTTTGTGTTGTTTGCGATTCCCTCCGGGATCATTGCCGCGCGCATTGGGCGGCGCGTGGCAATCTCATTTGGCTTGCTCGTTGTGTCCGTGATCCTGGCATTGTTCTACCTCCTGCCAGCCGGGACATTGCTTGCGCCTGTCGCGCCTCTGCCGCTCGTTGGCATTCCTCTGGGAGAAGACGGACCGCGCATGTTGACCGTGGCAGGAGTCATGCTGCTCTTCGGCGGAATCGGCTGGGCATTCGTGAACATCAATTCCCTCCCTATGGTTGTGGAATTAACGACAGCGGCACGGCTCGGCACATTTACGGGACTTTATTATTTATTCTCCACGCTGTCTGCCATTGTGGGTCCCAACGTCAATGGCTGGGCAATTCAGCTTACGGGCAACAACTATAATGTGATCATGCTGATTGCACCCTTCTTTATGTTGACCGCCCTGGTGCTTATGCTTGGCGTACGGCGCGGCGAGGCAGTGGTTTTGCAGGGTCAGCCTGCCGATTGATTCAAGAAAATTCATACATCTTTGAGAGATTATGGTCTACTCCCTTATCCGGTATAAGAACGCATGAAACATTGGTCCATCCTGTTTGCCCGGTTTTTAGCTTTAGTCATACTCGTCCCTGCCTGTG
Source organism: Anaerolineales bacterium (assembly GCA_035699125.1). Lineage (GTDB taxonomy): Bacteria > Chloroflexota > Anaerolineae > Anaerolineales > Villigracilaceae > Defluviilinea. The sequence continues at coordinate 147,412 of DASSBC010000061.1, forward strand.
CCCCGGCAAGACCGGATTGCACAAAGGAGGAAATCTTCTGCGTAGGCATGGTGACAGACGTTGGCAAGATCAACGACCGGGGTTTTAACCAGTCTGCCTGGAGAGGGATTCAGCAAGCACAGGAGGAATTAGGCGCGCTCGTTCAATATATCGAAACCTCGGATACACGCGATTACGCTAAGAACATTGCGACCTTTGCCAATGAAAACTATGACGTGATCGTAACGGTGGGCTTTAACCTGCGGGAAACCACGCGCGCGGCAGCAGAGACCTACCCGGATGTTAAATTCATTGGTGTGGACCAGGACCAATTCGAAGGGGAAATGGAGAATGTTGCCGGGCTAATCTTTCCCGAAGACCATGCCGGCTTCCTGGTCGGCGCCCTGGCTGCTATGATGAGCGAAACGCACATGGTGGGGGCAGTGTGCGCCAGCGACGACATCCCTCCTGTCTGGCGCCTGGGCGAAGGCTATAAAGCGGGCGCCGCGTATGCAGACGAGGTGACCGGTATCACCACCGAGGTCCTTGTGCTCTATCACAGTGACGTCAGTTTCGATACCACCTTTGTGGATCCGGAATGGGGCGCGGCAAGCACGGACGCCATGGCAAAAGAGGGGGTGGATGTTCTATTCGGCTGTGGCGGCGTCACCGGGAACGGCGCGCTCGTCGCTGCGGCACAGGCAGGGCTGTACACAATCGGCGTCGACACCGATCAATATCTCACGCTTCCTGAAGCGGCGCCTCGAATGCTTTCCAGCGCTATGAAGCTGATTACTCCTGGGGTGTTTGAACTCCTACAGCGTGCGAGAGATGGAAGCTTTCCCGCCGGCAACTATTTGGGAGACGTGTCCTATGCTCCCTTTCACGATCTCGACAATCAAGTCCCGCAGGACGTAAAAGCAGCGATGGAAGAAATCCATGCTGGGTTGCGTAATGGCTCGATCAAAACCGATGTCCCTTCGCAGAAGCCATAGAGCATTGCCTGCAATGCCGGCAGGAGGGAGTAAGCCAGGTCTTGTTCATCTCAGCGAAGTTTTATTGATATAATGCGACAGGTGCATGTTACATAAGATCATCCGGATGGATTCTCTTTGTAGTGACACCGTCCACTCTGTTCTATCGCACGTCATTCCCCATAATCATAATAATGAAGGAGGTGCAAGACGAGTAAAGTTCAACCGCCCAGTTATTCCACAAAATTCCCTATTCTATGTTTAACGAGGAGAAGAAATTCCATGAAAACGTCTTACTTTGCTATGGTTGCGCTGATCATTGCGTCGCTGGTTCTCGCAGCCTGCGGCGGTGGTCAAACACCCACGCCAGCCGCGACAGAGGCTCCCACCGAGGTCGTGACCGAAGCCCCGACCGAGGCGATGACAGAAGCTCCCACGGAAGCCCCAACCGAGGCTGCGACAGAAGCCCCCACAGGTGCTGCTTCTGACCTCAAAATTGGTGTGGTCACGGACGTAGGGCAGCTCGAGGACAAATCCTTCAACCAGGCTTCGTATGAAGGCGCTCAAGCTGCAGCCGAAAGCATCGGCGCCGATTTCGACGTCATTGTGACACAGAACATATCAGACTACAAGCAGAATATCCAGACCTTCATCGACCAGGGCTTCAATGTGATTGTTACAGTTGGGTTCCTGATCGGTACAGATACGACCATTGCCGCCAAGGAAAACCCGGATGTAACGTTCATCGGCGTTGACCAGGCCATTTGTGTGGATGCAGAGGGTGCACCCGATCCGACGTTTGGATGCGCGGGTGACGCGGCGGCACTGCTCCCGAATTACCAAGGTATCGTATTCGCGGAAGAGCAGGCTGGGTATCTGGCTGGTATTGTTGCTGCTAGTATTTCCCAAACCGGCACTATCGGCTCGGTCGCTGGAACGAGAGTCCCCGCGGTTGTAGCCTACATCGCGGGCTATGAAGCTGGCGCCAAGTCGGTTAACCCGGACATCAAGACGCTGACTCAAGAGACAAACCCGGATCCCGCCAAGGGCTTCAACGATCCCGCAACCGGTAAAGCGATCGCCCAGCAATTCATTGGACAGGGCGCGGATGTATTGTTCCAGGTCGCGGGTCTGACCGGGCAAGGCGTTCTGGAGGCAGCCTGTGATGCGAACATCTACGGCATCGGTGTCGACGTCGACCAGGTGGAGACACTCCCCAATCTCTCTGGCTGTATTGTCACCAGCGCCGAGAAGAAACTCAAGGATACCGTGCAGGCAGTCGTGGAAAGTGTTGCGGCTGGCGATTTCCAGGCGGGCACCGTGAGCTATAACGCAGCTTCCGACCCCCCAGCCATTGGACTTGCCCCGTACCATGATTTGGAAAGCCTGATTACTCCCGAGATCCAGCAGAAACTCGACGAAGCCATGGCTGCCATGGCGAGCGGCGAGCTCAAGCCCCCGCGAGAGTAAGTAGCGTTCATTTGTTCAAGAGAGGCGGCCGAGGTAGTCGGCCGCCTCTTTCCAATCACACCTTCGTAAAGGACCCAACATGAGCGTCGAACAATCACCACCGCGCCTCCAGATGCGCGGAATCACAAAGCGTTACCCGGGTGTCATAGCCAACAACCATATCGATCTGGATATCAAGCCCGGGGAGATCCATGCCCTCCTTGGCGAGAACGGCGCTGGCAAAACGACGCTCATGAATATACTCTTTGGATTAGCTCGCCCGGATGAGGGCGAAATCCTGCTCGACGGAGAACCCGTCCAGATCACCGATCCCGCGGATGCCATCTCGCGCGGTATTGGCATGGTGCACCAGCACTTTATGTTAATTCCCGTCCTGACGGTTGCCGAGAACATTCTTCTCGGCGCTGAGACGATGGCGAACCCGATCTTCCTCGATCGGCGCGAGGCACGACGCCGCATCATCGAGTTAGGCAAGCGGTTCGGCTTCGAGGTCGATCCGGATGTCAAAGTGGAAACACTGTCAGTGGGCTGGCAGCAGCGCGTGGAAATCCTCAAGGCTCTTTATCGTAATGCGCGCATCCTTGTACTTGACGAACCTACGGCAGTGCTCACACCTCAGGAGACCGTGGAAATCTTCTCTGTCTTGCGGAGGCTAGCTGCTGAGGGACACAGCATTATTTTCATCAGTCACAAACTCTACGAGGTGCTGGAGATCGCCGACCGGATCACCGTCATTCGCCGCGGTGAAGTCGTGGGTACACGCGAACCATCGAAGACGAATGAGGAGGATCTGGCTGCGCTCATGGTCGGACGAGAGGTCCAGTTGGCGGTTGATCGTGGGATCTCCCATCCGGCGGAGCCTGTGCTCACAGTCGAAAACCTGAGAGTCAAATCGGATCGTGGGCAAGAGGAGGTCCGAGGGGTCAGCTTCTCCGTCCGGGCAGGCGAGATTCTGGGAATCGCGGGCGTGGCAGGGAACGGTCAGGATGAGCTGGTGGAGGCAATTACAGGGCTTCGACGCACGAGTGGGGGCACGGTGCAGCTTGCCGGACAGGACATCACAAACTGGGATGTGCGTAATCGGCGAGAGCATGGACTCGGTTACGTTCCAGGCGACAGGCAAAAGTACGGGCTCGTGCTTGGGTTCCCGATTTCAGACAATCTCGTTCTCACCCGGTACTATCATCGACCGTTCGCACGTGGTGTCCAGCGCGAAGACGCAGCCATCGAAAAGTGGGCGCAGGAGAAAATCAAAGAATTTGATATACGCACGCCATCCTGGACAGTGCCGGCTGGAACCCTCTCGGGTGGAAACCAGCAAAAGGTCATTGTTGCGCGAGAGCTCAGCCGCGACTTGAAGTTGCTTGTACTCGATCAGCCCACGCGCGGGCTGGATGTCGGCAGTATCGAGTTCATTCACAAGCAAGCCATTCACAAGCGCGACGCAGGCACCGGAATCCTGCTTGTATCCGCGGAACTAGACGAGATCCTCGAACTCTCCGATCGGATCGCTGTCATGTACCGGGGCGAGATCGTAGCACTTGTAGATGGACGACCCGCCGCCAACAAAGAGGAGATTGGTCTATTAATGGCGACCGGCGGCCGAACGCCTGTGAGCGCTACTGCAGATCCATCCTTAGAGGAGAAACATCATGATGTCACGCCCTAGATCCTACCTGGGTCGGGTGGTCGTTCCCGCGTTGTCCATCCTGCTTGCCCTGCTGGTTGCCTACGTTCTCATCATTGTCTCTGGTCTGATCGGTACGGAGAAGAAGTTCGATCTCCTCCTTCCCCTGGTGGCGTATCGCAGCCTGCTGGTGGGGGCATTTGGGAACTTCAAAGGTATCTCCAATATGATTGTAGCGGCGACGCCACTTATGCTTACAGGGCTGGCTGTCGGAGTTGGCTTAAAGGCTGGGCTGTTCAACATTGGTGCAACCGGCCAGGTCTTGATGGGCGGTTTCGCCGCGGCATTAGTGGGAGTTGCTGTAGCGGATACCTCTCCCACTTTCGCGATCCCTGCCGCGTTGCTCGGGGGAATGCTGGCAGGCGGGCTTGCCGGATTCATCCCCGGCTTTCTCAAAGCGTACACGGGCGCGCATGAAGTCGTCACCACCATTATGCTCAATGCCCTGATTCAGTTAGCAGTCTCAGGCTTGGTGAACGACGTCTTTCGCGCTCCCGGCTTCAGCTTTGCGCGCACATCCTCGATGGGAAATGCCACGCTGGAGGGACTCGGAGCCACCACGCTTCATCTCGGCGTGCTCTTTGCCGTCGTGTGCATCCCGCTCAGCTACTGGCTTCTGTGGCGGACGACTGTCGGGTTCGAGATTCGGGCGGTTGGCGCCAACCCAACCGCGGCACTCTACGCCGGAATGAAACCGCGCCGGATGATGATCCTCACGATGTCGTTGTGTGGCGCCTTCGCCGGCCTGGCAGGGGCAATCGAGATCCAGCGACTGGGATATTACCCGGCAGTGTTCGGGACAAGTATTGGCTTTGACGGTATTACCGTTGCTCTCCTCGGGCAGTCCAACCCCATTGGGATTATGTTCTCCGCGCTGCTTCTGGGAGCGATGCGTGCCGGTGCGCCATTGATGCAGATCCAGGCGCGGGTGCCCGTCGAGATCATCGATGTGATCCAGGGAGTGATCTTGATCTTTTTGGCGGCTGAGATCGTCGTGCGCCGGATCTTCCGCCTCCGGACGCCAGCAGACACCGGTGGGCTTCAAACGATCACCCGCACCTACGGAGAAAAGGTGGTCGGCTGATGGATCTACTATTTGACATTCCGGTGCTCGGATTCATTTTGCAATTCCTGGTCTACCTGGTCAATGTAATTGTGAACGGGCACATTGCTCCTATTATTCTGGGACTCGCTACACCAATCGCCCTCGGCGCCCTGTGTGGCGTCATGAACGAACGCAGTGGTATCGTGAATATCGGCATTGAGGGGATGATGCTTTTCTCCGCCTACATAGCGTTCATGACTGCACTCCTCGTTCATCAGTCCTTTCCCGCTGAACGCAGCGTGCTCTTCGGCATGACGCCAGCCCTGATTATGGGCGTCATCGCTGCGATGGCGGCAGGAGTGCTCATCTCGCTCCTCCATGCCTGGCTATCCATTAGTGTGCGCGCGGACCAGATCATCAGCGGTACGATCATTAACATCACTGCGCTCGGCCTGACAAGCTACCTGAACCGCCTGATCAAGCCCTTCGACAGCGCCGGAACTTTTAAATCGTTCCAACCGCCGGCTGCGCTTGTGAACCTGCCTGGCGTAGGCTGGCTGATCGAAATGTTCACAGCCGTGGGACCGATTGTCATGTCCACCATTATATTTGTGATAATCGTGCAGGTCCTGCTCTTCCGCTCACGCTGGGGTCTGCGGACGCGCGCTATAGGTGAGCACCCCAAAGCAGCAGACACGGTCGGCATCAATGTTATCCAGCTTCGCTATCGTAACGTTTTGCTGGGAGGCATTTTTGCCGGTCTGGCTGGTGCCTATCTTACACTTGAGGCGACGGGCTCTTTCCAAAATAATATGACTGCAGGTCGGGGGTTCATTGCCCTGGCAGCCATGATCTTCGGTCGCTGGACGCCCCTGGGCGCGTTCGGTGGCGCGCTGCTCTTTATGGGTTCCCAGGCAATTGGCGTAGCAATCCGTCTTGCTCCACCTGCCGGGGACCTGGGTACGTTTTTGGGCGGTATCCAGCAGGCGTATCCCAGCATGTACAACAACTTCTTCACCGGGTTGCCCTACCTGCTGACTATCATCGTGCTGGCGGGCGTCGTGGGACGGAGTGTTCCACCAGCTGCGGATGGACGCCCCTACGAGAAAGAGAGTTCCACCTGAGTATGAGTGCGTAGCGACCGCATACATGTCCGCGCCATCCTCCGACTGGGGATGGACAGCCTTACAAAAAGTAAAACGTCTCGCATGTGATCCTCTGTCCCTCTCCTTACGGAGAGGGCTTCTTTTATTGGGGGATGTTCCACTCCTATCTCAAGCTGCCCAGGAACAAAGCAGAATATCCCTCCGTCTGTACTCGTGTACCTCGCATGATTCCTTAAGAAGGGAAGCATTTTATGTGGCGTGCGGGGTGTAAAATTAATATGCTTCAACGAGGAGAATCCCATGTTCAAAGATGCCCGCATCCTTTCCATCCTGACTGCTTTTATTTTCATCCTATCAGCATGTAACTTACCCTCCAGCGCGCCGACAACTCCCACCGAACAAGCCAATGCCGTGTTCACGGCTGCTGCCCTGACTGTCCAGGCGCAATTGACGCCATCTGCGTCATTCAGCACCCCTACTCTGCCCATTTCGGTGGCGACGAATACGGCATTATCCCTCCCTTCGCAACCAGCATCTACGCAGGCCCCTGCGGCATCGGCAACTCCCGTTTGTGACCAGGCGGAGTTCGTCAGGGACATCACCATCCCAGACGGATCGCAGATCGCGCCTGGCGCTACCTTTACAAAGACGTGGCGTCTCAGAAATGCCGGCGCCTGCACCTGGTCTGGCTACACCCTGGTCTTCGAGAGCGGCGACCAGATGGGCGGCGCTTCACCGCAGACGATCGGAAACGTCCCCCCTGGCGAGGACGTGGATCTCTCGGTCAATTTTACGGCCCCCACCTCGTCTGGTTCCTACCGCGGGTACTGGCGCATCCGCAACTCCGCCGGTGTGTACATTCCCGTGCTGGGCGGGACACAGGGCAAATCCTTCTTTGTGGATATCCGAGTCTCGATCGCCAGTTCCGGCCTGGACCTGCACACCCGCGCCGTCGATGCCAATTGGGTGAGCGGTGCCAGCACGCTGACGTTTGGCGGTCCCGACACGGACGCCAGAGGTTTTGCCATGTACCGTAACAACCAAAAGCTAGAGGATGGCTCCTCCCCTGCCAAAGTCCTGGAGACACATCCACAGTGGGTGACGGATGGCGCGATTACAGGAACTTATCCCGCCTATAAAGTGGTGCCAGGTGAGCATTTCAAAGCCCGAATCGGCTTTCTGCTCCTCAGCGATGGGACTTGTGGGTCAGGCAATGTTCGATTCCAGCTAAATTACAAGGAAGGCAGTGCCTCCAACAGTCTGGGGCAATGGACAGAGACATGCGACGGCGTTCTGCGGGACATCGATGTGGACCTGAGCAGCATCGCAGGCAGGACGGTGCAATTTGTGCTGGCGGTAGTCGCCAATGGCACGGCAACGCAAGACCAGGCAATATGGGTCAGTCCACGAGTGGAAATTCCCTGATACAATGGCGAGCGCCCGGCGGATGTCGGGCGCTTTTCATACAAAGGTATAATATTTCGCCTCAAGCCGAATCCCCACGGAAAGGAAGTATGAATGTCTGTCCCGCAAATATATAAACTTTTAACCCTCCTCGCTGCAATTCTACTGCTTGCTTCTGCATGCGGTGCACCACAACTCGATGAATCTACCCTGTCCACGGCTGTCGCTCTGACGGTGGAAGCACGCATGTTTCCCGAAGGTCCGCCAGTTAGCCCATCCCCCGCCCCAACAACTTCCTCATCTCCTCTTGCATCTCTTACGCCAGTAGCCGCTACCGGAACGTCTGCGCCCCCGGTCGCGGCCGGCTCCGCCAATTGCACAGCCAGCGCCTCCCTGGTCGGAGAGACCTACCCGGATGGAACGATCCTCCAACCCGGCGAGACATTCACCAAGGTCTGGCAGATCCAGAATAGTGGCACATGCACCTGGGATTCAAGCTGGCAGTTGATCTATTATAGCGGTGACCTGATGGATGGTTCTGTCGTTTACAACTTCCCACAACCTGCGCAGCCAGGTCAGACGGTGGACGTCCCGGTCATCTTACGCGCGCCTGCCGAAAATGGGTCCTACACCGGCGAATGGCTGCTTAAGTCCCCCTGGGGCCAGTCATTTGGCGTCGGGCAATACAGCGTGCCCATATCTGTTTCCATTGTCGTGGGCAACGCCACGCCTGAAAACAGAAGGACAGAAACGGTCTTCGGCGTGACCGCCGTGACGTACGAGGTAGAGCGCACCTGTGCTCCCGCCAATACTTTTTACACAATTACAGCCAATATTACAACGAACGGTCCGGTGGACGTCACCTTTACCTGGATGCAAAGTGATGGTAACGAGAGGCGCAACAATCACCTCCGTTTCACCGAAGCCAGCACGAAGACTGTCCAAAGAGAATGGTCCCAGCACAAAGACTCTGCGCCTAACCAGCGCTGGGCACAGGTCATCGTCACCTCGCCTGGCTACCAGGAGTTCGATCAGGTGGTGCTGCCTGACCTTTGTCCAAGCGGGTGAAGGGGATGAAAAGAGCCAGTGGAAATCACTGGCTCTTTTTGGTTGGGAACTCTGCAACGATTTCAAGCGTCTAATGGATTGTTATTCTTTGGAGGAACCCATGTATACCCATTTCAGGACGATCCTGATTCCATTCGCTGTCCTGGCGCTTGTAACGCTTGCCTGCAGTCAGTTCTCGGGTCCAACCCCGCAACCGGCAGCAACGCTGAACGCGCTATATACGTCGGCGGCGCAGACGCTGGAGGGCATGTCCACCCAATCTGCCGCCACACAACTTTCACCGACTCCCACATTGTCGCTTTCCGTCCCGACAGCCACTCCGCTTGTCGTGAATACGTTTACCTCCGTGCCTCCGCTTTCGCCGGTTCCACAGACGCGCTGTGACGCGGCTGCGTTCGTGAGCGATGTGACATATCCCGATGGCAGTAACGTGCCTCTCGGTGGCGCCTTTACAAAGATCTGGAGACTTAAGAATGTGGGCACCTGCACCTGGAACGCGTCCTATGCGCTCGTATTTGTGTCCGGAGAAAGACTCGGCGCTCCGACTGCTGTATCGCTGCCAACCAACGTTGGACCGGGCCAGACCGTGGACCTGGCAGTCAATATGGTCGCGCCCAATCAGACGGGCCACTACCGCGGCTTCTGGAAATTGCGCAACGCCTCGAACGCTCTTTTCGGCATCGGCGCGGCAGCGGATTCAAACTTCTATGTGGACATTAACGTGACAGGGTACACGGTCACCGGCTACGATTTTCTCGCCAGATTTTGTGACGCGAGCTGGCAAAACGAGTCGCAGAACCTCCCCTGCCCGGGCACGGATGGAGACGAGAGAGGTTTTGTCCTATCACTTAGCTCACCCAAGCTGGAAGATGGCAGATCGCAGGGAAATGGTTTGCTGACCCATCCGGAACGGGAGAACAACGGCATGATCAGCGGCAAATACCCAGCTATCCAGATCCAATCCGGCGACCGGTTCCAGGCGCAGATCGGCTGTCTGAATCAAGCCAATGACTGCGACATGATCTTCCGTCTGCAGTATCAAATTGGGAATGGCAGTGTGCGAACGCTTGGGCAGTGGCGCGAAGTCTACGAAGGTCAGTCCTATCCCATCAGCATCGACCTGAGCACCCTGCGCGGCGAAAACGTCAAATTCATCCTGTCGGTTCTGGCGAACGGCTCCTCGCATGAGGATTATGCGCTCTGGATCAATCCACGGATCGCACGGCAAAGCGCCCAGCCACCCACCACAACGTTCACGGTTGCTCCTGCCACGACGGTGGCGCCTCCAACAGCGACGTTTACTCCCACCGTGACAGTAACCCCTTCGGCGACCTTTACCGCTACCGAGACCCAGCCGCCGACCGACACGACAACCGCCACTCCGTAAAGCTGGGGCTTGACACCCAACCTTGGCGGGTATAATTAATCTGGAAGTATGGCATCCCTCGGGAGTCAGTCATACTTCCAGACTCTTGTTTCGACCGTCATTTCCTGGAGGTACACATATGCTCGTTCGAAAATTTCCGCGGCGGACCCTGCTCATCCTGCTGGCAGCCACACTGACACTGGCAGCCTGTAATGTGGGCGCTACACCCGCACCGACCGTGGACGTCAATGCGATCAATACCGCGGCCGTTGCCACAGCCATGGGGCAAATCTCCGCACAACTCACACAAACCGCCCTCGCCGCGCCCACAAACACTCCTCCCCCCACCGATACACCTCTTTCCCTATCTACCGTTGCTCTTCCCACGGCTGGAGCATCGCCCACTGGCGGCGCATCGGGCGCGCTTCCAACCTTATCCTTTAATAACACTCCCGGTACCACACCGATTGCTGGATTCACACCCATTTCGTCCCCTGCTGCGCCGGTCAGTACCACCGTGCTGGGGGATTCCTGCCATAATAGTGTTTACGTTGCCGACGTTACGTATCCGGATAACTCGACTATCAAACCTGGCACTGATTTTGAGAAGATCTGGCGCATTCAGAATACCGGCACCTGCCCGTGGGATGAGGGTTATACATTGGCTTTTGTCTCCGGTGATCAGGCGCTGGACCCTACTTCCTTTGAATTCACGAGATCAGCGGATTTTGTTGCTGCTGGTGAAACCGCAGACATTGGTGTTGATCTCACCGCTCCTCTTGCAGAGGGTACATATTTCGCCCAATGGAGAATGCAAAGCGATTCCGGAGTCTTCTTTGGCACGTATTTGACCATCTCGATCGTCGTACAAAAATAAAGTGAGACTTATGCCAAAATACAGAGGTTCTATGAGACTCAAACTGACACTTAGCGTAATGCTGGTCGCCACCCTGGCGATAACAGCCTGTGGATCGGCGAACCCTCCTCAAGAGCAAGAACCTACTCCCGATGTGGCAGTCGTCCGCACATCCGCGGCGAGCACCGTCATCTCCCAATTCACGTTGACTGCTGCGGTATTTACCCCCACCCCTTCCGAGCCCGCCGAAACGGCTGATTCTCCCACTGCCTCCACGCCCGAAGCAACGGGCACAGCAACCACCCCCACCCAGCCGCTCGCACAGGTGACCAATGCCCTGGGTACCACCGTTGCTCTCTGCGACAGCTTGCAATGGGTCGCCGATGTGACCGTCCCGGACAACACGAACATGGCGCCTGGACAGGATTTCCTGAAAACCTGGCGAGTCAAGAATACTGGTTCGTGCCCCTGGGGTGATGGATATGAGCTAGTCTATGCAGACTACGCGGATGATATGGATGGTCAGCCTCAGCCTCTCACAGAAGTCGTCCAGCCGGGTCAGGAAGTGGAGATTTCCGTACAGTTCACGGCGCCCACAGAGATCGGTGAATATCTCAGTGCCTGGCAAATGCAAAATCCCGCCGGTGTGACCTTCGAGGACATCATCTTCGTAAAAATCATCGTGCAATAAATGGATGAGACCCAATAAATAACCAGGGCAGGCTCCGGAGCCTGCCCTGGTTATTTATTGGGTCTTTTCATTCCTATGTAGCCCCCCGGCGCCACACGAGAAAGTCGAACGCATCTGGCAAGTGGTACTCGCATGAGTACACGACAGGTATGTCTCCCGCCGAGTAATCGGTTTGGACAATATACAGGGTGAGCGCGTCCGGCGGCAAGTCTAACTTCTCTGCCACATGATGAGGGGCCATTACCGGACGGAGCCGCGCCATGCCATATTCAATTGCCTGTCCGATGGACGTTTGCAGGATACTGTAAATCGACTCGGTTCGCAGCCGTTGCAGATCAAAGTCAGCTTGCTGGACGAGCTCCTCCCTCAGCGTATCCAGCGAATATACAACCGGACGGTCGTCAGCAGTTCGAACACGCTCAATCGTAATGAGCGGTGTCCCCAGATCCACGCGCAATTGTTCAGCTTTTTCCTCGTCTGCTGTTTCTCTGTGGATCATGAAATGACTGGTCCCGGGCTTGAGCCCGGCAGATTCGATCATCTCGGTAATCCCGAAGTTAAAGTTGAGGTTTTTGAGAATTGGATGATTCCGAACGAAGGTACCTACCCCATGGCGGCGTGCAACCAATCCCTCCTCTTCGAGCACGCGCAAAGCCTCGCGCACGACCGTCCGAGAAACACTCAGCATTTCACACAATTCTGCCTCTGTCGGGAGCTGGCTCCCGGGTCGGAATGTTCCCTCTGTAATTGCCTGGCGAAGCTCGTGCTGTGCGATTTCGGTCAGTGTCTTGCGTGCGGTTCTGGCTGATTTAAGCATTGATCTCCCAGACTGTTGTAAGATATCATAATGACTATGTGATTATAAACAAATTTTGAGCATTTTTTTGTTGACATTTCGGTCATGTAATGCTACCATAGTGTTTACGACATCAGTTGTCATGATGACTACTATAGCAAACATATATCTGAATGTCAACTCTTCTCCTACCTAACCACAATATGTGCTCAACCGAGTAGAATTGCTGAGCACTATGAGCCAGATCGTCACGAGATCACAGAGGATTGGTTTGTGTCTGTTGGACACAGACTGGCTCGACTGTTGGCTGGCCATGGCTGACTGGGGGTCATATATCAGTCTAAGAACATCGACAAACAAGATCAAAAGAAGGGAGGGTAGCCGCACAGCCTAGCGAGACACATATTTGAATCGACGTCCATTCAGATCACCATTCTCGATACCTTTCGTGGAGGAGAAGATGTTCCAAAAAAGATTCTATTCGCTGGTAGTGTTGTTTTCTATCATTGCCATTGCATTCACAGCCTGTGCTCCGGCTGCCCCAACAGCTACGCAGCCGCCTGCTGCAACGCAAGAGGCAACTGAGCCCCCGGCTGCAACGGAGCCAGCCGCTACAGAGCCAGCAGCCAGTGAACCAGCAGGTACCGGCGCGTGCCCGGCAATCACGATGGCAGACATGCAAGGCGTGGCAGCCGGTGCGTGGCCGCAACAGTATGAGCTGGCAGAGTTTGAAGCCGCTGCCAATTGTACGCTGACCCTAACCGGACGCACGGAGTTCGATGAACGGCTTGTGGAAACCGGCCACCTGCCTGAAGGCGACACGCCCCCGGTCGAAGAGCGCCTGCCCGAGGAGCCGCTGGTCGTTGTGCCCTACGATGAGATCGGCGTGTATGGCGGTCGCTTCAGCGGCGTTTCCGTGGGACCCGAAGCCGGCAACTCCGAGTGGCTCAGTGTCCGCCATGTCAACCTGGTGCGCTTCCTGGATGATTTGCAGACCATCGTCCCGAATATGGCGAAGTCGTACGAGTGGAATGATGACTACACCGAGCTCACCGTTACACTGCGCAAGGGCCACAAGTGGTCAGATGGCGCACCCTTCACCACCGAAGACATCATCTTCTGGTGGGAAGACATTATGACAAACCCAGACCTCTTCCCAGAGGTTCCCAGCTACTGGGTCTATGGCGGCGAACCGATGCAAGTGGAAGCCGTAGATGATGTGACGGTGAAGTTCAAGTTTGCCGCGCCGGCGCCCGCTTTCACCACCCTGCTCGCGACCACCTTCACCCACCTCTGGGCGCCCAAGCATTACCTGCAGGACATGCATATTAAGTACAATCCGAACGCGGATGAGGAAGCCAAAGCAGAAGGCTTCGACTCGTGGCAAGCACGGCTCGTCCCGCTATATTTCGGCGAATGGGAAGACACCGACCACGTTCTGGGCATCCCGCACTTGGAAGCCTGGATCAAAATCGAAGAAACCCCCGAGCACCAGCTCTTCGCGCCCAACCCCTACTACTACAAAGTGGATACCGCCGGAAAGCAATTGCCATACTTCGACGAGATCGAAGAGCAATATGCTGCCGAGAACGAGATCTTCGAGCTGAAGGTCATCAACGGCGAGATCCAGTTTAAGTCCCAGTCCCTGCAGATCGGCAGCCTGCCCCTCTTCCAGCAAAACCAGGATAAAGGCAATTACGATATCCAGATGCCGCCGGGGGCTGGCAATGGACGTACCTATGTGTTCAATGCCACGCATAAAGACCCGGTTCTGGCAGAGTTGTTCTCTGACCCACGCTGGAACCGTGCTATGTCCTTAGCGCTGAACCGGGATGAGATCAATCAGGCTCTCTGTTTCAACCTGTGTGAGCCAACGCAGGGCGTCCCTGTCCACCGGACGGTATCCTTCGCAAAGCCCGAGTGGTTCACCAAAGACATTGAGTATGATCCGGACACAGCGAACGCGCTTTTGGATGAGATTGGGCTGGAGAAAGGGCCCGATGGCTTCCGCCTGAGACCGGATGGAAAGCCTCTCCTCATTAACTTGATCTATGCGATTCAGTGGGGTGATCCGGCGCTGCATGAGCTTGCCAAAGAATACTGGGAAGCGGTCGGCGTCCGGGTGGAGTTGAAAGAGGTCAGTACGGAAAACTACCGCGCCATGGCAGCCAATAACGACCATGACATTCAGGTAACCAACAGCGGACTCGAGACTGAGGCCCCACTCTACTCCAATCCCTTCCGGCTCTATCCACCCTTCGGTGACGCCGCACTCGAGCCCTTGTTCGGCGCCCCGTGGGTCGAATGGCACAATAGCAACGGCGAACAAGGCATCGAGCCGCCGGATGATATCAAGGATTTGTGGGACTTGACAGACAAGTGGAAATCGTCTCTGCCAGGCAGTGAGGAATATATTAGCCTGGGGCAGCAACTCGCCCAGGTTCAGGTGGATCGCGGCATGATCATCGGCACGATCACTTCCTCCCCGGCGATGCTGATTGTCTCACGTCGATTGGGCAATGTGCCTGAATTCACGATCAACGCCTTCGAGTACTACCGTACCTATCCCTTTAGGACTGATCAGTGGTACTTCAAGGATGCGCAATAAGGAACTAACCTTCGTTGCGTTTCTCTAATACAAGATGTGCTGGCGCTTGTGGGGGTAGCGCCAGCACCCTGTATAATATGACATCAGACCACCTTGGTTGTGCGGAAGCTGGAATTCATTTAAGAATTACATAATGAGGCTAGCGCCTGGCTGGCAGGGTTTCTACCAGCCAGGCGGCAGTTGCCAATAAGGAGTCCGAAGTGGCAAAATTTGTCATCCAGCGTTTCATCATTATGCTTCTTATGCTGGCAGCATTATCGCTCATCGTCTTCATTACCATCGAGCTGCCGCCAGGGGATTACGCCGACCGGCGTGCCCTGCACCTGCGCTCTGCTGGCGTGACAGTCACAAGCGCGGATGTCATTTCCCTACGCCACACGCTGGGACTCGACCGCCCGTGGTACGTGCGCTACTTGAATTGGGTTTCCAATATCGTCTTGCGTGGCAACTTTGGTCAGTCCTTTAGCCTGCATCTACCGGTGACTGAAGTGCTTGCCCAGCGCGCCGGGCTCACAGTGATGTTGGCTGTGGCGACCATCATCTTCACGTATGGGCTGGCGATTCCCATCGGCATCTACTCGGCAATCCGGCAGTATTCTTTAGGCGACTACGGCGCGACCATCGTGGGGTATTTCGGCATGGCGACGCCCAGTTTCATGCTCGCTCTCATCCTTTTATATATCAGCGTGATGGTCTTTGACACCAGCGTGGGTGGGTTGTTCTCGTCTGAGTACGCCGAAGCCTCCTGGAGTTGGGGCAAGTTCGTGGATTTGTTACGGCATCTGTGGGTCCCCGCCCTGGTGCTGGGTCTGGCTGGCACTGCCTTCGAGATCCGTACCATGCGTGCCACTCTGCTCGATGAAAAAAACAAACTGTACGTGACGGCGGCGCGCGCAAAGGGATTGCCTGAGTGGAAGCTGCTGATGAAATATCCGGTTCGCGTCGCCCTCAACCCCATCGTCAGCACCATCGGTTGGGAGCTGACCGCCATCATCGCCGGCGCGCCGCTCGTTTCGTTCGTGCTGGCTCTGCCAGACACCGGTCCCCTCTTTCTCACCGCGCTGCTTGACCAGGACACCTACCTATCCGGTGCCATTCTGCTCATGTATGCCGCGCTAACGATCCTGGGCACGTTCTTGTCAGACGTGCTGTTGGCTATGCTCGATCCGCGTATCCGCTATGGGGAAAGGATTTGATATGACTCAGATCACTGAAGTGGTTGACGTTGCCCCACGCCCAGCGCCGCCAACATCCGGAGTAGCCAAAGAGGCGGACATCAAATACTACACCGCCTCGCAGTTCCAGTTAATGTGGTGGAAGTTTAGGAAGCACCGTCTGGCACTGGTCGGCACCGTGATTCTTGCCATCTTTGTTTTCATTGCTCTGTTTGCAGAATTCCTCTCGCCATATGCTCCCGGCTCGCGCACTCCCAATTATTTGTTCGGGCGGCCCCAGGTTTTGCACTTCACAGATGCCGAGGGCAATTTTCATTTACGCCCGTTCACCTATGCCCTCGCGGCCGCGATGGATCCGGAGACATTTCTGCTCGAAGTGAAAGAAGACACCAGCGACCCCTGGCCAGTGTACTTCTTCGTCAGAGGTGACCCGTACAAAATGTGGGGAGTGATTGAATCCGACATTCATTTGTTTGGGGTCGAAGAGGGTCACCTGCACCTGCTCGGTACCGACCAGTTGGGGCGGGATCTGTTGTCCCGCTTGCTCCATGCCACGCGCACTTCGCTCACCATTGGGGTGGTCGGTCTCTTTATTTCATTTTTCCTTGGTCTGATTATCGGCGGCATCTCTGGCTTCTTCGGCGGCACGATAGATGATGTCATCCAGCGCTTCATCGAGTTTATCCGCTCGATTCCCACGCTACCGCTTTGGATGGCGCTCGCAGCCGCTCTGCCGAGAGAGTGGTCGCCTCAGCGTGTCTACTTCACAATTACGATCCTGCTCGGGCTCCTCGGCTGGACACATCTTGCGCGGCGCGTACGCGGCAAGCTGCTCTCGCTGCGTGAAGAAGATTTCGTCGTCGCCGCGCGACTTGCCGGCAGCAGCAATACACGCATCATCGCCCGGCACTTGCTGCCCTCCTTTTTGAGTTATATCATCGTCGATCTTTCGATCTCATTCCCCTATATGATTCTCGCCGAAACCTCGCTGTCCTTCATTGGCTTGGGGCTGCGGGCGCCGGTGATCTCCTGGGGCGTACTGCTGCAAAACGCGCAGAACATTCAAGCGATTGCCCTATACCCATGGTTGTTTACACCCGTGGCATTCGTGATCATATCCGTTATGGCATTCAGCTTCGTCGGCGACGGCATGCGCGACGCGGCGGATCCGTATTCCCGCTAAAAGGTATCAAAGTGGATAACAACGTACTCTTGGAAATCAAGGATTTGCGTGTGTCCTTTCCGCTCGACGAGGGCATGGTACGCGCAGTGGAAGGGGTGGACCTGACGGTGCGGCGCGGCGAAGTTCTGGGGATCGTGGGCGAAAGCGGCTGCGGCAAATCCATCACGGCGCATTCCGTCCTGCGCATCATCCCACAACCCGGGCGCATTGATAGCGGGCAAATCCTGTTTCACGGCGCAGATCCGTCAGGCACAAACGGAAATGGGGCAGTCGATCTGACGCGACTCAACCCCACGGGCTCCGAGATTCGCAGTATCCGAGGCAAGGATATTGCGATGGTCTTCCAGGAGCCGATGAGTTCCTTCTCGCCTGTGCACACGATTGGCAGCCAGATCATGGAAGCTATTTTGCTCCATCAGGATGTAAGCCAGGCAAAAGCCCGCGAGATGACGATTGAGCTCCTGCGCCTGGTCGGCATTCCAAGCGCTGAGGAGCGCGTGGATAACTATCCTCACCAGTTTTCCGGCGGCATGCGCCAGCGGGCAATGATCGCTATGGCGCTCTCCTGTAATCCGGCGCTCTTAATTGCAGACGAGCCTACGACAGCTCTGGATGTGACCATCCAGGCGCAAATCCTTGAGCTGATGCGCGGGCTGCAGAAACGCCTGGGCATGGCAGTGATGTTCATCACTCATAATCTGGGCGTGATCGCGCAGATCGCGGATACGGTCGCCATTATGTACCTCGGGCAGGTGGTCGAATATGGTCCCGTACGCGAAATCCTCCGCAATCCCAAACATCCCTACACCGTTGACCTCCTGCGCGCGGTCCCGCGCCTCGGCAAGACCGCCGGGCAGCGTCTGGTTGCCATCGAGGGCTCGATCCCCAGCCCGTTCGAACGCCCCAGCGGCTGCCCGTTCCATCCGCGCTGCAGCCGTATGATGCCGGGCCGTTGTGATGTTCATATGCCTGCCATCACCCCGGTCGGCGACCAACATACCGTCCGCTGCCTTTTGTATGAACCGGAGAGATCAAATGCTTGACGAACAACGCCGCGTGCTGCTCGAAGTCAAAAACCTTAAGAAATATTTCCCGCTCCGACATGGGTTCCTGAGTCGCGGTGCCGGGACAGTGAAAGCCGTAGACGGCATCAACCTGTATATTCTCCAGGGTGAGACTCTTGGATTGGTAGGCGAAAGTGGCTCCGGCAAGACAACTGCAGGCAGGACGATTCTGCGTGCGTTCAACCCGACGGAAGGCGAGATCATTTTCCATCTGCAGGATGGTCCCGCAACCGACATTGCCAAAATGAACGCAAAGGACCTGCGCCACTTTCGACGTCATGCCCAGATGATTTTTCAGGACCCGTATTCCTCGCTGAACCCGCGCATGACGGTACGCGACATTATCGCGGAACCGTTGGTAGCTGGCGGCGTGGCTCAGGGGGAAGAAGTAGACGAACGCGTGCGTGAGATCGCCCGGCGCTGCCAGTTGAGTCTCGAGCACCTCCGGCGCTATCCGCATGCCTTCAGCGGCGGACAGCGCCAGCGCATTGGCATTGCACGCGCCCTGGCTGTACAGCCGCAATTTGTGGTTTGTGACGAACCGGTTTCTGCCCTGGACGTTTCTATTCAAGCCCAAATTCTCAACCTGTTGACGGATTTACAGAAAGAATTTGGGCTGACGTATTTATTCGTCGCCCATGATTTAAGCGTGGTGGAACATGTGAGCGATCGGGTCGCGGTGATGTACCTGGGGCGGCTGGTGGAGGTTGCCCCTACCGAGGAGCTCTTTTACCAACCTCTGCATCCTTATACCGAGGCGCTCATGTCCGCGATCCCCGCGCTCGACCCGGACGATGTGATGAAGCCGGTCATGCTCAAAGGCGAAATCCCGAGCCCAGCGGACCCGCCAACGGGCTGTCCGTTCCACCCGCGTTGCCCGTACGCCCAGAATGTCTGTAAGCAGGACATGCCTGCCTTGAAGGAATATCGCCCGGGTCATTTTGCCGCCTGTCACTTTGCCGACCAGCTCTCTCTCAAGGGAGCACTCAAGTCCTAACTTCCCTCGGAAAGGAACTTCATTCATGTCAACCAACCCCTGGATTCGGGAGTATCGCCCCCTGTCTGTCGCCCACCGCGGGCACTCGATCGCCTACCCCGAGAACACGCTGGAGGCATATCGCAAAGCCATCGAGCTAGGTGTGGAAATGATCGAGTGCGACGTCAACATCACCCGCGACGGAACACTGGTGATGATACACGATTCGACTCTCGACCGGACGACCACCGGCACCGGTCGTGTCAGCGCTTCCACCTGGGAAGAAATTCAGCGGCTTGACGCAGGCAGCAAGTTCAAGCCGGAGTTTGCGGGAGCCCATGTCCCCTCTACAGAAGAGACCTTGCTTCTCTACAAAGAAGCAGGAACTTTGTCCTGTTTCGAGGTCAAAGGTGCAGATGAGGACGAGTCCGACCGCATTGCTCTGGGAATGGTGGACTTGTTTATTAAACATAATATGCTGGATAGGGCATTTCTGAGTTCCTATCATCACAAGGCATTGCATTTGGCAAAGTCTAAATGCTCGGAGTTATTACTTGCCCCCGAGCGCCTGCCCGACGATGCTCCTCCTGACCCCTCCGACGCCATACGACAGGCGAAGGAATTCGATGCGCCCGTGATCCAGCACCAATACACCGTCCTCAACGGGGATGTTGTCCGCGCACTGCATGAGCAGGGAATCGCCGTTTGGTCATGGTCCACCACCGATGAGCCCAGCCTGATCTTCAGCACCGACCTCGGCGCAGATGCAGTCATGGGCGACGATGTGGAGCTGATGCTGCAAGTCCTCAACCGCATGCGACCTGCTTAAATCATCAAAGTCACCTACACCACCTTCCTATGCAGATTACGGAGATTCTGGTTCACAAGGTAAATCTTCCGCTCGTTACGGGGTACCGCTGGGCATCTGGTGTGTATCTGGGTGCCACCAAGGGGATCGTCGAGGTGCGGACCGACGATGGAATCGTCGGCTGGGGCGAGGTCGCGACGGTGGAGCAGGCGGATATTGTGTTGCACGAGTTCGCGCCGCGCCTGAAAGGTATCGACCCATCCAATATCGACGACTGCGCACGCCGCTGCCTGCCCGAAATCCGCACGCTGCTGAACACCCATGATTCCGGATTGGTCAAAGCCTTCGGCGGTCTCGAGCTGGCTCTGTGGGATATCAAAGGCAAGGCATTCAACGTGCCAGTCTATTCCTTGTTCGGCGGGCCCGTGCGGCATGAGATTGGGTTCTCGGAATATTTCGCCCTTCTCATCCCGAACGCGACGCACCCGGGCGCATCCACGCCGCTGGAAGTGGCGCGCTACTGTGCTCGAATGCGCGAGCAGCATGGCTCGACGATCTTTGAGGGCAAAGTAGGCGTACTGGACCTGGATACCGAAATCGAGATGGTAAAGGAAGTGCGCGCTGCCATCGGTCCGGATGCCACCCTGCGCCTGGATGCAAACAACTCCTGGCCGCTCAACACGGCGCGCAAGGCGTTGAAACAGCTCGAGCCGTTCGACATCGCCAACATCGAAGACCCGGCGCCGACATTCCACGATATGGCAAAGCTCCGCCAGCACAGTGCCATCCCATTTTCCAGCCACCTCCCAAATCTGCGCCTGGCAGTGGATCTGGGAGTGCCAGATACGTTCGTATTGAATGTCATGACGTTGGGCGGTCTGCGCGAAACTATGAAGTTTATCTCCGCCTGCGAAGTCATGGGAGTCGGCTTTTGGTTTTACAGTGGGGAAACCGCGGTAGGGACGGCTGCATACATGCAGCTTGCCGCATCGATCCCCTACCTTTCTCAGCCAGGGCAGTCTCTCTTTCGCTGGTATGCGGATGACGTCGTCGCTGCGCCGATTCAACCGCATGCCAATGCCGTTCCCATTCCCGATGCACCAGGGTTAGGCATAACGATTGACCCGCAGGCATTGGCGCGCTGCAAAGAGCGTTATGAACAGGACGGGGTGATCTCGCAGCTTGGCGTGCCGGGGGAAACTCACTATCGTCAATTCCTTCAACAATAGGAAATCATGGCAGTTGGCACGCGGTATCCCTCGGAGCGCCAGACCTATCGCGATTCACAGACAGGTCGCCAGGTCACCCAACTGACAAATTCCCCCGCCGAAGATTATCACCTCTACTTCTACAACCCCACCGTCACACCGGATGGACGTTATCTGATCTTCTTTTCGGAGCGCAGCGGATTGAGCAATCTGTTTCGATTACAACTTGACTCGGGGGAGATCGTGCAACTGACCGACACACGCCCGGTCCGCGCCGAATACTGGCCCTTCACCGAAGCAGTACGCGGTGCTGCGGCTTGCCTGGCTGCGATCGGCTCCGCGGGCAGGGAAGTTTTCTACTTCGAAGGGCAGGAATTATGGGCAGTGGAGATCGAAAACCTGCGCGCCCGACGATTGCTCATCTTGCCCCCGGATAGGCGTCCCTCCATTTTGCACGCCAATTCAGACGGAACGACTCTGGTCTTCGCCACCTGGGATGAAGACCTGTTCCTGGAAGGCTCGCGGCGAGCGTACGCTGGAGAATATTTTGGCGTGGACGATCCCTTTTATCACGCCACCACCAGCACTATTCTGCGCGTCGATACAGCTACCGGGCATGCCGAGGAAATCCTGCGGCAGGAAAAGTTCTGGATCAATCACGTTCTGCTCAGCCCGCAGGACCCTGATCTCATCTTGTTCTGTCACGAATATAGCCGCGCCCCTGACCGCATGTGGCTCTTGAACGCCGCGACAGGTCACTACGCGCCGCTGCCGGGGCAGGGTACGGACGAATGGTACCAGCATGAATTCTGGAGTGCCGATGGACAGCGCATCTGTTTTCACGGCGGCTCCGAGAGCGACGAGACCAACGGATTCTGTGGCTGGTGCTCGCCTGACGGGACGCAGTACTACAAATTCCATCACAACACCCCCGGTCGCGCCTACGCTCACTACAACTTACACCCCGACGGAAGGACAATGGTCACCGATGGTGAGGCACAACCGGGTTGTATCTCCAGAGTTCGTTTCGTGGATGGACTTCAGGAATATGAAGTCTTATGTCGCCACGACTCCTATCGCTTTGGCGATGACCAGCGCTGTCATCCGCACCCATCGTTCACACCTGACGGGAGCCAGGTCGTCTTCACGTCCAATCAAAGTGGCAGCAGCAACGCCTATCTCACGGATTGGGAATGAGTGGCTGGTTGCCCATTCTCGATTACGAGAGAGTGCCTTACACTGGACACAACCGGGCGTGAGGCCGCGTGCGTTCGCCGCTCATTAAGTATCCTACAAATCAATAAAGCTCCTTCTGCTCTACGTATTTTCTGAGGTGACAAGATGTCTGATTCACAAAATCATTGGGCGCGCTACGATCTCTGGGATGAGCGGCACCTCAGCCTGGACCGTTTTGCCGTGGAAGACCCGGAGAACGGTTTCTGCGCGTCCGCAAGTCCGCATGATCCCAAGCCTACACTCGTCATCGAAAATGGCCGCATCGTGGAAATGGATGGCGTCCTGGCGTCTGAATTCGACATGATCGATGAATTCATCGCGCGTCATTACTTCGATCTGACCATTGCTGAGGAGGCGATGTCGATCGATAGCCGCAAGTTTGCGCACATGCTGGTGGATGTGAACGTGCCGCGTGAGAGGCTGGTGAAGTTGTCGGCAGGTATGACACCCGCAAAGTTAGCCGACGTGCTCGGGCATCTCAGCACACTCGAGCTCGCCTTTGCGAACAGCAAACTGCGATGCCGGCGCCAACCCAGCAATCAGGCACATGTCACCAATGCCAAGGATGATCCCGTCCAAATGGCAGCCGATGCGGCAACGGCGGCTCTTTACGGATTTGATGAGATCGAGACCACCGTGCGAGTCGCAAGCAATGGAAGGACGAATGCCATCGCCTGCGCAGTCGGCGCGGCAGTGGTGCGTGATGGAATTCTGGTTCAGTGCTCGCTGGAAGAGGCGGAAGAATTACGTATCGCGCTCGCCGGGTTCACCTCCTATACCGAGACCATGTCGGTGTACGGCACGGAAGAGTCATTTATCGACGGTGACGATACCCCCTGGTCTAAGGCATTCCTGACGGCAGTTTACGCATCGCGAGGGCTAAAAGCGCGCTGCACGTCGGGGTCCAGCGCCGAACTGCTGATGGGGTTCCATGAGGGGAAATCCATGCTGTATTTGGAGGCACGCTGCGTTTGTCTCCAGCGCGCCATGGGCGTGCAGGGGACGCAAAACGGCGGCATTGACGGCGCGCCTCTCACCTCGTCGGTCCCGCGCGGCGGATGGGAGCTGCTCGCCGAGAACGTCCTGGCAGCGTTGCTCGACCTCGAATGCGCCTCGGGGAACGACACACGACACTCGGAGTCCGAGATTCGGGTGGGCGCGAAGATCATGCCCTATCTCATGTCCGGCACCGACTTCATCTGCTCCGGCTTCGGCTCCATCGCCAAATACGACAACTCGTTCAACGCCTCGCTCTTCAACGCCGAAGAGATGGAGGATTTCCTGGCATTGCAGCGCGAATATCAAGTGGAAGGCGGACTCCAGCATGTGGCGGAAGACCAATTAATGGCAGCACGCGCTCGAGCCATTGAGGCGATCTCCGCAGTGTTGGAGACATTGACTTCAGCCCGTTTGACGGACGCCCAAAAAAGGAGCATTCTGTACGCGCATGGGTCGGACGAAACGCACAGTTTCCTGCCCGGGGAAGTGTCTAAGATGAACGCTGCCCTGCTGGAGCGAAATGTCACCTTTGTGGATGTAGTTCAGGCGCTGGCTGCTCGAGGGTTTACCACGGAAGCCACTCGCCTCTTGTCCATGGCGCGCCAGCGTGTCACGGGTGATTATCTGCAAACGGCGGCTATCATTCGAGATGGACGAGTGATCAGTGCTGTCAATGACCCCAATCGCTATCGTGGACCCGGCACAGGCTATGTCCTGACCGAAGAGCGCCGTCAGGCAATCAATCGGATGCGCCGCGAAGTATCAAAGCGGGACGTGCTCGATGGAGAAGGGGCAGCCGGACAGCAGGACTCCCGTCACTGGCAAATCAAAGCAAAAGGCACAGCGGAACCAGGACAGGATCCCCGCGAGGTAGTGATTGGGATCAGCCCGGGCTTTGGCATACGTTTGCATAAGACTACCGGCGGCGTGCCGCTTTACAGGGTCCTGTCTGCGCTCATGGAAGGGATCCGTGAACGGGGCGGCCGACCGCGCGTCGTGCGCATGCATCACACCGCCGACACATCGTTTTTAGGTTTGACGGCAGCCCGACTCTCTGGGTCAGGAGTGGGGATCGGGATTCAAGGCAAAGGTACGACGGTGATCCACCGTCATGACCAGGCGCCACACATGAACCTCGAATTGTTCTCGCAGGCACCCCTGATCGGCGAAGCGGACTATCGTGCGATTGGCGGGAATGCTGCGCGCTATGCCCTGGGACAATCCCCCACCCCGGTGACGATCTCTTACCGTGGTCAGGCGCTGGGTGCGCGATTTCACGTGCAGACGGCAATGCTCTACGCAATTGAGACGTCGATGATTGAGAGTGAACAGGATCCGGAAGAATTGGAGGTGGAGTTCTATGACAGGCGATGAGAGACCCGACAACCCCGCAGGGGCAAGCTATCCGGTAGGGGAAAAGAGTGCAGAGCGCCTGCGCACACGTCACGGTCATCCATTGAGGGAACTGACCCTCGACAATCTTCTGGCAGGACAAGTGATCGCCTCAGACTTCGCGATTACAGCCGGGGGATTAAGACTCCAGGCTGCCATCGCTGAACAGGCTGGACGTCCAAACCTGGCTCAAAACCTGCGGCGCGGTGCTGAATTGGTTGTGATTCCCGATAACGTCCTTTTGGACGTATATGAGCTCCTGCGACCGGGGCGCGCCAAAAGTGAAGACGAGCTACGCGCAACTGCCCGTCAGCTCCGCGATACATATGGTGCAAAAGAAACAGCCTCTCTTCTCGAAGAAGCCGCTCTGGTATATGAGCGGCGAGGTGTTTTTCAGCGGCGTTTTTGAGAGGCGCCGGAACGAAGGGCTCGCCTGAAATCAAGTCCTTGTGTAAAATAACCCACCTATTCACCTTACGTATGACAAACGAAACCATAACAACTCCAATTGCCCTTCAACTGTATACGATTCGCGATCAATTGGCGCAGGATTTTGAAGGCACGCTCCGCGAAGTCGCTGCTATGGGCTTTATCGGTGTGGAAACCGCGAATATGTTCGGTGACTCCCCCGCATCCGCCGCCAGATTATTTAACGAGTTGGGCTTGACGGTGAGCGGCGCCCATAGTCCACTTCCACTGGGGGATAAGAAGCAAGAAGTGATCGATACGATGGAGGCGCTGCATTGCAAACGCCTGATTCTGCCAGGGGTACCTGCCGAGAAATACAAGTCTTTGGATGGTATCAAGAGTGTATGTGACGCGCTCAACGAAGGTGCGGCCGTGGCAAAAGCCAACGGATTACAGGTGGGATATCACAACCACTGGTTTGAATATGAACCATTCGATGGCCGCCTTCCCATCGACATCATGCTCGAGCATCTTGACCCGGATGTGTTTTTTGAAGTCGATGTGTACTGGGTACAAACGGCTGGACAAGATCCCGCCGAGGTGGTCCGTCACTTTGGTTCTCGCGCTCCCCTCTTACATGTTAAGGATGGTCCTTGTGAGATCGAAGCACCCATGACGGCACTCGGCGAGGGAGTTGTGGATATTCCGGGCGTGGTCGCCGCAGGGGCAGGATCGACCGAGTGGTTAGTGGTAGAACTCGACCGCTGTGCAACCGATATGATGCAAGCCGTACGCAAGAGTTACCAATACGTAATTGGAAAAGGATTGGCGCTTGGAAACAAAAACTAGCATCGTCATTATGGAATATGGGATAACAAAGGCTCCGGTCATTTCCTGGGACACCTTATGACCTTACCCGTCCGTGTAGCACTCATCGGAGTAGGCGGCATGGCGCGCCATCACATTCGCCAGATGCTTGCACCAAGTGCCAGGGAGATGCAACCCACCACAGAAATTGTGGCACTCTGCGAACCGTCGGAGGGAATGGCGCTCGAGGCGGCTAAGATTTTCGTCGATGCCGGACTGCCGCCACCACCCAACCAGCCGGACTGGCAAAAACTTATCCTGGAATATGGTGACGAGCTGGATGCCGTCTTTATCATTACTCCGCATGCCCTCCATCATGACCAGACCAAGGCCTGCCTAGAAGCCGGAATCGACGTCCTGCTCGAAAAACCAATGGTGATGACCGCTGCCGAAGCGTACAGTCTCATGGAAACCCGTGACCGCACCGGGCGCTTACTGGTTGTGGC
Source organism: Anaerolineales bacterium (assembly GCA_035699125.1). GTDB lineage: Bacteria > Chloroflexota > Anaerolineae > Anaerolineales > Villigracilaceae > Defluviilinea. The sequence continues at coordinate 174,224 of DASSBC010000061.1, forward strand.
ATTTCAAGGAAGCCTGTCTCCGCAAGTGCGGCTGGCTTGCCGCTTGTTACGCGCCAATGAATTTGGTCGTATCCTCACCATCAGCGGACTCATTTGGCAGGATTGGGGCGCGAGGACGGCGAACACCTGGCGGCAGCAACCTGCCCTCTCGGGCGGCGGCTTTCTGTTCGACACGGGCGCGCACCTGCTCAATACCGTTGCCGATCTCGCCGGCGAGGATTTTAGCGAGGTAGCCGCCTGGTTCGTCCACGAGGGTCGCCCGGTAGAAACGCTAGCGGTCGCGATGGGGCGCCTGGTCTCCGGCGGGCTGGTCACGTTCCATGCCTGTGGCGAAGCGATTCCTTCGTGTGCTTCTGAGATTCGAATCTTCTGCGAAAAGGCAATCCTGCATACCGGAATCTGGGGCGAAACCCTGGCTGTTCAATATAGGGGTGACCAGCCCCCGGCTCCGATCCCGGTGCCGCCATCACGGGGTGTTTGGGAACAGTTTCTGGCAGTACGCAGTGGTCGCATCCCTAATCCCTCGCCGCCGGAAGTGGGACTGCGCATGGCAAAGCTGTGGGATGCGATCCGGGCGAGCGCGGCAAACAATGGAATACCTGTAAAGTGTGAGTACACCTATGACTCTTAACGTGACAATCTGGAATGAATATCGACATGAAACGTCGCGCCAGGATGTGCGCGCCGTGTATCCGCATGGCTTGCATGCGCCGATCGCGAATCATCTGCGCTCTGAAGGCATGGCGGTACGCGTGGCAACGCTGGATGAGCCCGAGCATGGTCTCACGGATGCGGTGCTCGCCGACACCGATGTGCTGACCTGGTGGGGACACATGGCTCACGCCGAAGTAAGTGATGAGATTGTCAATCGTGTGCAACAACGAGTGCTGGATGGAATGGGATTGATCGTTCTGCATTCCGGGCATCACTCAAAAATCTTTCGACGCCTGATGGGCACCACCTGCAATCTCATCTGGCGCGAGGCACCAGGGGGTGAACGCGAACGCATCTGGGTGGTTGAACCGGGTCACCCGATCGCTGCCGGGCTGGGACCGTACTTTGAAGTTCCACATGAGGAAATGTACGGCGAACGGTTTGATATCCCCGCGCCAGACGCTCTGGTTTTCCTCAGTTGGTTTCAAGGCGGAGAAGTCTTTCGGAGCGGCTGCTGCTACCAGCGTGGGTTGGGGAAAATTTTCTACTTCCGTCCGGGTCATGAAATGTTCCCCACCTATCACCAGAAAGAAGTGTTACAGGTCATTGCGAATGCAGTGAAATGGGCAACTCCCAGCGGCGCGCCGTCGGTCGCGTTTGGCAATCGTCCGCCATTGGAGAATTTATGAGTTCCTCTGCCCATGATGAAATCGTTTTCCGGCAACCGAAATTCTTGATACCTATGGTGTAATAACAAGATGACACAAACAGATCATCTCCGTTTTGGCGTGATCGGGGCAGGACGCATCGGGAACCTCCATGCGGAAAATTTAGCGACTCGCGTCTCAGGAGTGACAGTGGCTGCGATTGCCGATGTCAACCTTAAAGCTGCGCGGGAGCTGGCGGACCGGCTGCGAGTTGTTGCCGAGGAAGACTATCGCACCCTACTCTCCGACCCGGCAATCGACGCTGTAATCATTTGCTCGTCGACCGATACCCATGCCAGAATCATCGTCGAGGCGGCTCAGGCGGGAAAACATATCTTCTGCGAAAAGCCCATCGATCTCAACCTGGACAAAATCGATACCGCACTGGCGGCAGTGGCGCAGGCGGGGGTAAAGCTCCAAATTGGATTCAATCGTCGCTTCGATCCAAACTTCCGCAAGGTCCGCCAGATGGTTGCCGAAGGCAAAATCGGTGCATTGCATCTCCTGCGGATCACCAGCCGCGATCCGGCTCCTCCACCCCTTTCCTACATCCAGGTTTCCGGCGGTCTGTTCCTGGACATGACCATTCATGACTTCGACATGGCGCGTTATCTAAGTGGAAGCGAGGTCGAGGAAGTGTATGCGACGGCGGGCGTGATGGTAGACCCTGCGATCGGCGAGGCAGGCGATGTGGATACTGCGATCCTTACCCTCCGCTTTGCAAACGGTGCCATGGGCACGATCGACAACAGCCGCCAGGCTGTCTATGGGTATGATCAACGCGTGGAAGTATTTGGCTCGAAAGGCATGGTCCAGGCGAACAACAACACGCCGGATCAGGATGTTTATTTTAATGCGGAGGGCGTTCATTCCGCCAAGCCACTCTACTTCTTTCTGGAACGCTATATGGAGTCGTTCGTTGCCGAGATGAAGGAATTTGTGCAAAGTATTCGGAAAAACACCCCTCCTCCCGTCACAGGCAACGATGGGCGCATCCCGGTCGTCATGGGAATGGCTGCGAAAAAATCATACCTGGAACATAGACCCGTTCGATTAAGCGAGATTATGGCTTCGGTTCCTCAAGCAGATTGAACCGTCATGCCAGGAGTCGAGCAAAATACTGTTTACGTTACTATCGTCGTCGCTCTCCTCGGTTTTATGATCGGTCTGGCAAAAGGCGGCTTTGGCGGCCTGGGGGCATTACTGACACCGCTTTTGGCACTGGTGTTGCCTGTGACGTTAGCCGTTGGGGTGCTACTGCCGATGCTGATGGTCGGTGATGTGTTCGCAGTCTACATGTACTGGAAAGAATGGGATCTCGATCTGGTCAAGCGGATGCTGCCAGCCGGAATTATAGGTGCCCTGGTCGGCACCGCCCTGCTTTCATGGCTCTCACCCGACGATTTACGCATCATCCTGGCAGTCTTTGTGCTGGTGCTGGTGGCGTATAAGTTCGTCAGCGATCGGATCCAGGCGATGCGGTACGAGCCGAGACCCTGGCATGCTCCCGCAGCGGGTTTTACAGCAGGAATAGCTTCCGGGATGTTCAATAACGGCGGTCCGGCGTTTAGTTCGTACCTGCTATTGCAAAAGTTAAAGGCGCGCCCGTTTATCGCTACCTCAGCTATCTACTTCGCGATCCTCAATCTAATCAAAGTACCCGGTTTTCTATATACAGGGGTTCTCAACCTGCCGTTATTGGTTTCGCTGTGGTGGGTGTTCCCGTTTATTCCCCTTGGCATCTGGGTGGCTCGTGTAACGCTCACGCGCGTTAGCCCTGCAGCGTTCGAATGGATCATCATCGCTCTGCTGATCTTCTCTAGCCTGTGGCTGCTGTGGCAGAGTCGTTAAAGTTTCTAATTTAACGAGATTTAGTCAGTAAAGCAGCTTGCTCCACGGCGACACGCAAACTGGCGTGGCTGGCTTTCCCAGTCCCGGCAATGTCAAACGCCGTGCCGTGATCGACGCTCGTGCGGACGAACGGCAGCCCCACCGTAACATTCACCCCCTCATCTACCCCCAAATACTTGACCGGGATCAGTCCCTGGTCATGATACTGGGCAACCACAATATCGAAGCGCCCCTGCCGTGCGTGCATAAATACAGTATCTCCCGGCCAGGGTCCGCTCGCGTCGATGCCTTCCACCTGTGCCTGCTGGATTGCCGGTTTGATAATCTCTTCATCTTCCGAGCCAAAGAGACCATGCTCGCCTGCGTGCGGGTTTAATCCTGCCACTGCGATTCGGGGATGGGTGATCCCTAATTGAGTCATCGCTTGGTGTGCCAGACGGATGACTGTCAGTTCCCCTTCCGCCGTCAACTGCTCGATCGCTTCACGCAGAGAAACATGAATGGTCACCAGGATGACACGCAGGTCATTGTTCATCAACATCATCGCAAAGTCTTTGGTCCCGCTAAAGTCTGCCAGGATCTCGGTGTGACCGGGATAGTGAATGTCTGCCAGTCGCAGTGCTTCTTTGTTGATCGGGGCAGTGACGATCGCCCGGATTCTTTTTTGCAAAGCCAGATCGATCCCTGCCCGAATATAGTCGTATGCGGCTTTCCCGGCTCGCGCATCCATTTGCCCGAACGGTATATCGTCCGGCAAGCGGCTGAGTGAAATTACGTGAACCGTGTTGGATGAAAACTGGAAGTCTTCCGGTGCATGGATGTTCCTCACCGCAAGAGGGATATCCAGTAATCCAATGGCGCGTTGGATGAGCCCTTCATCGCCCAACACCAGAGATGGCGGAAGCGGAGAAGAGTCCGCGTATAACTTCGCAATAATCTCAGGACCAATCCCGCAGGGATCGCCCATGGTGATCGCAATCGGTACATCTTCCAGGCTAGGCATATTGTTTCACTTTCCCAAGAGCATCTGCGATAGCAGCCGGGCTTCCAAACCCGCCTGCCTTTGTCACCAGCGGCAGTGACTGTTCCCCCAGGATGCGCATGACCGGTATGCCGGCTTCTACTTCACCGAGAATTTCGAGGGCTTCTGCGCCTAACGCGTTACA
>DASSBC010000062.1:0-75180 GCA_035699125.1 Anaerolineales bacterium
TTCCCGGACCGCTTCCGCAACGGTCGCTCCAACAACAACCCGAAGACAGGCGACGTCCGTTATGATGACCCCGTCATCAGTTTGCCCTGGGGCACACTGCCGGAAGGCTACTGCCGCAACTACGCCGATGCCGCCGCAAACTGTCCGTGGCGCTTCGACACCACGCCGCCCGACTGGAGCCCCACCATAGAAGGTCCGCGCGGGCGGGACTACTTCGCGGGCGACCTGCGCGGCGTGGATCAGTATCTCGATTATCTGGCTTCGCTTGGCGTGAACACCATTTACTTCAACCCGATCTTCGATGGCGGCTCCAATCATGGCTACGACACACAGGATTACTATAAGATCGACCCCTACTTTGGTGACCTGAAGGATTGGCAGAACCTCGTCAAACATGCCGACCAGCGCGGCATCAAGGTCCTCCTGGACGGCGTCTTCAACCATCTCTCCTCCGATAGCCCCATCTTCGACCGCTACCATCACTACACGGCGGTCGGCGCCTGCGAATCACTCACATCGCCGTATCGCACTTGGTTCTCTTTCCATGACGTCGCTGCTGGCACGGGCGCGTGCGTGGGCAGCACTGGGCAACCCAATTCAGCCACCTATGACGGCTGGTTCGGCTTCGACTCGATTCCGGTCATCAACAAGAGCCTGCCCGAAGTACAGGCGTATTTCCTGACCGGTCCAAACAGCGTTTCCAGATACTGGCTGAACCAGGGCGCAAGCGGCTGGCGTCTGGATGTCTCCGGCGACCCCAGCTTCCCGCCGGGCTACTGGGAAGCCTTCCGTGAAGCCACCAAAGCCACAGACCCGCAGGCGCTGCTCATCAGCGAGACCTGGCAGAAGGACAGCACCCTGCTCCGCATCCTGCGCGGCGACCGGCTCGATACCACGATGAACTATCGCCTGCGTGATGCGGTGCTCGGTCTGCTGGCACCGGGGAACTTCGACCCCAAAGGCTTCGCGGACAGCGGTCGGGTGATCCTGCCGTCCGAGTTTGCCGCACGCCTCGAATCGATCCGGGAAGACTATCCCGACGCCGCTTACTACAGCCTGATGAACCTGGTGGACAGCCATGATACCGAGCGCATCCGCTGGACGCTTACACCTGGCAATGAGACACGTGCCGATAAGGAACTGAATGCTGCCAACGTCGCCGAAGGCAAACTGCGCCAGCGCCTCGCCTCGCTCATCCAGTTCACCGTGCCCGGCGCGCCCACCGTTTTCTATGGCGATGAAGTCGGCATCACCGGCGACGATGATCCCGACGACCGCCGCACCTACCCGTGGGCAGACCGCGGCGGCTCCCCTGATCAAAGCCTCTTCACGCACTACCAGACCCTGAACACGCTTCGCCGCGACAACGATGTGCTGGCACACGGCGACTTCCGCGTCCTACTGGCAGACGATGATGCAGGCGTCGTTGCCTTTGGGCGCAAGACGAGTAATGCCGCCGCAGTGGTGATCGTTAACCGCAGTGCGCAGGCGTTCAGCGGTTCCGTTACCGTTGCCGGGTATCTGCCGGATGGGATTTCATTCGATCAGGCGTATGCGGTAGGGACGGGCGGACCCGCTTCTATCACGGTCGAAGGCGGGGAGCTGAGCATATCGGTCGGTCCGCTCAGTGCCGTTATCTTGCTCAAGACCGGCGTGGACCTGGAACCCCCAGCCGCGCCCACAGGCTTGCAGGTCACGGCAGAGGGCGATGGCACAGTCAGCCTTGCCTGGAACAGTGTTTTGGATGCCGCAGGCTACAACCTCTATCGCAGTCCGCTCAGCGGCGGTGGCTGGGAGAAGGTCAATAGAGATCCGCTCTTCTAGACAAACTTTGGGGATAGCGGCTTGCAGAATGCGCGCACCTATTACTATGTGGTGACAGCGGTGGATAGCGCCGGGAATGAAAGCGCCTATTCCGACGAAGTGAGCGCCCAGCCGCACTTCACCATCGACTGGGCGAACCTGCAATGGCCACCGTTCATGTCGCACACCATCAGCGTCACCGACCGCACCGACGACGTCTACGGTCAGGTCTACATTGAAAACGTCACAAGCCAGCCTGGCGCCACAGACGGTCTGCGCGCCCAGCTTGGCTTTGGTCCCGATGGCAGCAACCCGGACGGCAATCCGGACTGGGTCTGGGTGGAAGCCGCCTTCAACGTGGATGCGGGCAACAATGACGAGTTCGTCGCCAGTATGCTGCCTGAGGCGGTGGGCACATATGACTACGCCTACCGCTATTCCACCTCCGGCGGCAGCGACTGGGTCTATGCAGACCTCGACGGAATCACGAACGGCTATGATGCTTCCCAAGCCGGTGCGTTGACCGTTGTGGGAAGCGGCGACACAACGGCACCTGCTACGCCTACAGGCTTGCATGTCGTCTCTGTCTCGCCCGGGAGTATAGAGCTTGCCTGGGATGCCGTCGCAGGAGACGCGACCCTGTATGGATATGAAGTGCTGCGCAGCGACGCTTCAGGCGGTCCCTATGAAAGGATCGCCCGCCTGACGAATACGACGTACACCGACAATCAGGTGACCGAAGGGGAAGTCTATTATTATGTGGTTCGCGCATTGGATCAGTCGTTCAACCGCTCAGGCGAGTCGGCGGAAGTCAGCGCGACGCCGGAAGCTCGAAGTGTCACTCTGGTCCTGAACGTCACTGCGCCGGACTGGACGCCGGAGGACCGCTCCGTCCATATCGCAGGAACCCTCAGCCGGTTCGATGGAGGCTATCCCGACTGGAACTCCTCGGCTGTGTCCTTATCCCCCGCCGGAACGGATCAGTGGACCATCACCTTCACCGGGCTGGAAGGCACAACGATAGAATATAAATACACGCTGGGCTCGCCAGACTTCTTCGATGTCGAGAAAGACGCCTCCTGCGCCGAGATCGGCAACCGCCTGCTCACACTTACCTATGGAGACGACGGTACGCAAACTGTGAACGACACCGTCCTCAACTGGCGCAACGTCGCGCCCTGCGGGAACTAAGCTCTGTCATTGCGAGCCCGTTAGGGCGAAGCAATCTCCCTTAAATGAATAAACAGAACAGGTGTCCGTCGACGCCTGTTCTGTTGGTAGGGTGGGTTGTCCGCGGAGCGTCCTGTACGGCAACCCGCCATAATTCTGCCATGAAAGAATTAATGTGCGGGCATATATAGTGACGATAACTCTTCCACCAGGGGTCGCAGCGTAGCAGGCATCGTTGTATCGTTCGTGCGCACGGTGTGGTAGATCACCCCCAGATCCACAGTGATGGTGTATTGGTACTCGTCCGGGTTGAACTTAACGATCAGGTTTTCTGGGATCTTAAAGAATCCTGCCTGTTCGATGAGACGCAGCAGGGCGCCCGCCTCGTCTCCTGGAAGCTCTTCCAGCTTCACTTCCAATCGCATCCCCTTCCCAACAAATCCCCCGGAGCGCTTAAAAGTAATCGTGGTCATCATTGCCCTGTCCTTTCCGTTCACTCTCAACCAGGAGACGAGGAATGGTTGATAAAGGTTCCCCATGCCTGGCGCGACCATCTATAAAGATTAGAAACGATACTTCAGCCGGTTATGCAATTATATCCAGATCTCTATCCTTAAAGCTTAGTGTGTGGAAGCTTTCAGGAATCGCTTCTGGATGCCTGTTTGGATTTCTTTCTTGACATGCGCCCTCCGAAAGGCTACAATTTTTTGAAGATAACCCTATTACATCTGTTTGAGGGAACAGACAAAACAAAAGGAGAGGATCATGGCTTTTGAATTACCCAACCTTCCGTATGCGGAGGATGCACTCGAACCTTATATCGATGCCCAGACGATGAACATCCATCGCACCAAGCATCATCAGGCGTATATCAATAATCTCAACGCGGCACTGGAAAAGCACTCGGAGCTGGCAAACAAATCTCTGGAAGACCTGCTTTCGGACTTGAACGCCGTGCCGGAGGACATCCGCACGGCTGTCCGCAACAATGGCGGCGGCACGTGGAATCACAATATGTTCTGGGAGATCATGGCGCCCAAAGCTGGCAGCAGCCCCAGCGGTGAATTGACCAAGGTGTTGGATGCCTCTTTCGGTTCCGTCGATGCATTCAAAGAGGAGTTTACAAAAGCTGCTACGACGCGCTTCGGCTCCGGCTGGGCGTGGCTCGTCAAACAGGGCGAAGGGCTCGCGGTCGTTTCCACCGCGAACCAGGATAACCCCCTCTCGGACGGGGCAACGCCGATCCTCGGGCTGGACGTCTGGGAGCATGCTTATTATCTCAAGTACCAGAACCGCCGCCCGGAATACATCACGAACTGGTGGAACGTTGTCAATTGGGAAGCAGTCGCAGAACGCTATAATCGTCTGAAGAAGTGAGGCAGACTACCGAAGTCTATGGAGGCGAGATATAATACCCAATACCGAATGTATCTTCGCCTCAAGGAGAGATCTCAATGACACATATCATCACCAGTTTATGCGTTCGTGACCGCGGTTGTATTGATGTTTGTCCCGTGGAATGCATGATCCCCGGTCAACCGATCAATGAGTGGCCCTGGATCTATATCGATCCGGATACCTGTATCGATTGTGGCGCCTGCGTGCCTGAATGTCCGTTTGCTGCCATTTTCCCCGAAGATGAAGTGCCTTCTGCTTATACGGCAAAAGGCGGCGAGTATATTAGCAATGTGGGTCTAACGGGTCACTTTGAAGGAACCAATCATCACGGCGGCCCGATCGTGCTGGATACGACCCGTCAGCTCGAACCGGGCGAAGTGGTCGATTTCACACCCGATATTCAGCCAAACTATGACTTCTTCAAGACAGGTCCTGGCTATTCTGCCAAAGATATCGATGATGGGAGGTAGCGGGATGTAGGGGTCTACGTACGAATGAAAAGAACCAGGTTACACACCTGGTTCTTTTTATTTCTCTAGCTTAGGGATTCATTGCTGCCGCCAGCAACTCGCTACCCATCTCTTCTGCCAATTGCACATTGTCCTCCTCCAGAAGCACGACCACCGCAAAAGGCGTTGCCTGCCAGTTCGGAAGCGTTCCTCCGAGAAACCATGTAACGGGAGACTCATCTCCTTCCGCCTCACCGACGTGGCTCCAAAACCCTTGTCCCTCTTTCGTGAAGGAGCGCGCTGTCTCATCTGCTGTGGCAGTAGGGAGTGCTTCCATCGGCGCTCCGGCCGCGGGGAGTACCACCCAGCCGTCGTTCGGCGTGTTCACGGCGGTCGCAATTCGGGGCGCGGGGATGCCACCATGGTTGCTCAACGCTGCCGCTGCCAGCACAACTTGTAACGGCGAAACGTGCAGTTTCCCATCGTCGGCATCTGTGACCGGGTCCGCCACCGGCAGTCGGATGGACGGCCTCCGATCGAAGCCGAAGGCATCATAGATGGTTCCCAACTCTGCCTGCGTGATGGTTTGGTCCTTGCGCCCGGTGATCGCCTGTGCAAAAGGTTCAATCGCCGTGCCCAGCGGATACAGACCTTGCGCGGCGCGATTGATGAGAGGTTTATTTGGATCTTTGTTGATCTCCATGCCGAGCTCGTTCAAATCGCTGGGATCGAATGTGGGATGCGAGGACATCACGAAAATCTCTCCTGTCTGCGCGTTCAAGAGAACGACGGCGCCGCGCTGTCCTTCCATCAGTGTATCGGCTCGCTCTTGCAGGCTCAGATCGATACTCAGCCGAATGTCCAACCCATCGGGGGACATGCCGTACAATAAGTGATTCCACCAGATCGATACAGCCGGATTGCCTCTTGTGCCTCGCAGGTATTCATCCAGGAAAGCTTCCAGCCCCCCCTGTCCGTAAATCGGATGATTGTATCCGGTGACCGAAGCAAGAGCGGGGTATTTATAGACACGTGAAAAACTTCCAGTCATTCCTTCTGTGCCGTTGATGACCCTGTTCGATCGGTCGAGCAGTTCCCCGCGCGGCACATAACGGTCTTCGATGATGCGACGCGGGTTATCCGGGCGGGTGATCAGGTCTGGTCCACGCACGATGGCCCACCAGCCATTGGTCAGGGCGGCAACGAACAAACCCGCGCAAAGGAAGGCGCCTAGGGCGAAATACGGTTGCGGCTGGAGCAGTGGGGCAGGCTCTTGCTCGAGATGGTTGCTGATGTGCAAAAGAATCAACAGGGCGACAAACGAAGTGAGCAGAGAGGAGCCGCCGTAAGAGATGAAAGGCAATGTGACCCCCGTCAACGGCAGCAGGCGCAGGTTACCGCCGATAATGAGCAGTGCCTGCACACCCAGGTATGCAGTTACCCCTGCAGCGAGAAGGCGGCGGAAAATGTCTGGTGCGAAGATGGCGGCGCGCAGCCCACGGATGAGGAGGACTGCAAAGATGGCAATCAGACCAACGGTCCCGGTAAGCCCGGTCTCTTCGGCGATGGCGGCGTAGATGAAATCGGAGATCGCGACCGGCACCAGCGCCGGACTGCCCAGCCCAGGACCGCGTCCGTCCAGGCCTCCGTTGGCAATTGCCAGAATAGACTGGATGACCTGGTAGGAATCGCCTTCCGGGTCTGCCCACGGGTTTGCCCAGGAATCGATGCGGGCGCGGATGATGTCCACCAGGTAATATCCGGCAACGGCCATGAAGCCTAGGATCAGGAGGCTGATCAAAACGGTCCTGCGGCGTCCCGTTGCCAGGTAAATAACGATTGTGTAGAGAGCGATAAAGATGGATGCTGTGCCGAGGTCGCGCTGAAACAGCAAGAGCAGGATGGCAACGCCGCTTAACAGAATCGTGGGATAGAGAAGCGGGATCGCGTTCAGCCGAATGGGAATCCGGTCGGCAAGATAGGCAGCCAGATACGCCACCAGCAGCAGCTTGAGCGGCTCAGATGGTTGAAAATACAATCCGCAGCACCCTAGCCACAGGCGCGGACCATACCCGATGGGATTCGTCCCGAAGATCAACGTCAGCGCCGTCAGCAGCAGACTACCGCTTAGAAGCACGTACTTGTATTTGCGCAGAAAGTCCAGCGTGGAAGGCAGCCCAAGCCCGAATAAAAAAACAAGCAGGCTCACGATGAGCCAGATTGCCTGGCGGGTGCCGAAGGCGGGGTCCAGCCGCCAAACGGTGAGCAATCCCCAACCACTGAGGAAGGCGGTCATCGGGAAGAGATAGGGATCTGAGTCAGGCAGCTGCCGGACGATGGATTGATGGGTACGCAAAACAAAAAGCCCCCAGACAAAGAACGCAATCCAGTGTGACCATCGGTAATCGACATCCCAGGTACGCGCCCGCACGGCGGGCGCCAGGGTTATGATCAGTGCCTGCAAAAAAAGAAATGCGGCAGCCAGTTTGAGCAGGCTCCCTTGCGTGACGCGGTTCATTTATAGATACTTGTTGACAAGCAGGTCTAGTTTTTGACGCGTCACCGCCGGGATCGCATCCTTGTGTGTGATCAGCGCGGTGGCTAAAGCATGTTCACAGTCACAGCGTCGTTCATGATCTAATGCCCCAGCGAGGATGCGTACCGCTTCCTGGGCGATGGCTGTATTCTTGTTTAAGGTTTGTATAACCATCTCCACCGTCACAGGCGCCTCGCTGATGTGCCACACATCATAATCCGTGACGTGCGCCATCGTGGCATAACAGATCTCCGCCTCACGCGCCAGGAAGGCTTCGGGCGAAGCCGTCATCCCGATGATGGACATGCCCCATGAGCGATAGGTGTTCGATTCTGCCTTTGTGGAGAATCGGGGACCTTCGATCGTGATAAACGAACCGCCGCGATGTGTCGCTCCTCCTGCGGAACGAACCGCTGCTTCCAGTTGCCCTGAGAGGTCAGGGCAGAAGGGTTCCGCAACAGACACATGGGCGACCAACCCCTCGCTGAAAAACGAGCGTGCTCGTGCATGTGTATTATCGTATATTTGATCGGGGATGACGATATGTCCGGGTGCAAACTCTTCCTGCAGGGAACCGCACGCACTGATGCTGATAATACGCTGGACCCCGAGAGATTTCAACGCGTAAATATTCGCGCGATAGGGCACCTCCGTCGGCGTAATGTGATGTCCGATTCCATGCCGCGCCAGGAAGGCAACGCGCTGTCCTTCCAGTGTGCCCACGACGATGGGCGCGCTCGTATTTCCAAAGGGCGTGTCGATGTGGTATTCGCGAGTCTTGCGAAGCCCTGTCATAGCGTACAAACCAGACCCGCCAATCACGGCGAGAGTCACATGCTCGGTCATGATCGACCTCCAAGTTCGAGTGCATCGGTGAGAGAAAGACCAACACTATCTTCGACCTGAATCCCGAAGATGGTATTGCCACACTTGAAATGATCGCCCGTGATGACTACAGCAGGCATCGTCAGCTTTTCGCGATTCAGGAAGGTGCCGTTCGTGGAGTTGAGATCTTCCAGCCACCACTGGCCATGATGGTGTGTGAGACGTGCATGGTGCGCGGACAACGCCTCATCCTGGATCGAGACGTCACATTTGGTGTCACGCCCGATCATGATTTCGGGCTGTGAGAATTGCCGTCTGGACTCTTTGCCCTGGTCTGGATTAATAGATAATGTGATACCTGGCTTTTTCTGCGTGGCGAGCTTATCGCTTTGCTGCCTGAACTCACGCAATAGATTCCACAGTGTCCACCCGAGAAACGCATACAGTGCAATCGCCAGAAGGAGTCTCAGCAGCAGAACAAGGGTTGCGATCATGTATCGGATTTACTATCTCGAAATTTCCCGCTTTTGCTCAGATCTACCGTATTGTGCTCGACTGTTGCCGTTGGTCTTTCACTCGTGCCCGGCTCTGGATTGATCGGCATTGTGTTTCCGGTGTCCGGGCGGGGAGGCGGGTTATCCTGACCAAAGATCAAGGCAACCCCTGCAAGGGAAATCACATCCCCCGGGTAAAGAACTGTCTGGCTCGTACGCTGCCCATTCACAAATGTCCCGCCGGTGGAATTCAGATCGAACAGGACAAACCGTCCTTTAATGGCGCGTAGCTGGGCATGGTTTCGGGACACGCGCGGATCGTCGATTACGAGCTGGTTTTCCAGTCGGCGCCCGATATTGACGACCGATTCGGTCAGGGGGTGCACTTTGACCCCTTCCACGATTAGAAAAGCGTTCTCGGGGATATTCTCCGATTCCTCATTTTCTACATTTCCTGTAGGTGTCTGCATACCTTTTGTATCTCCAACGGGTTCCAGTTTGTGCGCAGCGACGACTTTGATTTCATCGGCGGAGAACGTGTCATCGGTAGTGATGTGGATCGTGGGCTGGGTGACGAATTTCAGCCCGACATCCCGGCTCGCTGTCGTTATAATGTTTTTCAGAGCATCGACCGTGCTTTGTTCCTTCCACATGGGAGAGGTATCTGTCGCCACAATCAATGTGAACTCGTTCGGCGCGATGGCTCGATCATCTTTTTGTTGGACAATATTCTCTTTGACCGCGGTGGCTAATCGTTGAATGACCCTATCTTCCAGCGTTAAGCCGGGAAGTATCCCCGCAAGCTGATCTTCAACTAATTTTTGAATTTTTGCTTCCAATTGATCAAGTCTGGGTATCATGGAAAGCCCTCACACACCTGCTACGATACGCGTGTCCACGCGTATTATAGAAGGGAGACGAAAAATCCGCAAGCCAGCGTTGCTTGCAGATTAATATAACATATTTGTCCTGATGTAGGGATTAGTGCAACTTGTGGTTACAGTTGGGACAAACCGTCTCAGCGAGCGTAACGACAAACCCACACTGCGGGCAGGTCGTGGGATGTGCATCCCCAAGCGGTCCTCCGCAGGCTAAACAGGACGCCTCTCCCAGAGGATTCGCGGACCCGCAATACTCACACGTCAGCCGTGCCAGCTTTTCTGAAAGGGCGTAGGATGCCTGGAGAGTCACTGCGGTGTGCTGGATCACCTTCCAGGTCCTTTCATTCAGTTGCATGCTCTCGATATCCTGTGCGAGGTCGTCCAGCCTCCCGAGCAGGCTGAACGGATTCCGCAGGGCGGAGATAGCAGTTTGCCCAAGGCTTGCTGCCACGCCCAGCCAGGCTTGCTGACCCACCTCTACAAGAATCCCATCTTCGACGGACTGCAGGTTAATGGTTAATGCGGTTTGTCCGCCAGATAGAGCGCCCCTGCGGGTGGCGATCTGGACAGCCATCTTGTCCTTGGTGCCGAGTACCTGGGCATGCATATTGCCACGGTTAAATTCCGCCATTAAGGCATGTGCGACGTCATTTGGCTTGATGTTTCCGTGAAAAATTCGTCGTTCCATGTTTTCGATTATAATCCTTGTAAACGGCGACATTTGTCGTCGTATTTCATGTCTCTCAATACTATGTACGCAATCAAACAGTTTTGGTTTAAGGTGTTAGCGGGGATCATAATGCTGGTGAGTCTGGGTGCAGGAACGTTGCTTTCCCCGAGGCAGGCGGAGGCGTTTCAGGATGTCTCTACCCCGACCGGGATTTTTGTGACCGTGACCTATACCGACCCCATCAACGTCCGCAGCGGACCGAGCACGATCCTGTATCCCATCGTGGCGCAGTTGAACCCGGGGGAGGTCGTCCCGGCTTTGGGGATTTCGCCGGGGAGAGAGTGGATTCAGATTACCTATCCCGGCGGAACAGGCTGGGTTTACTCATCCTTCGTTTCCATTTCCGGCGGGGAGCTGCGGATCGTGGAACCGCCTCCCACTCCGACGCAAGTTGTTGCTACCATTGACCCAACGCTCGCAGCAGTCTTTACCTTTCAGCCCACCGTAACCCGTCTTCCGACCTTTACGCCCCCTGCACCGCTGGAAGAGATCGATACGACACCGCATGTCACAGGGCCGCGAACGGTGGCGCCAGGACTTTTCATCATGGTTTTAGTTCTGCTCGGCGGCTTGGGATTGACGCTATCGTTTGTGCTCCGCAGATAATTGGAAGCTTCATATGCTGCAGAAAACTAGGGTGATTCTTGGGATGGCTATGGTGGCTGCGATGATCGCTTTGGCGTTTCTCGAGCCTGCAAATCCGTCTGTGTTTGCACAGCAGCCAACCGGGTCAATCGCCACGGTGACGGGTACACCATCTGGACCTGTGATCACCGTGGATCAGAGTATTCCCGTCATTCGCGTTTACGCTGGTCCGAGCTCGTTCGATTATCCTTCGATTGGCGTGTTGCTCGGGAATGAAACAGCTCCCGCCATTGGACGCGCGGATGGACGGGAAGATTGGATACTCATCCGCTATGCTGGGGTGCCCAATGCCATGGGATGGGTATATGGTCCCTATGTGAAGCTCTCGCCTGGCGCGCTGCTCCCGCTTGTTGAAGTACCTGCCACCCCGACTCCCTTCTCCACCCCCACAATCGATCCTACGCTTGAAGCAGCTTTCATTGGCCAGCAAACGCCCACCCGCCTGCCGACTTTCACCCCGCCCCCGCCGCTGGAGCAACCCTTATTTACCGATCCTCCCACTGCCACATCTACGAACATCCCGACAGGATTGCTGATTCTTAGTCTGGGTTTATTCGGGTTTTTCGGCGCCGTGATTTCTTATTTGCGGGGCAGATAACGGAATTTCGTCGTGCAGGATGGTATCTCGGCTTTTATACATCAAAACAAAAAAGACCGAATACTCGGTCTTTTTTGTCGATTCCAGATCAGATTAGTTATTGCAGGAGCAAGAACCACCACAGGCACATGCCTCTTCGCCATGCTCATGGCTGTGACCTTTTGCCATCGGGCTATCCACTGCAAACCCCGCCCCACGGACCGGGTCATTGACGAAATCAATCGTCGCCCCGCGCAGATAATCGATGGAAACCTCATCGACAACCACCTGCACGCCATTGGCTTCGAAGGTGGTGTCTACGTCGCGAATATTGTTATCCAATGCCATTCCAAAATTCACGCCGCAGCAACCACCGCCTGCCACGTACACACGCAGGGCGTATCCCTCCAGGTTGCGTTCCGCCAGGATATTTTTGACTGCCTCAGAAGCCGCGGTGGACAGGGAAATCGTTGAAGTTTCGGTTTCTGTAATGATTCTTGTGTCGAGTTCCTCTAACATAGTTTCTCCTTTTTGGAGTTTACCGCTGGTCTGCGGTACTCCGAAGCTGGATGTATCTTATCAAAATAGAAGCGGACTGTCAATCGCGGTACACGCTATGGTTTTTCTTGACACATCCCTCCTGCGCCTGTAAAATCCTTCTGCTTTGCCGGGCGAAAGCCCATACATTATCTTTTGCTAGGAGGATATTATCACATGTCTGTCATGGGACTGACCCCACTGGAGACCATCGCAATCTGGGCTGTGTTTGGCATTGCCATCCTCGGTCTGGCATATGCGGTGTTTCTTCGATCCCAGATTTTGCGTGAGGACAAAGGGACGGAAAAGATGCAGGAAGTCTGGCATGCGATCAAAGATGGAGCAGATGCTTACTTAAGAAGGCAGTTACGCTCCATTTTGCCTTTGATCGCGGTTCTTACGATTGCGCTTTTCTTCTCTGTATATATTGTGCCCCCCTCTCCGGAGGCGCTCGAACGATTTGAAGGTGCCGATCCGGGCACAGTCCGTCTTTGGATCGGTATCGCCCGCGCGCTTGCATTCGTAATGGGCGCCGGTTTTTCTCTCGCAGTTGGACAGATCGGCATGCGTATGGCAGTCGAGGGGAACGTGCGCGTTGCTTCGGCTTCGCGCCGGTCTTTTGGCGATGCGCTGCGTATTGCCTATCGCGCTGGGACGATCACCGGCATGCTGACGGATGGTCTCGGTCTGCTAGGGGGCACGATTATTTTTATCATCCTGGGCATTGCTGCGCCAGATGCTCTTTTGGGTTTTGGTTTTGGCGGGACACTCCTGGCGTTGTTCATGCGCGTGGGCGGCGGCATCTTCACCAAGGCAGCGGATGTGGGTGCAGATCTCGTCGGTAAGGTTGAGGCAGGCATCCCGGAGGATGACCCACGAAACCCGGCCGTGATCGCGGACCTTGTGGGCGATAACGTTGGCGACTGCGCCGGTATGGCAGCCGATATCTTCGAATCGTACGAAGTGACGATCGTTTCCGGGTTGATCCTTGGCATTGCACTCTACCATATCACGGGGAACAGGCTGGAGTGGATCATCTTCCCACTCCTGGTGCGTGGTATCGGTGTCCTGTCATCCATCATTGGTACATATTTTGTCAGAGCCGGGAAGACCGGCAAGAGCGAAGATGCGATGAAGGCGATCTTCAGCGGCTTCCTTACCTCGGCTGTGATCTCCGCCGCGTTGTTTTTCATCGCGGGTTTCATCTATCTGAATAACGCGGCGATGGATCAGTGGGGTGGCTGGTGGCGTCTGCCAATGGCAGTGGGTGTGGGCGTTTTGCTTGCAATCTTAATCGACCGCCTGACGGAATACTTTACCGGCACTCATGCCGCACCGGTAAACGATATCAAACGATCCGCAGATACGGGTCCCGCAACTCTGATCCTCAACGGCGTTTCCGTTGGTTTTGAATCCTCCGTGTGGTCTGTGCTCGTCATTGCATTGACCATCGTTGCATCCATCTTTATCTTCGGAACCATTCCCGGCGTGGAAGGTGTTGCTCGTGCCACATTCATTCTATATGGGGTTGCCATGACCGGCATCGGGATGCTTACGCTCACTGGCAACAATGTCGCCATGGACTCTTTCGGTCCTATCGCGGACAACGCCAACGGTATCGGCGAGATGTCCTGGTCCGGACAGACCGATAAGGCAACCAGAGATGCCCAGCAGATCATGGCAGACTTGGATGCAGTCGGCAACACGACCAAGGCGATTACGAAGGGTGTGGCGATCGGTTCGGCTGTGATTGCTGCAGTTGCCCTGTTTGGTTCCTTTTTGGTGGACGTATCTCGGGCGCAGACAAGCCTGGGAATTCCGGTCGAGCAGCAGATCCAGACGATCGGCATTCGTGTGGATGTACCGCAAGTCTTTGTAGGCGTGCTTTTGGGGGCGGCGTTACCCTGGCTGTTCTCTTCATTTTGTATTCAAGCCGTCGCGCGCGCCGCATCCTTGATCGTGATGGAAGTCCGGCGCCAGTTCAAGCTGGGTGTGCTGGAAGGCAAGGTGAAACCAGATTACAGGCAGGCAGTCGCTATTTCTACGACGGCAGCCCAAAAGGAGCTGATTTCACTTGCGCTGCTTGGCGTCGTAACACCGATTGTGGTGGGACTGACGCTGCAGGTGGAAGCGCTCGGCGGTTTCCTGGCGGGTATTATTGTTTCCGGTCAGTTGCTTGCTGTCTTCCTCAACAACTCTGGCGGCGCATGGGATAACGCCAAGAAGTTGATCGAGGATGAACCGAAGGATATAGCCAGGAACACTGGCAAAGGCTCAGAGCGCCATAAAGCGGGTGTGGTTGGCGATACTGTCGGCGATCCGTTCAAAGACACCGCGGGTCCGGCGCTCAACCCGATGATCAAGGTAGTCAACCTTGTCTCGGTCATCATCGCTCCTATCGTGGTGCAGTACTCCGGTGCTGCCGGTTCGAGTGTAATCATGGTCTGGGTGGTGGCTCTCGTACTCCTGGGGGTGCTTGCCTGGGCAGTGATGCGCTCCAAGGCTCCCGCGCCTTCCATGACGGAGGCGAACGTTGTGACAGCAAGTCGAAAGCATTCGTAAATAGAGTAAATAAAGGAAGCCTGTAGATACAGGCTTCCTTTATTTAGTAGAAGAATTGCATGAAGCGTCGTTTCCTGTTCATTCCATTCTTGTTTCTATTGGCGTCGCTTCTTCAGCTAGGTTACATTTCATCCCCTGTTGTTTCACCTGATCAAATCCTGCGCCCGCTGATTGTTTTGTGGCTGATTGTGGGGCTGCTCATCTTGCCTGCGTATTGGCTAACGCGTGATTGGCACTGGGCAGTTGTCTTGTTAACAATTATAGTACTGGGATTCATTTCTTCCAGCAACTTCTTTTCTACAGTCTTGGCTTTTTTTGCCATTGCGGGTGTCTGCTGGCTGGCATTCCTCTATCTCAAACGGAAGAGACTCCAGCTCGCGCATTTCATGTATATCCTTGCGGGGGTAAGTCTATTTTTTGCCGCGAATGCAGTTTTTCTGGAGGGCGCCACACTCGCCCGTATTCCGTGGATGCGTTATCAAGAGGACCTGACAGATGCAAGAAATTATTCGCTCTCCTCACTTTCCAGCCCCTCTATCAAGCGCGATATTTACTATATCGTGATGGATGGCTATGCCCGGTCTGATATTTTGCAGGAAATGTTTGCTTTTGACAACGCAGGGTTTGTCAGTTATCTGCAAGAAAAAGGCTTTGTGGTTCCCGCCTCCGGCCACTCCAACTATCCCGCAACTCCACTTTCCATTGCATCCACGCTTAACATGGATTACATACAGTCCCTTGTGCCAGCGCTGGATGAATTACCACATCGTTGGCTGATGGCACCCTTTATCGACCACAGCCGCATTCGATCCTTGCTCGAGTCACAGGGCTATCAGACCGTTTCCCTGAGCACCAATTGGACGATCACTGACAACGCTACGACCGATCGCTATCTGCATCCCTTCCCGATCATGCTCACCGACTTTGAAGGTTTCGTGATGGACCTTACGCCTTTGGAGTCCTTGGAACCGATCCTTGATGGATTTGCATCCGTGCCGACGTCCGAGTCCCACCGCGAAATTATCCACTACAATTTTATGACTCTGTCCGAGCTTCCCCGTCTGCCGGGACCCAAATTTGTCTTCGCCCATATTATTTCTCCGCATCCGCCTTTCGTCTTTGACAGTGCAGGAGAGCCGCTCGATTCCTCCCACCCCTTCACGTTCCAGGATGCAAATGAATTTCCGGGTTCATGGCAGGAATACCGGGAGCAGTATGTGGCGCAGGTGCAGTTTGTCAATCGTCAATTGCAGCAAACGATTGATGCCATTCTTCTGCAATCTGATCTTCCACCGATTATTATCCTGCAGGCAGACCACGGCTCGGGAATGCTGACTGATCTCGCTTCTCCGGAACATACATGCATCCGAGAGCGTTTCTCACCGTTTGCCGCTTACTACCTGCCTGGCGTCGGGCATGAGGTGATTCCCTCTGATATTTCTACGGTCAATCTCTTTCGCATCCTTTTGAATGAATACTTTGAGACCCAACTGCCGCTGCTCGAAAGCAAACAATATTTCTACAAGACCACGCAATCGTATTATGATTTTGAGGATGTTACCGCCCGGTTGGGTGATGCTTGCGCCTTGCCCAAAGAGTAAACTGCGCGGAGAGTCTTTAAAACACCTTTATCGGACCATCCTTGTCTTTCATCATGCTGTCATACCTGTTTTTTTACAGAATCCATTGATATGAAAACCATTGTTCGAGCGGAATGGTCCAAGCTTATTTTCCTCCTTGCCGTTTTGCTGGGAATTTTTGTGCGCTTCAACCCAAACCTGCTTGCAGACTTTCCTCTTAATCAGGGGGGAATGTTTGCCGTTATGGTGGAGGATCTAAAAGCCAATCATTATCGCTTGCCTGCCTTCACATTCTACAATCATTCGAATATTCCCTTTGCCTATCCACCATTTGGGTTTTACGTGGGCGGACTGATATCTGACCTGTTTGGCTTGACTGCCGTGGAGGTTCTGCGCTGGGTGCCGTCCATCTTCGCGTCGCTATCTATTCTGGCGTTCTATTCACTGGCGGCGCAGTTATTCGAATCAAACTACCACACTGCCGTGGCGACCCTGTTTTTTGCCTTGATGCCGCGTGCGTTTTCCTGGTTCGTGTCTGGCGCTGGACTCACGCGCGCGCCTGGTCAACTTTTTCTGCTGCTGTCGTTGGCATGCGTAGTCAGGCTTTATAAAGAAAATCGTCGCACGGACATTTTCTGGGCTGGGCTTTTTGCCGGCCTCACGATCATGAGCCATCCAGAGGCGGCCGTGCACATGATCGCCAGTGTGATCTTGTTGTGGGCAATGCTCGGGCGCTCCCGTTCTTCCTTTGCTCATCTGGTGGGAGCAGGAGCAGTTACTCTTATCGTTAGCATGCCCTGGTGGGCGACTGTGATTCGCTTTCACGGCATCGCTCCCTTCTTGAGCGCCGTGCAAACAGGCCAGAAGGGACTGGCAGTGCTGAACCTGATATCTTTTGACTTCACAGAAGAGGTATTCGCGACCTTGATCGCGATCCTGGGGTTGATTGGGCTCGCTCGATGTTTGATCGAGAAGAAATATCTGCTCCCGATTTGGCTTGCCAGTCCCTTTATCGTGGAGGGCCGCAGTGCTGTGCTGCCAGCTGCCATTCCGTTGGCGATGCTAGCTGCCATTGGATTGATAGACATCCTTCTTCCGGTTCTCGCTCATACAGCAACTCCTGGCAGGGAAGGGTCTGAGAAGGTATCTTTTCTGGAGTCAGGCATCTTGATCTATGTGTTGTTCTATCTTTTCCTTTCGGCATACCAGTTTGGAGCCCAGCTTTCTACAAGTTCATTGTCGCCGTCAGATCGAGATGCTATGGATTGGGTTTATGCCCATACGCCAAAAGATTCCCGTTTCCTGGTCTTGACGGGAACAAACTCGATCTCATGCGATATAGTCATGGAGTGGTTCCCGGCGCTTGCCGACCGTCGGAGTATTCATACGGTGCAAGGTACTGAATGGACACAGGGTGCAAATTTTGCTCCTTATGTCCGATCCACCTATGCGGCGCAGGCATGCCTGACGGAGGGTGATGTAAAATGTCTTGATGAGGCGCTTTCTCGTTCCGCCTATGATTATCTGTATGTATCGAAGATCCCTCGCCTGGACTGTAAAACGATTCCCTATAAAAATGCCTTTCATTATTTTCTCGAAAGCCTGGCAAGCGCGAATGAATTTCGCAAGGTCTATGAATCAGATGGTGTGATCATTTTTGACAAGTAAAATATTTTCCCTGTTATCCTAGCATGTCCAAACGTCTCTTTGATCTGTCATTGGGGATCTTTGCGTTATTACTTGTTCTGCCGCTCATGGTGTTGTCTGCTTTGATGATCTATCTGGAAGATGGCTTGCCAGTCATCTTCAGACAAAAGCGTGTGGGGGGGAATGGGCACCTGTTCGAGATGTATAAGTTCAGGACGATGGTCAAAAATGCAGAACAGCTACAATCGCAGACAGTGCGGTGGGATCCTCAGGGGAACTTGATTCACAAAACCAGGCATGACCCGCGTGTCACGCGCGTGGGGCGCGTGCTGCGCCGCTTCAGCCTGGACGAACTCCCCCAGCTGTTCAACGTCCTTGCGGGGACCATGAGCCTGGTGGGACCCCGACCTGAGTTGCCCTCCTTGGTAGCAAACTATGAATCCTGGCAGCATAAGCGTTTCACTGTCCCGCCAGGGATGACAGGTTGGTGGCAGATCAATGGGCGAAGCGACCGTCCCATGCATTTACACATAGAGGATGACGTGTATTACGTTCAGAATCACACCATCTGGCTCGACCTCCAAATTATCCTTCGCACGCTCCGAGTGGTTATCCTGGGTAAGGGCGCGTATTGATCATGAAGCGTCTATATTTGATCACCCCGTTCGTATTCGCGCTTTCCTTTATCCTGTATATCAACTATTGGGTCCTGACTTTGGCTTCCCTCGATCAATTTTTTCGACTGCTCTTCGTCCTTTGGCTGTTACTCGGCTTGCTCATGTACCCCGCCTACTATCTAACCAGGGATTGGGAATGGGCTACTATACTTCTTACTGTATTCGTGTTTGGATTTTATTTTTCCCAGTCATTTTTTTTGCTTATGGGTTCCGTCGTGTTGATTGCGACAATCATGTGGCAGCTTTACTTCCGGTTGCGAGGCTTCGAAGTTCGGCTCACGCAGTTCTTTGTACTCCTAAATGGAGTTGCCGTATTTATTATTGCGCTCGCCCTTTACTTGAATATTCGCGCCTTTGCACAAGTGCCTTGGGGGACTTACTTTCAATCCGTCGACCAGGCGAGAACTCCCTCCATAAAGATCACTTCTTCGCCTGTGGTAATGCCGGACATTTACTATATCGTCCTGGATGGATATTTGCGTTCCGATATGTTGGAAAACCTGTATGGATATGACAATACGCCGTTGACTACCTATTTACAGCAGAAAGGCTTTATTGTCCCCGCCAATATCCATTCGAATTATGCGAAGACCGCGGTGTCTGTACCGTCGACCCTCAACATGAACTATGTCGGTTCTTACGCGCCAGGTTTGGAGAATAGTCATTTCTGGTGGCTGATGACGCCTTTTATCGATCACAGCCAAGTAAGAGCCGTGCTTGAATCACAGGGTTATAAAACAATTTCGTTCAGCACGGATTGGAGTTTGACCGATAACCCGACTACAGATATATATCTACATGCATTTCCCGTCGTATTGACCGATTATGAACGATATATCCTGGATGCGACCGGTTTGGGGATTATAAAACCGCTGATCAAAGACTTAGCTTCCATTCCTAGCTTTGATACACACCGCACGGTTATCCAATATTCGTTTGAATCGTTGCAAAATATCCCCGAAATGGACGGCCCTAAGTTTGTCTTCGCTCATATTTTGTCACCGCACCCGCCCTTTGTTTTCGACAAAAACGGGGCTCCGATCAATCCACCGGGCAAATACAATACCAATGATGCTGACGACTTCTACGGATCTAGCAGTGTGTATAAAGAAGGATACATAGGGCAAGTTGAGTTTGTAAACGCTCAATTGAGACTCACGGTGAATGCGATCTTAAAGAAATCTAAAACTCCACCCATTATTCTGATACAAGCCGATCATGGGTCAGGGTTGCTGACAGATTTTTCCTCGGCTGAGAATACCTGTATCAAAGAACGTTTTTCCCCCTTTGCTGCCTATTACTTGCCAGGGATGGAGCAGCGTGACATCCCTTCTGATTTGACTACGGTAAACTTGTTTCGGATCATCTTCAATCACTATTTTGAGGCGAATTTACCACTCTTGGAAAACAAACAGTATTACTATGAAGATACGGTGTACCTCTTCCGTCCTGTCGATGTGACCTCGCGTATCGACGAGGAATGTAGGATGCCTCTTCGTTAGACAAACTCCACGATGCCTATACCCATATTGCTCTTGTGCGCTCAGAGGCGCTTCCCTCCAATTCGAAAAAGGGAAGCCCAAATGCACAGTGAAATAAAGGTTAGATCCCCGTATATTTTCTCTGCCATTCGAACAACTTGTTCAACGCCTCAATGGGAGACAGCGAATTGACATCTAATCCCTTGAGCTCATCTAACAGCGGGCTAGACTCTGGAAACAGCATCGCTTGCTGCGCTGCATGGGGATCGATCTTGACCGCCCGGCCGGATGTCTTTTCCAACTCTGCCATGATTTCATTCGCACGCTGAATGACCGGGGTAGGTAAGCCTGCCAATTGAGCGACGTGGATGCCGTAGGAACGGTCCGCGCCGCCGGGGACGATCTTGTGTAGAAAAATCACCTTATTCTCTGCCTCGCTGACTGCCACGTTGTAATTACGAACGCCAGGTAGCAAATCCGCGAGCTGAGTCAACTCATGGTAATGCGTAGCAAATAATGTCTTTGCGCGCAGGTGGGGATGATTATGGATATATTCGATCATGCCCCAGGCAATCGAGAGTCCATCATAGGTAGAGGTGCCGCGTCCGATTTCGTCGAGGATCAGCAACGAGCGCGCGCTGGCATGATGCAGGATGTTCGCCGCTTCGATCATCTCCACCATAAACGTAGATTGACCCGCATGAATTTCATCCTGCGCGCCGATGCGGGTAAAGATGCGATCCACGAGACCGATCCTGGCTGCCTCGGCGGGGACGAAGGAACCAATCTGCGCCATCAGGACGATTAACGCTGTCTGCCGTAGATACGTGGACTTGCCGGACATGTTCGGTCCGGTGATCACACGCACGATCTCCCCGTTTTCGAACATGACATCGTTTGGAATGTAGCGCTGGTCACGCAGGGATTGCTCCACGACCGGGTGCCTGCCCTCGTGGATCTCTAGTTCATTCCCCTCCACGATCTCAGGGCGCCTATAGTTCCCAAGCGCAGCGGTTTCTGCCAGTGCCGATAAGACATCCAGCGCGGCAAGCGAACGCGCGATTTGCAATAACTTATGTGCAGACTTGCCAATCGAGGCGCAGCTTTCTTTGAAGAGCCGCAGCTCGATCTCACGGATACGTTCCTCCGCATTCAAGACCAAGGTTTCGTACTCTTTCATCTCCGGTGTAATGAACCGCTCCGCATTGACCAGCGTCTGCTTGCGGATGTAATTGGACGGTGCCTTCTCTGCCGCGCCGCGCGAGATCTCGATGTAATAACCAAAGACCTTGTTGTACCCAACCTTAAGACTCTTAATTCCTGTCCGGTCGCGCTCCACCGATTCAAGACTGGCGATCCAATCCCGTGCATGCTGTGAAGCTTCTATGACCGAGTCGAGCTCCTGGGAGTACCCCGGCCGGATGATTCCGGTGTTCTGCAACGTCGCGGGCGGTTCATCGTCGATACAGGCTTGCAGCAGCGATAGCTCATTATCCGCCAGCTCAAGCTTGGGCAAAACGAATGATTGCTCCCAGCCGATCATGTTCACAATCTCCGGCAGGCGGCACAGTGTATCGCGCATGGCGACCAGGTCCCGCGGTTGGGCATAGCCCGCGAGAACGCGATTGACCAGGCGCTCCAGATCAGCCAGAGGCTTGAGTGCGGCGCGGAGCTCGGCGCGCTTCATCCCGTCCTCGAAGAAATATTGAACCCCGTCCTGTCTGCGTTTGATTCGTTCCACATTGAGCAGCGGCTGGCTGACCCATTGATGCATCAGACGTTTCCCCATAGAAGTGACTGTTCGGTCGAGGGCGCCGAGCAGAGACCCTTTGCGCTCGCCGCGTAAGGTCTCGTCCAATTCCAGGTTGCGTCGCGTCGCCGTATCCAGCGTCATAAACTCGTGGATGCTGTACGAGCGTAATTTTGTCAGCAGTGTGAGTGAGTCAGGTTGCGTGTCCTTCAGATACTGAATGATCGCTCCAGCTGCCCGTATGGACAGTCCCTGACCTTTGATGCCAAAGCCTTGCAGTGTGGAGGCTTTGAAATGGGAGAGCAGAATTTCTTCACACTTGCCCGGCTCAAAACGCCAGGCTGGATATGATGTTTTGTGACCCTGTATTCCATCGTTCAGAGTTTGATTGTCAGGGAATAAAATTTCAGCCGGGTGCAGCCGCGTCAGCTCGGCGCGCAGTGCCTCGATGGGAAGTTCAGTCACCGCAAACTCACCGGTGGTGATATCGGCGTAGGCAACGGATGCACTTTTTCCATTGCAAAAGACCGCGGCAAGATAGTTGTTCGAGTCCCCAGGTAAAAGCGCAGGCTCGGTCACGGTCCCCGGAGTCACCACTCGAACAACTTTTCGTGGGAACAATCCTTTGACCGGCGTATCCCCGATTTGTTCACAGATCGCGACGTGATACCCTTTTTCGATCAGCCGCGCCAGATAATTTTCCACAGCATGGTAAGGGATGCCAGCCAGCGGGGCGCGCACGCCTTTTCCCACGGAGCGCGTCGTGAGGACAATATCAAGCTCGCGCGCCGTCAATTCAGCGTCTTCGTCGAACGTTTCGTAGAAATCGCCAAGCCGGAAAAAGAGAATCGTATTCGGATATTCGCGTTTGATATCGAGATATTGCTGTCGGGCAGGAGAAACGTCGTCGTTATGCATAACTTGATTTTACTTGGGCAGTGTGAATCTATTCAAGAGAAAAAAAAGGTGTCAATCAAGTGCCTTGGAATAGAACAATTGTACTATAGATGTGGAGCGGAGCATAAAGAAGTAGAAAATTCCCTAATTGACTTTTCGAAATGGATAAGGTATATCATCTGTAAATCAACCTCAGTAAGGTAAGGAGTAGAAATGTATATCGATCCAAATACAGGCGGAATCTTATTTCAAGCCCTGGCTGGTTTACTGGCCGTCGTCTCCGCTGGACTGTTGTTTTTCTCGCGCCAGATTAGGCAAGGGATCGCCCGTTTGCGACGCCGTTTTCGAAAGGATGAGTAAGAGTAAGGGGAACAAGAACTCAACTTCATGAAGACATTGATTCTGGGATTTGACTCGTTTGACCCTGCCGTGTTCGAAGAGATGGCTGGACAGAACCAATTACCGAACCTCGAAAAATTCACGCAGCATGGTGGATATTCCAAACTAGAAGTCTGTTCTCCGCCACAAACCGAAGTCTCATGGACGAGTATCGCGACTGGCACGGACCCCGGCGGACATGGCATTTTTGATTTCGTCCATCGCGATCCTTCCAGCTATACGCCGTATGTCTCTATTCTGCCCATGCGTAGAGGCGCAGCTGGCGAACAGTTCGTCCCACCCTACACGTCCAAAACATTTTTTGAAGAAACGGCAGATATGGGGTACCCTGCCACCGCTTTGTGGTGGCCCGCCATGTTCCCGGCGCGCCCGGGGTTGCCTGTGAATACATTGCCGGGATTGGGTACCCCGGATATCCGCGGTCAGCTCGGGGTTGGCACGTTACTCACGACAGAAGATGAAGTTTTGAAAAAGACCACGCGCGTCAAGTGGTCCTCCGATGGAAAGAGACATTTTTCAGCGTCCCTGCCCGGCCCGCAAACACAGGGACGCGACGGCCCGCGCACGATCTATCTACCGATACGCCTGGAGGTGATCGATTCGACCTCCGCGCGTTTGACCGTCGACCAGAGTCAGCTAGACCTCCGTCTTGGCGAATGGAGCGACATCGTTGCGTTGCGCTTCAAAGCTGGCTTGCTTTTGACGATCCACGCGATCACGCGGTTTCTCCTCACCTCCCTGGACGGTAGGATCTGTGTCTATGCGTTGCCATTGCAAATCCACCCATTACACTCGCCCTGGCATTATGCCTCCTCAACGTCCTTTTCCAAGAAACTATGGAAAGAAGTCGGTCCATACCTCACGCTGGGTTGGCCCCAGGATACGACGGGTTTGGAAGAAGGCTGCATCACAGACGATCAATTTCTTGACCTGTGCCAATCTATTTTTGATACACGTATTCAGATCTTTGATTGTTTAATGAAGGAATTCCGGGAAGGCGTGCTTGCCGCAATCTTCGACGACCTGGACCGCGTGCAACATATGTTCTTCCACAACCGTATGGATGTTGTGCAGGATTGGTACCGGCGTCTGGATCGTTTTGTGGGAGAGGTCAACTCCCAGGTGGCTTCCTGGACAGGTAAGGACCGTTACCTCATTTTATCGGATCATGGGTTCTCTCAATTCGAGAAAAAAGTGCATCTCAATCGCTGGCTGCTTGAGAATGGCTTTCTATCCATGAAGAACGGAAGCAATAGTTTGGATGGCGTGGATTGGAGCAAGGCTCGCGCGTACGCGATCGGCTTGAACAGTATTTATCTCAACATTGCAGGACGGGAGGGGCAGGGAATTGTTTCCGCAGACGAAGTGGAACCTTTGCTTGGTGAGATCCGACACAAACTGTCAAATTGGCAGGACGCCGATCAAAGGCGCGTCATCCATAAGATTCGTCTCAAGCACGAAACATATTCAGGTCCCTACACTCGCTTCGGTCCAGACTTGGTGGTAGGCTACGCGCCTGGCTACCGCGCCTCCGCTGAAACCGGACTTGGCAAGGTGCCCGTAAATTTGCTCGAACCGAATACCGATCACTGGGGCGCCGATCATTGCATGGACGCGGACCTGGTCCCCGGCGTGGTCTTTGCAAACCGTAACCTGCGCGATTTCGGCAGGGTCTCCTTTCGTGATATTCCCTTCCTCGCGATCGGAAAATACCTAGACCCGTCGAACATTAAACCACCTTCTCACTCGACGGGTGAAGGGCAAAAGGATTTGGAAGAGCGCTTAAAAGGATTAGGATATCTCTAAATGAAATTGTTCTCAAAACCTTATCAAACAAATGCTTCCAACCAACCTGTCATCATCGTTTCCGGCTTGCCGCGCTCGGGGACATCTATGATGATGCGGATTCTGGCGGAAGGCGGGCTTCCCGTCCTCACGGATAAAATCCGCCGTCCGGACGACGACAACCCGAATGGATACTTCGAGCTGGAAATCGTCCGGCAGCTTAAAGAGGGAAACTTCTCATGGATGAATGATGCGAATGGAAAAGTTGTGAAAGTGATTTCGGCGTTATTGGAGTACCTCCCCCAGGACCATCAGTACAAGATCATTTTCATGGAGCGCCATTCGAAGGAAACGCTGGCATCGCAGAAGAAAATGCTTGACCACCGCGGGCAAATCTCCAAGCTGAGCGATGAAGAAATGGAGCAGCAGTTCCACCATCATTTAGCTGCTTTGAAACCCTGGTTGGTTCGCCAGCAGAATATGGAAGTGCTTTTTGTAAACTACAATTCATTGATGGCGGAACCAAAGCTTTGCTGTGAAAAAATTGTCGAATTTCTCGATATCCCACTGAACCAGAGCCAGATGCTCGCGGTTCCGGATACACAGCTTTACCGAAATCGTATTTCCATTGAAGAATAGCTTCTACATATGCGAGCGCGCCTCCCTGAATTTCAATCGATTGTGCAAGTCTATGCAGTGATTGCCGTCATGTTCGCAGGTTGGACGATCATAGCCTTTTTATGGAAACTCTCTGGCTGGCTCCTCCTCTTGAATCTGGGTGAGATCTTTATCGTTTTTGCATATGCCATGGTTACTAATTTCATCGAAAGCCTGACGATCTTAACGATGCTTCTGGCAGGTTGTGTTGTACTTCCTGCTAGCAGTCTGCGCGACGATTTTGTGGTGCGTGGAACGATTTTGTCGATTGGGTTGATCGGATCATTGATGGTCTTTGTGGGATCGCAGATGCAGTTCGGAGTGGAAAGAGGTTTCCTGCTTTTGATCGCCCCACTCTTGGTCTTGTTAGGGATGGCATGGGTTTTGCAGCGCGCATCTCAGTTCCAGGGAGTACGGTCCCTGGTGATCGGTTTTTCCGATCGGGTGGTTATCTTTCTCCTGATCCTCGCGCCGGTGTTTCTAGTTACGTCTGCTTATGTAATTTTTAGAAACGTTTCCTGAGACAGCCAAATGTCCGTTTTGAACAGACGCGAGTTTTTAAAAGCATCTGCTGCTTTGATGGCCGGTGCGACCTTCGGAGGAGCTTCGGCTTTACTCTCACAATCTAACCTTCAAAATATCGGCAAACCAAATATTCTTATCTTTGTGTTCGATGCTATGTCTGCACGGCATCTATCCCTGTATGGATATGAGCGCGAAACGACGCCAAATTTGAAGAAGTTTGCCGAGCGAGCCTTCGTGTATCACAACCATTATTCGGGCGGCAACTTTACGACAACCGGCACCGCCTCAATGCTCACGGGATTAAACCCCTGGACGCATCGTGCCCTCAATTACCGGGGGATGGTTGACCGTCAGCTTACAGGTCGGAATCTCTTCCAGTTAATGGGCAAGGAATATACACGTTTGGCATTCACGCAAAACCTATGGGCAGATATCCTTCTGAGCCAATTTGAGTCAGACATCGACATTCATTTACCCTGTGATTCTTACAGTCATTTTATTCATTCTTATATTCAGCCTGATGATTTACCGTCGGATCGCCGCATGGCGTATTATGTGTTTCAAGATTTCGCGAACTTGCGCGTAGACGACCCACGTGCGTTTCCGGGTTCGCTCCTGATTGCCTCTGGGGATCTTGTGCGAGCCTTAGGACCGAATCGTAAACACATCTCTACGGAATATCCGCGGGGGCTTCCTACCAACTATGATTACGCCTATGAAAACGCCACCGTGCTTGACGGGATTGATAAGTTGATAAAGAATTCTCTGGCAGAGTCTGAACCTTATCTTGCCTATTTCCATCTCTGGTCTCCGCATGAACCCTATAACGCCCGCAAGGACTTTACGGGGATATTCATGGAAGACCTCCCACTGCCGGCCAAGCCTCGTCATCCATTCTCGGGCGGGAATCACCCGGAGAAGGCTCTGCGCGAGTACCGGCGCGAATACGATGAACTGATCGCCGACCTCGATGCCGAGTTCGGCAGATTCCTGTTGGATCTGGAGCAGTCTCGTGTTCTGCAGAACAGTTATGTAATCGTTACATCGGATCACGGGGAGATGTTCGAACGCGGAGAGGTGGGCCATGCCACAGCGTTGATGTACGCGCCGGTGACTCATATCCCTTTGTTGATCGCAGCACCCGGACAGGTAAGTCGTTCCGATTTTCATTCTGTGACGAGCAACGTGGATCTCTTGCCCACAATTCTGGAGATCGCTGGCAAGGAAATTCCAGAGTGGATCGAAGGAAGCATCCTGCCTGGGTTTGGTGGAAATGAGGATTCGGCTCGAAGTATCTTTCCGATGATGGGAAAGGATAACGCTGCGTTCCAACCGATCCGACACGCCACGTTTGCCCTGATCAAAGGCGAATATGAACTTCTTTATTACACAGGCTACCCGGGACACGACGATCAATTTGAGCTCTATCATCTAGAACAAGATCCCCAAGAGTTGCAGAATTTGTTTAGTAAGGATATAACTACAGCATCCTCGATGAAAGAGGAATTGCTGGAGGCGATCGACACAGCCAACCGTAATTTTCAACTGAGATGATTGAAGGAGAAGCTTCTAATGTATAAGCTCGTTTTAGTGCGTCATGGACAGAGCACATGGAATCTCGAGAATCGCTTCACCGGCTGGACGGATGTCGGTCTGACAGAGCAGGGCGAGGCAGAAGCTCGAGAAGCGGGTCGCCTGCTAAAGGACGGCGGCTATGAATTCGATGTCGCCTATACCTCTGTGCTGCGTCGGGCGATCAAAACGCTTTGGATTGTGCTTGAAGAAATGGGATTGGAATGGTTGCCGGTGTACCGCGCCTGGCAATTGAACGAGCGTCACTATGGTGCCCTGCAGGGATTGAACAAAGCAGAGATGGCTCAAAAATTTGGCGAAGAACAGGTGCATATCTGGCGGCGCAGCTATGATATTCCACCGCCTGCCTTGAAACCAGAGGATGAACGTCACCCCCGGTTTGATCGCCGCTACGCCGCTTTATCCCCAGAACAATTGCCTGCCACCGAGTCGCTCAAAATCACACTCGAGCGTGTCCTGCCATACTGGCACATGGTCCTGGCGCCAGCAGTGATGTCTGGTCAGCGGCTGTTGGTCGTCGCGCATGGCAATAGCTTGCGTGCGCTGGTGAAATACCTAGATGGCATCTCTGAGGAGGAGATTCCCGGTCTGAACATTCCCACAGGCGTGCCGCTGGTCTATGAACTGGACGAAGATCTCAAGCCCATCACGCATTATTATCTTGGCGATCCTGAAGAGGCGGCAAAGAAAGCCGCTGCTGTCGCAAACCAGGCAAAAGCAAAATAAACACCTGCTTATCTGTTTGGGGCACAAAGGATACCTTTGTGCCCTCTTGTTTTAAGCGGTTAGAATCATCTCATGCCACTGGATGCTGACTTTGTTGACGAATTACGTAAGGGCTTCAAGGGCGATATACGGCTCGATCTTGCCTCTCGCGTTCTCTTCAGTACCGATGCCTCTATATATCAGATAGAGCCATTGGGAGTCGCATTCCCGAAAACACAGGAAGACTTACATGCTGCGGTAGAATTGGCGGCAAAATACAAAATGCCAATCCTGCCGCGTGGTTCAGGTACAAGCCTAGCGGGGCAGGCGATTGGGAATGCCCTGATCCTTGACTGCTCCCGCTGGCTCGATTCCGTTATCGAAATTGATCCTGAAGCGCGAACGGCGACTGTCGAACCGGGAGTTATTCTCCTGAAGTTGAATGCACGGGCGGCGAAACATGGCCTGATGTTCGGTCCTGACCCTGCTTCTATCGAGCGCGCGACGATGGGCGGCGTGATCGCTAACAATGCGACAGGCGCGCACTCCCTCTCCTATGGCATGACCGTCGACCATTTAATCTCAGCCGATATCATCGCCTCCGATGGAAGCCTTGCAACGTTCGGGGCACGAAGCCCGCTTAATACGCCGCTACTTTCCAATTTCTATTCCACAATTGTTGCGATCCGCGAGATGTATGCCGGTGTGATCAAAAAAAACTGGCCTCATACTTGGCGTAACTCGGCAGGTTATCGCCTCAACTATCTGTTGCCCTGGAGTCCATCTGCCCCCTCTCAATGGATGGGTGAGTCCTACCCTGCTAACTTGAAACATGGAAGTTTAAATCTGGCATCCCTCTTGGCTGGCAGTGAGGGGACGTTGGCGGTCATTCGCCGCGCAACCATCAATCTTGTCCCAAAACCAAAGCATACGATCCTGGCAGTCCTAGCGTATCAGGGTATTGCCGCTGCCTGTGATGATGTGCCTCGTTTGCTGGCTCATCATCCCTCTGCAGTGGAGTTGGTGCCGCAGATGATGGTTCGGTTGGCGCGCGGCGTTCCTGCGTATGCGCGGCAGATGGGGTGGGTGATTGGTGACCCGGCCGCGTTGCTGATTGTCGAGTTCAGCGGAGATGATCCAGCGCAGTTGAAAGACTCGGCCCGCAAGGTTGGCGAGGTCCTGGCAATTGCCGAATCGAAAGAAGACCAGATGCGGGTCTGGAATATCCGCAGGGTCGGTTTAGGCTTGCTCGACTCCCGTCCGCAGTCCGCGAGGCCCGTTGCATTCATTGAAGATTGCGCGATTCCTGTGCAAAAGCTGGGTGACTTCGTCCGTGAGGTGGAGAAAATTTTGTTTGCGCATGGAACGGAAGGTGGAATCTACGCGCACGCGTCCGCCGGCTGCCTCCATATCCGACCAATTCTGAATCTGAAAACGTGGCGCGGCGTCACGGACCTGCGCTCGATCAGTGAAGCTGTGCTCGCGCTGACCCTGAAACTGGGCGGAGCCATGAGCAGTGAACACGGCGATGGGCTGGCACGTTCCGAATTTCTAGAAAAAATCTACGGACCCGAACTAACAGACGCCATGCGCCTCGTAAAGCGCGCCGCTGACCCGGACAATATTCTCAACCCTGGCAAGATTATCGGTGCACCGAGGATGGACGCAGATCTGCGGTATGGCGTTGACTATCATACGAGCCTTTGGGAGTCAAACCTTTCCTTCGCACGCAACGGCGGACTGGATGTTGCCATAGAACAGTGCAACGGACAGGGCGTCTGTAGAAAAGATACAGGTGTGATGTGCCCCTCGTATCAGGCAACGCGCGAGGAGATGCATTCGACGCGTGGCCGGGCAAATTTGTTGCGTGCCCTAATTACCAATTACCAATTACAAACCATGCCCATAGTGCCAAAAGATAGGCTAACTAACTCAGTTGCCCAAGCCCTCGACCTCTGCCTCGCCTGCAAAGGCTGTAAAGCGGAATGTCCCTCCAGTGTAGACATGGCGAAGCTTAAGTTTGCCTTTCAAGCCGAGTATTACAAAACGCACCGCAGACAGGGGCGGGATTATGTCTTCGGGTATTTTCATGTTGCTGCCGGGTTGTCTGCCGCTGCTGCTCCGATCACGAATGCGTTGATGGAGATCCAGGCAATCCGGAATCTAGTTGCGAAGACACTGGGTATTACACCCCATCGTCCGTTCCCAAAGTTTTCGCGACGGCGAGCGAGATTGAAACCGCGAAGCACCCCAGGAACGCGAAGGGTTATTTTTCTGAGCGATCCGCTTGCCCGGTATGTGGAACCCGAAACAGAACAGGCGGCGTTAGATGTCTTAGCCGCCTGCCGTTTGGATGTTCATGTGTTGCCCATCGTGGGGGCGGGCGCTTCCTTTTTGTCGAAAGCGTTTATCAACCAGGCGCGTGCTCATGCAGAACGGGTACTCGACTTGTTAAATCAAATTGATCCGACGTGCGAAGTGCCTGTCGTCGGAATCGAGCCTCCTGAACTCTATACGCTTAAGGACGATTACATTGATGTACTTCCTCAACGGGCAGAAGAAATTAAGCAACGGACTACTCATTTCTGGCTCCTTGACGAATTCCTGGTGCGATCCATCGAGTTCGACGATCTGCGCATAGCCAATAAGGGGCAGCTACTTTCAACGGAAATTGACTTCCCTGAAAGGAAAGTATATTTCCATCCACACTGCCACCAGCGTGCACAGCCGCCCGCCTCGGATGGTTTGCCTAATGGCGTCCATGCAACGATCGAACTTCTACGCTCCTGTGGCTATGACGTGGAGTTAATGGATACCGGCTGTTGCGGTATGGCAGGGACATTTGGTTACGAGGCTGAGCATTATGATCTATCGATGAAAATCGGAGAGTTGAAACTGTTTCCAGCAGTCAGGAAAGTAGGAAAAGGTGAGAGAGTAGCTTCCTCCGGCGCGGCCTGCCGGATGCAGATCGAACAGGGGACGGGTATTCATGCGGTGCATCCAATTACGTTGGTAGTAAAACAAATCCGGGAGTGGAAAGCCTATGGCAAACGATAACAATCGAACGGTTTGGTCCTCCGATCAGGGGGATTTGCGCGGGAAAGAAGCTGCGAAACCGAAGGTCAATTCTCTCCCGCCCCACGAGCAGACGGTTTACCTCCACCGCGACTCGAAGGGGCGCGGCGGGAAAGCAGTCACGCTTGTGAAAAAGCTTGTGCTCTCCGAAGAAGACATGAAAGAATTAGCAACCAAGCTGAAGCAAGTCTGCGGCAGTGGCGGGACCGTGAAGGATGGGATGATAGAGATTCAAGGCGAGCATCGCGAAAAGATTGCTGAAGCGCTAAACAAGATAGGTTACAAGGTCAAAATTGCAGGCGGGTAAAGAGAGTTATAAACTGCTTCTTGACGTTGCCGATTTCCTGATGTAAACTCGTTTTATTGTTCACTAATCTAGAAAGGAGGCGCACCCGATGTTTCGACTGACCCTGACCGTACGTATCCACAACAAAATACATCCTCGGAGTGCGCCTGTTGACCAATAGCGGTCTTTTACTGTGTGTTATGCCACGGTGCACCCAAGTGCACCGTGGTTTTTTTATGCGTGTCATTGTGGACCACAATCGATTGCTTCGAGTGAGAGAGCCCCACTTTCGAAATGACATGATCGGACATATCTTATGAACCTACCATTCAAAGCTTACTGGGATCTTCTTTCACAGCATATCCGCCCGCAAAAGGGACGGTTTATTTTGCTGGCAACCCTGCTGTTCGGCAGTATCGGCTTGCGAATCTTCGCTCCACAGATCATGCGATCCTTCATCGATTCGGCTTTGGCAGGCGAAGCGTTACAGACCCTTACCTGGACCGCGATAGCGTTCATCGGTGTAGCGTTATTACAGCAAATGATCGCTGTCAGCGTGACCTATCTCGGTGAGAACGTCGCCTGGACGGCGACCAATGCATTGCGCGCCGAGCTGGCATGGCACGCGCTTAACCTCGACATGCGCTTTCATAATGACCACACGCCCGGTGAACTGATCGAGCGTATCGATGGTGACGTAACCGAGCTGGCAACGTTCTTTTCGCAGTTTGCGCTCAACCTGGTGAGCAATGGGCTGCTCTTAATAGGCATTCTGGTTGCGCTATTCCTCGAAGATTGGAGGGCAGGGCTCGGGTTTACGATCTTTTCCGTTGCAACCATACTCATTCTGGGGCGTCTGAAGGATATTGCTGTCCCGCATCAAAAAGCGCGCCGTCAGGCAGAAGCGGAGATGTATGGCTTCCTCGAGGAGCAGCTGGCTGGTACCGAAGACATTCGCTCGAGCGGCGCGGTGGACTATTCGATCCGTGAGCTGTTCCGCCACCAAAGCATTATCCTGACGCACAATCGCCGGTCACATTTCAAACGCTGGATCATCGAAAACGCAATGGGTCTGGCGCTCACAGCCGGAACGCTGCTTGCGATCACAAGCGGATACTGGCTCTACACGGCCGGGCTGGTCACGATTGGTACCGTCTATCTTTTTATCCATTACATCAATCTCCTCGAAGAGCCCTTCTGGGCGATGACTCACGAGATCGAAAGCTTCCAGACCATCGGAGCGTGTGTGGAGCGATTAACGGAATTCCGGGACTTCAAACCGGAAGTATTGGATGGTCTGGGCATCGAAATCTCTGCGCAGCCTCTGGAGCTGGCGTTCAAGGACGTGACCTTTTCTTACAACGGAAGCGACTCCGTGTTAAGTGGGCTTTCCTTTCACATGAAAGCAGGCTCCGTTCTTGGCTTGCTAGGTCGCACTGGCAGCGGTAAGACGACGCTGGCGCGATTGATCTTCCGCTTGTATGACCCGAATTCTGGCTGTATTGAGATCAACGGAGAAAACATACGGAATGCACACCTTGAAATGCTGCGCCGGAACATTGCCATCGTCACGCAGGACGTGCAGTTATTCCGCGCGAGTGTGCGCGACAACCTGACGTTCTTCGACCGCTCGATCACGGATGAGCAAATTCTTTCCACCCTTCAGGAGTTGGAATTGGGTGACTGGTATCGCTCCTTGCCCCAGGGTTTGGATACCGAACTGGACACCGGCAGCCGCTCGCTCTCAGCAGGCGAGGCGCAATTACTGGCGTTCACGCGTGTGTTTTTGCGCAACCCGGGTTTAGTCATTTTGGATGAAGCCTCCTCCCGGCTGGATCCTGCCACCGAGCAGCGTCTCGAGCGAGCGATTGATAAACTCCTCCGGAACCGTACGGCGATCATCATTGCACATCGGTTGGGGACTGTCCATCGTGCAGATGAGATCATGATCCTCGAAAACGGAAGGGTCAACGAGTACGGTGACCGGCGTGTACTGGCAGCGAATCCTAGCACCCGTTTCTATCAATTGCTGCAAACGGGTTTGGAGGAAGTGCTGGCATAACCGTGTCGTCTGCGGCTCGCAACGACACACAAGGATTACTATGTCTGAAACAACTCTTAATCAAAATGTTCCCGCTTTGCCCGCTTGGCGCGTGATCTGGGAGATGCTGCGCTTTCGTCCCTGGCTGTGGTTCATCGACCTTCTCGCTGTAGCCCTCATCCGATTCTGTTGGCAGATCGCGCCAGCGTTGATTATGAAAGCCTTCTTCGATATGCTGACCGGCGCTGCTCAATTGACCTTTGGCGTCTGGGCGATTGTTGCTTTTTTTGCCGCTATTTGGATCGGGCGCGTGGTTGCCAGTTATGGCTTTTACTATGCAGATGTGCCCATCTTCGCCGATATTCCCACGCTGCTGCGCAAGAACCTGCTGCGCTACATCCTGCGGCGTCCGGGCGCCGCACCGTTGCCTGATTCGGCGGGAGAAGCCATCAGTCGCTTCAAGAATGATGTCAATGAGATTCCGCTGTTTGTCATACTCATCAACGACATTGCCGTAGGCATTGGTATCGTCATTGTAGCCATCCTTCTCATGATTCAGGTTAGCCCCTGGATTACCGTCATGGCGCTCATCCCACTGATATTTGTGGCGTTCATCGCCAATCTCGCCGCGCGGCGTATCGAACACTATCGCCGCGCCTCGCGCCAGGCAACCGGTAATGTGACTGGTTTTATCGGCGAGTTCTTTGGCGCGGTGCAAGCCGTGAAGGTCGCGACTGCCGAGAAGAATGTGATCAACTATTTTCACGAACTGAACAACGCACGCCAGAAGCTGACCGTGCGGGAGAAGCTGTTCGATGATGTGCTGAGCTCAATCTATCGTAATACCTCCACCCTGGGCACGGGCGTGATCCTGATCCTGGTGGGGCAATCGATGCGCGCGGGCACATTCACGCTTGGCGACTTTTCGTTGTTTGTCTACCTCCTGCAAAGCATGGGCGACCTGACCACGTTCGCCGGGATGCTTGCGGCGCGCTACAAACAGCTCGATGTCTCTGTCCAGCGTATGTATCGTTTGATGGAATACGCGCCGTTGGACGCTCTGGTCCAGCATAGTCCCGTCGATCTGGACGGTCCTCTCCCGGAGGTCAGGTACGAGATCAAGAACCCCTCTGACCACTTGAGCGATTTATCAGCCAGTAACTTAACGTTTCACTATCCCAATTCCACGAACGGAATCGAGGGTGTGAACCTGCATCTTCGGCGCGGCACATTAACAGTCGTCACCGGGCGGATCGGCTCCGGCAAGACGACACTGCTTCGTGCTTTGATCGGATTGCTTCCTCTGGAAGCAGGCGAAGTTCGTTGGAACGGTGAATTGATCCCATCTCCCGCTGATTTCTTTACCCCACCGCGCTGCTCGTATACAGCGCAGGTGCCGCGCCTGTTTAGTAACACATTGCGCAATAACGTCCTGCTCGGGCTGGACCGCACCGATAACGACATTTATCGGTCGACGAAGTTGGCTGTTATGGATCGCGACCTCGAAGAGCTCGATGACGATCTGGAAACCATGGTCGGTGCTCGCGGAGTCAAGCTCTCAGGCGGGCAAATGCAGCGCGCCGCCGCCGCACGCATGTTCATTCGCGAGCCGGAACTGCTGGTCTTTGATGACCTTTCCAGCGCGCTGGATGTGGAAACAGAGCGCCAGCTCTGGGAACGCATTTTCGCCGAAAGCGAAAAAACCTGTTTAGTAGTCTCTCACCGCCGCCCTCTATTACGCCGTGCAGATCATATCCTTGTACTTAAAGATGGACGCGTCGAAGCCGAAGGCACGCTGGACGAATTGCTTACAACGAGCGAAGAAATGAAAGAGTTATGGAAGCAGGAAAGCAAGCCAGCGTAACGGGAAAGGCAAAGGTGAGTCGTTTTTCTACAGAATATGGGGCAAGTTGGTAAGTTGCCTTACCTAGCCCATCCCTCTAGACGGAAAAAGCGCGAAAGCCTGTCGCTCAGCTTTGGCGCAAAAACGTTGACGTAATACAGCAGCTTTGCCTGAGGAGGCACAATGACAATAGGCTTCCGCTTTCGAAGGGCCTGGAGAATCGAACGCGCAACACTCTCCGCCGAGATCTTAGGAGAAACCCACGAGAAGTGCAGATGCTCGATCATTACGGTGTCCACCCGCCCGGGCAGGACGTTTGTTACGTGAATGCCGTGGTCACTGACCTCTTGCCGGAGAACTTCCAAAAAGCCTGTCATTGCAAACTTGGCGGAGACGTACGGTGCATCCGGTGGCAAACCGATCTTCCCATCCATGCTGGTGACTGCGACGATGTGACCGCTTTTCTGCGCGAGCATATGTGGCAGCACTGCCTTGATACTGTACACCCCGCCAAAAAAGTTGACGTCTAAAGAGCGCTGTAGATCGGCTGGGTCCAGCGCAACAACCGGACCACGTACATATTCCCCCGCGTTGGAGATTAAGATATCCACATGCCCCCATTGCCTGAGCACTTCCTGTACCATCGTCTCAACCTGATCCTGCTGCGTGACGTCCGTTTGTAGGACCAGCGCCTTCTGCCCCAGTTTCTGGATCTGTTCGGCGAGGGCGTGCAAGGCTTCTACTCTTCGCGCAGCCAGTGCGACACAGGTGCCCTCTTTGGCTAGCGCGAGTGCTGTTTCCCAACCAATCCCCGACGAAGCACCGGTGACAATCGCAACTTTGTCCCGCAAAAAATCAGTGCTCATGTGGATGCGGCGGATCGAAATCGATGACGCTGGCATCGCCGCTGATCTGGCAGCGCTGCCCGTGTGTTTCGAAGGCAAAGGGACCCTGCGGGATCGTATTCGTGATTTCGATCACCCTCTGGTCCATGGCTTCCCAAATCACCTCGAAAGCAGATTTCTCGTTGACCCACTTCTCCACAATAACCACACCATGCCCTGGCAGGATCGTGAACACAACCTGTCGAGGGTCCTGCGGGTTCTGCAGCGAATATGAGCTTGCGAATGCATCCTGCACAGCCCTATACTGCGCATCGGTAGAGCATGAAACGGGGTAGTACAAATAGCTCTCCGGCAGAGGAACGTATTCTGCCCGTGTCCAGTCGAAGGAACGAATGCCGCGATGCCCATGCAGCTTCGAGCGAATTACGGGTACCTGGACGCCATTTTTCAACGTGATTCGCGGCAGGTCGAGGTCCATGCCGATCATTTCGACGGCTTCGGAGGAAGGGGGATGATTCGGATGGTCTTCCACCTTGCGGATGAGCGCACCATCGCGAGCGGGCTTAATGCCCACAATTACCGCCAGATCCTTATCTGTGATGTTTTCCTTACGGACGGGGCGGGCGCTGCCGGTGATTGTCGTAAGCAGTCCGTTGATTCTCGGCTCCCAGGTGGCAAAACAGCCCTCGCTATATTGCTGGGAAATGGCTTCACTGAAACCAGGGATTTCTGCTACCTGCGAGACCTTGATCATCTCTGTGAAGAAATCCCGTTTGCCAAGCTCCTGACTGGCGCGCGTCATTTCCTCGATTGTGGATAAACTCTCCCAATCTTGCCGCGCGATGGGCGGTTCCACCGTTTCGTGGTTCGTGATCTCGCTTGTACTGGCAGCCGTCTGGATGCGGGTGGCAATATCCTTGTAAAATGCTTGTGGGTCGCTGAAGCGAATCTGCGGGTGTGCACCCACCAGATCGAACAGGAACGCGGACTGAGGCTGATCCTCGCCGACCACGAGCAGGACGCGGATGGACTTGGTCTGGATCTGAATGACGCGTAGCAAATACATGATGGCCCCGCCGCGCTTGCCTTGCGCGAGGAGTGTCCTAGAGGCGCTTGCCGGGACACCTTCGAACGGGGGAGCGTCTTCCGAGCCTTGCTTCAAGATCTCCCCCACCTTTGCCATCCACGCGCTCAATTGCTCAGGCGTGGCATGAACGATGGTGAACACCGTTGGCACATGCCTTAACCCGAAGCGGCGCCGGGCTGTGAACATAAAAGCTTCGCGCCAGCCGAGGGGTTCGCCCAGCCGTGCGGTTGTCAGGATGACGTCTGTTTCGGGGACAGGGGTTGCGGATGTGCTGTGACCCTCCGCGTCGAAATAGCGCATCAGGTCTGTGGCGACGCGTTCTGACACTCCCGTAGATGGACCGCGAACGTACGCAATAGCGAGCTGCTTGAGCCAGGAATGAGTTGGGGTTTGGAGAGCAGAGTACTGCATGGCAAATCCTAAAATCAATAGTATAGGCTTACAAAACCTGTAACACCGTTTCGTGGGTGTGGTTATGCCGCAGCAATTATAATGGACCCCTTGGATAGGATGGATGGCACAAATCTACCCTGAATTACGTTAAACCAAATAGGCGGCAGTCGAAGTCTGAGTCCCCACTTGTGAATCTGTTTGACTTAAAGAAAGGAATAGTTCGGTCCAAGTCTCCTTTTATAAGCACACAGCCGTAACTTTTCGCAAAATCCCCGTCATGTATTTAGACAACGATAGTCGCAATCGTAACAAAGGAGTATGCCATGTTCGTCATCATCAAATGGATCATCGCCGCCCTACTCGCCGGGTTTGCATGGCTGGTTACGGGATACACGATCGAATACTTCAGGCCGTACAAAAAGATCAAACTCAGGAAGAAGGAGTAAGGGTCCTTGCTCTGTGGCGGTCACCCGGACGGAAGGATGGGTGACCGCCACGATTTTCAGGCCGTTTGCGGGTCCGGTCCTGTTGGGCAATGGTGACGAGATTCGCGCGGCAGCAAGCAAACTCTAAGATTTTTTCCATGCCGATAGGCTCTCCCTTATGTAATTGCGGCTCGGACGCACCAGCGTGCAAACCCGAGCCGCAATGCTTTAACAGGAAAAACTCCAGTCGCTGCAAACGCGGGGCATTTCGTTCGCTATCGCGGTTTGCAAACTCTAACGCCAACTACTGTTGACCAGACTTATCTCTCGCCTCGAAAAACTGCTGTGCAGATTGGAGAACCTGCACGATATATTTGATGAGGATTGCTACTGTGGACAGGGCGAGCGGCAGTGCCAGATAAAAAATGGTCTCACCAATCCAAAGATAGAGCAGAGTGAGCCCCGCACCAACCCAGACCGAATTACACCATTCGCAGGCAACCAGGTCGTGAAGTCCCAATTCTCTACAGAATGGGTATCGGTTACACCATTGCTCCGCTTTCTGGCGCAGGCGCTTGAAGATCATCCAGGGACCGTCCTCATTCGCGAGCAGGGATGCAAGCCTCCAGGCAGCAAGCCCAAGATAGAAGAATATAGTGAGCGACATCATAAATCCTTTTCCTTGTTAAGGATAACGATGTTCCCGCCTTGGTATTCCATTTTGGCTATCTCTCGCTCGGATTGTGGGGTTTTCCCTGCCATGAAAGTCGGGCGAAACGTGGGAAATCGGGATTTCTATGTGGAATCTAGATGGGAGCTATCGACCTGGGGCGCCTAGATCACATCATTTACGCCAAAAAGGTTTTCGTATAGAGTTAATAACGCGCTTGCCTTCTGCCGA
Source organism: Anaerolineales bacterium (assembly GCA_035699125.1). Classification (GTDB taxonomy): domain Bacteria; phylum Chloroflexota; class Anaerolineae; order Anaerolineales; family Villigracilaceae; genus Defluviilinea. The sequence continues at coordinate 39,200 of DASSBC010000062.1, forward strand.
AATTCCAAAGAATCCTGGCTTGTCGTCTCTGGCAAGTCAGGCAAGCTTTCGAGCTGTGCGGCAAATCGCTCACGGAAATTAGGATTAGGGGAGTGGGGAAGCAGCCCCTCCAGTTCCTGGATTTTCTCTTTTGCTTGCTCGATACGGCATAGTGCCTCGGGCAAAGTGACAGCTTCATCGAGCAGCCTCTTGAGTAACTTGCACTTGTAGGTACGGCAAAAATGGGGATAGGTGGGCGAGTCGTAGATCGTGCATTGTCCCTGCCAGAGCGGACAGGGTTGGTTGAATCCGCGTTGACTGGGAACCGATCGAAATACGTTCAACCCTAGCCTCTCAACATCGTCAAGCTCCACGGGGCGCAGTTTTGTCCAGGCAAATAAATGACCGGTGCAGCACAAACCGCAGGATTTGCACAAAATGTTGGCTTGCGAATCATACGTTGGTTCCATGCCAGACATCATATCCCAGTCGAGGTAACTTTACAATGCAGTCATTCCAGGCGCCTTCAAGTTTCTCTTTCCGCAAAAGTTGTAGTAACATACATCTTATTTATGCCTACGCTCAGATCGCAATAACTATTCGGAGGATGAGCTATGGAAATCACAACGCAGGAGATCAACCACGTAGAGCTGATCACCGTCAAAGGTCGTGTCGACAGCGTGGAGTCCGTCCGGCTGGCGAAAGCTCTCGAATCTGCGAGCCGACGCGGCAAACATAAAATCGTCGTGGATATGAGCGAAGTGCAGTATATGTCCAGCGCGGGTTTCCGCGCCTTGGGTGATGCGCAACGCAACAGCCATCACCATCAGCGCGGCGAAGTGATTCTGGCGCGGGTACCGGCTTCGATCCACGAGGCGCTTGAGCTGGTGGGCTTCACAGAATATTTTCCCATCAAAGAAAGCGTAAAGGAAGCTTTAGCCTTGGCAGAGAGTTCGCCCACCGGTGACTCCTCGATACCCGGCTAGAATGCTTTCGGCAGGCGCAAATTTACTTAAAAAAACCAAATGAATAAAAGTAAGCCATTTGAGCTGTTAGCTGTGAGATTTAACATCTCCAGAGAAAGCGCGAAGTATTACCTGGCTCGGGTGCAAAAAAGCTTTAAGACGGAAAAGCCACCGCATCAATTGATCCTCAAGTTCATGGAGGAGAAGCACCTAGAATCTCTGCCCAGACCTTACGATGTTGCCAGGTTCATGAACGAAGCGGACGTATGGCCGTATCCATTGCAGACCGAGCCCGCGACGCCTTTGGGCGAGGAAGACGAATATGCCGAATGAACATCCAAAGGATCCCCTGCACGGTGTGACCCTGGAAATGATCATCACACGCCTGGTGGAACAGTTTGGCTGGGATGAATTAGGAAAGCGCATACCCATCCGCTGTTTTACCAATAACCCCAGTATCAAGTCGTCATTGGCGTTTTTACGACGGACACCCTGGGCTCGAAAGAAAGTAGAAGCCCTATATCTCGCTTCACAGATCGGAAAATAAGACACGATGGAAGTCTGGTATTCCACCAGCCTCGGCGACGGAATGACGTCTGATGTTGTAGCTGCTGAAATTGAGGAGGCATTTGCTCTGGCTTTCGCGAGGGCAGAGAATCCTCCTGCGATGGCGGTGTTCACCCGCCCTGAGTCGGAAGGTCGTTTGCATTGTGAGGTAGTCGCCTATTTCTCGCCCGCCGCGCGTGAGGTCGCAACCGCGTTTGATGCGGAGCCATGTGCCAGGCCGGTGCGGACTGGGCTTATTCTTCTCGCCGGAGAGGAACACTCCTGGTCTGTGCTTTTCCCGGAGAGTTATCCATAAACTACCCAGAGGGGGCCGGAACCGCCTGTCTGTGAGAGCGGGGCCAGCTCCCAATATGCTGGGCTTGCTGCTTCCAATCGAACGATTCGAGCGTTAAGAAGCTAGCCCTGCACGATTTACGGAGTCGATGTGAAACGAAGCCTTGCCCTAGTATCTCTGGTCCTGTTTGGAGTCTCCGCCTTATTATTGCTGGTATGGACGGCGTCCGAGTCAGCATTCTTGGGAATGACTGCGGTTGCGGAACGAATTGTCGCCTTCGTCATGCTCGTAGTGCCAGCCGGACTCGGCGCTGTATTCGGCGTGATGAGCCTGATACGTAAAGAGGGACAGAAAGGGCTGGCGATTGCAGGTGTACTGCTGAATACGCTCTTTGCCGGTTTCCATTTGCTGGTGGTTCTGTTTGCAGGCTGAAGGAGAAGGGGATCGCTCTATACAACGAAACAAAAAGGAATCTACGCATGAGCAAAGAAGATGAACTCCGTGATGTGATCAACGAAGCTGCGGTCAATATCTCTTCGGCACAGAGCAACCCACGCACCTGGCTCTCGTGGATTGTGTATTTACTGGCGCGCCTGGAAGATAAAGCAACAAATGAAAACCCAGCTTATAAAGAATCCTATATGGATATGCTATCCGCGCTGCAGGACGAGATTCGGAATCGTCAGCGAACAGGCGGCTGGCATTAACCCTTATCGTGGAGAGTAACATGGAGAAATGGATCGCAAAACATGAAATTCATAAAGGTAAGATCTTCTCACTCTTGGGCGGCAAGGTCTTGTTGGATAATGGGGAGACGGCCGTCAGGGAATATATTCAGCATCCAGGCGGGGTGGCGATTGTGCCAGTGGTCGAAAACAACGTCATCCTGATCCGTCAGTTTAGAATTACCATCGAGCGCGAAGTGATCGAATTACCGGCGGGCTTGCTGGAATCCGGGGAAGAGCCTATGGACTCTGCTTCCCGCGAGCTGGAGGAGGAGATTGGATACCGCGCCGGGCAGCTTATTCCCCTTGCTTCTTATTTCTCCTCTGTCGGTTTTGCAGACGAACGGATTCACATCTTTCTGGCGCTGGAGCTGGAGAAAACAGCGCTCAAAAGGCAAGCCGATGAACGCATTCAGGAAGTGATCCTGCCTCTGGATGACATCCGCAAGAAACTCGCTGCGCAGGAATTCGAGGATGCAAAAACGATCATCGGATTGAGGGAGTACCTGGCATATCTCGAAGGAACACGCAGGAACTGATTTTTCGGTACGGGTTGCGGCTGGCAGACCGTAAATGCATGTAGAATTATGGAAACGAAAACTCCAAAGCAAGGAAACAGGAAAATGGATAACCCGAACCTACCACAAAACGTCAATGCAGATATTTTGCCCAACAGTACGCTTGCCATCGTGAGTCTGGTCTCCGCCATTCTAGGGTTCACGATTGCGCCGGTGATTGGCACGATCGTGGCACTCATCACCGGCTATATGGCTCGCAACGAGACCCGCTCCATCCCACCCAAGGCATCTGGAGATGGACTGGCAACGGCAGGCATCATTATGGGGTGGGTCCAGGTAGCCCTGCTGGTCGTCGGTATTTGCTGCACGATCGCCTATCTCATATTTATTGTTGGAATCTTTGCCGCCTCGGGCAACCCATGAAACCAGGCCATCGCTCTCTTACCGCCGGGAACACAATGCGTTAGAATTGATATAGGAGAGGGGAAGTAACCGCCAATCACTACTACGAAAGGAGAAACGGTTATGGGTAACGCTGGTAAAAAAGACAAAGGCAGTAAGGAACAGCGGAAGAAACCGAAATTAAATATCAAGGAGAAGCGTAAGGCGAAGAACGAAAAGAAGAACAAGTAAATATCGACAGCGATATTTTGGCGTAGAGACACGAAGAGCGTTCCTCTTGGTGTCTCTTTGTTCTTATGTCCAGTCAAGACTCAGACGCGCGCTCTCCTTTTACTGGCATTGACTTTTACACCGGGAAGGGCGTAAATTGTCTATGAAAGCAAGTAGGCAGGGAGCCCTTCTTTCCGACGATGGCATGAACTCAGGGAGCCACGGTGACCGTAAAGGCATCGGGCAGGACGGCAAAGCTGTTGTCGGGATTCGTGACGCGCACATCCCAGACCTGTGTGGTCGCGCCTGTTGCCACGGCTGTATTGACTGTGATAACGATTGTATTGGCATTGACAATCTGAATCCCCATGACTTGGGGCGCCGTTCCCTGCCCGTCCTCGAACCTGACGGTCGCGCCGTTGGCGAAAGCTGTGCCGCTCACCGTAACATTGACCGTGGTATTCGCCTGGGCTGAATTTGGCGTGAGGCTCAATATATTCAGTGGTGCCGTGGTCGGCATGGGCGTAACGGTTGGGAGGGAAGGTGCCGTGGCGGTCACTGTTACAGTGGGGAGGTTGGCTGTGGGCGAGATCGATGTATTGGTGGGAAGAGGCGTCACCGTAACGACCGTCGCTGTTGGCGGGATGACCGTGAACGTCTGCGTGATTACAGGAGGCGGAACAGTTGGGGAAACGGCAAGCGTGGGTGAGGGAATAGGGGAAGCTGTTGGCGTGATCACGATCGGACTCCCAAATTCGCGCCAGCCCAGGTCGGGCGCTGCCCCGATAAACCCGGTCAGGGGACTCGCTGGGATGAGCTCACCGCTGACAGCCGCATATTGCGTGACTCCCTTGTCAATCGCGGGTGACGACGATTGCAGCAATAAGCCGCTGAAATCGTCATCTACGGTTTCCCAGGCACCATCTGGGCCCGGGTTGGGCGCGGCAACAAAGCGCGGATCCTGACCCGTGATGTTGCCTGCTCCCATGGTACTTTGATCGGCATCCAGGGCGTTATTAAAGAACAGCGTGTAGGCGACTACCGAATTCGAACCGGACAGTCCCTGTACCCGCCAGACGCCGCGACCCACAGAGTTGGCAATAATATTATTGAACGCGACCAGATCGTCCCCACCCGAAATGCCATGACTGTTGCCGTAGAACGTGTTATTAAAGACACGCACAGGCTCCAGCATATCCGCCCCAGAGAAATCTTCCACGGTGTTGGCATTCGGCATCAGCCCGATGCCCGCTTTCTGGTTATTGGCAATCAGGTTGCCGACGATCATAAAACGTCGGTTCGTATTCTGCGGTTCATCGGGAAAATCAATTAGCTGGATGCCGTTTTCACGGCTGCCGATGATCATATTGTTCCAGATGTTCACGTCTACCAGCGCGGGAGGAGAGGGTTTGTCCTGCAAGTTGACCTCGATCCCATCATCGGTGGCGTACAGAATGCGGTTGTTCTCGATTAAAAGAGGGCGGTCCATGTTGTCCAGGTGTATGGCATCATCCCCGGCTTTGAAATATACATTATTTCGGTTGGCGCCACCTGCACCCCACTGATAGTTGACCTGATCAGAGGACGCCAGGAAAAGATTGAACTCCACAATAAACGGCGACGACGATTGGATACCAATATGATTACTCCGAATGGCAAAGCCGCGCACCGTAGGCATCTGCGTAAGATTTGGCGGAATCGTGATCGCTACACCTCCACCGCCCTCGATAACGGTCGTGTTGTTTGCCGGGTTGCCGGCGTCAAAGGAAGCGGCCGTCAGAATGATCGGTCGATCGAGAAGGATATTTTCGTTATAGGTGCCAGTTCCGACCTGTACGATGTCCGCGGCGCCGGCAGCGTTGATCGCTGCCTGGATAGTGGGATAGTCCTCCGGGACTCGCAGGACGGATGCCGCCTGTCGTTGCCGGTTCAGTGCCAGGGCTCCCGCAACGACACCGATGATCAGGATACAGAAAATAATAACCAGGATAGGTAGCAGGCTGGCTTTGAATTGTCGCTCATGCATTGGTGTCTCCACAGCTCCCAACTTCAAAAGAATGCCTTTGCATATGGAAATAATCCGACTGGGAGCAAAATAACAGCGTTTCCTGTCCTCTTCCACAGGCGTACGATATATCCTGTAAAACGAATTCCCTCTTAAGATGTTCTTTTATTGATTTAATTTGTTTTAATCAGAAATAAGATGAAGGTAGGATCTCCAGACCTATTCTCCTACCTCAATCACTTTGCATGAGCGTATTTTTAAACTCTTTTCAGATGGTTCTTATATTTTTTGTTTAGGATTAAATTCGCGGTAGGGGATGTATTCATTGCTGCTTCTACACCGATAGTAAAAGTCAATAAAAACTGGAAAGGAGTAAAAGTATGAATTTGGCTCGCATTGCCAGCAGACGTTCGTTTCTCATTTTGTTGTTGATCGCCTTCAGTGGGGCAATGATCGCCGCCTCTCCGGCGAAAGCATTCCCCGATGTGATTCCGCTGCCGGATGGGCTCCAGCCCGAGGGCATCGCCACGGGAAAAGGCACCACGTTTTATGTTGGATCTATTCCCACTGGCGCTGTCTATCGTGGCGATCTACGGACGGGAAAAGGTGATGTACTTGTCCCTCCCCAAGAAGGACGAGCAGCCATCGGACTTAAGTACGATGAGCGCACAAACTTGCTCTTTGTCGCGGGAGGTCCCACCGGGTTTGCTTATATTTACAATGGCAAGACCGGCGAAAACGTGGATGAGATCCAGCTGACAACAGGAGCAGCTTTCATCAACGATGTTGTCATTACACGGGATGCGGCGTATTTTACAAATTCCCAGCAGCCTGTCATTTACCGCGTGCCGCTTAGAAACAACGGTAAATTGCCTGCTAATCCCAGCGTGGAAGAACTTCCGCTGATCGGTGATTATGTGTTCACAGCAGGTGCATTCAATGCCAATGGGATTGCAGCCACACCCAATGGCGATACGTTGATCATCGTCAACAGTGTAGACGGTCTACTGTACAACGTGGATCCGGATACCGGGGAAGCATCACTCATTGACCTGGGCGGCGAGACCGTGGTAAATGGCGATGGTATTTTGTTGCAAGGCAAAACCCTCTACGTTGTGCAGAACCAGTTCAACCAGATTGCTGTGGTAGATCTGAACTCTGACTTTACCGAAGGCACGATCGTCGACACGATCACGGATTCCGACTTCCGCGTGCCGACGACGATTGCCCGTTTTGGCAACTCCCTCTATGCTGTCAATGCCCGCTTTGGAACGGAGCCGACTCCCAATACGGAATACGAAGTTGTGCGTGTTTCGAGGAAATGATAAGCTGAATTTGGGCGGCTCTCCTGCAGGAGAGCCGCTCTGCTTGTTTAGAATTCGATTGTTGGATTTCGAAAGGTAAATGCGGCGATCCCAAAGGCAACCGCTACGTTGAACGATTTCTTTTCCCCGTGCATCGGGATGTAAAAGATTTGGTCGCTCAGATCGAGCAGTTCGGGATCTACGCCGGTCACTTCGTTACCCACAATCAAAACTATCCCCTCACTTTCGCAATTCCGAAACGCTGCGTGGCCCAGCTCAACGGCGCGCACATCCTCCTCCAGCGCGCAGATGCGCCAGCCTTCAACCTGCAAGCTTTGCACCAGTTTGACCGCATCCTTCTGATAGGACCATGAAACGGACTCCTCCGCACCGAGTGCTGTCTTGCTCACAGCTTCGTTGTCCGGGGTGGGTGTGATTCCGCATAGGTAGGCATGCGTAAACGCAAACCCGTCCGCGCTCCGCAAAATCGAACCAACATTCCATGCGGAACGGATGTTGTCGAGCAGCACTGCCATCCTCTTTCCATGTCTGTCCTGAGTGAAGGCTCCCTCTTTCTCTTGGTTCAAGGCGCGTGTCTCAACCCTTACGCCTCGGTTGAACACAACCCGAGTCTCCCCCATGCAAACCGGGCAGCGTATGCCAAAGAGATGACTCTCGGCTAGGGGATAACGAAGCCCGCATGAGTTGCAGATCCTGATCTCATAAGAACGGATTGGCATGAGGTCATTATACATGCTACAATTTAGAGATGCATCGGGTGGTTCCAGAACTGATCGTAAAGAACTTTCGAGAGAGGAATTACAGTGGGGAGTTTCAGGCTGTTAGTATGTTCCTGGATCTTTCAGGCTTTTCCACGATGACCGACGCGCTGATGCAGCACGGGCAACATGGGGCGGAAGCACTTGCCGGGTTAATGCATGGTTTGTTCGACCCATTGGTGGAAAGCATCTTTGCATACGGGGGAAAAATCGTCGGGTTTGCCGGGGATGGCATTATGGCGTTGTATCCCGTAGAGGCAGACCTGAAAGTGACCGCATTACGAGCGCTCACATCTGCAGATGTCATTCAGAATAAGTTTCGCGAGCGGCCCACTCGCCAGACAATCTACGGTGCGTTTTCGATTTTTGCAAAGATTGGCTTGGGAAGCGGTTCTGTCTCCTGGGGAATTTTACGTTCCGCAGGAGGGAATCAGGCTGCCTATTATTTCCGGGGTACCGCCGTTGATGAAGCGACCGAAGCGGAGCATCACGCCGGATCTGGAGAAATCCTCCTTAGCGAGTTTATGTATGAACTCTTACACCAGGAGATAGAAGCGACAGGCCGGGGCTCATACGGGTGTTTTAGTAAATTTTCTGCTGAAAGACCGAAGCCTACCGCTGTGGTCTTTCCCGCGGTCGATCTGCATGTTGCGCGCAAATTTATGCCCGAGGATGTGATCGTGAATGACCTGCGCGGCGAATTCCGTCAGGTGGTCAACCTCTTTATGCGCTTTCCGGATCTTTCCAGCGAAGCACTGGAGAACATGATGAGCACGGTTTTTGACCTGCGCAATCGCTATGGTGGATTGGTCAGCCGCCTGGACTTTGGCGACAAAGGCTGCAATATGCTAATGCTCTGGGGGGCGCCTGTTGCGTATGAGAACGATATTGGACGCGCGCTAAATTTTCTGCTGGATCTGAAGTCTGCCATGGATTTCCCCATTACAGCAGGAGTGACCTACTATATTTCCCATGCTGGTTATCTGGGAAGTTCTTTATATGAGGACTACACTTGTTACGGTTGGGGTGTGAACCTGGCTTCTCGCTTTATGATGGCTGCCAAACCTGGCGAAACCTGGGTGGATGATCGAATTGCACGGCGGGTGGCAAGAAGGTTTGAGCTTGATTATGTTGGTAGTCAGGTTTTCAAAGGCTTTGCCTCGCAACAAAAAGTATATTTATTGCGCGGGTACACGCAGGTGCTCGAACCTCAATATCAGGGCGAGCTTGTTGGGCGCAAAGAAGAATTAGCGCAGCTGGCAAGTTTCACCGAGCCGTTGTGGCAGGGTAAGTTTGCAGGGCTGTTGCTGATCTCCGGAGAGGCAGGAATCGGCAAAGGAAGGCTCGTGCATGAATTTCACTCGTCGACCAGGCTGAAGGGAAAAAAAGCTCTCTGGGCGATCTGCCAGTCGAATCAAATTCTGCGCCAGTCTTTCAATCCTTTGCGGAGTTGGTTATTCCGGTATTTCGGAATATCTCGCAACCAGTCTCATGAGGAACAGAAACAGGTTTTTGATACGAAGCTAAATGACCTGCTCGAGTCGCTTTCAAATTCAGCGCTGACACAGGAGCTTCAGCGCACACGCTCCATCCTGGGTGCTTTGCTGAATCTGCGCTGGGATGACTCGCTCTACGAGCAGTTGGATGCCGAAGGACGTTACAACAATACGTTTTTGGCATTAATCGCTTTGATTAAGGCGGAAAGTTTGCGCCAGCCGGTCATCCTTGTGTTGGAAGATTTCCAGTTCACGGATAAGGATACGCGCGACGTTCTCCCGCGCCTGAAGCGAGCCATTCTTTCGGCGGGTGAGCCCTATCCAATTGCCATCCTTGTAACGACTCGTCTGCCAGGGCATGGACTTGCAAAAGAACTCATCGATGCGCGCATGGATTTGCGCGCGATCTCGGCAGAGGCGATGGCGCTTCTGATGGAAGTCAGCCTGGGTGCTGCGCCGAGTCCAGACCTGGTTAACCTATTGATGGAACGATCCGAAGGCAATCCATATTTTGCCGAACAAATCCTGCGCTATCTTCAGGAAGAAAACCTGATCGAAATAAGCGATGTCGGCTGGAGGCTGGTTCGGGAAATTGAGGAAGGCTTTTTACCCGGAGACATCCGCTCTGTCCTGGTGGCACGTCTCGACCAACTTCGTCGGGAAGTGAGGGAAGCGATTCAGACGGCCTCCGTGTTGGGTCGCGAATTCGAGATTCCGCTCCTGGAGCACATGTGGCGGGAAGATGACCGGCTGCATGAGTATATCTCGGAGGCTGAGCATGCAGCCGTCTGGAATCCATCTGACGACTTACACTACATCTTCTCGCACGGTCTTTTGCGCGACGCCGCATATGAAATGCAGATGCAAGCTAGAAGAAAAGAACTTCATGCGCTTGCCGTCCATGCATTGGAGAGTCTGTATAGCGAGAATCAAAATCGCCTTGCGGAACTGGCGCATCATGCGAAATCTGCGGAACAAGGCGCAAAGGCGCAAAAATATTATGGACTGGCTGCCAAAGTTGCGGCAGAGTCGTACCAAAATCATCAGGCGGTCGAGTACTACAAGCTTGCGCTGGCATTTACCCCGCTTAACGATCTAAGCGCTCAGTTTGATATCCTGATGGAGCGGGTCGAGGTCTTGAACCGTCTTGGCAACCGTACGGCACAGATAAAAGATCTTGAGAAACTTATCTCGTTGGCGACACAGGTACAAGATCCAGAGCGCCTCCTACAAGCAAAAGTTCTGCATGCTCGTTATTGCTTCATTACGGGTGATTATCCTCACACCATTGAGATTTCCAACCAGGTAGTTGAAATGTCGAAGGAGCTTGGCGAAGCGGACCTTGCTTTGGGCGTTTATATTGTATGGTCACAGGCACTCTTAAGATTAGGAAACCTTGAAGAAGCACAGAAACATGGGGAAGAGGGATTAGAGATTGCTAGAGTCTCCGGACAGCGTGTTGAAGAAGGTCGATCACTCAGCTCTTTGGGATTAATTGCCCTGGAATCGAAGGAGCCTGGGATGGCTCGAAAGTATCTTGAAGAGGCGGTGACAATTGCTCAAGAAACAAACGAGCGTGCGTTGGAGGCGAGGGCGCTGGGCAATCTGGCAAATGCAGCAGCTTTTATTCAAAAAGAATACGCGATGGCTCGAACGTATTATGAACGGGCCAAATCTCTCAACCTTGACCTGGGTGATCGCTACGCATTAGGGATTGCATTAGGTAATATCGGTTGGGTGTGCGGGATGCTAGGAGACTTTGCTGCTGCACAGGAACATCATGAACAGGCACTCAAAATTGCACGCGAAATAGGGAATGTGCATCAAGAAACCTATACATTAATGAATCTAAGTAAGGTGGCAGAAATTCAGGGTCATGCGGAAGAGGCGCTGGAGTATGCATTGGATGCAACGGAATTGTCTACACTGGTTGAGGACAAAACAGCGGAAGCCTGGTCTCACCTGTATTTAGGGCATGCTTACCTGGTGAGTGCCCAATTCGGGCCAGCAAAAGCTGCCTTTGAAAATGCCCTAACTATTCGCAGGACATTAGGACAAGCCTCTCTTGCAACGGAGCCGCTCGCTGGACTGATTCAAGTGGCGCTCCAGACCGGTGACCACTTGCTGTTAAAAACCCTCGTGGAAGAACTCATCACTTATCTATCTGACGATCCTATACTCGACGCGACGGAAGAACCCATCCGCGTGTACCTGGCTTGCTATGAAGCGCTCGACCGAATGAATGATTCCCGGTCTTTTGAAATACTGGATAAAGCAAACCAGCTTCTGGATAAACAGATATCTAATTTGAGTGATGAGCAATCCCGCACTGCCTATATCGGAAACGTGCCCTGGCGTCGGGCCATTAAGCACTACTGGATGATTACTGATGAACTCTCCTAGGGCACAGTGCCAATGGGAGGATCCCCGATCCTTAGCTTTGCCTTTACTTTTTTCTTGCCATCCTTATTCTCTTTCTCATACGGCAATGGATTTGCGGCTTGGTCAAGATAGTAATAGAGCTTGAAGTCTCCGGAATCGATATCATCGAACTTGATTGTATATTCCGAGAGTTCGCGTACAACATTTCCTTGTTTATCTTTTATTGTAAAAGAAGCAAACCATGTGTACCCGGGGAAATCTCTTCGCGCAGCCGCCAATTTCTCATCGTCCGTGAAAACATCGTATTTTTTATCATCGATATCTTCCAGATCTGTATCTCTCGAATCGCCCAGCTTATGCTTGCCATTTTTAGGTTCCACTCTTGCCATCTTATCCTCCTTTACGATCTGAACCCTGGTGCGCGAAAATATTCTCATCGAAAACTACGCGCTACCTATATCAACAACCCCAACTCTATATAAAAGCCTCGGACGTTTTGCTCCCATCCTCTCTGATTTATGATGCGTTACCTTCTCTTCCATAAACCCTATGGAGTGCTTTCTCAATTTACGGACGAAGGCACTGGCTACCCCACACTCAAGCGTTACATCGATGTGCCCGATGTATATGCAGCGGGCCGCCTGGACCGCGATAGCGAAGGCCTGTTGCTGCTGACCAATGATGGCTCGTTGATTAAGCATCTGACAGACCCCAGGCATCATGTCGAGAAGACCTACTGGGTGATGGTAGAAGGCGATCCAACGCCGGAGAAGTTAACGCAACTCGAGCGAGGGATCCAGTTGAAGGAGTACTGGACGCTTCCGGCGAAGACTCGCTTCATTCCTGAGCCAAGATTACCTCCGCGTTCCCAGCCCGTTACGCCTCATGGCCCCACCGCCTGGATTGAGATCAAGCTGCGTGAGGGCAAGAAGCGTCAGATCCGCCACATGACCGCGGCTGTTGGTTTGCCAACCCTGCGCCTCGTCCGTGTGGCAATTGGACGCGTCCGGTTGGGGAATCTGCTACCCGGCAAATGGCGCGACTTAATGCCAGAGGAGATAAATTCCCTCAAAAAATAGCTCCTTCATAATCGTTTTATAGCGCGTTCGTACACGTGGGCGCAGGTGGGGTGACGGTCACAGACTCAGCCGGAAACCTCGCATTCACTACAGGCGTGCCTTATGGCACAAACAGGCTACTCATGGGTCTCGTCTTCTGTGTGGGACTGATCCTCGTAGTTGTAGGAGGGGCGGAGTTGTTTACAGGCAATAACCTGATTGTGATGGCATGGGCAAATGGCAAGGTGACTGGCACTGCACTCCTGCACAATTGGGCGATCGTTTATCTGGGTAATTTTATTGGCTCGCTTGGAACGGTCGTCCTGATGTTCCTGACCAGGCAGTACACATTTGGGGGAAGCACTGTTGGAATCATGGCTTTGAGAATCGGGGTTGCAAAGATAGAGAGAGCTTGGCTTTCTGCAAGCGATCGCAGTAGAGGTGCTGGGAAATGTATTGGTGTGCATGGCTGTCTGGCTCACCTTGGGTTTCTGACGTGGACGGCATTCTTTGCCAGGAATTTACTCCCGGTCACAATCGGAAACATAATAATCGGTGGAGCGATTTTGGTAGCAGCGGTTTATTGGGTCATCTATCTGCGCCCAGGGCACGTAAAAGGTTAATATAAAGCACACGCCCTTTCGATAGGAAAGGGCGTGTGCTTTGTTTGATACGGGTCAGGGTAACGTATATCGCAGGATGCGATTATTTACCGCATCCGTGACCCATACGAATCCTTCCGGGTCCACGGCGACGCCGGCGGCAAGCCCGATCTGGTCAGGTCCTGTACCGAAGTCTCCCCAGGTGCGCACGAATTCTCCGTTTTCGGTGAACTCGATCACGCGGTAGCCTTCAGGGTCGGTAATGAATACATGCTTATCCCCGCTTACGGCGATGAACGGCTTGTTTTCCAGCGACTGACCAAACCATGCGTTGACGTCCCACTGTTGCAGCGGGAAGTACTGATTTCCGTCTTCGCTGGGGGTAAACGACTGCACACGTTGATTCCAGGTATCGGTCACGTAGACCGTTCCATCCGCAGCGACCGCCACTCCCACTGGCTCGTCAAATTGTCCGGGGTCCAGGCCCGCCGAGCCAAACTCGGTCAGGTAATTGCCCTCTTCATCGAAGACGGCGATACGCTTATTACCGGTATCCGCGACAAAGACGTGTCCTTGCGAATCGACGGCAATGCCGCGCGGTCCCCAGAAATAGCTCTTGGAAGCTGGGTCTTCAGGGAAAGGCTGTCCATACTGTCCCCAGGTGGTTACAGGCTTGCCATCCCCCGTGAATTTTTGAACGCGATGGTTCCAGGTGTCCGTAACATAGACTGATCCATCGGGTCCAACTGCCACCCCCCAGGGTTCATTAAAGGTTGCGATGGGAGCATTCAGGCTGGCATTGTCCGCAAAGGTGCCCCATTCCTGCAGCAAGGTGCCATCCGCAGCGATATGCAAAATGCGGTGGTTGCGCGAATCGGCAACATAGATATCGTCGTTGAGACCGGCAGCAATCGCGCGCGGCGCATTCAATCCGAGCGGCGGATAGCGGTCTGCGCCAAAGATCTGGTCGGCAGGAATCATGACGGTGCCGGCTTCGTAGGGATCGACGGTGACTGGCGCCTCGGCAGGTCCTACGCCATAGTTCCAGATTTTTGCTGCGACATCCTTACGGACGTAGAGGCGCATCTGGTCTGCCGGTTGCCAGGTGGTCAGCGTCATCGAATTGCTTCCGATTGCCTGTGCATAGGTTGTGTAATCCCGGTTAAACCAGATATCGAAGATGCCCTCGCGGATTTGCGGGTTGGTGATGGCATTCAGCACACGGGTCTTATCGAGATTAAAGTAGTCCTGATTCGGCCACCACATGCGGATGTAGTCGAACTGATAGAACTCATCTCCCAGAGCAGCGGTGATCTTGTCGAAATTCTTTTGATCCACGATCACTGCCACAGCATCCCGCAGAGAGCGCGTGGGCTGGTCGAAGGAACGCAGTGCGGTGAAATCACGCAGATACCAGACCATGGGCCAAGAAACACCTGTATCCGGCGCGCTGGCATCGTAGGCGACGATGGCATTGAGACCTCCCGCTGTCCGCTCGGAAATCTCTTCTACCTGTGCCATCACATCCTTAACACCTGTCGCGCCATGAGCATAGACAAGATATTCGGTGGCGTCATCGTAATTGATATAGGCAGCCCGGAACGAGGTCCGCACGGTCTGAATGAAGAGTAAGCCAAAGATCGTCAGGACGACAAGGCTAACAAAGGAACTCGTACGTTGCTGCCGCCATAAGTAAATGATGCCGATAATGCTCCCAACAAACGCAAGCACCGCTGCTCCAAAGCGAAGCGCGTTGGGTGGGGAAGATTGCAAAGGAGCTGTCGGGTCAGGGATGGTAGATGACGCAACCAGGAGCGACGCACCATTGATGATACTCGCTCCCAGAGTGATCAGCGTCAGCACCATTAGTGCCACAATGCCAAGACTGGGCAAATCATCCCGCATCAGGCTGCCGAGGAATGCACCCGTCAGGATCATGGTGAGGAAGGGGAAGATGAATGCGGCGGTCGCCTGGAGTTGAGCCAGCTCTGTTCCCTGAAATGGCGGTGACCCACCATACAGGGATCGCACCGTGTTGAAGGCAGCCAGCACGAAGACGATCAACACCAGCAGGGCAAGCCCCAGGCGCTGAGGCTTCTCGAGTGCCAGGCGCGGCGTCAACGAGTCGATGATCTGCCCGATCGCCCAGCCCGAAAGCAGGATCATCGGCCAAGCCATGTGGTACGTGAGCCACGGCATCCGCTCGCCTGCGACGGTAAAGGCAATGATACTGCTGAATACCCACCAGAGAGTCAGTCCAAAAAACGTTCCAAAGTTCGACTCTTCCGATTTCTCATCATCCCGCACTCCGACTTCGCGGATTGCCTCCTCAGTCGTTGACTCAGCTGTCAGTGTTTCCGTCGAAGAATCAGTCACAGCCTTTGTGGGGCGCTCGCCAAGCAGTTTCTTCAAACCCAAGCCAATTGCCACAAGGGTTCCAATCGCAGGCAGAAATTCATACATCGGAATTTGAACCAGCACATAGTAATATTCAGGCTGGCTGCCGCGTTCCACACCCTGTTGTACGAGCCAGTAACCAAGCGATCCTATGACTCCTGTAAAAAAGCCGGATGCGTTGGTGAAAAACGTCGTGTAAAAGATAATGAATATACCCCAGAAGCCTGCTGCATATTTCCACCAGTCTCGATTCCAGAGTATCCCGACGATAATCGAAAGGATAAAAAACACAACGACGAAGGTTCCAATGATCATCAGGGCACGTGAGTCGAGCGTGCTGACAGAAGCTGCGTCGGTTGGCACCGTGACATTGAGCCGATCCTTCAGCCAATCAAGCGGAAAAGCAGTTGCCATGGGGAGCACAAACGTGACGATCAGGATAATCAGATCCAGCGCGCGATTCTTCGGCAGCCTGTTCCAAACGTACGCCTGCACAAAATAAATCAGTCCGGCTGCCAGAAGCAGCAGAACGCCTGCCGCCAACACAAGCTTTGGAACGATGGACGTCTGATCCGAAGGGGCAAAGGTCGAAGAACCGTCGTCCGGATTTACCGGTGCTGCAGTTTCCGTTCCCGTCAGGGTTTCATGAGAACGGCTGAAATAGGCAGCTGTGCCGCCGATTGCAAGCAAAAGGGCTGCTGCCACGAGCGCCAGGACAAACGTCTGGTAGAGCCGACGGTTGTCCTGCCATGGCATTCGGGTGACCTGGAGCACAAAGTAAACACCTAAAAAGACCAGCGCCTGCGCTGTATAGATAAAAGCAGTTTCCTTGGCAGTAAAATGCAGAACCGTGGCTGCCGTGACGAGCATTATATAACGGGCCCTGCCCGTTTCGAGATACCGCAGGATGGCATACAACAGCAAAACCCCTGCTAGCCCGGCATACGACTCGTTTCGCACGTATCTTCCATAGTACAACATGTAGGGCGAAACAACCATTAACAGGGCAGTGATCAAGGCGCCGGTCCTTCCGAGGTAACGCCGCCAGTACCAGATCAGCCCGACTGTGGCAATGCTGAATAAAACCGCCGGGATGCGAGCCGTAAAGTCACTCACCCCGAAGAGAAAGTAGCTCAGGGCGATCCAATGGAACTGCCAGGGACCGTGCATCATCGGCGTGTGTTGGTATCCCTGTCCGCGATACAGGAGCCAGGAGAAGTAGGTATGCAGGCTTTCATCGTGACTCATCACGCGTGAATCAAGGTCATAAAACCGTGTGATGATCGCAAGCAGGATGACCCCTGCGAACAACGCCACTTCGATGGTGATCGCTGACAGAGCGGGGTGGATCGGGCGTTCCAGCCAGCTAAATTTGTTCCAGGTAAGTTTATTGGTATTATCCATAAGACCTTATTTCCATTGAGATTGTGGACTTATACTGCAATCCGAATGTTCTGACAAGCGTGCTCGCCAGAGCGTAATAATCTATTAATATCTATCCGCCGGGTGTGGACGTTTTAAAATTCAACGCAGGGGTAAGGGTCGTGGTGAAAGTTGCTACATGAAATGTTCCAGTGGGTGTGAAATGACACACGGGGATTTGCAATTCCATCGCTGCATGGATCGCCTGTGCTTCCAGCTGGTTGAACTCCGCGAGAGTATGTTCTGAGACCGAAAACTGCTCGGCGATGCTGGAAAGCGTGTCTTCTCTTTGCACTGTGTACGTCAGAATGGCACAGCCTTCCCGTGTAAGCTGAGCACTGACAGTTTGGACGGTTGAGCTGGAAGGGGTTGGCACAGGGGGAAGCGCGGCGGACGGTCGGCTTGACGGCATTTGGTTTGATAACACAAACTGCCAGGCGCTAAAGAAGAGAGCCATCACGACGAGACTGACCGCTGCTGTGCGCATAGTCAGTAATGTGCTTGACGACAGCTTCTTTCTTTTTTCCACGAGTGTACGGATCGAGAGGGGGACGGGTTGAGCATTCCACTGCCGCTTCATCATGCGAGAGAGCATATTGGCTACCTCTTTGACCTCCCCGGCATAGACTGTGCACTCCCTGCAGGTGCGAAGATGGGCAGAAAGCTTTGTTGATTCTTCCATACTCAGCGTTTGATCCATATTCAATTGAATCAGCCTCTGAGCCTGTTCGTGCGTAATCGACATGACTTCTTATTCTCCATGCAAATGTTTCAAGCGATCTCGCAACTTCGCCCGCGCGTTGTGCAACCGGGAGTGGATGGTGCCCTCGTTTACCGACAGGACTTCGGAAATCTCGGCAATCGAAAGCTCGTGGAAATAGCGCAGCACAAGGACAATCCGATGACGTTCATCCAGCTCGTGGATAGAGCGCCAGAGGTCGGCTTCTTTTTCGTTTTGGATGGCTGCTTCTTCCGGCGAGACTTGTTTTTCCTTCTCTACTCGAAAGATCGCGGTAAGCGACGATCGCAGACGTTCCAGGACTTTCCGTTTGCGAAGGTGGCTGCGACTTCGGTTTACAGCAATCGTGTATAACCAGGCTTGAAACGACTTCTGTTCGCGATAGGAAGGCAACGCCCGTAATGCGGACAGAAATGTTTCCTGTGTGACTTCATGCGCTTCTGCCTGATCTTCCAGGATGGAAAAAGCCAGCCGGAAAACGCCCGCTTCATACTCGCGGATGAGAGCTTCGATCGCAACTTCGTTCCCAGCGATGCACTCTGCGATCAGACACTGTCGCTTTGCGTGGGCTTCGGTCATGCGTTCTACAGGATTAACGCGGGACAGGTTGAGAATCTTCACAGTTTTATACGTTTGAGTATTTTGCGCATAGCCAATTAATTACTCTAAGTTTTCTTACTCTCTTTAATCTTTAAGAAGAAACAGCCCCAGCTAATTGCCCGCAGCCCGCCTGGATGTCGATGCCCCGCTTCGTTCGTATCGTACATGGAATCCCAGCCTGCTCCAATGTCTCCTTAAACAGCGCCGCCCGCTGACGATCTGTAGCGCGACCTTCGTATCCAATAGTGGGGTTGAGAGGAATAGCATTGACGTGGCACAACAAGCCCTTCAATCTGGATGCAAGCTTTTCGGCGACTTCCGGCGTGTCATTGACACCGTGGATCAACGCCCATTCAAAGGTCACGCGCCGTCCAGTCTGTGTGATGTAGTAGCGACATGCCTCGATCACATCTTCGATCTTGTATTTCTTGTTGATGGGCAACATGCTGAGGCGCGATTCGTCGTCCGCCGCATGAAGAGAGATGGCGAGGTTGACCTGGCGCTTCTCATCCGCGAAGCGCCGGATCATCGGCACCAAACCCACCGTCGAGATGGTGAAGCGACGCGCCCCAAATTTGTAGCCATCCGGGTCGTTCAGTCGGTCTATCGCTTCCATCGTGTTGTTGTAGTTGTGGAATGGCTCGCCCATGCCCATGAGGACGATGTTTGTCACAACTTCATTCTGCTCTTTCAACATGCGGGCATAGTACATCACCTGGGCGATAATCTCTCCACTGGAGAGGTGGCGCTTGAAGCCCATCTGCCCTGTGGCACAAAAGACACAGCCCATCGCACAGCCTGCCTGCGTAGAGATGCAAAGCGTCCGGCGTTCCCTGCCGGTGAAGGTATCAGGATCATACTTCATCAACACCGCTTCGATCACCTGTCCATCGTGCAACGTAAACAACGTCTTACGCGTCTGCCCATCGGAGGAGTCTAAGTACAGTTTTGGCTGGATACCGGATACCAAAAGGGGCGCTAGCTTTCCGCGCAAAGATTTGGGCAGGTTGGTGAATTGTTCCGGTGAGTCGTAGAGATGCTGATATAAACCCTGCCAGATCTGCTTGGCGCGATAGGCGGGTTCATTCCAGTCTTTCAGGAGATGGGTAATCTTGTTTAAGTCGAAATCGTAAATTAACATTACAACGAACCAATCAACGTCGTCAAATCCTCAGCGAGGATGTCAATCTTTGGAGTCCAACGTTCGGCTTGCTCCCTTGTAGCGACACCGCTCAGCACTAACGCCGTTGGACAGCCAACGGCTTGCCCTGCGGCAATATCTGTATCCAGCCGATCCCCAATCACCAGCGCTTCACCGATCTTCGTATCAAGCTTCTCCAGGGAAAGGTCCATCAGGAACGGGAATGGCTTGCCTGCAACGATCGGTTCGACGTCCGTAGCAGTCGTCACGATCGCATACCAGGCACCCGCGCCGGGGATAAGCCCGCGCGGGGTCGGAAACGTCCTGTCAGGGTTTGTCGCATAGAATGGTACTCCGCTGCGCACCAGCAAGGCTGCCTCGACCGCTTTCTGAAAGGTAATACCGCGATCCAATCCCATCACAACAACTTCCGCCTGCGGCGCCTCTTCTGTCGACAAAATCTCGAAGCCTCTCTCTTCCAATGGGATGCGCAACCCATCTTCGCCGATCATAAAGACCTTTGTGCCGGACGGAAACGTTTGCGCCATAGCGTGCGCCGCAGCCTGTGAGGATGTGACCACCTGCCACGGCTCCACATCCACGCCGAACTTATGGAGTTGTGCAACATACTGCTCAGAGGTCTTTGTGCTGTTGTTGGTGGCGAAGACGAATTTCAACCCAAGCGCTTCGATGCGGCTGAAAATGACAGCGAGATCACCGATCGGCGCATCGGCACGCCAGATCACGCCATCCATGTCGATGATGAGGGATTTGATGTGGGAGGGGAGCATTTTTTACCATGAGGCACAAAGGGCACGAAGAAAAACCTTTAAGTCTAAGGCCTTCACGACCTTTGTGTTTGATTTATCTCTTGAATTTCTTGACTAAATATTCCAACACCGGAGCATCGATCCAGCTTGCCTGTGGGTCTACTCGCTCTTCAAAGTTCGCATTGCCGATAAACTCATTGAAGGCATGGATAAAAGGATTATACCTGTGCTTCGATGACAAAGCACGGAACCCGAAACAATACAAACAAAACGTCCGCCCAACATGGGCGGACGTCTAACGGGCTGACTCTATGACTACTTTACTTTCTCCGGGGCTTCGAGCACTTGATCCACCAGGCCATATTCAACGGCATTCTTCGCCTCGAGGTAGTAATCGCGGTCACTGTCGCGCTCGATCACTTCGAGGGGCTGACCCGTGTGCTTGGCCATGATGCCCAGCAGCAAGGACTTCAGACGCAGGATCTGCTTTGCCTGGATCTCGATGTCGGTTGCCTGACCCTGTGCGCCGCCAAGCGGCTGGTGCATGTGGATGGTGGCGTTCGGCAGGGCGTAGCGGCGACCCTTCGTTCCGGCGGTCAAAAGGACGGTGCCGAAGGAAGCCGTTACACCGACAGCGACAGTACTGATCGGGTTCGAGATCATCTGCATCGTGTCATAGATCGCCAGACCGGCATAGATCACGCCGCCGGGCGAATTGATATACATCTGGATTTCCTTCTCCGGGTCCTCGTGATTCAGGAACAGCAGCTGTGCCACCATCAGGTTTGCCACCTGGTCGTCAATCGGCGTGCCCAGAAAGATAATGCGCTCCTTGAGAAGCAGCGAATAAATATCATAGGCGCGCTCACCGCGACCCGAAGACTCAATTACCATAGGAATTACGCTTTTGAAATCAGGGATCATGTTATCTCCTTGTATTCGCCAATCATACTGTTTTCGTATTGGAATTACGTTAAAACTTTATCAGGATTTTAATCAACCTTGCGAAGGTTTTCGCCGGCGAAAACCTTCGCAAGGATTTGTGCAACCTATTCCGATTTTGGATCCGGACTAACGGAGGTGTCACCGACAACGGGTTCCGTAGCCTCGTTTGCATCTTCTTCTACATCTTCATTCGTCGGCTCGATCAGCGCCTGTGTCTCTGGCGGGGTATTCTCTTCCTGTTTTTCTCTCGGGGAAGCCGCCTCTTCCGTTTCTGCGTCCATCGACTCACTTTCCAATGACTCAGTAACCCGTTCTTCAGCCTGCTGGCGCTCCTCCGGCGGGATGTATTCACCCGTGGCAATGGACTTTAACGTGTCCAGGGCGCTGCGGGTGAGAATGCGATTGGCGGACTCCATGGCGACGGCTTGCGCCACGCGCTGTTGCCCGCGGCGTCCGCCGCGGATCTTGCTCAGGTCCACGCCCTGCATCGTCAGCGCGGAGAGAGTCTGGTTGAATTCCTCATCCAGGGCGGTGTTGTCCACCTCGATCTTCTCGCGGCGGACAATTTCATCCAGGATCAGCGAGCGTTCGAAGCGTTTCTTTGCGACAGGCTTCACTTCCTCTTCGATGAACTGCTCCCGCGTGGTGTTGCGTACCTTGAAGTAGGTATCCAGATCCATGCCCTGCTGGGCAAGCCGCTGGCTGAGATCCTCCAGCACGTGCTCCTCTTCATGCTCCAGGGCATGCTGGTGGTATTTCAGTGATGCACCTTCTTTGATCTTCTCGATGAGATCAACAAAATATTTGTCATCGTAATCCGCTTTCGAGCGCGCTTCCACATCCTTTTTGACCGTCTCACGTAGTTCCTCGAGCGTCTCGCCGGTGCCGGTAGTCTTGGCGAATTCGTCGTCCAGTTCGGGCAGAGAGACCGCACGTACAGTCTTGACGGTCACTTCCATTTCCACATCTTTGCCACGCAGGTCTTCCACGTCCCAATCTTCGGGGAAGGTGTGCGTTATGGTCTTGGTATCCCCGGGCTTCAACCCGATCAGCTGCCTGGCAAACCCGCTGAAGGGCCATTCATTGTCTCGATCCTCGTTGCGGATCATGGCGGCAAAGCCTGTGCGGTTCAGTTCGGTGGTTTCGGATTTCACATCCACCAGGACGTAATCGCCCTCCTGCGCCTCCCGCTCCACGTTCTCTGTGGTGGCGTACATCTGGCGGAGGTCTTCCACCGCCGCGTCGATCGCTTGTTCGTCTGGAGCCGTCCACTCATAGGGCATACGGATCGAGCGGTAATCCCCCAGGTCCACTTCGGGAGCCAGTGGTACTTTGAAGGTCAGCCGCGGCGGCTCGAGCGAATCGATCGACTCAAGCGACCCAGCCGCGCCCGGTTCGACGCCGGCTTCCTTGAGAATGTTCGAATATTCGGCGTCTACAAACAGGTCCATTGCCTGCTCAATGACCGGCTGTTCGCCATACGTGCGCACCACCATGTCATAGGGCGCCTTGCCAGGACGGAATCCGGCGATCTTGCCACGCTGAGAAATCTGGCGCGCGGCACGGCGCTTGTATGTGTCCATCTTTTCGGGTTCCACTTCCACCACCAATCTGGCTTCGTGGTTCTCTTCATATGTTTTATCGATTTTCAAGGTCATTCTCCATGAAATTCTCCTCTCCTTGGGAGAGGGCTGGGGTGAGGTATAGTGGGGACGGAGGGAATCGAACCCTCACGCCTTGCGGCACATGATCCTAAGTCATGCTCGTCTGCCAGTTCCGACACGTCCCCGGTATCGTACAGCACGCAACTATAAAGCACTTGAAACCGCTTGGTCAAGTGCTTGAAGTATAACATTTTGTCAGTAGAAATTCGCTCCATGTACGGGGATTGTTGGGCACTCGCGCCACTTCTGTGCCCCGATTCTCCTGCCAGATAGGGTTTTACCTAATTGACGGGGGATCGCTGTATAGGGAAAATAGGAGGGCTTTACATCCTTCACAAAGTTCTCGAACGGCAAAGCCATACCAATGCCTTTGCGCGGTCAAGAAAGATGGGTATACGATGCCAGATCCTCAGGAAGCAAAACTTGACAGCCTGCAGAGACAACTGGAATTCCTGGAAATGTTACAGCGCCGCCATGTGCAATGGGCAAGCGCTACAGATAACATCGACATCAAAAGTAAGCATCTCAACATCGCCGATGCGCTTCGTAATGTGACTGATGAATATGAGGAGATCCTGGCTGCTTACGGGAAAGGGACTATCTAAACAGAGAAGCGGTAAAAACAAAGAGACCTAGCAATTTGCTGGGTCTCCTTCAAAATTTCTTAAGGCAATGGGTCGAGATTAGGGCAGGGAATTACTGATTGTGCTATAGGCTTCCCCAATCCTGGATCCCATCAACCGCACCACTGCGATGACAACAACTGCAACAAGTGAAAGAATAATCGCGTACTCAACCAGCCCCTGACCTATTTCGTTTTGTGCAAATAACATAATGAAGCCTTCCTTCCTGCCATGAATAGATCTGCAATGATGCATTATTAGACAGGACAATCTTACCAGAAATAAGTTACACGTGGCATTCTGTAGAGAAAAAGTAAGTGCGGTATAATCGCCGCCTGTTGGTCACATCTATCTCACCTGGAGAGTACCTTTCCGTGTCCCCCATTATTAATCCCGAATCTGCAGGAAAAGAGCGTACGCAACTTTCAAAAGCGATCGTGTTGGCGGTGCGGGAGCTGGCAAGCCAAACCGATATCACAAAGGAAACTAAAGATCTGGCGGCTTTCATTGCCCTGGCTTTGAAGAATATCTCGGATGGGATCGATATTTCTGTGGCCGCCTGGGAGAAGCGCGGCTACTGGGTCAAAGCGGACCGCTTCCGCATGGATTGGTTGTGGACTGGTCAGCTTGCCGAGAAGATGAAAACGGCTCTCCTTGCCGATGACTGGGCAGCGATTGCCATGCTCATGCCCCAGATCGCACAGAAGTTCAGCAAGATCGAAGTGTCCAAGAATCACAGGCTGGGTAAACCCTGGGTAGGCGCGTACGGGCAGTTAAACGGGAAGTAATGGAATGCACTAAGGGGGGATTAAGTTTTCTCAAAGGTTGTACGTAGCAAACATTAGAAACGAGTGTGGGTTTACTCATTGTAAATCCGCGCGGCTTTAGAAACCGTATAATCCTGGCGAACGTGCATAAACGAATGCAAATTGCCTATGGGGAGTTTGTGTTCGAGAAAGGAGAACCCTTGAAAAAACTGATCCTGCTTACTCTCATTGCGATCCTGGCTTTTGGTTCCTTCCCCTCCATTGCCCAGGCACAGACCATCGACGAATGTCAGGCTCTGATCGACCAGACCTCCAACGACCTGGCTGGCATCGCCATTGGCGGTAACAATCCAGACCAGGCTCGCGCGAGCCTTCAGTCGAAGCTTGTGGGCGCGTCCACCAAGCTGGCCGAAGGTAAAAACGAGGAAGCCATGACCAAACTAGTCGATTTCCAGACCTCGGTAGAAAAGTTAGCCACCGCACCAAAACCAAAAATCAGCCAGGCAGATGCACAACTACTGATGACCGACGCGAACAATGCCATTGCCTGCATCCAGAGCTTAGGCTAACCATCACTAGGAAAACCAAGGGCTGGTAACAGCCTCCCAGCATGCACTTTGGAATGAAACGAACACCGCCTTTACAAAGGCGGTGTTCGTTTCTGTTGCGTGATCGCCTTCTAGGAGTCATCCGGCGCAGGCTGCGTGGACGGCACGTTCCCCGATCGCAGATCGTGTGACTGCAGGGGCGGACGGGATCGGGTTTCTGTCTCCCTCAATTCTTCTTCCAGCCAGTTCACAATAGTCTCCAGGGAATGCTCGCGCAGATCCCGGTAGCCTTTTACCTCTTCTACGCCAGGAACGTTCGTATCGTCCAGGCGGAGGGGCAGGATATATTTTTCCGCATCCCGCAACGCGGACTCGCGCGCAGATGTTCGCTCGGTTTCTGTCCAGGTTTTAAGTGGATAATTCTTGGAGATCAACAATACACAATATTGCGCTTTCCTGGCATACAGGTTTACAAGATGGTCCACGATCTCTCCCCACAGTTCACGAGACGTATACGCGTCAAGAAATACTTTTATGTTCTTGTGATTCAGCAAGTCTTTTAGTTCTTCGGCAACAACCTGATCCATTGGTGCGAACGATATCGCGACGTCATACTCAAAGACATCACTCATCTTCCACTTGCATCCCCATCGCCTTTTTCAGCTTGGCAATCCCCCGGTTTTGAATGACCTTGACGTTGTTAACATCCTTGCCAATGATCTCCGCTGTCTCCTTCAGGCTAAAATCCTCCAGAAAGCGCAGGATGATGACAAGGCGCTGGTCTTCACTCAGGTCAGTATTCATACTTGCAAGCAGTGCCTCCATCGTTACCCGTTCATCAATCTGGGGCGCAGCCTTATCCTTCTCCAGGCTGCGGATGGCAACTTCCAGATGAGAGTGTGGGTGCATCTCCCGGAAGCGTTCCACAATCAAATGGTGGGCAGTCTGATAAAGATACAACCGCAGGTTCGTACGCGGACCTTTCCCGTTGCTCAGATCGGCAACAAGCTTTTCGAACACGTCCGCGACCATTTGATCGGTCTGCACGGGGTCGTGCAAAAGGCGGGAGATAAACTTATAAAGAGAAGAGGAGTACAAATCAAAAATTGTGGCGAGCGCATTTTGATCGAGGTTCCGAGCAGCTTTAAGCAGGACAGCCAGTTCACTCATACTATGAATTATAGTCGCTCCTTAGAAACGCTCTTCGAGGGTATTTCCGGTGAAGACTGCAACACCCAGAGCTGTACGACATGGTGAAGGAGATCCTTTCCTCGCAAGACGGCTCGGTTGCGCAGGATTAAGCGATAGACCGGATAGATCTCTTCCACGTCGAAGAGAAAGCGCGCCAGCCGCAGCTCGTTGCGCGCTTCGCGCAGACGAAGGATCACCTCGATCAGTTCTCGGAAGGATGCCTCTTCCAGGCGCTCCAGCTCATAAAGGACAGCATTCAAATCCTGACAAAAAGCATCGATGCGGGGCAACGTGAACTGGCCCAGGCTGGATCGGTTCAAGCCCTCGTACACCTCTCTGACGGTCTCGCAATACCCGCACGCTAGAGGCTTCCCGGTCGCGGGGTTCGGCAGTTTGTTGGAAGGGCGAGTCGGTGCCTTTAGCATGCAGGACCCTCAGCATACCTACCGAAAGCAGAACGGCGCGCACTCCTGCACCGCTTCCAATTCTGAGATGAAGTTATAGTAATGCCCGTTGGACCGCTGCACAAGATTTCGGACTGTTTCGTTTGCCTCCCCGGCGCGAAACGCCCGGAAAGCGTAAATTACAGTTTCCATGTAACTGAGCAATTCGCCTTTCACCATTTGCATACAGGCAGGCACCACCACGGCTTGTGTATCCATAAAGGTTTGCTGCATCACGGTTACCGGATAATCGAGCGCCGTTCGATCCCCGTCCACGGCAGATTCATAGACCCGGTCATACATCTTCGATTGAATGACGAGCGAATCGGCTGCTTCCTGCACCGCCTCCACTTCGCAGGGATTATATAAATATCGCCACCCATACACGCCCGCCGGGAGCAGGAGGAACAGGCTGAGAAGCGCGCCCACCAGCCAGCGAAAATAGCGGGGTGCCCGTGCCTGTGCGTAGTGCGGCAGTTTCCTGGAAGCGCCAGCCTGTTCCATAAATGTCCAGACCTCAAACAGGGAAGGGAGTGTGTGCCATATGTGAATCCATTTTAGCACCAAACCTTGTACGAAATTTTAGTACATCTTTGATGTCCCTCTTGCGTTTTTTTAACAAAACCTATTTATATATAGGGCTGTCAAACCAAATCATACATTTCTGGAAGGAGGTGTTTGCTATGTCTAACCTAACTCGTTGGGAGCCTGTTTCTGAGTTCATGACCCTGCGTGATGCAGTGGATCGTCTCTTCGACGATGCGTTCACACGCCCATCCTCCGTGTCCCGGAATGGTGGGTCCACATGGTCTTCGCTTCCGATCGACATGTATCAGACCAGTGATGATGTGGTCGTGAAGGCTATCGTCCCCGGCTTCCGCCCGGACCAGGTGCAGATCAACGTGACCGGCGATGTGCTGACAATTCGAGGCGAAGCACAACAGGAAGAGGAAAAGAAAGAGCGCGCCTGGCATATTCGTGAGCATCGCTTTGGATCCTTTGAACGCTCGGTCGCGCTTCCGGTGCCCGTCGTCTCCGATCAGGCTGGCGCTGAATTCGAAAACGGCGTGCTGACCATTACGCTGCCGAAAGCCGAAGAAGTAAAGCCTAAGACGATCACCATCAAAACCAGGACGTAGGAGTTCACTTAAGTCAGGCGGGCAAGACCGGAACAGGTCCTGCCCGCCTGATTGTTTTCTGTCATTGCGGGGAGATAATCTCCATCCCCCACAGAGACATTCGGTTGCTCAGCTTCCGCTGAGGATGTTCTTAAGAATATCGCCGCCTAAGCCAGCCACGCCGCGCTGTTCGCCGCCCGATTGACTAAACGTGAGTCCGCGTTTGATGCGGTCCACGAGACGGGAAAACGGCAGGCTCTGCAAATAGACCTTGCCGGGTCCCCGCAGCTTTGCCAGGAATAGCCCCTCGCCGCCGAAGAGGGCGTTCTTGAAACCGCCCACAAACTGGATATCGTAATCGACCGTGGTCGCAAACGCTACCAGGCAGCCCGTATCCACGCGCAGGGATTCTCCCGCCGCCAGGTCCTTTTCGATCACCGCACCCCCCGCATGGACAAAGACCATGCCGTTCCCGCTCAGGCGCTGCAGGATGAAACCCTCGCCGCCGAAGAACCCGGCGCCCAGGCGCTTGGTAAAGGCGACGTCGATCTCGGTGCCGCGAGCTGCACACAGGAACGAATCCTTCTGGCACAGCACCTGCCCGTTGAACTGGTCGAGGTCGAACGCCACGATCTTCCCCGGGTACGGCGCGGCAAACGCCACGTGCCGTTTGCGCTGGTCCTTGTTCATGAATGTGGTGATGAAGAAGCTCTCCCCGGTGACCACGCGCTTGAACCCGGAGAACAGACCCCCCTCCATGCCTGTCTGCATCTCGATGCCGTCTTCCATGTACGTCATCGTTCCGACCTCTGCGCGCACACCTTCGCCCTGGTCCAACTCGACCTCCACCAGCTGCAGGTCATCGCCGAAGATTTTGTAGTCAATTACATCTGCCATTGTCGTACTCCTTATTTCTGAAATATCTGTTCATTGTACCGTCAGGCATATGATTAATACGACGCGGAGCGTGGGGAGTTGCACAGGCAATGCCAGACTAGCCTCATAGACGCGGAGATCCGAGACCCGCTCTAAATGCTGAGCCTCGGATCTCGATGAAACGAAATCTACTTTCCAGTATTCACAAACTGGATGCAATCCCCCTGGTTCTTGAACGCGCGCGGGAAATTGAAGGTCATCCAGCCGCCGTTCTTGCACTGCTCCTTGCTCGTGGGCGGACCCACAAGAGTGCTCGATGTCAACGTGAGATTGTCGATGACGAAGCCGTTCCCTGCAGTCGCCGGTGCCGGAGTACCTCCCGTGCGGAACAGGATCGAGTCCACGGTTCGGCTGGGATTCCCCTCACATTCACGGAAGTAATCCTCCCAGCTTGTCCCTGTGTGCTTCAGCACGCCATCCACGTACACCTGAACCACATCGTTTGCCGGTCCATCGATGAATTGCATCGAGATCTTGATGGTGTGTGGAACGGTCCGGCTAAGCCCGGAGGCGACATTCGTCAGGATGAAGTTGGCGCCGGTAGGGCAGCCTGCTTCGATTGCGCCGGACTGATAATCGTTAAAATTGACCTCCAGCCCGCTTGGCGTATCTGTCATCTGCACCCAGCTCATGCGAGCGCCGTCACCGCGGTCCGGACTGGCGACAACGGAGAGTCCCGGCTGCTCGGCGCCAGGGACGGTCGAAGCGAAGTCCCATTGGGCGCTAAAGAAGTTTTGCCGCACCCCGCCGGAGAGTCCGCCATTTTCTGCGGTCGTTTCGCCTGCCTCATCTGCCAGGGATTTCGAGAAGGTATGATCTCCGAAACAGCCGCTTGTCACAGCATTGGATATTCGCAGGCTTTTCGTTCCAAACGAGGCATAGCCATAGGTGTTATTAACAATAGCATGGTCGTACATGGCACAGCCGGCGCCTGCAGCCCCGGCGCTGCTCCATCCATCCTGCCCGTGCACGGTGCCGAGCGCATAACTTTCAAAGTTGATCGACACGTTGGCAGCCAGAACGGGCACAGCGACGAGAACGGAAATACTAAGAACCGACAGAACAAACAAGAGACGAATTTTCATTTTCGTTGAATACATGATATTCCTCCTAGGTGTAATGAACAACACAACAACCACCCTGTAGGCGGCCTTTTCCTCAAAGCGCCTCGCGCAACGGAAAAGTATAGAACCTGTGAAGCAAGCATTGTTATCTTAGCTGTATCCCTCCATTCCGAACGTACCTTCCTGATGCATCAGAAAGCCGACCAATGCTACACCTGCACTGCGTGGCGGCGCAAGTGTCCCCTCGCAAAGCATGGGCTGCCTCAACGATCTGGGTTCGATTCCCCTGGAAACTTACGAGCAAGGCTTAGCGATACATGGCCACCTGATGATGATTCTCCTACCTGCCTATAGTGTACCCCTTCTTGCCAGGCAGTCAATAGTTCACTTAGGGGAATAGCAGGGTTTCGCGCGGCGAGTGTCCCACTCAAGTTCCAGTCGGCATGTTCCCATGCGCGTGTGCTGACATGGTTGCCTTCGGTCTCACGATCCCACGAGCGCCGTCCTCATCCTCCCCTCTTCCTCCAGCGCCTGAATATCCCGCTCCAGGGGAGCGATCGTCTCTTCCTTGTGCGTCTTGATCTGCCCTTCGATCTCCTCGATCCTCGCCATCGCCCGGTCGAGGCGCCAGAGGTGAAATTTACGTAGAAGCCTGCGGAGCCAGGCGGGTCCCTGATTCGACTGTGCCTTCGTCAATTCGCGGAAGAACTCCATCTCATACTGCCTTTGCTCTTCCAGTTGCTGCAACAGGACCCTCGCCCGTTCCAGCTGGAGGCTTGCGGACGTGAACCCGCGCCTCAGATCATCCGGATCCAGTTCTATGTAGTTCGGGTGGAGGGCGATCTCCGAGAGAAACGCAGAGGGCTTGTTCGCGGCAAAGGTGATCAGCAAATCGTCCTTCGCCCGCGTCGCGCCGACGTACGTGATCCGCCGTTCTTCTTCGACGAAGGATGCCCGCTGCGAATTCGCAGCGTTCGGATCTGCAGCGGTCTGGCTCAGGTTGAAGTAGACCACGTTGCGGAACTCCCTGCCTTTGGCGCGGTGGATGGTGCTGAGATAGACCTCGTTGGGATTCGCGGCTTCCCGTTCGCCGGTGCCGTTCCCAAAACTTGTTTCTCCCTCACGGGATGCGGACGCATCCGCGATGGATTTGGAGATAAACTGGAAGAACTCCTGCGGGGTCTTGAAGGTGCCCGCCAGGGCTGTGATCACATCCAGAAGTCCTTCGTCGCTCGCCTGGTCGAGGTCGTCGGTGAGCCGGGCCTGTTCCTCGTAGAACTCGGTCAGACCGAGCTCTGTTTTCAGCCTCTGCATTAAGTCTGTCGCGGTCATCTTTCCGGGATGCACTGCCTGCGAGAGCTGCTCGATGCGGCTGGTGAAGTCGGTGAGTGTTTGGCGCTCCCAATCCCGCAGCGTGGGGAGTTCGCGCAAACCCAGGAACGAAGTCCAGTCCGTCGCCTGCGCGATCAGTTGATTGGTCAGCAGTTTGTTCGGACGTTTCAGGATGCGCTCGAGATCTGAAGCTTTGGCTTCCTGTGGGAACAGGATCACCTGAAGATAAGAATGCACATCCATACCCACCGCGGATCGGAAGAGCTGCTGCGTCTCAGCAGGGGAGTGTGGGATGCCCAGCGCATCCAGCATCACCGCGACGGGGAACTGGAAAGCGTGGTAGCGGTACAGGACGGCGTAATCCCTCCAGTTGAGGTTGTTCTGTTTCTTATGCGCCGCCAGCCACGTGGCGACGTATTTTGCCTGTTCGAGCAGGGAGGTGCGACCCGCCACCTCGAACCTGCCCGCCTGAGCATCGCGCCGCGGCTGGATCTCCTTGGGGACGCGATCCCGGTTGTGGCGGATCAGCCAGCCGGCATGCCGCACGATCATCTGGCTCGAACGGTAATTCGTGTTCAGCACATACGTGGATGCCACCGGGAACCTCTTCTCGAACTCCACAATATGCTTCACATCTGCGCCCCGAAAGCCGTAGATCATCTGGTCGTCGTCGCCGACCGCAAAGATATTGTTCTCCGGCAGGCCGATGATCTGCAGCAGCAGCAACTGCGCCTCATTCAAATCCTGGAACTCGTCCACCAGCACGAACTCGAAGCGCGACTGGAAGTCCCGGCGCAGCGTATTTTTCTCCAGCAGCAGGCGGACGGCCATGTAAATCATGTCGTCGAAGTCCACGAAGTTATTACTCAATTGCTTCTGCACGTAGGACTGGAAGATTGGCTCGAGCGGATAGATCTTATCCCCGTACTCGACCATGACGGTAGAGAGCGCCGGCAGCTCCATCTTTGCCCGGCGCAGACCCGCCAGGAAGGCATCCAGCGGATCCTGGTTGCGCAGAGCAGGCAGTTGGGTGTGCTCCTGGAGGGCGTCCTTCATCAGCGCACGGGCGGTCTTCTTCTGGGAGGAGCCCCCAAACGTCCAGCCTGCGCCGTCCCGCACGATCTCATACCCAAAGGAATGAAAGGTGCGGACCTCCACGCCTCGCACGCCGCGCCGTTCGAGCCGGTCCTGCATTTCATCCCTGGCTTTCTTGTTGAACGCCAGCGCCAGGATGCGTCCGGGAGCGATGCCCTGGTTGAGCAGGTGCAGGATGCGGTTCACGAGCGTCTTGGTCTTGCCGGAGCCCGCCGGAGCCAGCACCCGGATCGGTCCTGTGACCGTCGCAACGGCCTCCTGCTGGCTCGGGTCCAGGTCGCCATCCAGATGGTGATTAGGCAGGGTCCTGGCATGGACCGCGTTCTGTATCGTCCGGATACATTCCTCCACATCGGCTTCGATCTGCGAGCCCGAAAACCTGCAGACCGGGTAGCCCGCCAGCGAGAAGCTCGCCTTAGGGTCTCGGGCTGGTTCGTGGTAGGCTTTGCTCTCGCACTCGACGACCACCTTCTTGTCCTGCATGCTCACAAGAAAATCGACGACCTGGCGTCCCAGGCGCACCTGCGGCTGGTAGGGCAGGTTATGTGTCTCCAGCGCCGTACGCATCGTTTCTTCAAGCGGTGTGAGCAGCAGAGTCCTTTGCTCGCCGGGCTCAAGCAGCCTGGGCGAGCGGAACTGGTAGTTAGAGCGCTTTAGGAGCGTGGCTATCTGCTCTGCCAGCAGCATCCGGATGGCACGCGACGCATCCCGGTGCAAGTCGTCGCCCTGGATGGGCGGCGTCTCGTAGCTTTCAACATCCAGCCAAGAGAAGAAACACATCGAGGTGCGCCGGAACCAGAGCGGGAAGACGATCCGGTCCGCGATCACTGCCGCCCGCTCCATGAACTCTGCGTGGGGGAGATCCTGAACCAGGATCACAAAGCCCGACGATGCCGGAATCTCCCCCAATCCGTTTTGCACCGTAGACAGGTAGATCGTAAACGGCGCCAGTCCCCGGCGCTCGCATTGCGCCGAAAATTCTGCCACGCAATCGGGGTCAGCACGGAATAGAGAGAAGCCTCGTCCCTTGCGCAGGCACGTATCCAGCCTGTCGAAGAAGAAATCGAAGTTCCGGGCCGCTGTGGCGGAAAGCCCTGGCAAATTTTGCTGATTCATTTACGGATGACGTTCAGACTCCATTGCCTGGATAATAGCACGGACCACGATTTCGATATCGTTCATCACACTCCTACCCCTATTCGTGTTCTTCGAATGGGGAAGGCCGGGAAGGGGGTCCTTACAACTCCCATTGATTCAACAAATCCCGCAGCGCCAGCAGTTCTTCCCGCGACAGGGTAACCCCTCTGCCCAATTTCTCATGACCGGGCGACCAATCACGGATATCATATTTCGGGTCGCGCCCATCCCAGCTGACCAGGTTGAGCTCCTTGGTCCAGCCGGAGCGAGACTGCGATATCACCCCAAGCTGCATAACGATCTCATACCGGATATCATCCACAGCTAACGTCTCCTTTCGCCTGCATGATAGCACGGATTACGCCGCTCTATACTGTGATTTTAGCCTTACAATACAAAGAACAAGCGGAGAAACATCAGGAGAAAGAGACCATTCAAACAGGGGGTTTTTTACTCGGCTCATGATTTCTCCAGCCTGTAGGCGACATTCCTACGGCAAAAAGTGGAACGTGTCTATGACCATGGTATATAAATTCTCTAATGGTGTAGGTTCTGCCGCATTGGGAAACCACGGGGAAAAGACCAGGTTGTACAAACGCCCATTGTGCACCACGAATACCTGGCGGTTGGAATCCTGCCCGGGGAGCCCATCCACCATAACCCCTTGTTCACCATCCACTGCTACTTCGGCGGTGGAAATGTTGAAGCCCTCGCCGAGAGCAGCAACCTGCTCATCCACGAACTGCGCCGCCGTCTTGCCGGTTGCATCTTGCACCTGGACGTATAA
Source organism: Anaerolineales bacterium (assembly GCA_035699125.1). GTDB lineage: Bacteria > Chloroflexota > Anaerolineae > Anaerolineales > Villigracilaceae > Defluviilinea. The sequence goes on from DASSBC010000062.1 coordinate 73,185, forward strand.
CCAGGCATCCCCCGGTAGATCACCGGGAGCCGAGATCGGGTTGATCACCACCCAGCCAGGCATATTCGAAACAGCCTCGGCTGGATAAAGCAGGCAATAGCCATTCTCCGTGTTCGTCAGAAGTTTGGTGTCTGAAGTGGCAGTTGGACAGGCACTGGCTTCAGAAGGCACCTCTGTGGCAGGCGCTTCGGTCGCCGCCAGCGCACAGGCAGTAACCAGCACGCTTGCAATCACCAGCATCAAAATCACGATTAACGTTTGTCTCGTTTTCATTCTAGCCTCCTTTGGAATTGTGATTGAAAACGTTGGCGCACCCGGCTTTGTTCCACCCGATTTATTTGTGTAATTTTCGACGTGCAATTGACCCGCTTCCTCTGCTCTACTCCTGGTCATTTATATCTCATAATAAGCGGTGCAACAATGCAGCACCAAAGCAAATGGCTCGTCCCGTATGCGGGACGAGCCATCTACTTCAGCCGAGAGGAATGAACGACCGGGAAACCCGGTTAGAAGGGCTGCATTTTACTTAAAGGAAGCTCTCGATGAATTCTAAGATCTCTGGTAGGTCAACACGATTGGAGTAGGTCACACCCGCACAGTTGCCGTTGGTCACATACGAGTTCACCGCCAGCACGATGTTGGTGCCGCCTAGTAAATCGGGCCCACCTGAATCGCCGAAGCAGGTGCCGCCTGTTCCCTTGGAAGGATTCGCTTGCAGCTTGATAAATTCGCCGCTGTGAACGTGGTTGCTCTGAACCAATAGGGTCGGTGCGTAGTAGCGTGTAAATAGGAACACCTGCTGGGGCTGACCGCCGCCGCGTACAAAGCCCTGCACACCATACCCAACCAGGTCCACCGCCGTACGCATTGGTAACGTGTCGACCAATCCTTCGGAAGGCAGAGCCGCAAACCCACCGGGGTCGACCGGTTCATTCAAAGTGATCACGGCTACGTCGTGCGTGTCAAATCCTGGCAAGCCAGAGCCGCAGGCAGGGCACCAATCGGGATCCGGATGAAAGGTACCCTCAGTGAAATCATTGGCTAAACTGAATGGAGGCTCCGATTTATACGAGACATAGACTGGAAGGCTGGGGTCGAAGCAGTGGGCAGCTGTTAAGAACACTGTGCTCGAAAGCGCCGACCCTGAGCATACGCTCACAACGCCGGGCTGGTCAGGAATAAACTGGATGGCAACGCCCACATAGGGGTGACGATTCCCATCAGGTTGGCCGTTGGTAACCGCCAGAGCAGTTCCCTGTGTGCCCAGCAGAAATGTCAATGTAAGCACTAAAGAAAGGAATATTCGTTTCATGCTTGTTCTCCTCTTGCAATGCACTAAATTTTCGACACGCATCTCGGCTCTGGCATTTATAGCTCGATCCAAAGTGAACGTCTATCGGGAATATCCCCACCTTTTCATCACTGCTATCGCTGAGTTTCAGAGGAGGTCTCTTCAGGAATATTTTTCATTCTCCCCTAAAGGGGAGGTGGCTCGACCCACTTCGTTGGTCGAGAGGCTGGGGGTTCTTCTCCGCAGCGCGTTGACCTTTGCAATCATATTCGAACCAGCCTTGCTAATTTCCTGTGGAAATCAACGCTTTCCACTTTCCAGCCAGCATTTGCCCATGCACGCGTGTTGCGGTGGTTGCCTTCTGTTTCATGTTCCCACCACGACTGTTCATTTGCGGAGGATGGCAGCTTGCTATTCAATATTTGTTCGATCTGCTCAAATCCAAGAGTAACTTCGTGTTGGCTTTCAGGAAGGTCGCGCAAGTAATTCTCAAGCGGAGTATATTTGCCAGCCATGACTATTCCTTTATTTTCTCCTTCCCCTCGCGAAGCACTCTGTAAGAGTAAATCCGCTCTTTTATTTGGGGGACTGCGTAGCGTACCTGTAGCGAAGCGGAGCGGTAAGGTCGGGATGGGGGTCACAACTCTCCCTTAAATGTCTTATCGTGTTGCTCGGCCTTCGGTAAATGTTTTTTTAATCCGCTCT
>DASSBC010000063.1:0-14771 GCA_035699125.1 Anaerolineales bacterium
TGCGTATCCAGACCATAGTTGTTGTACCACGGCAGCCAGTAGACCGTGTCGAGCTGTCCTTCCGGCAATCCCATCAGCTCCGTGAAGCTCGTCTGCACCCCACCCACCTTGTAGATCACTCGCTCCGCTCCGATCAGTGGCGTACTGTTCGTGCTCCCAAGCTGCACCGGTCCGTTGTTCCCGCCCGTGTAGCTTTCTCGTAGGCTTTGTCCCTGGGCTAAGGTGTATGCGCCGTGACGGACGTCTCCGATCCAGGCTTCGATCTTTGTCAAGCCGGCAGGCAGGGTGGAGGTCGTTGTAAAGCTTCTCCAGTTCGAGGCATCCGCCTCGGTCGTGCCTGCCGCATTGAGTGCGCGCACCTGCCAGTAATAGGTGGTGTTTGTCCCCAGATTGGAAATGTCCACGGATGTCGTTGGGACAGAATTCCAGATGCTATTGCACTGGTTGTCATTGATCGGGTCGTAGCAGTACTGGTACGAGGTGGCATTTGTGCTGCTATCCCAGGAAAGTGTGGTACTCAAACCCACTCCCGCACTCCCATTCGTTGGCGACGTCTTACCGAAGACTCCAGGTGGATCCAGCGTCCGGAACGACCAGAATGCGGTGGGACTGCCGTTCGCATACGTGGTGCCCCCGCTATTGGCCGCCCTCACGTGCCAGTAGTAGGTTGTTTGGAGGCTCAAGCCATTCAAGATTTTACTGGTAGCTATCCCAGTGCTGGTCCAGCTGGCGCAGGCATTGTCGTTCGTGGTATCGTAACAGACCTGGTAGGATGTGGCTCCTGCGCTCGCGCCCCAACTCAGGGTTAGGCTCGATGGTTGATTTGTGACGCCGTTGGCTGGAGCGGTTTTGCTGAATGCGCTGGGTGCGGGGATACAGGTATAGAGCCTCACATTATCCACCCACCAGCCCCAGTCATAGGCGGCTTCATCGAGTCCCATGCGCCAGCGGAAGATTACGGTCTTACCTGCCAGCGAAGCCAGGTTGAGGCGTGTGCTGATATAGCCGTGGCTGTCCCCCGCAAACGCCCAGCGCCCTGAAAGCGGGTTGCCCGCGCCACTAAAGAGTACACCGTCGTAGCCATTGTGGTCGATCAACGCACCGGCATCCGACCAGCTGGCGCCACTGTTGACGCTGTATTCCAGGACGCCCCCATCGTAGTAGGCATCCGACGATTCGAAGCCATAGGCATGCGCAAAGTGCAGATAGGCGTTTGCCGGAATCGCCAGGGGTTTCAACCGGGCAATTGCATCGGCGACCACACCCGGATAATCATCGGCATATAAGGAGTGCAGCCCTGATTGCGCAAAGGGACCAGAGGATGAATCTAATTGCCAGCGTTGGTAGGGACCGTTAGCAAACGTCCAATTGCCTATTCCGTTTTCGAGGTAGTCAACAAAGAGCATGCTGGGACTACTGTTTGCAGCGCAAAAAGGGGCATCGGTATTGAAGTTAGAGATAGGCTGGGCGTTCATTTCCACGGCATCGATGGCATCTTTGACTTCGATACAGTTTGCTGATGTGATCCCTTTTTGCCCGATCAGGCTCGAGCAAGCGGTCTGCAGGGCATAATATAGGTCGGAATAATCGGCACCGGAGGTCAGCAGGTTCGTATTGGCGTGGTAATAAATCGCAGCGGTCTTCGTCCAACCTAATGCTGTGACGGTTTTGCTATTGAAGGTCCCACCATCCACCATCAGGTAGACAGCCTTATTGTTGATCGCACTATTGTGATGTACCCCCCCATTATCATCCTCGCTCTGATAATAATTAGAGCTGGACATCCTATCCGGGTCGCCATATGCGGGCGGATTACTCATGCTGCGCAGCGCACCAAAACCAGAGACGTCTTCACCCATCTGCCATAAAGCTCCCGGGCTATCATTCCCTAAGCCATTGGTCTGATCATAATATTCTCCCCACAAATCGGAGAATGATTCGTTGATCGCGCCGGACTGGTAATAATAGAAGAGGTTCGATTCGTATTGGGTCACCCCATGGGTTAACTCATGGGCTACTACATCGTCTGCCAGCGGGAAGCCATAGGCGTCCCCGTAGATCATTTGCGTGCCGTTCCAGTTGGCGTTGTCATAATTGGACTGATAGTGGACGGTGGAGATAATCGTCATCCCAGCATTGTTAATACTGTTGCGATCATGCTGAAGCGCGTAGAGATTGTAAGTGCCAATGGCATATTGATGCGCCGCTTTGGCATGAGAATCACCATTCGTACAACCTGGGTTGGTCTGCGTGCAGATGAGAGTCCCGGGGAGTGAGGAACCATTACCTGCCGTATATGTGCGGACCAGAGGGGAAAACGCCCAGGAGGCTGCCACATTGCCTGAACCGATGGCAGGGCTGCGGCGGAGAGGCGCGTGAGTCGTCGCAGAGCCTTGATGGCTAAACCGACTGTCCTCGGGTACAGCCCACACCGTATCCACCTGGTTGAAGTGCAGGCTGATACTGCCTCGCTGGGCATTCACCAAAACCAATTCACGCACTGGCATCGCGCTGTCCAACGGCGTCACGTCCATGCGCCAGACCAGCTCCGCCTGGCGAATGCTGGGGCGCAGAAGGCTTTCCTCGTAGACCCATAGCTCAGGCTCAGAGGCGGTGAAATCGCTCGGAGCTTTTTGATACCACTTGGCAACAGCCTGGAGCGCCGTCTGCCGGGCTTGCTCGGAATCGATCTCCACCTGTGAGGAGAGGGAGAGATTCGCTGCCACCTCGCCATTCATCGAGTAGAGATCCCCGTTGTCATTCGTATTGACGATGAGCTCACCACCCATCACAGGAATCCCTTCATAGTTCTGCTGGTAGCGGACGGTCAGACGTCCATCCTCAGGACGGTTGGTCTTTATCTCCGTCAGTTCACGTTCGGGGTTCCTCAACCCGAATTCTGGACCGAAGCGCTTGGCAAGCGCCATGGCGGGATTCTGCGGGCGGATCAACGTCCCTAATGCCCGAGACGCGGAAATGGATTGCCCACTCTCCGGTCCAAGAAAGCTGACTTTACCCGTCTGCGGGTTGACCTCACGCTTGAGCCCGTCCCCTCCCTGTGCAGAGACAGAGGGCAGTGAAATACTGGTTAACAGCAATGTGAAAATGACGATCATCGAAATGAATTGGAGAGGTATGCGATGAGCGAGCATGTTGGTTTTCCCTGAGCGACGAGCAGGCATCTTGGTTTCTCCTTTTGGTTGTTTGAAGCCAGGATTTCAAGTTTCGATAGAGGGGTTCATCTCGTCCAAAACCCACCTGGTTTTGCTACAGGCAAGACGGATTAGAGAAAACAAAGTTACCGGCTTATGCTTTGTTTGGAGGGAGTCGTGATCATCATCACCCCGAGAGGGTGACAAATGCCATCTGTATTTTCTCAATGTCCTTTTGCTGGGTGCGGCAGCAGTATTTCTTCTTTTCCCCGCTCTATTCTCTTGCAGCCTGAAGCCAGAGACCTTTCAGTCCTATTAGGTTCGTCACGAAACTGCAACTCTTTTCAAAGGTGTTAATCCAAAATTTAAATTTGTCGATAAAATCCCCGCCACTTTCAAAAATCATTGCCCAAAAGGGATTGATACATGTACCGCCGCAGCAAACATCGAAGATGGATTTTATCCTTTGTAATCATCATAATGGCTTTGACCATTGTCACACCAGTCTTGGCACAATACATTGGTCCCAACCGTACCGTCACAGAGACAACGACCTCCTGCAAAGTTGTTCTTTACGAATGCCAGTTCGTCACCGAAAAGGATGAATGGAAATATAAGCAAGAAAACAGCTGGTCCTGCTCGTCAGAAAGTAAACCCTGGCAGGCATATTCAAGCAATAAGCGTCCATGCAATGACACGCTCCATACCAACGGTTATCAATATTGGGAAAGGGAGGATGTATCCCACACGGAAACCAATACCTACCCGCCTGCTACGATTAGTGGGATTCTTCAAAGCTGTACCTTGCAAAACGGCTGGTGCATTACCCCTCCTCAAGTATCGTTGAGTGGCGTCGAGCCTGTCCCGGGCTACAACATCTTCGCCGTTGAAGGGACGTTGAACGGGCAATCCTTTGCATGCACGAATGGTAACTGTAATGTGCCGTTGATCCAAGGAAATAACAATCTAAACTATTGGGCACTCTCCTCTTTTGGTGACAGTTCCAGTATGGGCACATTGACAGCGAAGGTAGATTCCCAGCTTCCGACGATCACCGCTAGCTTAAGCGGTACACCGGGTTCAAATGGATGGTATCTAAGTTCAGTCACTCTTAACAATTCTGCCTCCGATGCCACGTCGGGCCTGGCAAGCTTCACCTGTACTCGTGACGGTGCTACGCTTGGCTTTTGTAATACGATCGCAGTCAATGGAGATGGTCCCCACACGGTTGTTCTCACCGCTCGTGACAATGCAGGGCACACACGTGTTCTCACGCAAAACACATCGATAGATACGCAGAATCCAGCACTCAATGCTTCTGTAAATGGAACAGTAGGCTCAAATACGTGGTATACCGCCGCTGTTCTTAATGCATCTGCTTCTGATCCATCGCCTGGCTCCGGTTTGTCTGTCTTGCAATACAACCTTGATGGCGGTGGCTGGACGGCTTTCCCCATTTCCGGCGCGCTTAACCTCTCCGAGGGCAAGCACAGCGTGGATCTCCGCGCCATCGATAAAGCTGGTCGGAGCGTTTCTTCCTCTAAATCCTACTGGCTAGATACCACTGCCCCAGGCTTAAGCTTGGATGCTTCTGGCACGTTTGGGCTGAACAACTGGTACGTCACCAGCCCGACTCTTTCTGCTTTTGCCAGCGATGATACTTCCGGTCTGGATCTTCTCGAATACACCCTCGACGGTAGTACCTGGACGGCATACACGACCCCATTAAATCTGAGTGACGGTATCCACAACATTTCCGTCTGGGCGCAGGACCAGGCGGGCTCGGTCACACAGGTAGATCGAACTTATCAAGTAGATACACGCACTCCGCAGATCGCCGGCAGCTTGAGTGGAACCCCGGGGATGAACGGCTGGTACACCTCGGATGTGACCGTCTCCGCCTCAGCCTCCGACCCGCAGCCGGGTTCCGATATAGATACCTTCACTTACTTCCTCGACGGGGGTGCAGAGTCGTCTTATACCGACGCGCTGATTCTTTCCGATGGACAACACGCTCTTCAACTCATCGCGCGCGATCGAGCCGGGCTATCATATGCTCTGGATCAGACTTTCAAAGTCGATACACTCCCTCCTTCAATAACGATCGACACTGCGCTTCCAAACTGGATCAACGGGACTATCACGCTCAACGGCAGCGCAGGCGACAACGGCAGCGGGCTAGCCAGTGTGGAGCTCTCCACCGATGGAGGACAAACCTGGCAGGCAGTGACAGGCACAAACGCCTGGAGCTATGTCTGGAATACAAGTAGCAGTCCAAACGGCGTTCGTGAAGTCCACGTCCGCGCGCTAGATCAGGCGGGTCTTACCGCAGAGCAAACGCTCAGCGCTGCTGTGGATAACCAGTCTCCAGCAATCAGCCTGCCCGACTCCTGGCTGCAGTGGGACAGCGTCATGCTCAACATCTTGGATGAACACAGCGGGCTCTCTGAAGCGCGAGTGGAAATCAGCGATCCACAGGGACGCTGGCCCACGCGGGTCATCTCACTCGACCCGGGACAATTCCCCCTGGCACTGAAATGGGATCGTCGATTCGCCGACGGTACGATAGCCGAGGCAGGGACTTACGATGTAAAAGTATTCGCTTCGGATGCTCTGGGCAACACGGCAACGAAGAATGCTGCCATCCAGGTTCTGCTGGATATCCTTCCTCCAGGACCCGCTTCCACACTGGCACCTACATCCATAGTTTCCATCAACACAGCGACTCCTATCCCGGCGCGTACGGCAGCTCCCAGCTATACAGCAACAAACACTTTGCCAACGCCAACTCCCAGAGCGACTGAAAGCGCTATCGTCGTTGCATTTGGCACCATGGAGCCTAGGGCGCAAGCCAGCCCTACACAAACATTCATTCCCTCTTTGCGGGCAACACCGACTCAATCTACGAGTGTAGATTTGCTGCAAGCCATCTTTGCACCCGAAACAAATGAGCAAAGCACAACTGAAGTCATAACAACGCAAGACTCTCCGCTGCCGGTATCGACGAATAATTCTGTATTATGGGGGACAGCGGCGACGGCAGCAATTGCCGCGGCAACTGCTTACGTCCAGGAAGAAAAACGCAAGCGCGACGAAGAAAAAGCTCGCCAGAAAGCGCTTGAAGAGGCGGAGGAAGAACGCCGCGAGAAACTGCAGGAACGCAAAGTCGCCAAGATGGAAGCACAACGCGCGCAGGAGGAAGCGTGGGAACAGGCGCGCCTGGAAGAAACAAGGGATAGCTCCCCTATTCATACAGATATAAAGATTGCCCGTATGGAATATGAGGAAGGCGTGTTATCCAACATCAAAAACTCTCCTCCAGTGACCAAACCAGCAGCAACAAAGCTTTCGAGTCAAGATAGACGGGCAGAACGCAAAGATGAGCTTGCACAGGAAGCACTAAATTTTTACAGTGCCAAACCGCAGCAAGACTGGAAGGCAGACTATGACATCTATATGGCACAAAAAGCGCGAGAGGAAGCAGCCAAGAAAGAACAAGAGCTTCCGGAGTCCGAACCGAGTTGGTGGGAGAAAACCAAGACATTTATCAATGAAAATATTGTTCAGCCTGCCAACACCTATATTTATAAGCCAATCATAAAGCCAACCATAGAGAAGATAGCAGAGACAGCCGAAAATACTGTCACGTGGTTAGATAAAAATATCTACCAACCATATATCCAGCCAGCGGTAGAAAAAAGTAAGCTATTTATAACCAGTGAGGTTGCCCAGATTAATGAAAAAATCGTTGTGCCCTATCTCAAACCTGTAGCAGATAAAGCAAGTGAAGCTGTTGCGAAAAGCATTGAGTGGTTAAACGAAAAAGTTTATCAACCCCACATTAAGCCTGCTGTAGAAAAAACCATACAAAACGTGTCCAAAGTTGTTGAATGGATGGACAAAGAAATCTACGAGCCATATATCCAGCCCGCCGTAGAAGTAATTAATGAAGAGCTTTATCAGCCCTATATTAAGCCAATAGTAGAAGAAGTAAATCAGTCAGTTATGAAAGCTGCCACTTGGGTGGACGAAAAGATCTATCAGCCATACTTTGAGCCGGTAGTAAGAGATATTAATCAGTATGTTTACCAGCCGTTAGTGAATAAGGTTTCCAACTGGTGGGACCAGTACGGAGAATGGGTTCACGGCGCATTGGATGCAGTAGGTTTCATTCCAGGACTTGGCGAAGTTGCAGATGGGCTTAACGGCTTGATTTACTTAGGCGAGGGACGGTACCTAGATGCCAGTCTTTCTGTTATGGCCATGATTCCGCTTATAGGAGATCTAGGAAAAGCAGGCAAATGGACGCTTAAAGCTGGCCAAGAGATCGTTGAGACCGCTGTCACAAAGGTTGTTAAGGAAGTTGCCGAGGAAGCAGTAGAAAAAGTTACAAAAGAACTTTTGGAGGAAGGTACAGAAAAGATTTTAAAGGAGTCTGGTGAAGAGCTAATAGAAGAATTTGTCAAAGAAGCTGGCGAGGAACTGGTAGAGAAGGTCGCAAAAGAAACTTTAGAGGAAAGCGCTGAGAAAGTAATAAAAGAAGCTGGCGAGGAGGCGGTAGTAGCTGTATCAGAGAAAGTGACAAAAGAAGTTGCTGAAGAAGTCAGTTCATCCGTTCCGAAAGGTACATTCATAGAAGAAATCCTTGAAGAAACACCCAAGCATATAGATAAAGGCCCGCTCATCAAGTCCCTTAAGGAGCAGTACGGTGACGAAGTACTAGATGTTATTCAACGATATGATGATAACGGTATTTTATTGCTCAATCAATACGGTAGTGAAGCTATTGATTTTGTAAAGCGTGCTGAAAAATTGGGGGTTGATCCTACTGATGTTCTCGACCATCCTCCCCGGCCTGGCCAGTCTCTTGAGGGGTGGTTACTAAAAATAGATGATCCGAATAGTCCTGTAAACTTGCCAGCTGATTTGAAATTGTCAACAACAGACGTCAAACATCTTTTAAATGAAAGCGTTCACAATACTCATAGCAGCGAATTTGTTCTTGGTTATTTTGATCCAAATAAAGTAAGTGGGTATATTGAAGTTGCTGAAAACAGAACAGCGATTCATCTTAAGATGGAACAATCATTATATAACCAAGTCGGCTTTAAGAATGGTACTGGAGATTTTTGGCAAATTAATCGGGCAGCAATTCAATATGGTTTGGATAAGCGAAAAATCTTCGTTCTAAGCACAGATTTACAAACAATATTATCAAATCCTAGTAAATTCACGTATGCAGAGATACAAATGATTTTGCATCCAGGTAACAATTACGTGCATATCTATAAAGATGGTTATGATATGCTTGTTCCAGCAGAACTTTTAATTCCATAGGAGTGTAACTATGCAAAAAACTTTTGTGAAAACAAGTCAGCATTACTTTAAATTCTTAGTAAATGAGTTTGGGTTTATCTTAAAGATAGTAATGGAATCGCCAAGAGGAGAGCCCTGGGAAGGTATGCTGCAATATGGAACAGATACTACCCTTGTTGACATAAACTGTACAAGAGGTGAAATTCCCTCTCTAGCGATTGGCCGTGCAAAGGATGGCAATAACTACATGTTGCCAATACAAGTTATTTATGAGTATATGAGCTTAAGCCCTGATGAAAAGAGAACTATCCTTTCAATTTCTGAGGCATCACAAGCTGTTACTATTTTATCTAGAAAACAGTTAGTCCGCGATATCCCACAGTCTACTAGTGCTGAAGAAAAGCAAGAATTGATATTGGATGCATATGCAAAATATCTCCGTGAGCATATTTTTTTTCTGTTACAAGGTGATTTTTCTCGGTGGAAAGAATTCTGGGAATATCATGTTAGTAAGTTAACAACTGAAAATGCTCGTGCTGGTCGTTCTGAGTTTGTTCCAGTAGTTGTTACAGATGACAATGGACAATTCAAAGTTATTGGGAAACAACATGTTTTTCAGAAAGGCTTAGATTATATTAATCAATTGAAGGATGAACAGGATATATCTAAGTGATGGTTCGAGCATATAAATTTTGTGGCATTTAATCACGTTCTTACTTTGCTATACCTTAAGGGCGAAGCAAATTCATGTTAAGTGTAATTTTGACAAGAGCACAAAGGCATAGATATATTTGTAGAGGACTTGTAACCACCAACTTAAGATAATTGCAAGCATTACGGCAAATCAGCAGTTTGAATTCTATCTTGATATTTACATGGAGATTAACTACATGGAGATAAACAATGAAAAACCCTGGAATGGATCTGAAAATCTGGAAAAGCCTGAAAAGTAAATGGGCTGATCTAGATTCAAAAGGATACAAAGTGAAGATTGACTTTCAATTAATCGCGCATCCAAACGATGCAAAAAGGATCTTGGCAATTGATGTAGTTCAACACATTGACGGCAAACCAGTTATAGAAACGGTGCAAAGGAGTCCGGGCGAGGGATATGTTCCCTTGGGTATTGCCGGTCTTTCACAGGAGTCTTTACATGCGATTTATAAACAGATGATGAAGCAGTTGCGTGAACAGTCAACGCTAAACGAAATTGATGTCATTGTAGTCATGTCCCCAACATCTTTTATCTCCGGCGAACTCAAAGGTCATTTGGAAGTACCAGATGCGCCGGTACAAAGCAGTATATTACTTGATTACCGGCATTACTATGTACTCAATGCACTTCGAGATAGGATGAGTGAACAATCAGGAAGAAGCTGGACTCAAGTGAGTGCCGTTTATCATTCTGGTGATCTAGAATTCCATTTTGAATATTCGTAATTTGGATTGATTGGATAGATTTTAGACTAAATGAGGCAGCTTGGCGTTTGACCAATTAGTGTTATTTTGCAAGAGGTCTATTCAGTAAAACTGATATTCTGATAATGTAAGTAAAAACTGTTTACCTTCCACTCATCACAACGAACAAGGAGCCATGTGGATCAAAATGAACGAATCTCTTCTAGCAATCATTGTCGGCGGCATGATCGGATTTGCTTTTATCGGATTGCCTGCCATTCTCGTACGCACTGTTTATAGAAGATTTCGGGCGTCAAACGAAAAGACGCGCATCGAAACACCGCGCACGTACACACAACAAAACCTGTCCCCATTAGTTACGCTACCAGGGAAGCAAAGAACTGCTGCTATCTTTATTGTCATGACCCTACTGATGGTAGTGTGGGCACTGATGGTCGGCTTTGCGGTCGGCGTGTTCTCAAATCTAATCTACATCGTGTTTCTCTTCCCCTTAGTACTGGGTCTCAACAACGGCAAAATGCTCGTCGATATGATCCAGAGGGCGAAGATTCGAAAGGCATCGCAACTCGTCTTTTTGTCGGTGCTTTCAGCGGTCATCCTCTATGGGACCTTTCACTACAGCAGATATATAGGATTCCAGGTCAAGGCATCCATGGAGATCTTTTCAGAGCTGGATGAGGCAACCGAACCAGAAAACCTCCAGGTGACAAAAGCATTCCTGGACTCTGCATTGGAGGAAGAGACGGGTCACTCCGGTTTCCTGGGATACATCCTATATGAGGCGAAGGAGGGCGCGACCATCGGGCGTATGTTCCGCAGCAGCAGCTTCAACCTGGGTCCGGTCCTGACCTGGCTGTACTGGCTCATGGAATTTGGGATCATCCTCGGGCTGACAATCCAGAAAGGGAACAAAGCCATAAGCAAATCCTTCTGCGAAGCGTGCGGGAACTGGCATGACGGCGAAAAGCATTTGGGCGGTACAGCATCCGCGAATGAGTCTGTCCTGCTGGATCTTATCCAGCAAAAGGATTTTAACAGGCTTGGAACGTTGATCGAGAAGAACGCCGAATTGCCCAGTCTGGAAGTCTATTTTCAGGGCTGCCAGGTCTGTGGGAAAAGTCACTCTCAGTTGGTGGTGAGGCGTGCCTTTCAAGGCGCAAAGGGCACACTACGATTTACCGATGCAGCACAAACGATCCTGCAACCGACAGAGAGCCTATTGCTTTTGAACCAGTTAAGTTTCTCTGGTGATTAAGCGTTACTACAGAAAATTGCTGTGCCAGCAGTTGCCTGCTGTATTACCTTCGAGTTAACTTTCAAGGAATTAAAATGACATCCTTCCTTACAAAACACTCCACCATCGTCTTGCTATCTGGACTGGTAAGTTTATTGATCCTAGCATGGGCGTTCCCCACAGCGGGGTTGAAACTGGGGATCACGTTTCTGCTTTTAAGTTTTCTGATTGCCAGCCTGGCTGTGTTCGAAAAACAAAAGAAGGCTTATTCTAGAGGGGAGCTCACACGAGCGGTTTTCATCCGCAATGCCGTGGTGGAGATCAGCGGCGGATTTATCGTCATGCTGCTGGCGGGGCTCCTGGGGAGGAATGCTGCGGAGATCGCTACGCAGCAGATCGGTAACGAGCTTGTCCGGCTGGCCGCGGGGATCGCAGTTGGATTGCTGGTGGGGCTGGGGGTGGGGCTGCTGGCGCAGAAGACGTTGCGGCGCCTGGTGGATGTATCTCCTCAGGGTTGAGGAGGGGTAACTCGTCTGGTTCGGTTCTCTCATAGGCTTCCCTCGCGCTCCAGCTCATAGTGCCAGTAGCGCTGACCATGCCGCGTGCTCTCGCCTGTATTGCGCATGCCGATCTTCTCTGCCACGCGCTGAGAGGCGAGATTGCCTGCCCGGATGAGACTGAGCAGGCGCGGCAGCTGGAGATGCTGAAAGGCATAGTCCCGAACGGCGCCGGCTGCCTCGGTGGCATAGCCCCGGTTCCAGTAGTCACGCCGAACGTCGTAGCCGAGCTCGGCGGCAGGGACCCCCTCGATATCCATCCACTCCAGCCCGCAATCCCCGATCAGGAGGCCGTCCGTTTTGAGGAGAACGGAGAAGAGTCCATATCCGTGCCTGGACTGATGGTCGAGGTTACGCTGCACCCACTGCGCCATTTGCGCCCGGTCGAAGGGCGGCACGCCGAATGACGACATCACCTCGGGATCGGTGAAGATCGCCAGGAGGGAATCCACATCGTCTGGCTGCATCGGGCGCAGCCAAAGGCGCGGCATTTCCAGGAGGGGCGGCACAGCATGCATCGTTTTCTCAGACCTGTTTCGCATGAAACGCGACGACACTAGGGTGGGTTATTCACCCGCCTGCCGATCGTAATTGCGCACCACCATGCCCACCACCGGCCACATGCCGAACCGTTCATAAAACGGCTGCAGGGGCGGGTCACAGACCAGGTCAATCATATACAGGTGCCGCAGCCTCGCCAGCATCCGGCGGACCAATTCACTCCCGATGTCCTGTCCCTGATAGGCGGGTAAGACTTCGAGGTGTGGGATGTAGGCACAGGAGACGCCATCACTAATGGCGGTAATGAAGCCAACCACGGTTCCATCGTCAATGTGAGCCAGCACGATCGCGGCGCTGTTCGCCAGAATACGATAATGGGTTTCGGGCGAAGGCGGATTGTGCCACCCGACGAAAAAGCCCCCCCGCAGATGCTCACTTGTTATCTCCGCGAGAGAGTCGGTGTAGGTAATCATATGGGACAGGTTCTCCTTCTTAAAAACGTTCCGTTCGGAGTGAGGCTCCGCCTAGTTCTATCATGCAGGAAGGTCTCAGACTACAATACGGGCTATAGAGAGGTGCTCGACCTTGCCCACATTTCTCAAGCGCATCATCGTTGGTCTCGTCGCCGGAATAAGTATTGGATCCATCGTGATGAGCATTGCCCTGGCGATGGGCGGGGACGTCACGCGCCTGTCTGGGATCGAGGTGCTGGGGCTTGCTCTCCTCCTGGGCGGCGGTACGGGCGCCCCAGTCGGCATGATTGTTGCTCTGCTCTCCAGCCTCGTGACGTATCGATCAGGGTGGGCTTGGGAATGGGCGCTGGTCGGAGCAAGTGGTGCTGCACTGACCATCGTTGCCCTGGGGCGGATTCAAACACCCGCCGCCCTCGTCCTGCTGGTCATTGCAACAGGCACAAGTGTTGTTGTGGAACGCATCACAGCGCTCCTATTTCACGACCAGCCTTACGATGACTCTATCACACGCGAAACATTGATCATGTATTTGGCAGCCATCGGACTGATCGCCGCGAGCTATTTCGCGCTGTTGCACGGTCTGCTTCTGGGGGTTGACTGAGTCATTGCGGGTGAGATATCCAGATTGGCATTCATTTGAGCATCATCCAGGGGGAAGCGCAGCTTTGAACCTCCCCATTGGATCAGGTCTGCTTCGGTGGGAAACCAGGAGGCAAGAAGTGAAAAATGTTCTTGCGAGAATGGCTTCAATTCCATCTCACCTTCTTCATATTGCAGCTGGCTCGAAGCATATTCTCAGGGTACGGAGGGCCAGCGAACCGTGAGGACAAGTGATTCTTCCTCAGAACGATACGAATGCGGCATGCCAGGACCAAAGAGGACAAAGTCTCCCTCCTTCTCGAGAGCGACTTCTCGGTCTGGAAAGAGCAGGACGAAGCGACCGCGGATCAGGATGTTGAGGGTCCGAACGGGGTTCCCGGGCGCCCATTCTGCACGGGTCTCTCCCTTTGCGTGCGTGTACCACTTCAACTCCAGCTCCCCGGTCCGAAGGGGGTTCTCTTCCCCTGGCATGAAATACCCGAGAAACCAGCCACGCGTGTCCTTCGAAGCCTCGTTGGCGTTCCCGGAAAATGGGATCGGTGGATCTGATTGCATGTTATTTCTCCTGTCGATCTGTAATCAAACAGCCTGTGTTAGTGACTGAGTCTGGGAACATCGCCTCACAATCCACTAAGAGTTACCTGTCGCCAGAAAACTGCATCCGAAATGCAGCGACGGCCAGGACAGTTGCTGCACGTATGGTTGTGCTTAAATAATCGAATATTCAACACACAATCGAAAACAATTACGTCTTTTTGTGTCTTTGCTGGAGCTGCCGCCCGAGGAGAAAAAAGCTGAGGCAAAAGAAACCGCCTGAAAAACGCGCAGACTCCCCAGCGTCAAGAGCAGGCTATGCTGGGCGATGACCGAACGCAAGATTCAAAGAATAAGGCAAACCAGGACAATCCAGCGACGAATCCCTTCCTTCTTCTTGCGGTTTAGTCAGCCCGCGTATATGTTAAGTCGAGATCTTTCTCCCACGCTACACCATCTTTAGATAACTCTCCCTTACCGATTATAGTAGTGCCGCCATCCACAATAGTGCCTTCGTAGCGCTGGAAGAACCCTGGTGCATTGCGCCACCATTTCCAGACGTTGTCACGAAGAGAAACTTCATGTTTTCTTGAAACGCCACGCTCATCGAAGGTGAGCATAAAATATTCTTCTTGCGTATCGTCACTCCCGATAATAGCAATACCTTGCGGAAAGCGAGCATCATCAATTTCCGAGCGCATCAGCAGAAACGCTCCACCCTCTAACCATTCAAATGAGGTTCGACCATGGAGAGTGGTATCAGGCACAAGACCGTGAGACCCGGTCGTATTCCAATTTCCAATCAACACGCGAAAGGGTTCGAGGGCTGGGTTTGGAATGGATGCTTTCTTTGCAAACTGCTGGTTCATTTTTTCTCCATTTGTAATTCATTCTACGAATCAAGTGCTAAAGATCGTAACCCAGAGAGCAACGACATCATATCTCTTTGTATGTGCGCCTAACTAGAGACTGGGCTGGCGGTGTC
>DASSBC010000064.1:0-57183 GCA_035699125.1 Anaerolineales bacterium
AACTCAACCGATACCGACCACCCAAGTTTCTAACCCCCCGAAACCAACAGAGCCACCAACAGAGCCACCAATAGAGCCAACAATAGAGCCAACAATAGAGCCAACAGAGCCACCAACAGAGCCAACAGAGCCAACAGAGCCAACAGAGCCGCCGGTGGTCGAGGACACGCCAGAGTCCGTGATCGGTCTGCACACGCTGGAGCTTCTCGAACGCTCCCTCGCCAGCCTATCGGGCGGTTTCGCCTCTGGACGATAAACAACCCTTCTCACGTCCCGTCACCGTCATGGGCGCGGGGAAAAATAGCAGGTCGGACTGACCGTCCGACCTGCCGTATGTCGGGTTGGCAACCCGACTTACTTTTTGCATACACGATTTCCTGTATGTCGGGTTGCCCTTGCAGGACGCTCCGCAGCCAACCCGACTTACTCTCCTAATGCTGCGCCAGCACAAAGATGCCGGGGAAGTTTGTGGAGACTTCGACGCGTGGGAAGCCATTCTTGGTTACCAACTTCACACCACTCTCGATCTTTCTCAAGTCTTCTGTTACCCCAGGATTAAGGGCGAATGTTTGAGGATTGCTTTCCGGCCCGATGAAATCATTGAGCGGAATCCAGGTGTTATTTTGATCGTCCCAGTAAAGGATGGAATAGATGCTGTCCTGTTGAGAAGGCACCTGGAAGGATACCTCAATATGCCCGCCTTCCGTGATGACCGGGATGGACTCGCCAGCCTTCACAATATTTACCGAGAAGGCGGAGGCGTAGGTATAACCAGTAGGCAAGCCGGGGGGAATCGTTGTGTTATCTAATCTGGATATGAACGCCCTGCCACTGACCGGGCAGACGATGGTGACCTTATCGCCGTTGGGCAATTCTCTCGGGTAGAGCGTCTGGCTATCGCAGGAGAGGTCGAAGGCATACAGGGTCGATAACACGGTGGGCAATTCCCCAAGGAGTTGCCCATCGACATATATTTTCGGATTGCAATAGATTGTGAATGGATATCCAAACTCATCATAAAAGATATGTTCACCGGCAACAGGATCATAAGTACGCTCCGGCTTCGTCTTATTTAAAGCTAGATTGCCACAAACAGCGCTGGCATCCAGGATTCCAACTGTAGAATAATTCATTGTGGCATTGCCAGGAGTAAATAAAGAGACATCAGAAGGGTTCCAGGAGTTAAAAAAGGCGTTCCCTGTGGCAGTAACATTATTCAAGGTGATATGTCCAGAAGAACTTGCTGATAAACCTTCATAGGCATTGTCGTTGAACTCATTCTTTCCCTCCAGGGTAATGTTGCCGGAAGAGCTATATAAGTATGCTCCCCACCATTCATTCTCACTCGCCGTGACCTGATTCAGCGCGATATCTCCATAGGAATATGCTTCTAAACCATTATAGGCATTGTCGTTGAACTCATTGTTTCCCGTTAGGGTTATATTACCGGAAGAGCTATATAAGTATGCTCCCAGCCCTCCGTTCTCACTCGCCGTGACCTGATTCAGTGCGATGTCTCCATAGGAATATGCATCTAAACCATCATAGCCATTGTCGTTGAACGCATTGGTTCCGGTCAGGGTTATATTACCGGAAGAGCTAGATAAGGATGCTCCCCCCCCTCCATTCCCATTCGCAGTGACCTGATTCAATGCGACATCTCCATTAGAAACTGCAACTAAACCAGTATAGGCATTGTCGTTGAACGTATTGTTTCCGATCAGGGTAATGTTACCGGAAGAGCTATATAAGGATGCTCCCCGCCCTCCATTCCCATTCGCAGTGATATCGTTAGCCGTAATGTCGCCTAGGGTGTTAACGTAGATACCAGGTATGTAATAACCGTAGATGTCGGTACGTGTTGCACCGGTGACACTTATATTACTCAGCGTCACATTGCTATTACTATTGGCAGCATCAATGCTGCTATCACTGCCTACGGAGACATTATTACCGTTTGAGATAGTCACATTAGAAAGTGCAATCGAAGGTGCGTCTACATTTTGAATGATGATGCCATTACTCCAATTTGTAATTGTGATTGGCGTGGAAAACACTGAATTCGATGAAATGGTGGTGCTTCCTGCGATCCCATCCCATCCGCCTTGCAGCGTGAGCGCATTATCTGCCCAGTTGGTGTAGGTTAAGCCATCGATCGTCACAGTACTTGCATCGGCAATAGTACCGGTCGTGATCCAGATTGTGCCATCGGCGTTGATGTTTACACCTTCAGCGGCGACCAGATCTCCCAGTGTTGCATAGGATATGGTGCATCCATTTGCCCCCGGCGTTGGGGCCTGCCCGGCGGGACACCATACCGGGTCACCTTCTGCGATTACAGCGGCAGCCTCCTCCCCGGCGAGAGGCAGTACTTGTCCGTTTTCATTCAGAGCGACCACGCGAATCTTTACAGGGAGATTCTGAAGAATCTCAAGTGAGTTGGCTGGTTTCGTTGTAGTGGGTTCCTGTATCGGCTCTTCTGTCACCTCAGGCGCGACTGTAGTAGGTTTAGCAGGTATTTCGGTTGGTACGGGAGTTTCTGTGACCGGCGGTTTGGTAGGCGCCTTGGTCGGCACAATCGTTTCTGTGGGATGAAGTGGAGATCCTCCGCCTGCATGAGCACGCGTGGGGTGTATCAGTTGGGTGATCACCATCAAGCCAACCACGATCGTACAGGCAACGCCTTTTATGGTCTTCATGAGACTCCTCCTTAATTTAGAACCCTGTCTCTATTGCCAAAACTCTCTAGCCTTTGGCTTACTGTATGCACGTTTCCGTAGGCGACTGCCCTGCGAAATAGCTCAGGAAGGCTTGCCAGGTTTCGCCGTCCATTGCCACATGTGACTTAATGGAATCACATGCAAGTTCGATCCACTGGCTTGGGTCAATCTCCCAGGCAATTGTCTGCCCGCTCTTATCAACAGTAATTAAGCGCGTTGAATCAAAATAGGTGTTGATAATAGGGTTATCGAACCCCTCTAGTCTAAGAAAAACGCCGGCTTTTGAAGGATCGCTGGATACATCCCACAAAATAACGGTTTGATCATCGCTGCCAGAAGCCAAAAGGAGCTTGCCGTCAATTTTCTGCGGGCTGAAGCTCAAACTATTGATCGTACCTGTATGACCGGTTAGGATGCTGTTATTTAACCTGATTTGTTGCCCATCGATCTCCGCCGTGAATGGACCACTGGAAACCTGAATCTCCGGGCTTCCGGAGGTTGCCTCCGTTCGCGAAGCCACCGGCTGGTAGGTGGACAAGTTCCACTGGATGACCGTGCGATCGCTGCTGCCTGAGAGCCAATACTCTTGGCTGGAGCCATTGGACGATGTTATCCTGCCGAAGGCAATCGCGTTGATTGGGTTGGTGTGCGCGTGCAGGGGCAGACCGATCGGTTCGCCGGTATTTGTATCCCATAAAATGAGAGAACTATCGAACCCGGTCGACGCCAGGACGCTCCCATCCGTGTTATAGGTCAGCGCGGTGACAAACCCGGTATGTCCCTTCAGGGTCTTGTCGAGGGTTAAAGAGTGGTTAACCGGATGAAAATTCCAGAGGAGAACATTATTATCATTCGAAGCGGAAGCAAGTTGATTGCCGTCCGGACGAAAGGCAATGCTATTGATGGCAGCGATATGTCCCTTATAGGGGACGCCGATGATGACAGGATTTCCGAGGTTGGCAACATCCCAAAGCAGTATCGTTTTGTCGTCACTCGCCGAAGCAAGAATATTCCCACTGGGGTGATAGGCAAGGCTTTTTACAAAACTGGCATGTCCGCGAAGAAACGGTCCGGGGCGTGTCACCGCCTGGGGGTTAGAAATATCCCATAAAATAATATTCTCGTCATATCCTCCTGAAGCGAGGATCGGACGCCGGGGATCAAAGGCAAGTGTTTTTACCTGCGCACGATGCGCTCGAAAATTTGCAAGTGGCTTAGGTTGTTCAGGAGATGTAATATCCCACAGGGTGATTTGCCCCTCGCTGGCGGAACAATCTTCCGGGGCGCAGCCACCTGTTGCAAGGATTTCTGAGGTAGGAGAAAACGCAACACTTTGAATATCTCCTAACTCACCACTGATTTTTGAGATCACCTGTTGGGTCTCTGCATTGATTAAAGTGACTTCCCTGGCGCTGGCTGCGGCAATGATCCTGCCATCGGGACTGACCGCGACGGCTGCGACTCTTTCAAACCCAAACATACGGGTAAATGGCGCATATTGCACGGATTGAAATAAATTTGTGCGGGTGAGAAGACTATGTGGATCGCGCTGGTAGGCTTCCATACTGACGAGTAATGCCAGCGCATGGTCGGTGCTCCGCAGGGAATTTGCCTGGGCTGCCAGGTTACCGGCGAGTGCTCTATTAGCTTGATCGACCGCCAGTGTGCTGGCAGCTTGTGCGGTCGCGTTAGCGGCTTGCGCGGCTAAATTGGAGGCCTCGGCAACCCTTTTTTGGCTTACCGCGGCTGTGCTAGCAAGTTGAGCCTCCTCTTGTGCCGCTTTAGCTTTCGTGGCACTTTCCTCTGCACGTTGGCTTTGCACAAAACCAAAGATTGCCGCAACCCCAGCAATCACAGCCAGTACTGTCGTGATCGTCAAAAAAGTTCGCATACGCCGGGCAGAAAGCATCTGTTCTTGCTGTCTTTGCTTGAGCCGTAGCTGCTGCTCCTGGCATGCCTCCAGGAACTCGACTTCTAGTTCGCTTAATTCGTCAGGGTTTTGGTCCGCCCATTGCTCGACTTCTGCTAATGCTTCATAACGCAGCAGCCAACTATCATTCTTATCCTGGTCATGCCATAAGGTAGCCTGGCGCTGCAGTGGGCTCAGATTTTCATCAAACCATTTCTTATTACTCTCAAGGATGGGGCTGACGAGACGGTCGTGAGTCAACTCATACCAGATCGTGCCGCCGCGATTTTCGGGGCGCACTAAATCGCTCTGCAGCGCCTGAATCACATCATCGTTTATTCCACCACTTTTCCGGCTTGTCTCTCTTAAGACCATGCTGCGGATCCCCCCTGGCGCGATTAACTCGTCCTCGATCCAGTCGCGAATCAGGCGTTCCTTTACATGTTTCCTTTGAGCAACCTCGGCAACCCGGTCAGAGTAATATTTGCCCAAGGCTTCATCCACATCACCGACTTCGAGAATATCCCTTTCTGTAATGTGAGTTCCATTCTCTGGAAGGTTTTGCCAGAGGCTATAGCAGACCACTTGCAGCTGCACCGCTTCCACGTATTGACCGGGACGAGTCTCCTGGGTTCCGTCGGGTTGCTGTACTTTGATACTGGAAAGATCCTCGACAAGTTTTTCCGCCACACCTTCTTCGTAAGGACGTAAACGCTCGACTGGTTTCCTTACTGCTTCGATAGCAGCTTCTCGGCCTAGTCGCTGCATGTAGTAGCGAGTCCGCAATCCGCCTGGCATTAAAGGAGCGTATGGATCCACCAGGGCAATATAATCCTCGCGCATGACGAGCACCACCCAGAGGTGGCTGTCACTCTCCATGGCTGCTGCCAGCTGCTCAAAGAAAGCCTCACGTTTGTTCCACGCTTCCGGATGGGTGCTAAAGATTTCCTCGAACTGATCGACGATCAGCACGCGCCGTGCTGTCCCTCGTTCTGCATTGGCAGAGAGGTTAAGATCACAAAAGTATTCATTTTCATTCTCCAGCTGCCTGCATCGAAGCCCAGACAGAAACTCTTTTAAGTGGAGCGGCGCCAGCACTTCCGGGTGAATGTCCTGCTGGATCAGGCTGCGCATTAAGTTAAATGCATAGATATTATCAATCTCGATGCCGGGAAAGTCTTCGCCGCCCACGCGACCCACGCGTAGGACTTCATATTTTTTCGTTTCCAGGCTGGGGATCAGGCGTGTATTGATCAGGGAGCTTTTCCCTGCCCCGGACTGGGCATAGAACAAGACCAACTTCTCCGAGTTGACCAGAGCCAGCAGGTCGCGCGCTTCCCGGTCTCGACCGAAAAAAAGGTGCCCTTCGTTCTTTAAGAATGTGCGCGGACCGACATAAGGATTGGGCGGATTCGTGTTCATGCGATCACCCCGATATATCTCTCGTACGCCTCACAGAGCTTACGGATATAGGTCTCTGCCGTCGTCCACTTGACATTGGAGCGCTTGATATCGAAATATTGTTTTAAGTACCCGAGCGCATTTTGTTCGTACTCCGTATTTTTCGGACGCGGTTTCAGCTGGATGACCGTGCTGCGCCGTAAATCCTCATCTTTTCGGAATCTCCAGATGAAGCGAAATAACACACGGAATTCCCAATCCTGCAGGTTGTAACCCAAAATCATCAGCTGCGATTCTTTTTCGGCGAGCGCCTCCCGTAACCGCAATGGAATCCCGGGCGAGGTGGTGTTCGTAATTTGCTGGGACAACTCCTCTGCTACGGAAATCTGCCAGTTCATGTAGTCATCTTCGCTCAGCACCAGCGTGGTGGGGTAGTTCTCCAGACCAAACAAGTGGTAGACCACCGGCTCTTCCGGAGTCGGCTCGAAATTGGGGTCGGGAAAGTGAGAACCTCTGGCTTTTCCGCCGCCCCAGGAGCACACCTGCGTCCGCACCTTTTCTTTGCCTGCCAGGATGAGGGCACGCTCCAGGAAGTTGAAGTAGCTGGTGGTGATATAGATTGGCAGCGGCAAGTTGGCTAACTCGCGTAACGGGTCTTTCCTTCCCTCTGGAAACATCGGGTATCCCAATTCGGCGACGACATCGGAGAATGTCCGTTCCAACTTTTGCGGCGCGACCGTGTGAGGAGAGTGCGGATCCAGCAGGTACGCCTTCAGGAAATTAAGGTACTCTCGTTTTGCCAGCCCGATATCGTTCCTCTTGTGCACCTGGAAGTACTGTGCCACCCGAGCCAGGTTGGAGTCGTCTGGCAATGGATACTGGATCACGTCTGCCCATTCTTTTGTGAGTTGCTGATAGGCAGTGATGATTTCGTCTGTGCTTCTACCCCTCGGTGTTTTGGTAATTTTGTCTGTTAAGGTAGGCAGGCTACGGAAGATCTGCTCCATCCGAAAGGAATTGCTGATCATAGGAATGATCGTCCCCTCTTTGATGGATGACATGAGCACATCATCCAACAGGTCCATACCGTCGGTTTCTAGGGGTGGTGCTTGTCTTTCATCCGCGTCCATATTTTCTGCTCCCTCATCGATCTCAAACTTTCATTGCGACTCGGAACCCGTGCCGGGTCCCTAACAAGCCTGCGTTCTCCGGAAATTGTCCGCTGCGCGCGCTGCAGCGCAGGAGTTGTGTATCTTCCGTGAATGAGCTGCCTCGCACGACCCGCCGGATCTGGCTGTTCGCGTTCGGGTTGTTTCGTCCATCGTTTGCCCAGGGATACTTAAAATCCGGCGTGGATGGCTTTTCCCCCCACAGCGTGACCGTCCACTGGCGCACATTACCCACCAGATCGAAGATTTCATATTCATTCTGTGGGGGATATGCGTCTACAGATGCCATCTGCGATTTGCCCTGATTGGAACGTGCTGGGTCGACGTCATCCCCCCAGGGATACGTACAATCGTTTCCGCCTCGGCAGGCTTTTTCCCACTGTGCTTCGTTTGGGAGGGAATAGTCGCGTTCCGTTGCCTTGCTCAGCCAATCACAATATGTGCGGGCTTCATACCAGGTGACGCCGCTCACGGGATACTGCTCGAGGCCGCGCGGAACTCTCTGCCCATCCCAGCCCATCACCGGCATCACCCGCGTGTGAGTCTGGATGATGAATTCTTCGTATTGACGGTTGGTCACCGGATATTTCCCGATGCAATATGCCGGCAGATCAACTTCGTGTCGAGGTGTTTCATGGATGGGGACTCCCTCGCGCGGCTCGCTTCCCATCCAGAAGGGTCCTTCCGGAATATAAACGGTCTCGGGCTCAAAATACTCCAGCTTCTCCACGGGATGATAGGAGCCCGAATTGCGGATATCGCGAATGAGCCGATCCATATCGAAATCGAAATACGGATCGTCATGGATGCTGATGGCGTTCTGGTTCGGTAATTGCTGGAGGGTTTCAGGGAGCTCCCCCGGCGAAGGCATTGCGGCATTCAAGACCAGGATTGGGAATACTCTGACCGTTCCTTCCTGAAGCCGTTGTAGCCCCGTTTCCACCTCGATGCGCGTCCAGTCTTCCGGCTTGAAGAGTCGTTTATTCCCCTGGTCATCCGTAATCCCCGCCCACAGCGTGCCGATGACCACGAGCATGACATCACAGCCTTTGGTTTCGCGCTCGAGGACGGTTCGGAAATCGACGCCGGCGGGAATATCTACGAGGTCGCGAAACACGCTCTGCTCCCCAAAGGCAGCCTTGAGCCGATCTCTGATCCGGCCGACTT
Source organism: Anaerolineales bacterium (assembly GCA_035699125.1). Lineage (GTDB taxonomy): Bacteria > Chloroflexota > Anaerolineae > Anaerolineales > Villigracilaceae > Defluviilinea. The sequence continues at coordinate 8,367 of DASSBC010000064.1, forward strand.
CCCTTGCACTATCTTTTCGGCGATATGAGATGAAAATTTTCATTCCAATCCACACCTAGAGCGTTCCGCAGTCCTTGAATCACAAATGGCACCCCAATTCCAGAAACATCAATTAACGTACAGGCTGTCTACACATTATACGCCGATTCAGGAGAATTACAATCTCATTACAAATAACACAATTCCCTCCCGCAGGGCGCGAAAGATTCTTCCGATTCGGAAAAGTTTTAGATTTTTCTCATCTAAAGTGGAAACAATACTACAGCCCCCGGCTTTATGCTTTAACGTGCGTTATTCTGGCACCGGCAAACTCTCGCAGAGTGTCTGATACTCTTCCCCTGCGAACAGGGCTCCCCACTGTGCCGTACTGAAATTCTCAAACAGGTGCGAGCACGTGGCTGGGATGAGATCATTACTCGTAATCTGTTGAATCTGCGACAACTCCCAAAACTGGAGTGTTTGCGAGGAGGCTGTTGCCAGGTAACTTCCATCCGCGGAAAAGGAGACGCCGTTGACCGTGCTCAGGTGCGGGATGCGCGCCAGCTCTTTGCCGTCCTTGGTATCGAGGAGATAGACGTTTCTCGCCGTTCCCATTGCCAGGAGGGTTCCATCCGGGTGAAATGCCAACGACGTGACTTGTCCTTTTGAGACGGAGGCTACCCTTGTCAACTGGCTGCCGTCATACTGGAAAATAGTGGTCTCTCCCGCCGAGCTGCTCGAGGCGATCCAGGAACCGTCTGGGCTCACCGCGAGCAGCGCATTGTCCCCACGAAATTCGATCGTCGGCAGAGCGCCGTTTCCATCGCTCAGGAGGGTAAGCTTGTCCTGGGAGCCAACCGCCAGCACCTCGCCCGCACTGGCAAGCGAAGTGCCTTGGGGGAAGTCCCCTGCCTCGGAAAACAGTACCCCGCTGCCTGCGTCCCATGCCTGGATGGTACCGTCCAGGTCGCTGGCGATGAATTGCTGGCTGTCCGGTGAAAACGCGATCGACTGAATCTTGGTCTCAACCGCGACCTCCTGCCGCGCACGTGCTGCGACGTGATAGAGGGCGACTTCGTTTTCTTCGGTCAGGACGCCCAGGGCTGATGCGTCTGGGCTGAAGACAAGTTTTGTGATATTGGCGTTGAAGTCCAATACGGGTTGTCCGGCTTGAAGCTGGCTCAAAGACTCTGGATCCGGCTTCAGCACCCAAACCTTGTCTCTGGAGGAGAGGGCTAACCACTCGCCAGACGGGCTGTATTGCACGTGATCCACAATGGCGTCAAAGGAAAGGGAAGCTTGCGGCAACGTGACCCCGGAAATATCCCAGATGGCAATGTTGCCGCTTGCATCTGTAGAGATCAGCCACGTATCCTCATTTGCAAACGAGAGTCGAGCGCCGCTGGCTTTCAGAGGGATCTGGAATATCTCTGCCCCTGTGACTGCATTCCACACCCGGGCGGTCCTGTCATCGCCGGTCGAGGCAATCCACTTCCCATCGGAGCTGACGACCACTTCGGTGACGATGCCATCCTGCGACATGCCGAGACGCTCGTTTCCGGTCAGGGTCTCCCAGACCCGAATCCGATGATCGTCGGAGCCGGTTACAAACCAGGAACCATCCGGGCTGAAAGCAATATCTCTCACCGGACTCTGAATCGGGATGCGATACAACTCCTTTTCGATGCTCATGTTGATCATCGCGATCGTATCGTTGCCAGCCGTCGCCACATTATTTGCCGGCAGGGGGCTGAATGCCATCGCCAAGACGCCACCTCGATGGGTGGTGGGCGAAAAGCGTGTGTTCTCCGTCAGATTCAAAATGGAAACGCGCCCGTTTTCGGATCCTGTGACCAGCCAGGCGCCATTCGGGCTCAAGCCAGACACATAAGGCCGGCTGACAGAGGAGATCCGGGCACTGAGTTTTCCAGTGATGGGATCGAAGATGGGAGTCTGTCCGTCGTCATAGGTGACGACAAGTTTGCGTTCGCGCGTAGGGCGGATGTTTATCGTGCGAACGGGCATGCCCGTTGGTTGCTGTTCCGAGACGCCGTTTTCCACGTCCGCGATCTCCGTCTGCCCGGATGCCGGTCCCACACGCTGGAACGCATGCAACACCTCGCCTGTCGCCGGGTCCAACACCTGGACGAGACCGGTCTGGTCACCTGTGACAAGAGAAGAACCGTCCGGGTTGAGTGCCAGGGCATTGACTCCCGGCTGACCCGTAGGGGTGCAAAAACGTTCGTTTACGGTCTCTTCTTCAATTTCCCAGGCACAGGTTGTACCGTCCGCGCTGGCTGTGAAAAACGTATCCCCCTGTGGGTTGAAGACCAGGGCATTAATTTTCCCTGCCTGCTTAAACTGGGTCACGGGGGTGGGGAGCAGCATGATATTCCTGCGAAGAATTTCCTCGGCTTCGTCGGAAGGCAACCTGCGCATGGAGTCGATGGCAAGCAGGGTGCTGGTGTACAGCTCGCCGGGTCGATTGAGATAGATTTGAGCCCTGGCAGCGCTGCGCTGAGCTTCTGCCGCGATCTCATTCTGGACGGCTCGCTCTCTCTGTAGCGCTTCCTGTTCTCGAGCTTCTTCCGCTGCCTGTCTTTGTTTTTCTTCCTCCACGCGTGCAGCTTCTGCCTCCTGGCGTTTCTCCTCTGCCAGCTCTGCATTCGCGACGGCAACCTTTTCATTGCGGGCGGCTCGAACGGACTGTTGAAACGTGGTGTAGGACAAAACTGCCATGATGATCAGCGCAATCCCGGTCGCGATCCAGGCAATGGTTCGGTTGCGCTCATTTCTGGCGCTGTACAGGATATAGGTCTTTTGCAGGTCTGTTGGTATTGGGTCTTTGGACGTCGCGGTTGCCAGCATATGCCGCGCGTTGCGCAGGTCCCGTCCGCGCAGGAGCAGGCTGGGATCCTTTTTGCGGTGCCACTCCAGAGAACGCACTTGCAGGCGGCGGTGCTCCTCCAGCCAGTCCAGGTCGAGCTCAATCGCCGTTTTGACCTTGGCAAGACCCTCCTCAAAATTATCGCTCTCCCGGAGGAAGGTCCAGTTCAGCTTACGGATGTTCTCGGGCGCGTCGCTGGGTTTGACGTCGCGCAGGACGATGGGAATGATCCGTTTGTTGTTCTGCGCCGCCCGGTTGATTTCCACCTTGCAGACTTCCGAGGCGATGGAATCCGGGCTGATCATGAAAAGGAACGCATCCGATTCTTCGATGCCGCGGAAAATCTGTTCCAGCCAATCCACAGCCGGAGGGATAGACTCCCAGTCAACCCACACTTCCTGCTCAATGGACCGGAACGCCTCGATTAATTTTCGGGCTGCCGCCGAGTCTCTCCGAGAATAAGAAACAAATAATTTCGCCATGAATCACCTATGCTACGCCTCTCCATTCTACCTGATAGAGCCATCCGACTCCATTATTTTTTTATGGTAAAACAGGACTCATGACTGATGACCCCCACCAATTTACGCGTGACGCCTGGGAAGCCAATGCAGAGGTCTGGGATGCGCGTATGGGCGACGAGGGCAACGATTTCTTCAACATATAGTCTGCCCTTACGGCTTACGCTACTAGTGGCTAGGGAGAACAAAGTTTGAAAATGGAAACTTGCCATAGATCAGAATAAGTTCAAAAACGCACAGAGTCCCGCGCGCCGAAGGTGCACGTCGCGTAGCATCCTGAAAGGGCTGCGTTGGGCAGCGTTTTGGGAACATGGGATTTTATTGGGGTTTCCAGCCTGTGTAACGAGACCATTCTAAGGCAGCATCCCAAATCAGATCATAGACAGGATCTTTTATATCGTAGTATGCCTCTAAGTCATTACCATGTCGTTTGGCTATTTCACGCTTTATAAGTTCGACTGTCTTTACCGAGTTAGGATGAGCACGGAGGTAGTCCCGAAACAACAATGGATATATTTGATTGGGGTTACCATCAACCCGAATATGAAAATTGGCACGACGCTGCCCCTCTGGCTCATTGAAGAAATACTTCTCCCACAATTTGAGGTGGTCGTTTTCGCCCTGAGGCACATGATCGTGAGCAATAGCTCCCCAGTATTTGTAGCCAGCATTTTCCAGAGTTTGCCGAATTTGATTATTCAATTCCTTAACAGTGATTTGAACATCGATAACATCTTTTGCTCCTAAGCCTGGAACCGAAGTAGAGCCGATATGGTCAATTCGTAAAGCCAAATCTCCCAATATTTCATGAAGGGAGGATCGGATACTTTCAAATTCCTCTACCCATTTTGGATTGTATTTGCTTATGATTATCATTTCTTCACCTTTTAGGAGTCTTTGAAAGGAAAAAGCGCCGAATCACACCATGTTGGAGGGATGTTTGCTATTTACTTAATTGAATTTCTCAGGGTCGATATAATAAAGTCTACTGGTGGGGAATGTCAACAGAACACAGCACGCGACACGTATTCTGCTATAGCTATTCCCCCAAGTGGCGGAGCTAAAATCCCCCCTCTCGGTGGATTTCATTAGGGAGATTCTATTGTAATATAGATATATAGCTTCTCGTTGCTTTCATAGCCTTTTTTTGTGGTCTTTTCTACTTCTGCTGGATTTTCTGGACAAGGGGAGCCAAAAAGTAAATCGCCTGACTGATAAAAACAAAACCAAATACATCAGTGCTCGCTTGATTGCCGGAAGGTTCACGAGAAAATTTATCTCTACCTTTGCCGAAAATCAAGTTGTGTTCGTTTTTGCCGTAAGCATTCGATAAGCAGATCTTTTTTCACTGTCAATACGTGTGCCTATGGCAGCAATGGAAGTTATCGCAGAGAGAACGGCACCTACACTTCCACAAACTGCTCTTGTCCTAAACGACAGGAGACTTGAAAAAATTTTTATTGGGACGAGAAATACTTGAGCGGATATGAAAAATAGCATGTTGAAATGAGTAATCTATAAAGAAGTTCGCTCAAAAGGAGAAAATATCATGAACAAGCTTTTGACCAGGCTGGCTATAGCGCTGGCTTTAACTTTCTTTGTCCTGCCCGATCTCACGCCGGCTCTCCATCTGGGCGTTACAGTTGTCCAGGCAGCCGATACTGGCGACAACAGCGACAGGGACAAGAATGAGTGCAAAAAAAAAGAGAAGAAAAAGTGCAAGACAAAGGGTAATGACGACAACTCTGACAAAGACAAGAAAAAGTGCAAAAAGAAGAATGGCGAAAGAAAAGAGAAGTGTAAGAATAAGAATGATCGCAACGAGGTTGCAAACACCAACAGTCCACTCGATCCCCCCACGCTCGTCATCCCTCCCGTGCCCGAAACTCCAAATAACCCTGTTGAGGCAATGGCCTGGGTTAATGAGCATGAGGAAGCATGCAACATAGAGGTAGCCAACGGTCCGGATCCTTATGGTGTCGCAACGTTCACCGATGGTCAGGGTCATACCTATACGACACCTAACTTTTGGCTGGATCGTTTGGATAGCGAAACCTTAAGTGTGCCTGGCATCGAAAACTGGGGAGAAACGATCTATTACACAGTCACTTTCTACTTCCCAAGTCGTATTGAGCATCACTACGACACTGACACAGGTGACTTCAGCAACAAATGCCGAATTGTCAAAACATCTCTGACCAAACTGGTTCGCCATAAGAAAGTTATTACTGCACCTAATTGGTGCCCTTTACAGCCATACCTTCGAGCAACGAAAGTTGACGATAGGGCTTACATTGAATGGCGAGATGGCAGGACAGTAGAACTTCCCTTGGTTCAAAACATCTGGGAGTTTGAAATCGGAGACTTCTCCAATCCGTCTGTCCACTGGACGAATTGCAAGTATGCAACAGAGTATCGGGATGAAGACGGTAACGTCTCCGTGAGAATTTACGATTTCGGCGGAAATCTACTGAAAGAGTATGAAGGCATGAAAATGCCAGAATTCCCATTGAAAGAAAGTTCCCCACTGCTCTTTGCTATCCGGGAGGCAGACGGCCAGCTCATGGAAATCAACATTGAGACCGATCGAATGATGGGCAAAGGTGCATTCGGCATCAATCCAATTTCGGTCGTAACGACGCAGGGTATTTACGTCGCTCTTACTGTTGAGAAAAATTTACTCTCAGTCGTTGAACCCACCGGTAAAGTCAACCAAACCGAGCAAGTTTGCCAGCGAGTGGAAGCCGACCATCAAAAAAGACTATTCGCCTGCAGGACTGACGACAACATTGTCTACTACGATGCGGCGACTGGTAAGACTACCGAGATCCAGAACACATGGGACGCCGCCGCGATCAACCCTGAAAATTCTCAACAGATTGCTTTAACGGGCATGAATTTGACTGTCCTAAGCGGCAGCGAGCTCATCGAGGTGAGTGATCTGCGGTCGTATGGAGGTTCTGATTGGGGTGGTAAAACAAACGAGATCATTCTAGTACTGAACTTTCTTCCGGATCTCAAGTAATCGGCTGAGATACGTGAGCCCATCGAGCGCAACTTCCCGATCTAGCGGATCGGGCGGTTGCGCGGTCGGAATGCCCAAGCTCGTTGTCTTATACCAGGAGTTGGCTAATTTTTATCAGATTTCCCGGTTTTCCAATAGAAATGTTTGTTTTGATTATTCAACAAAATTTTGCCATCAAAACAACCCTCGCCGTCATTTCAATGGTGTATGGAGTATGAGTCGAAACACTCTTCCGAACCCTGCCCCAGCTTCTTAAGCCCGGTGGCGCCTTTGTTTTTTCCCTCACGCATCCCGCGTTCAATACTGCTTCCTCGATGCATGTGGTGGAGGAATTCGACGATGGGGAGATCAAAACAATTTACTCGGTCAAGACCTCGCGCTATATGACTCCCTACCACGCTCAGGGTCTCGCTCTGCGCGGCAACCCAAACCGCAGATGTACTTTGAGCGCCCGCTGCAATATTACCTTAACCTCGGCTTCCAAAACGGATTCGTGCTCGATGGCTTCGAAGAACGCGCCTTCCCACCCGATCATCCGCAGACCAGTCCGCTGGGGTGGGGAGGCAAGTTCAGTGAAATCCCGCCCGTATTGGTCGCGCGCTTTCGATTAAGGTAGGTCGGGTTGTCAACCCGATCTCTGTAAGTCGGAGTGGTACTCCGACTTACACCATATAGTCGGACTACCAGTCCGACCTACTCATATAACTCTCTTCGAAAAAACTCGGGCAGAGCAAACGCCGCCTTGTGTATCTCCGGATTGATGTAGTGATTGACTCCCGGTGGATAGGTCGTCTGCAATCCGTTTTCCCACGGGGTGTCCGATACATACATGAACCCGATCCCGCCGCCGGGATAGGTGGGAATTTGGGCATAGTAATAAGCAGGATTCCTGGTCAATTCCCTGGCAGATTTGTAGATTTCTTTGATCAGCTCCCTATCGAAAAAAGGCTGTTCGCATTGCGTGGCGGCGGCTCCGCCGGGAGCGAGGGCGCGCACCATCAGTTTGTAAAATTCATCCGAAAAGAGTCGCTCAGCCATACCGATCGGGTCGGTGGTATCGGAGATAATCACGTCGAACTGACCGGGGTTTTCTTCCAGGTAGCCGAAGGCATCCTGCACAAGCAGATTCACCCGCGGATCCACCCAGGGATCGCCGAACGTGGCGGCGAAAAACTGCCGCGATAAATCCACCACGCGCTGGTCCAGCTCACAGACCGTCACTGCCTCGACGGATTCATAGCGCAGCACTTGCTGTAGAGCGCCGCCATCGCCTCCGCCGACAATCAGCACGCGTTTCGGCTTGCCAAACGCCAGCATCGGCACATGGACGATCATCTCGTGATAGCCCATGTTGTCACGTTCCGTCATCTGGATGATCCCATCCAGAATCATAGCGTTGCCGAAGAACTCCGTCTCGACAAACTGCAGATGCTGGTACTGTGTCTGTTCATCCGCCAGAACGCGCTTGACGCGTATGCCCTTGCGGTAATACGGATGCAATTCTTCCGTGAACCAGATACTCATAGGCGACGTAATCCTTTAGGAGAAGCCCTGCACAGCAAAGGGGATCCGTTCGACTTCCGCATCGCGGTCGATCTTGCGCAGCGTGAAATTGTCTGCGCCGAAGGCTTCTTTGATGCGCTGGATGAGCGGCATCATATCCTTACCGATGGCGCACGTGAAAAGGTCAATCGCGCAGTAATCGTATTCGGGCCAGGCATGCAAACTTGCATGCGACTCTGCGAGGAGCAAAAAACAGGTAAAGCCATGCGGGCTGAACTTGTAAAAGCCCTCATCCACAACCGTCAAGCCGCTATCACGGACGGCTTGCGCAAACAGCGAGTATGCCCGCTCGCTATCCATGAGAGTCTCATGGTTGCAGTTGGAGAGATCGAAAATAAAATGCTCTCCCAATTTCAAAGTCGCGTTCACTCACACCTCCAGGGTACAGGGTTAAAAATAGAAAGAACCCATCTGAAAGCATCCAACTTTGGAATTTCAGCCCGATCCGCAAGATGTGTGCCTTGCGTAACGTGCGAAACCGCCTTCAGACAGACTCTGTGCCGTCATTTATACTATGTCCCGGCAGGATGTCAATCTTTTCCTGGGTACATCTTTATCACCAAATTGCTATGACATTGTTCATGTCCGCTATAATCCCCTTCTGCCTGTGACCTCACCCATGATTCCTGTTTACTCCATATATATTCACATTCCCTTCTGTACCCATCGCTGTGCGTATTGTGATTTCAACACGTACGCCGGGCAGGAATCATCGATTCCTGCCTACGTGGACGCGTTGTGTAGAGAAATCGAATTCGTGGGTACATCATCTCGCCGGGAGGACCCGACCCGTAGCGTGCACACGATCTTCTTTGGTGGCGGCACGCCATCCCTTCTCACCCCTGACCAATTCGACGTCATTTTTCAGGCCCTACGAGATTACTTTACTTTCACAGACGATGTTGAAATCACCACGGAGGCAAATCCTGGCACCGTCTCCTACGCCGACCTGATGGAATGGCGCAGAATCGGAATCAACCGCATCAGTTACGGTGTGCAGTCTGCGAACACAGAAGAATTGCGGATGCTCGAGCGTATCCATAATTTTTTGGATGTGATCGAAGCTGTGAAGTTTGCTCGAAAAGCTGGATTTGAGAACTTGAATCTGGATCTCATCTATGGCTTGCCGGAGCAAAATCTCGTTACCTGGCAGACGACCGTGAAGCGGATTCTCGATCTACACCCTGAGCACCTTTCTGCCTATGCCCTGACCCTCGAGCATGGCACGCCCTTTGGAAACTGGGCATCCAAAGGATTGCTTCCACTCCCCGACCCCGACCTCGCCGCCGAGATGTATGAATGGCTGAGCGAGACTCTCGAAGCAAATGGTTATGTTCAATATGAAATCTCGAATTGGGCGAAGCCTGGCTACGAATGCCGCCACAACTTGCAGTACTGGCGTGGACTTCCGTACCTTGCGTTCGGTGCCGGCGCGCATGGATATGCAAACGGCTACCGATACTCCAATGTCCTGCGGATCAAAACCTACATCGACCGAATTATCAATTACCCAATGACCAATTACGAATTCCCTCTCTCGCCCACCACCGTCAACCAGCACAAACAAACGCTCGCGGACGACATGTCCGAGTTCATGATGACTGGCTTGCGCCTGACGCAGGAAGGGGTCAGTGAAGGGGAATTTTATAGACGGTTTGGCCAACCCATGCGCACAATCTATGGAAAAGAGATTGATGGATTGTTGAGACTTGGGTTAATTGAAAATGACAGCGGGTCAAAAATAAAAATTTCCCAGCGTGGGCGTCTGCTGGGAAACCAGGTCTTCATGCGATTTGTATAAAGCGAGCTTAATCTCGCATGACGGTTTTCCAGATGGCGGGGGCAATATCGGTCAGGGCTTTCATGTCACGAGTGAATTCCTCTCGTGCAGATTTATCCCCAATCACAAGAGCCGGAACGTTCGCCGCGGTGTGCTTGCGGGTGGAGAGGTCATCCATGTTGCCGTGATCGGAGGTGATCAGGATCATACCGTCCTCCCAAGCCTCTATGAGTCCCCCCAGGACGGCATCGAATGTCTCCATCAACTGGATCGCGTTTTCCATTTGCTGTTTGTGACCGGCGTAATCGCTTGCCCAGTATTCGAATAAAGAGAAGTCATATCTCTTCGCCAGCGAAGCAAGTTTTGCTCCGGCTTGCGCGGCTTCCATCATGGGCGCGTCGCGGAAGCCCAGCATCGTGCGCCACCCTTCCCCCGTGAAGTCGGCAGAGAGGGCGCGCCCCGCGAACAGATCCTCATGCCGGAACAAGGGAAGTCCCGCGCTGATCACTGCAAGCGGTATAGAGGAATACAGGCGCTTTCCCGAATCGATCCCGTCGAAGTAACGAGGCGGATAGGCATTGAGCAACGCCGCTTTTTTTCCCTCTTTTACAAATCGTGAGAATAATGTGGCTTCCTTTAGATACGCTGCAACTTCCGGGTTCGGCTTGGGCCCATAGTGATATCCCAATTCCGCCGGGATATTGATGCCGGTTAGCAAGATTGCCTGTCCCGTGGCGGACTGTGGCAGTCCCTTTACGCCGACAGCGGGATCCACGGCTACCAGTGAAGCGCGTTCTCCATGGAATGGCGCCGCCTCTTTCAGCAAGGATCGTCCGTCAAGTAATTGGTTCAGATTCGGCATCTGCGCCCGCGCGAACGGATTCGTTTCCGGGTTGTTTTCTCCCAGACCAATGCCATCAAGAAAAATAAACAGAACGCGCATACTGGCGGATTATACCCTTCACGGTCGCAAGTGCAGTTGTGACCCGGGTATTATATAATCGACGCATGCCCACCCTGGATTTGAAAACGTTAACCAAGCATCGCGCCAAGACCTATCGGCTTTCACCGTTTTCTCGTCTGCGCTCCCCAAAAGCCGCACGTGAATATGTCAATCAGCGGGGGTTTATCTATTTCTGGCCCATCAAAGGAATTGACCTCCCCAGCCTTTGGACGGCAGTCGCCGGGAATCGCGTCGTTGCCGACAAACACGATGACCCGGGGCACATCACTTGGGGTTGGAAGGATAACGCTCTCGGGAAGAAGGTCTGGTATTACGCCAAGATATTACGTAGAAAAGCAACTATGATCTCGCTTGATGTGGCACCCTACTTTTACGCGCTGTCTGAAAATTATGGTTCCCCCGAGGAAGATTATTTGCTGGCATATGAAGAGGGACGCTTGTCGCAAGCTGCGAAGCAAGTCTATGAGGCGCTGCTCAACGAAGGTGCGCTGCATACCATTGATTTACGCAGCGCCGCGAAACTGACCAACGCCAAAGAGTCAGAATTCAATAAAGCGCTCGAGGTCTTGCAGGCAGACTTCAAGATCCTGCCCATGGGCGTCGCGAAAGCCGGGGCGTGGAAGTATGCCTTCATTTACGAAATCGTCTCGCGCCACTATCCAGACTTGCCAGAAAAAGCGCGCTACATCAACGAAGCCGAAGCACGCAGAAAATTGGTCGAGTTGTATTTTGAATCTGTAGGCGCAGCGCAGGAACGGGATGTGCAGAAATTGTTCGGTTGGCAGAGCGAACTGACCAAAAGAGCCGTCGCTGGTCTTATCGAGAAAGGAAAATTGGTGCAAGTGGATCATCCTACCCAAAAAGGCTCGTGGGTAGCGTTAAATAAATTGACGTAAGGAGTTCACCATGCTCGAAATCGCAGTCATGATCGAAGGACAGAACGGGCTGACCTGGCCGCGCTGGCAAAATATGGTTCGTCTGGTTGAAGACTTGGGGTTTATAGGACTCTTCCGTTCCGATCACTTTACAAACGGCAGTCCGCCGGATATCGAATCGCTGGAACTATGGACCTCCCTCACGTGGTTGGCAAGCAACACCACACGTATCGTATTCGGTCCGTTAGTCACTCCATTCTCCTTCCGGCATCCTGTGCATACCGCCCGCATGGCTTCGGCGGTTGATGACCTCTCCCAGGGACGTTTGGTCCTTGGATTAGGAGCCGGATGGAACAAGCGTGAACATGATCTGTTTGGATTTGATCTCCTGGAACCAAAATCTCGCTTCGACCGTTTTGAGGAAGGGATGCAAGTTGTCACGCGCCTGCTGCAAAGCGATGAGACAGTGACCTTCGAAGGACAGTTCTACCATTTGCGAGGCGCAACGCTCTTGCCTCGTCCGGCGCGACCTGGCGGGCCAAGGATCCTGGTCGGCGGGAACGGCGTCAAGCGCACGTTGACGTATGTGACGCGCTATGCAAGTGAGTGGAATTGCGTCTCGCTGCGGCCGGACAAGTTCTCCAAATTGAACGCTCGTTTGAGTGAGATGCTCGTGCAGGCTGGCAGGGAACCAGCGTCTGTGCGGCGCTCGATGATGACCGGCTGTGTGTTCGGCAAGGATGACGCCGCCCTCAACCGAAAGATGCGGTCCTATGGAAAAACACTTCCAGAAGTGCAGCAAGGCGGAGCAATAGCCGGGAGCTTGCGCGAGATCAGGGACCAGCTTCAAGCTCTGGAACAGGCAGGCTTGCAGCGCATCATGCTGCAGTGGCTGGACCTGGACGATCTGGAAAATTTGGAAGCTCTGGCAAAAGGTATCCTGTAGACATTAAGAATTCTGTTGCATAAAAACCGAATATCGTCCATAATAGAAACAGGCTCTTCATCAGGAGGAAGGATTTCGAATGAGCACGACAGGGGAGAAATTAAGTTGTCGCTGGCGGATCATGAGCATTGGCATCCTGCTTGTCATTTATGCTGCGTTGAGCGCCTGCAGTTCAGACGTTGCTGTCGCGGCACCAGACCCCGATGAGGTTGTTGTTAAACTAAGAGGCCTCGATCCAAAAGTCAGAATGGCAACGGGTCGTGTGATCGAAACGGGGGAAACAGCCACGCTTAAACAAGGCGGGTTATCGTTTCGAGCATGTGGGAACGGTCAAAGCATCTCTGTGTGGGCACCAGGCTATTACATCAAGACTCTCACCTGTAATGGAAGCGTTCCCGGATATTATGAACTCAGTATGGATCGCCTGGACGCCGCGGATAACCCTAATTATCGATGGGTTTCTGCGACGGATTCCATTCTTAGCTGTGCGCCATGTCATTCCGACGGGGCAAAACTGAATGAATATCATGAGTGGACTCCGGACGGTCATACCAGGTCATTTGCAAGCCCGCTCTTTTGGGCAACTTATCTGGGGACAAACGCCAACCAGATCGCTGGTCAGAGAACGATCTGGGGCTTTTCCCCGGATGGGAACAGATATCGCTTACCGCCCGATCCGAATCAGCCTGACTATGGCCCGGGTTACCAGCTGGATTACCCCGACTCAAACGGAAACTGTGCTTTCTGCCATGCTCCTGCATCTGTGGGCCCCACAAGAGATGAAGTTGATTTGGTGCCTTTCATCAGCAGTTTGTGGGGAGCACAGCCTACGATGGCGACAGAAGGCGTGACCTGCGATGTGTGTCACAAGGCGATCGACGTGATTTTAGACGAGCAGGGATTGCCTTATGCAGACCGTCCGGGAATCTTGTCCTTTTCCTTCCTGCGGCCCAACACTGGTGGGCAGTTCGTTGCCGGGCCATGGTCGCATCTCACGACATCGGTGCCCGATATGCGACACACATGTTACCCGATCTTTAGCGAGAGCAGTTTTTGTGCGGCCTGTCATTACGCAAAATTTTCTGGTGTAGAAGTCTATGCTTCCTATAAAGAATGGCTCCAGGGCCCGTACAGCAAGCCGGATGAGAATTTTCGCTCGTGTCAGGACTGTCATATGCAGGCATCAGGATCGGTGAATTGGACTGCACCTGCAACGCGCAGCGCTTGCTCTCCAGAGAGTACTCCCTTGCAGAGTTTCAGCCATAACATGATGCGACGGGACAATATAGGGGATCCCATTCTGATCCAACGCGCCGCAACTGTGGGCATATCTGCAATTCGCGAGGCAGGAAAGATCAAAGTCAACGTAAATGTTGTCAATACCGCAGCCGGCCACAAGTTCCCGACCGACTCGCCTTTGCGCCACTTAATCCTGGTCGTGGAAGCGCGCGATCAGAATGGCGTAGCGCTAAGCCAGGTGGATGGACCCAGAATTCCCGATTGGGGAGGGACAGGCAGCAGCTCCCAGGATTATGCAGGGCGCCCCGGAGTCATCTATGCCAATATACTCAAAGACAAGGACACAAGCATGGTTCCTGCAGCCGCCTACTGGAATCCGACCATGCCGGCATGGCAGGGCTCAGACACGCGCCTGCTGCCTGGTCAGAGTACACCCAGTCAATATTTCTTTGTAGCTCCCTCGCAGGGCATCGCGACAATTACCGCTCAATTATTCTATCGAAATGCATTCATCGACCTTCTGCGCAAGAAAGGATTGCAGCCGCAGGACATCCTGGTGAACTGGGCTGTCTACGAGCTACCTGAATAATCATCAGCAACTTGTGAGCTCATTTGTCGTACAATAGAATGAGATCGTTTTCACGAGGAGAATCCCATGCAACAAAATCGAACCAATCTTGTTCTCGGCATCCTGCTGATATTGATTGGAGGCTGGCTGGTCCTCTCGCGTCAGGTCCCAGCGGTGCAAGACTGGCTGGATACGAATTTCACCTGGCCCATGTACACGATTGGCGCCGGGCTGATCGTGTTTCTAATTGGCTTAATCACCGGCGCGCCGGGTATGTCGATCCCGGCTTCGATCATCGCCGGAATTGGCGGCATCCTGTATTACCAGAACCAGACCGGAGACTTCGCTTCCTGGTCGTACATGTGGGCGCTGATCCCGGGCTTTGTGGGGGTGGGGACGATTCTGGCGGGTTTGCTCGGTGAGGGCACGCGCAGGAATCTTTCTCACGGGCTGAACCTCATCGTCATCAGCGCCGTTCTGTTCCTGGTCTTCGCCACCTTCTTTGGAGGGCTCGCCATCCTGGGCGACTATGGTCCTGCGATCCTCCTGATTTTGCTTGGATTGTATGTTTTGATCCGCGGTTTTGTGCGAAGTGGAAGTGGCAGCCGGACCGGTTATCGAGGGCAGGATGAGACGCGATAACCTCTTCTGGGGAACCGCCCTGATTCTGCTGGGCGTGTTGCTCTTCCTTCAAACGCAAGGATATATTCAGAATATTTTCCCGTTCCTCTGGCCCGTGGCATTGATCCTTGTCGGCGCCTGGATCCTGCTTGGGATGGTTTGGACTCCCGCCGCCACGGAAGTAGAAACGTTTCATATTCCACTCGGTACGGCAAAAAGTGCACGGTTCAAGTTTTCGCATGGAGCCGGGCAGATCGAGATTTCCGGCGGCGCACCAACTGGGCAGGCGCTCGTCGGGTCCTCCGCGGTGGGGATGAACCATGAAAACCGGTTAGAGGGCGACAGGCTCGAGGTCAAGGTGGAGGCGGGACCGTCATTTGTCCCGTTCATCGGACCGGCGCAGGGCGTCTGGCGTTTCCAATTGACGCAGGAGATCCCTCTCACATTGAGCGTGGAGGCCGGTGCAAGCTCGGTCAATATCGACCTGCAGGATGTGCGCGCTTCACGCGTCGAATTGAAAACAGGCGCCAGCAGCTCGAACGTGACCATGCCAGCCCGCGGCGTTTCCCTGCTGGACATCGAGGCGGGTGCGGCATCGGTTAATGTGCGTATCCCTGCAATGACCGCGGCGCGCATCCGTGTGAAGGAGGGCGTAAACGCTGTCCATGTGGATACGAATCGTTTCCCGCGCCTGGATTCAGGCTTTTATCAGTCCTCTGCTTATGATGCAGCAGCCGACCGTGCGGAGATCAATATCGAAGCGGGGCTTGGCTCGGTGAGCGTGAGTTAAGGAGATGAAAATGCGACGCTATGACCCTCGGCTTATTCTTGGCGGATTGCTCGTGCTGGGCGGCTTGCTCTCCCTGCTCGATGCAATGGGAGTGATCACAAATGGAGGCGGTATCTTCTGGGGCTTCATCTTTGTGGCAGGCGGCTTGTTCTTTCTCTATATGCTCATTAACAATCGCGAGAACTGGTGGGCAGCCTTCCCGGGGTTTACCTTACTGGGTTTGGCGTTTGCGTCCTTCCTTCCCGATTCCCTGGAAGCGTATGATGGACTCGTTTTCTTCGCGGGGATCAGCCTAGGATTCTGGTGGGTGTACTTTACTGGCACGGAGCGCTGGTGGGCGATCATCCCTGCCGGGGTCATGCTCACGCTTGGAGTTGTCTCCTCGCTGGACGATATGTCGGGAATCGAAACAGGCGGACTCTTCTTCCTCGGCCTGGGGCTGACGTTCCTGCTTGTTGCAATTCTGCCTGGCGATCGGACCGGGCGCACCTGGGCATTGATTCCAGGCGTGGCACTTCTACTGTTTGGCGCCTTACTGGGCACACCCTATCAAGGCATTACCGAGTATCTCTGGCCCGCCGTGCTGATCCTTGTGGGAGGATATTTTGTGTTGCGGTTCCTTACGAATCGTTCCCCAAACTAAATCCCTCATCGATTAACGTAGAAACGAGGACGCCGCGGCGTCCTCGTTTCTATATACCTGCCCTCACCTGCTATCTCTCAGAACTCTTCACGTTTCTCTGTCATTCCCTGCAAAAGAATGGATTGCACTTGTTTGTGAGCATCCCTTCTGCGGAGAGAGACTCCATTTGCCAGACGATCCAGAATGTCCTGACCTGCTTTCGGATGTTCCCGACAAAATTTGCGGAGTTCGCTACCCCGAATGCGAAATGCTTCCACGTCTTCATGGGCAATGGCAGAAGATGTATATTTCTCACTACCTACCACCGCCGACCAGCCAAATAAACCATCTTGGCTCACCTGCGATATAGTGATGGCGCCCTCACCGTAAGGTTGGAACGACATCTCGACTTTGCCGTTTATCAGGAAATAAAGAAAATCAGCGGGCGTGTCCTGCTGAAAAATGACCCTCCCAGCCAGGCAGGAGAACTTTTCAAAGAGAGGTTGCAGCAATTCGAGGTCCTCTGCATCCAATCCCTCAAGAATAGCGATTTGCTTCATGTCTTTGCTATCTTACCTGGACAGCAGTTCGGGTTCTAGTGGCAAACATCATGATTTGAATGACGTTTATCCCGATTTGGAAAAGCGCTAATGGGGAGGGTATACTTATCCCAGCCATGATCACTGGCATACCGCGAAAAGTATATCCTTTGCTTTTGTCGGGGCTGGGGATCCTTCTTCTCGTTTCCTCCGCTTATTTCATTTTGCGGGATGTCTCGGCTCCATCGGACCTCTCGACTGTCCCCGCTAAAGTGAGCTATGCTGCCCCCGAACTTACCCTGACAGATACCCAGGGTATTTCCCGTTCGCTCGTTGACTATCGAGGCCAGGTGGTCTTGGTGAACTTATGGGCAACGTGGTGCGAGCCGTGCAAGCGAGAAATGCCCGCGCTGCAATCTTTCTATAACAGACACCGGGACGATGGCTTCGTGGTCATCGGAATTAACGACGGCGACATCCAGGCAGAGGTTTTGCAGTTCCTTCGAGAGTATCGGTTGACATTTCCTATTTGGCTGGATCCCACCTATATCGCGACCGAGCAGGCGTTCAAAACTTTAGGTCTGCCTAGTTCGTTTGTAATTGATCGTGAGGGGACAATTCGACTCCAGTGGGTGGGCGGAATCAGCCGCAAGATGCTCGATCAGCACGTTACTCCTCTCATTATGGAGCAACCATGAAGGTAAGCGTTGCATGGAAAGACAATATGACCTTTATCGGCACGCCCGCTTCCGGGTTCCCGGTGCAGATGGATGCCGATTCCTATTTCGGCGGGACAAACCAGGGTGTGCGCCCTATGGAAATGGTCGCGTTGGGGCTTGCCAGTTGCACAGGCATGGATGTGCTCTCCATCCTGCGCAAGAAACGCCAGCAGGTGACACAGTTTGAAGTGCGAGTCGACGCGCCACGCGCCACGGAGCCTCCGCACGTGTTTACGAGTGCGCAGATCACCTATACGGTGGTGGGGAAGAAAGTAGAGGAAACAGCTTTATTGCGTTCCATTGAGCTATCCATGACAAAATATTGCCCTGTACAGGTCATGCTTTCACAGGCGTTTCCCATGGAATTGCATTATGAAATTTATGAAGATGAGACGGATGGAACGCGGCGCCTGGTTTCTCAAGGAATTTGGCAGCCACTCGCCACTTAATACCTTTGCTATTCGGCGGGAAGATCCACTCTGCCCCACATAATCTGGCTTTGATAATCTGAGCAGACACAGGCAGTTACAACGGCTCCAGCGCGTGTAAGAGTGCCTTGATATTCCCGTGAACCGTTATGCACGATCCAGCCTTCGAGGTTGAAGGCGAGGGGGCCGTCGGCGAGAATCCATTCGCCGTTATATTTACGGGCAATGTGGACATGCGTACCGGTCACGTGGCCGCCTTCGCAGGAGGGATACCCGATCGGCTCGCCAGTTTTCACCTCCCTGCCCAGAGGAGCCTTACCTTCTGTAGCGAGATGCAAATAATAGAGGACCCAGCCTGTCCGTTCATCGCCATCCTTATCGAGATCGATCACAGTGCCATCAATATCGGAGCGCAGGACGAGTCCATCCGCCATGGCGCTTGCATATTGATCGGGTTCCACAGTGACACATCCGGTGGTGTCCGAAGCCGGAGCAAAATCGATGGCAGAAAGAGGCTCGCCCGTTCCCCAGCCTGTGTGCGGTCCGCCAGTAAATGCCCAGACCTGACCCGGACCGAACGGAAACTGCAATGCAGGCTGTTGAAGACTGCCTGGCAGAACCGTCACAAGATTCTCCCACGGATCGCCGAAAAACGTCTGGTAGACGCGCGCGAAGCCCTCCGGTCCAATCGAAGCGAAGTATTTTTCCCCAGAATAAAGCCTGGAGAAATAATATTGCAGCGCCACAGAACCCGCGTTTTGCCACGGGTCCGGGCGGAACAGGGTTTCATCGAGTAATTCGAGCTCGGTGAGCCTTCCGGCACGCCAGTTGTAGTAGCCATTGTTGAGTGTGTTTGCCGCGATAATTAGTTGAAGGTAGGGCGTTTCATAGTTCACGCGCCGGAACCCTAGCACATATTTCGATGCAGGAGGCGCTGGCTGGGTGAGTGCCCCGGCTTGATATTCGAGCAACGCCAGGAGCAGCTGGGGGCTGACGCTGTAATTCTGAGCGATGTAGTCCACTGCCTCTGCACCGGTGCGTGTCCGCTCTCCAGCGTAGACGCGGTAATCTTTCAGCCATCCGGAGGTCGTTGCGACAAACGCAGAGGTGCTAAAGCCGATTTGCGCCGGCCCGTTGACGACTGCATGGTCTGGAATACTTTGAAAGGCAGTACCCCACAACGGGAGATAATATATGGGAATCTTCATCGGAAACCCGGGCGGCATCGTCGTCGCATCGAGTGGAATAACCGGATTCGCTTCCCGAATCTCCTCTTCGGTGGTGTTGAAGCGCGCCGCGAGAGCTGGCAGGGTGTCGCCGTTTTGCGCCGTGTAATCCACAAGCTCTCCTGGCGTGTATTTGGGTCGCTCCGATGTGGGCGCGGGAATAGGCGTGGGCACAAGCGGCGTGATCATGTTTTCGATAATGCTCGGCGCGGGACCCGGCGCACAGGAGGCGAGTAACACAACAATCGCTAAGAGATTCAAAAAACACAGAGATGTACGTTTGCCTCTGTGTCCTTGCGTCAACGATATTTTCTGTTTCATACCGAACTATTCATCGTCTGTTTCACGCAGGATCACAGCCAGAGATTGTGCATATAGATCCGCCGTGATGACTTTATCACCTTTGACAAATTTTCCTTGGTAGGGTTTCTCCCCGGCATAGACCGTCCAGCCACTCAATACAAAGGGAATTGGACCATCTGCTATGATCCACTCACCGTTATATTTGCGGGCGAAATGCAAATGCGTTCCGGTAGCCATGCCTCCCTCACAGGAAGGATGTCCGATGTGGTCGTCCTGCTCCACCCACACACCCTCGGGCACGCGCTGGTTGGCAGCGACATGCAAATACAGCAGGTTCCAGCCTGTTTGTTCGGAGCCATCGCCATCCGTATCGACAACGACCACGCCGTTTCCCGAGCGAACCACCAAGCCCGGCGCGGCAGAGACAACCCAATGGTCAGAAGAGAGACATCCCGTTTTTGCGCTCGGTGGCGCAAAATCCAGTGCTGCCATGGGTCCTTCTGTTTCCCAGGCGGCGTGAGGTCCTCCGGTGAACGCCCAGGAAGCGTGTAGTTCAAACGGCAGAGACATGTCCGGCTGGCTGATACTCGGCGGAAAGATCGGACCGAATACATCTGCCCTCGACCAGGGATCGCCAAACATATTCTGGTAAAACGGCAAAAAACCGCTGGTCTGATCCATGATGCGCAGCCATTCATTGTAGGAATGCTGACGCGAAAAATAATACATCAGAGCTACTGTTCCGGCGTTAAGCGTTGGGTCAATGCGAAGACTGGTGCCATCTACGAAGGTCAGTTCGACCATTTTGCCAGCGCGCCAGTCATAATATCCGGTGGAAAGTTGCTTGATCGCCCAGACCATCTGCATAAACATTCCCTTATATTTAAAGCTTTCGTGGCCAAGAGGGTAGTCGATGCGGAACTCGTTTTCGGGCGTGCCTCGCACCCAGTGTCCCTCGTAATCCAGGATGGCAAGCAACAGGCGCGGGTTGATCGAATTTTCGTACGCCAGACGCTCGATTTCACGCGCGCCGGACGTCCAGCCTGTAGAGCCAAGGTACTGGCGATAATTGGCAAGATATCCACCCGCGTCTTTCACATAGGTGGAAGTATCGAAATCGACAGCGGTTGCCGAGAAGATTAATTCATTATCCGGAATCAACTGGACGGCGGGCGTAAAGGGAAGAGAACGGTCGAGTGTATCTGGGATGATCAATAAGGTCCCGGGATCGAGCAATCCTTTTTCAGGCAGAATTTTGGGCGAGGCGATCGAGTTCACGTCCACCCCAAACCGGATCGCGACAGCTGGAAGCCAGTCTCCGCTCTGTGTGTAATATAAGAGGGTGGGTGCGCTCTCCTGTGTTGACGCCGTATGTTCGGCAGTGGGAGTCGATTCTTGTGTAACGAATGCTTCTCGGAATGTAGGTGTGGCTGTCACTTCCACTACTAACGGACGGATCGGTTCAGCAGTCTGCGTGGGAAGGACTGTGGGCGGAGACGTGGGAGAGACACCACCGAGCGGAGTTGGCGTAACATACTGCCCCCACAGGGACGCGTTGCTACTCCCGCAGGCGGTCATCAAAAATGAGATTGCAACCATCAGGCTGATTAATCGCTTCACGAATAAGTCCGTTGCAGAGAATTATACCTGTAGAACAAGAGACCATCATTTAAGCAGGAGGCTGTTATCTGTTTCATCTCGAAATCTGGTTCAATCCTTCAAATCTCCCCTCCAACGCTTCGTAGGCAATGTCTCCGCGCGTCAGGTAGCCATCGTATTCATAGCCATTGCCGCTGGAGATCCAGCCCTCCAGGTTGAACGGAAGATTCGCGTCGGCGGGAATCCACTCGCCGTTATATTTGCGCGCCAGATGGAGATGTGTGCCGTTCGAAATCCCTCCTTCACAGGAGGGATGCCCGATCCGATCCCCGGCATAGACGTAGGTGTTGGGCTGAATCCGATCGCGCGTTTCGACGTGCATGTAGAGCACATTCCAGCCCGTCTGTTCGTACCCATCGTTATCCAGATCCTGGATGACGGCGCCATCTTCGGCGCGCACGATCCAGCCATTCGCAACAGCAACGACCCACGAATCACTGCTGACGCATCCCAGTGCTTCGCCAGGCGGAGCAAAATCAA
Source organism: Anaerolineales bacterium (assembly GCA_035699125.1). Lineage (GTDB taxonomy): Bacteria > Chloroflexota > Anaerolineae > Anaerolineales > Villigracilaceae > Defluviilinea. The sequence goes on from DASSBC010000064.1 coordinate 30,101, forward strand.
GAGCCGCCCAGGCTGAACCGGAATCCCAGCCGCCGTGCGGACCACCGGTAAATGACCAGACTGCCCCCGGCTCGAAGGGCAGTTGCATCGCCGGCTGGCTTAAATTCGGTGGGACGGGCGACAATGTGTCAAAGTCAAAGGGATAGCCAAAGAGATCGTTGTAAGTTTCGAAAAATCCAAGCTCACTGACGTCGTTATCCCAAAACGGACGGTTATTGAACAGTGAAAGAAAATACTGCACACCAGCCGTCCCGGCGTTGATCCTGGGGTCGAGTGGAACATACGTGCCATCGCTCAATGGTAATGTGGAGAGCGCATTGACGCGCCATAAATAAAAGCCTCGGTTCAAATTGTTGGCGGTCCAGGCGAGCTGGCGGTAAAGTCCCTCATAAAAACTATCGTAGAAACCGAGCGGATACTCCACATTTTGCGGGTTGGGATCTGTCACCCAGCCACTCCGATATTCGAGCAGTGCAAGCAGGAGGCGGGGATTGACGGAGTAATTTTCTGCCACGCGCTTGACGATTTGTGTTCCCGTCAGCGACTCCCCATCTACGTCGCCGGAATAATTTGCAAGATAACCACCCTGTTCCTCGACAAATGACTCCACGTCAAATGGAATGCTGGCTGGTCCATAGACCAATTCTGAGTCGGGGATGAGCTTGAAGGAGGACCCCGGGTTCGGATCGACATCCACCGGAGGGATCGTCAACACCATCCCGATTGACAGGACGCTTGATTCGTCCAGTCCGTTCGCCTGCATCAGGGATTCGAGCGTGATCCCGTATCCGCTGGCAATGCTGCCGAGAGTGTCACCCGCCTGGACGGTGTATTGGTCCAGAACGTCGCGTGGGGTCGGGATTGGATGAGGTGCGTCCGGAGTCGGAGTCGTGGAAGATGAACTGGGATTACGCGGAAGGATTTGAACTGACACTGGCGCGCGCGTGGGTGTGGGGCCTCCCGAGTTCCCCAAGGGCACCATCACATCACTTCCTGAAGCCGGCGCCACTTGCGAACCGGTTCCATTGATCGGCGCGAAGGGATCATAGGTCGGATAAGCATCTGTTGGAATATTTGGACCACAGGATGAAACCAGAAAGCTGCCGAGCAAGAAGAAAATTGTAAAGCGCAATGCGATGACGAACATGGGAAAGATTTTACCAAAGCATGCGGACCAGCCAGAGCTACGCTATGACTTTGTCATTCCTCTAGTCCGCCACAGCAGTTGATTCCGAGATAGAGCTTGAATTTAGCGATATTCTGGTGAAAAGGAGCAGCATTAATAAATTGAGGACAATGCCGGTAAAAATCATGGACATCATCGCACCCGCACCGACCTGTACAAACGCCTGACCGATCAGCCATGGCAGAATCATACCACCTACTCCCGCTCCGACCAGGAACAGTCCTGCTATCGTCCCCGTCACATGCATCCGTTCTTCTGCCAGGGTTAAGAATGTGGGGAAGATCGATGCTTGTGAGATCCCGAACAAGATCGTTCCGAGCCACAACATGAAGCGAGACTGTGGAGAGAGGAGGATCAACCCCACGCTCAGGAGGCAGCCTGCAAAGTCGAGCAAAAGGATCGTAATCGGTCTCGCCCGTGTTGAAAACCAGATCCCAAATAACCGCCCGAGAGTGAAGGAACCCCAGAAGGCGGAGGTCAAATACGCCGCTGTCACCTCCGTGCCAAAGTTCAACGTGAAGGCGTAGGTATAGATCCAGGCACCATACCCTGCCTCGCCGCCGATATACAGCACAAAGCAGAAAACCATGATCAAGACAGGAAGGATGGGAAAGGGAGCATGTTCATGGTGCGCGGGCACTGCACGAGATAAAGGACTGGGTAACATCCAGACCCAGATGGCTAGTGGAAAGCAGGCAATGGCGAAAAGCCAGTATACCCAGCCTATATCGCCCGTGAGGGAAAGTACCTGCGCGACAACCAGCGGCGAGATAAAGGCGCCCACGCCGAAAAAGGCATGGAGTCCATTCATAAACGGCCCGATGCCTTCACTGTGAACCCAGAGCAATAAGGTGTTGCAGCCCACGTCCAGCGCGCCTTTGAAGAGTCCCGAAAAAAGGGCAACTGTGAAAAGTACCCAACGGGACGACGCCAATGGGATCAGCGCAATCGTGATTCCCACGAAGAGCAGGACACCCGCCATGAACGGATGCCCTGGAACACGATCATAGAGGCGTCCACCGATATATGATCCAAGCAGATAGCCCAGAGAGCCAAACAGAAAAAGCGAGCTGATCTGATTCAGCTTGCTGGAGGTATGCTCGGCAAGCTTGAGGAGAGTTGGTCCTTCCGCGGCGATCATAAGACCCAGGAGGATGAAGGCTAGATAGTAGGCAGTGGTCGATGCATATTTTTGATTCATAAGAATCCAGTATTCTATTTCAAATCTTTTTTCATGTGAATGCCGGTTATCTGAAATCCCACCTTTTTATACAGTTCTTGCGCTGTGATATTGTCGCCGAAAACATGCAGGCCAACCGATTCTACCTTCATGGACTTGAGCTTTTCATCCATCGCTCTAAGTGCCTGTTTCCCAAACCCCTTGCCGCGAAATTCTTCGTCGATGACAAAATCAAAGATGAATGCCTTATGATCTTTGACCTGCACCCACAAGACTCCTATCTTGTTGCCTGCGTTACTAAGGATTGACCAGAGATACTGATCCTTGGAATGAATTCCATCGGGAAGAAGGTGCTCGAACTCCTTTCGCGACCGTTCGAGTGCGCCTTCTGCGGACCAATTCCCATTCCGGACGTGGTCCTCGGCATATTCGCGAATCCCTCGTTCGAGGAATCGCTCAAAATCTTCTTGTTGCAGAGGTTCAAGTTTGACCATGGATTGTCTATGGCAAAATTGTATCAAACAAAGACGGGGAAGATTTTCTTTGCCTGGAGGAGCATGTTATAAGCCCACTCTTTGCGGGTTTGAATATACATTAAAGCGATCTCTCCGCGCATAACCAATTAACGTAATCCCATACCGTTCTGCCATTTCAATCGAGAGCGAGCTCGGGGACGTGCGTGAAATCAAGATGGGTGCTTTCAATCGCGCAGCTTTTTGCAGCATTTCAGAACTGATGCGACCGGTCGTGATCAAGAGTCGGGTCTCCTGCCAAACGTTCTCCATCAAACAGAGTCCGGCAATCTTATCGAGCGTATTATGACGCCCGATATCTTCCGCGATGAGCACGATCTCATTTCCATTACTTAATGCGGATGTGTGCACCCCACCTGTTTCACGGTAGAGTTGTTGATTTTGAAATAAGGACTCTACGAGATGTCCAATCGCTTCCGGCGTGATTTTTGGCTGGTTGCCATCAAATGAAACATCCACTCGCGCCAGCGCATCCACCGCAGTCACGCCGCCCGTACAGCCGGACGTCCGCCGCCAGGATTGAGGCTGCTCCACACTGTGGCTCAGCCAGACGTCCACGTTATCCCCATGCTCGCAGACGCGCACGTCTTCTACTTCTTCCATCGTATCAATGATCCCCTCATTGTAAAGAAACCCCACCGACATCGCTTCCAGGTTGACGGGGGTGCACATGAACGTGAGCCATACTTTGCCGTTGACCGTTAGGGAAACAGGAGTTTCGACGATCGTCTCGGCGTCGAACGGCTTCCACTTCTTGAATTCATATCTCTCGTAGTGGATCGCTTTTTGAGGGTCGATCATACATGCTCCAAACTCTTATTATCATTGTGAGGAGTGGCGCTTGAGGCGCCACGACTACCAGCTTCATTATCTGCACTCCCTAGCACCGCCAGGGCAGGTGTCGACTGGCTCGTCGCCACTCGCTCCGCTTAGCGCGAACTTGTTTCTTCTATCTTATCCCAATTTTCGGGCAATGTGGGTGGAGACCAGGCTGTCGATGTGTCGGTGCCACAATGGCTCTTCTTGAAATAAAGCTCAATCTTCAGCCGTCACACAGCTCTCGATCGCCGCCCACGTCGGATTTGTCTCGGACATAAATTCCTGGTCCGTTTTGTAGAAGCTCATTTTTAGTTTCAGATTACGATATGCCAGTCTGAATTCGGGAGGATCACCTTCATATAAGTAGGGCTGGTAATTGGTGGGATGCAAGGCAGATAGTAAGAGCCTGCCCTCCACATGCGGAAGTTCTTCAGGTGGTGCCACATAAAACTTTGTATGTTCGATGACGTACCCATTGTCCTGACAAACCACCGGCGCGCCAAATGCCAGGCGCTTGGAGGAGAACTCGAAATCAGGAAACTGGGTCTGCACTTCTGCCGCGAAGTCTCGAGGAAAGTCAACCCGATAAGCAGCGTAGAAATTCCATGTCCCTTGAAGGAATGTAATGGCTAAAATAATCCCGGTGACTCTTGCGCCTGAACCGGTTCGCTTTTCCAGCTCGAACAATCCCTGTGCGGCTAAGAGGATCAGAAGTGGAAGAAGTTGCCGGGCAAGCCTCGCGTAAACTACAAAATAGTCGAGCAAAGATGGAATCACCAGACAAAGATAAATGAACAGAATCCCTCCTGCCCACAGCCGGGTATATTTTTTTTGATCTTTGGATGCATCGATCAGTGCCAGTATAGCCAACGCTCCCAGGATCAAGATGATTATATGTTCTGTGTACCAAAAGTATTCGAGAGGGATGCTCCAACCTTCCTCAAAGACGCCCTGTGTGATCGATGTGGCAAAGAGTCGATAAGCGGAGATCATATCTGTTCCTGACCACCGCATTGCCAGGAACAATAATAGAAGCGGTATCACAAAACCAAGCGCCGTCGGCATCGCTTTCTGCAGCAAGCTGGATATTTGCTTATTCTGCATTAGAACATGCATGAGCAGGGCAAGACCCGCCAGAGGCCAGTACCCGTTATAGGTAATGAAACACAGGAAGCTGAAAAGACCACAAACAAAGGAAGTCCTCGTGGTCGGATCCCGGTCGAGCGCCGTATACAAAGCCATGAGTCCGAACGACATCGCCATGTCATACGGAAATAAATGCCGGGAGTAATATAGCAGTGAAAGGCAGGAGGCGGCAAAGAAGAGGGCGTAAACTGGTTCGTTGGGAGAGGATTGACTTCGCCGGGAGAGCAAAAAGATCAGGTATAGGTTCAGGACAGAAAAGAAGCTAAAGAAGATCGCCGGCAGCATCAGGCTCGGGCCGATCAGGTGCTCGGTGAGGGCGGGGAGGATACCAATCGCCTTGAACCCCAGATGTTCTGGGGAAATCGTCAATTGTCGCAGTGCCTCTCCGACCTGACCCTGCCAGAGCAACCGCGCCGCAGCCAGCGACACTTCGTAGCGCGTTTCATCCGAGTTGTAATATTGCCCGCCGCGGAAAATGAGAAGCCATCGGCTGAGAAGAGAGACAAAAAGAATGCCGATGACAATCCATTTATGAGGGAAGGAAGATAATCTTGAATTGTGAGCGATCACAAAAATGCCTTGCCACTTTCAGGCGCAGCATCGATGAGTCAGGTGTATGGTGCCTACGTTAATCTTGAGCCTCTCTGCGGGAGGAGACTTGCAATTCTTAAGAGCGCCTCTTATGCTTGCACCTCTGCGATGAAAACCTCGAAGGGATTGATCGTCAGTCCATGGGGCGGTTTGGTGGTCATGAGGCGTTCGGCGCTGGAAAACAGGATCTGAAGGTTGTGACCCTTGATGTTTTGTGTGTGTGAGTAATTCAGCTCCAGTTTTTTCTCTGAAAAGTTCAGGATGACAAGAACAGTTTGCTCATCGGTTTTACGCAGAAAGGCAAAGTAGTCTTTTGTGGAGCCATTGAGGGGGATATACTCCCCTCCAATTAAAGCCGGGGAGTTTTTGCGTACCTGCAAAAGTTGTTTATAGTAATTCAGCAAGGAGGCAGGGTTGTGCTGCTGGTCGCGGACGTTGATGCCGGTCTTGTAATTGGGATTTACGGGAAGCCACGTTTCTACGTTTGCGGGCGAAAACCCTGCATTAGGATGGTTGGACCATTGCATGGGGGTGCGGTTCTTGTCGCGGCTCATCTCTCCGGCGCGCAGTGCTGCTTCCTGCGGATCGACTTTCAATTCACTGACCAGCCTATCGTAATACCAGGTTGCCATTGTATCGCGGAGTTTGGCAGGGTCGGCAATGATCAGGTCGGTCATACCGATCTCTTCGCCATTGTAAAGAAAAGGCGTACCTTTGAGGGTTAGGACCAGCGCGGCGTGGAGGCGCGCCAACTCGGCATCGTGTTGTCTATCTCCATAACGGGTATGGAGCCGCGGGGAGTCGTGGTTGCCCAGGGTATTACAGGGCCAGCCTTTCACCAGAAGGGCATCCAGCTGAGACAAACGCTCCTTCTGGTTACGCCGGATATGATCCGGGTTGAGCCGTTCCGTGCGCATTAAGGGGAAATTAAAGACAAGTTGCAGCTCGTCTTCGCCATTCCCCAAGTAGGCAATATCATCATCCTCCCCGACCAGCATGCGGTTGCCTTCATATTCATCGAGAACAGCGCGCAGCTCTTTCATCAGCTCATGCAGGCCCGGCTGCCCTACTTGATTCTTGAACATGTCGTGCCAGTATTTCCAAATTTGTTTATGCTGGGCGGGCGTCTGTGCAAGATCCATCGCGCGGCGAAGTCCGGCTAAGTCCAAAGGAACAGTATGCGGCGTGAGGTTGGGGTCTTCGTAGATCGTGGCGATGGCATCGAGGCGATAGCCATCCACGCCAAGGTCGAGCCAGAAACGCGCCGCGTCCCACATCGCCTGCTTGACGTCTGGGTTGTGCCAGTTGAGGTCCGGTTGTTGCTTCATGAAGTAGTGATAATAATACTGACCACGCTCGGGGGCATAGGTCCAGGCGTCACCATCGAAGCAGGATTGCCAGTTATTCGGCGGCGCGTCCATCCAGATATACCAGTCTGCTTTGGGGTTGTCGCGGCTGGACTTCGATTCCAGGAACCAGGGATGTTCATCGGAAGTGTGGTTCAACACAAGGTCCAGAATGACTCGTATATTTCGGTCGTGTGCTTCGCGCAGAAACAGTTTGAAGTCTTCCAGCGTTCCGTACTCCGGCGCGACATTGGTATAGTCAGAGACATCGTATCCGCAGTCCCAGTTGGGGGAGGGGAAGTGCGGTGACAACCAGATCGCGTCGATACCCAGATCCGAGAGGTAGTCCAATTTTTCGAGGATCCCTTTGAAATCACCGATGCCATCTTTGTTGCCATCCGCGAACGAACGCGGATAAATTTGATAAAAGACTGCGGTTTGCCACCATTTCAAATCTGACATGACTATTTCCTTGTCCCGGACTCTGGATTGTATGTGCTCAGGAAAGCCTCACTTCGAGGGTACCGATGATCTTCACACAGGGTCGCGAAAACACTTCCTCGTTATGCGGCGCTTCGGGGAGCTCGCCGGTAAGATCTTGCCCGGGAAAGTGCAGTTGTTCGTGCAGGTCGGTGCGCCATTTGGGACAGTCAGTCACATCGTACACCAGGCCATGATACGCAATCAACTTTCTCGTGCCGCGCTCACCTGTGCTGCGTTTTAATTCTAATTGTGTAACGACCCGCTTTGGGATATTCATCCGCGGAATTATACAGGGTACTTGTGTATGGTAAAGAAAATCTCCTGCCCATCGGGCAGGAGATTTGTCTTGTTGATCAGTCTTGCTTAGACTCATTCAGCTTGGGCATCTGATGCCTGTCGCGATGATTATCGTTGCGATCTGCCCGGATGGGTTTGCCATTACATTTCCCAGAGAGATTCACCCGCTCGCCGTTGCGGACATATTCCACGTCACACGTCCAGCGCCCGGTGGTCTTAACATCCAGGACAAAGCGGTCGAGCTCGATGTTGTACACTCCCGAGCCGGTCATTTTGAAGTTCGCTGTAAACCCACACCGGTCAAAATTGAAGCGGTATCTTGTGCCGGCATTATTTATGTCGAAGCGGAAGGTGCCGCCATAGGTGCAGCCCACAGCAGTAGGTGTGAATCCATCCCAGTAAAAGAACTCTGGCAGATAATAGATCTCCGTTTCGATAGAGGATAGAGCTTCGACCGGGTCACGGAAGGACTTTGCGGTGGACGGCGCAACGGGCACATAATCATCTGCCACAAAGCCCTCGCAGAGAGTTTCACGATCTGTCGGCACGACATCATTCACGAGAAAATCAGTCACAAGTGCATCGGGGCATTCGAGTCCATACCCAAATGTGACGTGAGGTCCACCTTCGGTGGTGATCAGGTAGCCATCCGCCAGATGCTGATACACGTTGACGCCGTGACTGTAGGGCGTCGCTGGGTCAACGGTGGCGCCAAGCACGAGCGTGGGGACGCCTTCGGCAACCAGATAATCGGGGCGAGTCAGGTCGGAAGATGCATTGGGCCAGTAAGCGCAGGGCAGGTCTCCATAAATGAGGGACGCCAGGCGCGGGATGGAGGTTTCAAAGGGATCAACTGCATCCAAATAATTTTCCGCTCGCTCGTCGGGCGTTGCGCCCGGATATCCATAGTCCTGACATTCGACTCCGTAGAAGATCGCGTCGGACCAGGAGTCGTCGGGGATAACTTCCAGCGTTTGCGGGTCCACGACGAGGTTAAGGTAGAGCAGGCGAGCGAGCGTCACGATTTCACCATTGGAAGCGTACGCGGCAAGCGCGCGCAGGAACATCATTCGGTCGCTCTCCCCGTACATTTGACCGGAGGCGATGACTTCCAGGTCACTCAGGGTAAAGGTCCGTTTTTGATAGGTGCCGTTAGCAAGAGGAAAACGGAACGAAATTGGATTCTTACTTAACTTGGCTGCCAGTTGATCGTACACGGCGATGGCGTCCCCGTTCATTTGTTCGGCGCAGGCAGGGTCCTCATTGCAGGCGGACAAGGTCGCGACCAGGGTGTCGTTGAACGCCTGCGCCTGCTGGATATAGTATTCCGTCCCACTGAATGTGAGGTCTACGGTTGCATCAAGAATGAGCCCGGCGAGGTGATCGCCATGAGCAGTGGCATAGGTCTGCGCGAATTGTGTGCCATAGCTTTCGCCATAAAGCCAGAATTTTTCGTCCCCGATGATTTGGCGGAAGACTTCAAGGTCTTCCACAGCTTGGCTTGTGCCCAGATAAGGGAGAAGCTCGGCGTTACCTAATTCGCTGACACAATCCTCGGCAAAGGTCTTGGCAGCCCTCTTTAGCGCCTGCTCCTGTTTGCGGGTGAGTCCCCGAGCGTCCGCCTGATAATATTCTGTCGCGGCAAGAGGACACGTCAGCCCGCCGGAGAGCCCGATCCCGCGCTGATCGAAAAATACAATATCGAAGGACTCGAAGAGGCTGGGATCCCACAGACTGACATAGTAGTCTGCAGAGAGGACCCCGGATAATCCGGGACCGCCGACAGCATTGACAAACATCCCCTTCCGTTCGCCGGAGGCGGGCAGCACAGCAAACACCACGGGAATGGTGCGTGTATCTGATGGGTCGAGATGGTTGAGAGGAACGTCAATCGTTACACATGTAAAGTAACTCCACTCGAAACAAGGGACCCCGCCGAGCGCATCCAGGATCTCCTGGGTGTCCGTTCTTATAGGAATTTTCGATTGGGAGAGTGGCGCTGCAGCGATGGAGGAAATAAAAATGGCAGTGGTGATTAACAGGCATAGTATAGGGGAAATAGTCTTATTCATTACCTCGTCCTTCGTCTCAATTACAAATTTTCGATACATTATTCATTATAGGGAAAAGTGATTAGAAGGCAATAGCCTCGCATTGCAGGAGGTTACATCTAAGCAGCTTTTTCCAACTGCCGTTCGATCTGCTTCGCGACAACCTGCGCGTCCTGGTCTGATTCAATAGTTACATTCCCAGAATGAATATACATCTGCACATCCTAAGTATCTTAATGATCGCATGTCCGCCCACATTGATCGCACGCAGGAAGGCGATGTATTTCATGCTGCTTCCTTTCCCAGCACGAGCGGTAATTGCACGAATTTACTATATCGTTGCGCTGCCGCAATGACCGCCTGGTTTTGTGCGTTACTGAGTAAGGTAAAGGGCGCGAGCTCAACTACCACTTCTTTTTTCTTGAGTATGCGCTTCCATGTCCCGGATACCTGACCGTCAAGGACGGTCACTTGTGTAAGAATACTCTCTCGAAACGCAGACAATTTGTCAATGTGTGATCCATCAAATATTGCGCTTCGATCTCGATAGCCAACCGTGTATTCATCGTAGTTTGGCAAAAGATAGGCAGTGGTCAATGAATTTTTCTTCGGCCTGATTGTGGGAAACCAGTAGGTTTGATTTGCTATGGTTTCCTGTTCGAATCCGGGTTGGACGGCTTCCATGCCTTTGCGGGCGTCAGTTTTGGTCAACCCAGACCACCAGACAAAGTCCTCCAGTGTTGCAGGCCCGTGGCTCCTGAAATAGCGTCTGGTCAGTTCTGCCAGAGCTTCGTCACGATCCAGCCTTCTGGCTTGCTGGGCGCGTTCTTCCAGTAGGGCATATGTAAATTGCTTACCCTTTCTGGCTCCGCTGCAAATGACCTGATCCAGCTCAGCATGTCCCATCAATTGCCCTATCCGATAGCCGTCGACAGCAATGCCTGCTTTCTTCAGAATCGGTGCAATTTCAGACCGTGTCAACTGCTGATTTCCTTGTAGTGCTTTTTTTAATACAGCATTACTTTTCTTCAAAATTGATTTATCCAGCCCTAATTGTCGATCCATATGGGCCATGGTGATCTTAACGCGTGATACTGTCAGATCAAGTATCCAGCCAATATCGGAGGGAGTGACAAAGTGCCAGGTCGGTCGCATCACATGCGTACGAAGGATTCTTCCCTCGTTAAAGGCTTTTTCAATCATGGCATCTGTTAGAGAATCTTTTGATCGTTGAGCCAGTGCCCATTTTGCCCCTGCATAATCTTGTGCTTGCACGGCTCCAAACCACTCGACAATTTCATCGGGTTCCGTATAGTCTGTTTGCGAAAGCAGCTGACTATGGAGTCGGTCCTTAGGGATATCTAGAGTCATAGGTCTCCATGCAAAAAATTAGTTTGCTTTCTTCTCTTGACTCTTCGCGTCTGTAAATTCCATCTCTAGTGAGGCATCCATGCTTACATGGTTTAGAGTTCTGTTCCATAAAGTTTCAACTCAATATCGTCCGCGGAGAGGCGTACCATCTTCTCATACCGCAGCCCGATCTTCTCGAGCACGCGGATCGAACCCTGATTGGCGGGGTCAACAATAGCAACTAACCGCTTCAACCCCACCACATCCTTTGCATATTCCTTCACCACCTGCGCAGCTTCGACAGCATACCCCTTCGACCAGAATTTTGGCAGGAGCGCATAGCCAATATCCACATCCTCCAATCCGTCCCGTTTGATCAATCCGCACATCCCAATTGGTTCATCTGTATCTTTCAAGATAATGGCATGCAATCCAAACCCGTGTTTCTCATAACTCTTAACAGGGCCATTCAAAATGTACGCCTGTGCATCCTCAAGGGTCCGGACATTGCGGTCGCCTATATTTTGAATAAAGGATGGCTCATTCAATAGCTCCAGGATAAACGGGGCATCGTCGTTCGTCAACTGGCGCAGGGTCAATCGGTCGGTTTCAAGAACACTCACAGGCAGGCTCCAGAGGGAATTGGGTTAAACAAAAATCTCCGGTTTCAGGCTGGAGATTTTTGTTTGTTGGACTTTATTGTATCAGTGCTGCGAACAGAACTACTTTTTTCGATCCACCACAGCCTTGACGAGCTTGACCGCAATGCTCCCGCCTGGCACGAGCATGCCTACAGCATCGGCGGTCACATCGAAGAACAGATCGCGGCTGATGATCCCCTTGATCTGGTCACTCCATTTCTTACCGCCGCTGTGCATCTCGCCCAACAGAGCATCGAACTCGACGACCACGCGCTTCCCCTTGCTGGACCACTCGTACTCCAGCGCGTACACAGGGCGGAAGTTCAGTTCGACGGTTTCGATATCTACCCGTTCCTCGTGGATGATCTGCGCATTTTTCACCGGCTGGATGGCTTCGCCCAGGACCTGCCTCACAATCGCGGTGGCGCGCATTTGCGGAGGAACGACCAGGACTCCCTCTGGCGCGAACTCTGCCAGATCGGTGATGGCACTTTTCGTAAATGACTGGTAGCGGCTCAAGTCTTCTTTCTGGCCCGACAGACCATCAAAAAAGCGGGTAACGCGGCGCTCCTCCACACAATGTTCGATTCCGTTTAGCGTAAGCGAAGGACCGCTCTTGGAGGTGACCGTCAACCTCTGGGCGAGTACGGTGACCTCACGCACTTCTTCTCCCTTGATTGGGATCGTGTACACCTGCTGGCGGTCATAGGCAGTGCGGCTCGCTGCCGTCACCATCCAGTAGGGCTCCAGGCGGTTTTCCACCGAGACCACCTGAATCTCGTTCGGGTTTGGGCGTGAAATCAGGTTCCCAAACATTCCCGCCACTAGAGAGGCCTTTTTCTTTTCGATGCGGTCACGCGCGACTTCGGGAGAGATCTGTGGAACGAAGTAGTAAGCCTGTTCTTCGGAAAGACTGATTTCCATGATTGCTCCTTAGATAAAAATTTCTCACATGAACTTCTACTTCATTATAAAAAATCTTTTTCCGAGTGCCATTGCATTTTGTTCTTAAGAATTTGTTTGGTTAGCGGAATGTGAACATCCGGTCGAATCCCCCGATTTCGAATACCTCCCGTGTGTTATCTTTGCAATTTAAGAGCACGAGTGATTTTTCCCTTGCGGCTGCCTCTTTTTGAAGGGTAAGAAGCGCCCGAATCACAGACGAGTCCAGGAAGGTCACCTCTTTAAAATCGACACAAATTTCCTTGACCTGCTCATTCGATAATGCCTTTTGGTTTGCGTTCCGGATTTCTTCCTGCATGGAATAATCGATGTTGCCTGAAAGAGTGATGTTGGCGACGTTACCCTCGAATCCAATCGTTACAGTCATGGCAGCCTCCTTGTTCACCTCTAAACAAAACGCAAAGATCCGCACGAAAACGATTCAATTTCGAAAAGTATACCACCCCAGCTTTTCCAGTCGACGTTTGCAATGGTCTGGGAGAACGTCTAATCATGCCTGCCAGGCTCTTCCAATCTATGTTGCCATTCCCCGCGTAGATAATCGTTTGGCGGATTGATGATTTGGGCAGCCGACCCTTTACCGAAAGAAAGTCGTGCGCGGTGATTTTCCGATTTGAAGGCGTTCTTTAACACGGAATTCATGCTCAAGCCAATCCACCCCCTTGCATATGTAAGACTAACGAAGTTCGCGAATAACGGCAGCGGATGACGCAAAACGATTATCAGTCATCATGCGTCCTATTGGATGGTTGGAAGGTTTCGACTCTTTCGATATTTCTTTCTAATACCGTACTCCTGCTTAGACCGTAATGTCTGGAAAGCGCGTTTATTTCTATACAGGGTGATAATTTCCAGGTGCCCATCTTGCGAGAAGCTGGTTAATACGACTGTGCCTTCCAGGCGCGTAATTTCAGAATTCTTGCGATCGTTTTGCAAAATATCCCTCTTTCTCAATACATAAAATGTTACACCTGTTTTATAAACACGTTCCCCGTGTTCTAGCACATATTCAAGGTCCTGGAGTGAAACGTTTCGTTGTGCCATGCGGAGAACAGCATGCTGTGTAAGGTTGCGAATTGATAGCAAACTGTTACCTCCTGTTCATCGGTGATCGACCATATGCACCCAGACCATCTCAATCTGAAGTCGAAAATTTATATCATGTCAGCTTATCGATGTTCCTTGCAACTCCTTTTCAAACCTTGTGTCACTTCTATCATTTTGGTAATTTCTTGTGACGACAATATGGAGCGCTCATGAATTCTTATGTAGAAACAAAAAATCTCCTGCGAAGGCAGGAGATTTTGAATAGCGGCAAACTGTTACGCCGCGAGCCAACCACCATCTGCCGGGATAATCGCGCCGTTGATATAACGCGCTTCATCGGAGGCGAGGAATAACACGAGATTGGCGATGTCTATTGCCTTTAGCTGGGCAGGGATCAAGCCATAATACACATTCGACCGTTCAATGCCTTTTGGATCCATCTTGGTTTGATCGATGCTCGAGACAATGTTTGTTTCCACGGCACCAGCGGCGATGGCGTTGCAGCGGATGCCCTCTTTCAAATAGCGCCAGGCGGTATGTTTTGTCATACCAATCAGCGCGTGCTTGGACGTCGTATAAGCCACGCCAGCAGCCGCACCGCTGACGCCAGCCACAGAAGCGATATTAACGATCGCACCGCCGCCGTTGTTTGCCATGTTTTGAATGGCAGATCGTGAAAGATACAGGGGACCATTCAAGTTGACGCCAAGGACACGCTCCCACATCTCGTTGCTGACTTCGCCTGCGCCCTGATTGAGATCCATCACGCCTGCATTATTGACCAGGATGTCCACGTGACCATACGTTTCTATGGCGCACTGAATGAGGGCTTCTGCGTCCGCTTGCACTGCTACGTTTCCTTTCAAACCGGTCACCTCGCCACTCTGGGTGCGGATCAGGTTTACTGTTTCTTCAAGAGTGCTCTCATTCCAATCTCCTGCCACGACGCGTGCCCCTTCTTTTGCGAAGAGAATAGCGGTCTCGCGCCCCATGCCGGAGCCTGCACCGGTGATCACTGCGACTTTTCCATTGAGTTTCATTTGCTTCTCCTTAGTAATAAAAGTTAATATCCTTATTGTGATATTTTTCACTATATCACTGCTTATTAGATTTTGCAAGTAAAAACGGTTCCTTGCACTATCCATTCATCACATAAAATGGGTGAACTTTGTCCTATTTTTTACAACCCTCTTGTAAGAAGTTTCCCTTTCCCGCCAGTCCATACACCCCTTATAATTGTTCTCATCAACCCAATCTCGAATCTCTACTTCTCTAGCATCTAAATCCTATGCCTATCCAACTCATCGAATGTATTCCGAACTTCTCCGAAGCGCGACGTCCTGAAGTCATTGACCAGATCGTTGCCGCGATCCAATCCGTGGACGACGTCAAGCTCCTCGACCGCTCTTCTGATCTCGACCACAACCGTACTGTACTCACGTTTGCAGGCTCGCCCTTTGCTGTGGAGGAAGCCGCATTCCGTGCGATTAAGACCGCCTCTGAATTGATCGATCTCAATAATCACACCGGCGAGCACCCGCGCATTGGTGCAACCGATGTGGTTCCTTTCGTCCCACTCCACGGCGCGAGCATGGATGACTGCATCGCGATGGCGAAGCGGCTGGGGGAGCGCGTCGGCAGCGAGCTCAATATCCCTGTCTATTTATATGAGGCCGCGGCGACGCGTCCCGAACGCGCCAACCTTGAGAACATCCGTAGAGGGCAATACGAGGGACTAAAAGCTGAGATCGAGTCCAACCCTGAACGACAACCAGATTTCGGTCCGGCGAAACTGGCTACTGCAGGTGCCACGGTCATCGGCGCGCGCAATCCGCTGATCGCGTTCAATGTGTATCTCACGACTGGCGATGTCGACATTGCCAAGAAGATCGCCAAAGCCATCCGCCATTCCTCAGGCGGACTGCGTCACGTCAAGGCGTTAGGGTTGCTCGTGGAAGGACGTGCCCAAGTCTCGATGAACCTCACGAACTTCCGTGAGACGCCTATCGCTCGTGTGGTGGAGACCGTCCGGCGCGAAGCCCAGCGTTATGGCGTGGGCATCCGTCACAGCGAGCTGGTGGGCTTGATTCCCCAGGAAGCGCTGGTGGACGCGGCTGTCTGGTATACCCAGCTTGATGCCTTCGACAAAGAACAAGTCCTCGAATCGCGCCTCGTTGACTCATCCGCTTCCGCGCCGCAGACGAAACCGGTTTCGTTTTTGGAAGAAGTAGCCGCCGCCACCGCGACGCCAGGCGGCGGTTCGGCAGGTGCCTACGCGGGTGCGATAGGCGCCGGACTCGTGGCAATGGTCGCGGGATTGACGATCGGCAAAAAGAAGTACGCGGGTGTCGAAGCCCAGATGCAAGCCATACGCGTGATGGCAGAGAGTCTGCGCAAGGAGCTCACTCAGGCGGTGGACGACGACTCATCTGCTTTTGAGGCCGTGATGGGCGCATTCCGTCTTCCCAAGGAAACGGAAGAAGAGCAAACGAAACGCAACGCCGCGGTCCATGTGGCAACGCTCAACGCTGCCCGAGTCCCGCTGAAGGTTGCCAAGGATTCGGTCAAGGTGATGGATCTGGCGTTGAAATGCGCCAGAGAGGCGAACATCAACGCCATCAGTGATTCCATGTCTGGCTTTGCGATGGCACGCGCGGCGCTTACGGCAGCGGGATACAACGTGAAAATCAACCTCAATTCGCTGAGCGACAAATCGGTGGGGGAGAAGATGCTGGAAGAGCTGCAAGAGATGGAAGCAAAGGCGGAGGAGCTCGAGAAAGAAATCCGCCAGACCGTGCTTAAGCGCGGAGGGATTTAATCACTTCGCCCTGAATGCAGCCGAAGCGATTTCACAAGAGAGGCGTCTATTCCTTCTCATGAAGTTGATATTCAATATTCTCTTTTCCTTGATATTTGTTTCTTGCACAACAATAACGGGAGTCTCTGAAACTCCCGTTATTGTTGTGGATACAAAGGTCAATGCAACAGCGACGGTACCTGCTCCCACGGCAACTTCCATTCCATCTGTCGTCCCAACCCTTACTTTTACGACAGAAGTTCTTTGTGACCCATTTTCTGCAGATTTCTGCGTCACGGATGGCCATTTCCTGTTCCGGCGCCCGATCCAGCCGCCGGCGAACGATCGAATCGATCCAATCTATGGATATGGTTCCACCGCCAATGGGACGCGTGATCCGCATCATGGCGTCGAGTTCTCCAACCCGAGCGGCACACCTGTCCACGCCGCGGCAGAGGGCCTCGTTATCTTTGCAGGACCGGATGACCAGGCGGTCTATGCACCGTGGGGGAACTTCTATGGAAATCTGGTGGTCATCGAGCATTCGGGTGAATTGTTTACTCTGTACGCTCATCTCTCGAAAATTGATGTGAGAGTCAATCAAAAAGTTCCTGCTGGAGAGACGATAGGCGAAGTCGGGAGAACCGGTGGGGCGATCGGAAGCCACCTGCATTTCGAAGTCCGGCGCGGGAATGTGCAGGATTACTTCGCTACACAAAACCCCGAGCTGTGGTTACTCCCTGCCCAGGATGAAAATGGAACTCCTTTGGGGGTCCTGCTGATTTCTCTTATAGATGGGAATGGTAATCGCGTAGAGAAAGCAAACTTCACAATTGGCTATTATCCTGACTCTGCTCAGTCTCCCATTCAGGTTTACTACGCAATGCCTTATTCACCTGACTTGTTAATTGGAGAGGAATCTGTAGCACTGGGCGAATTAGAGTCCGGATCTTATCGAATCGTTGTTGAAACGAACGGTCAAATGTTGGAGCGCTGGGTTGAAGTAGAATCGGGCAGGCTTACAAAAGTTGTGTTGGTAGCTCAATAAGGTGACTGTCACCTTTCAATCTAAACTGGAGAAACTATGGGACTCAAACCTGATCACTGGATTCGCAAGATGGCGCAAGAACACCACATGATTGAACCGTTCGAAGAAAAACAAGTCCGCAATGGAGTCGTGTCGTACGGCGTTTCGTCGTACGGGTATGATGTCCGTGTAGCGGATGAGTTCAAAATCTTTACAAATGTTTTTTCTGCCACTGTGGACCCAAAGAATTTCGACACGAAATCGATGGTAGATTACACCGGAGACGTCTGTATCATCCCACCAAACTCATTCGCCCTCGCGCGCACCGTCGAATACTTCCGCATCCCGCGCAAGGTGCTCACGGTCTGTCTTGGGAAATCGACGTATGCACGCTGCGGCATCATTGTGAACGTCACTCCTTTTGAGCCGGAATGGGAAGGCTTTGTTACCCTGGAAATCTCGAACACGACCCCTTTGCCCGCCAAGATTTACGCTAATGAAGGACTGGCGCAGGTTCTGTTTTTCGAAGCGGACGAAGAATGCGAAGTCTCGTACGCAGATAAAAAGGGAAAATATCAGAAGCAGCAGTCGATTGTGCTTCCAAAATTGTAGGACGGGTTATCAACAGGTAACAGAGGACCAGGGTGATACGCTGGCTTTTTTCTAGGAATGCTTCTTTACATCCTCCATCGCTTTTTTGACATTCACAAATGGCAGAACGATCATGCCCGCGATAAAGTAAAAGATGAGCGAGAGAATGCCGTAACGCAGACTTCCGAAGACTTGATTTGCCAATCCAAAGATCAATGGACCTGTCCACGAAGTTCCACGCTCACTGACCTCGTAAAAGGAATAGAATTCTGCTTCCTTTCCTTTGGGGATCATCTGGGCAAAGAGGCTGCGGCTGATTGCCTGCGATCCGCCTAACACTAAAGCAATGAAAAAGCCGAGCACAAAGAATTCTGCCACACGTGAATCGCCTCGCATGCCGCCGTAGGCATAAATGACGACCCCCGCCCAGATCACGAGGCTGACCATAATGGATTGTTTCGCGCCGATCCAGCTTGCCAGCCTGCCCCAGAAAAGCGCCCCAAAAAAAGCCACGAACTGAATCATGAGAATCACAGCGATCAGCGTGTCCTGCGACAGTTCGATTCCACCGCGGGCGATGGGTGCCGCGGCAAAGGTTGAAGCGACTGCAATTACGGTTTGAACACCATCATTATAGAGAAAGTATGCCAGGAGGAATTTCAGCGTTTCCGGAAAATTCTTCATTTCGCGAAACGTCCTGCCCAATTGCGTGAATCCGACGCTTGCATAGGTCTCTCCTGCAGGGAGCGGACGCGCTGCCCGGCGTGAACGTAGCCGCGACCACGTCAGGAAGGAAAAGCCCAGCCACCAGAGTCCTGCGGATGCAAGATTGATACGTACGGCAAGGTCACCGGGCACGCCAAGGTTTTCTCTAAAGATAAAGAAGGCGAGGTTGAGAGCCAGCAATAGCCCGCCGCCGAGGTACCCCATCGCCCATCCAAACGATGAGACGCGGTCGCGCTGATCTTCGCTGGCGATATCGGGGAGATATGCGTTGTAAAAAACAATTGCAGCCCCGAAAGCGAGGTTTGCCAGAATAAAGAGCACACCTCCTAGCCACCAGAGCGGTCCTGTAACGAAGAACATCGCAATGGTGAGAATTGCCCCGGTCATAGCAAAGATCTGCATCATAGGTTTACGCAAATGAGAATAGTCTGCGATTGCACCAAGGACAGGGAGGAAAAGAACTTGAAGAAAAACAGAAAACGAAACGCAATAGGGGAGAAACGAATCCGGGGCGATAGGGATTCCGAAGAAGCGAGCTAGCCCATCCGAGCCTGCCGCACCCGCTGCAAGAGAGGCAATGTAGGGTCCAAGAAAAACCGTTCCAACCGTGGTACTGAATGCTGAGTTCGCCCAGTCATACATGGCCCAGCCAAAGATTTCGTTTCGATCATTTACTGGTGCCTGCAGTATGGTCATAATGCCTCCGGGGAGTTGGTTTTTGAAATTCTATCAATCAAAACCCCGTCTGATGGTTTCGGGTTGCGAAAATCCCAAAATATGATAAAATCCGCCCGTTCTTCGAAAGGGAGAGGGTTGGAAATTAGTGAAAGAAATCCCTTGCGCATAAACGAAGTTTAGTATATAATCAGGGTTTGCTATCCCGCCAATGTCGCGGGATGGATTTGTGTGTTTACTGCCAGTGCATCGCTTCCAAATTTTTAAATCTGATCTACTACTCTGAAAAGAATAAAGTTTAGGGATTGATGCGGCATTTCGTATCCGACTCACACCCCAGGCCAGGAGTGAACTGAATGTCACCTTTACCCCGCAAGAGTTACGCGCGTATCCCCATCGATATCAAACTACCTAACCTGATCGAAGTACAACTCGACTCATTTGAGCGCCTCAAAAAGGAGGGCCTCGGCGACCTCTTCCATGAGGTATCGCCAATCGAATCCTATAACAAGGGGATGAAGTTATATTTCCCCAGCCGCAGCCCCGAAGCAAAGCAATGGGGCTTAAAGTATTGGTTTGGAGAACCCAAGCATACGATCGAAGAATGCGTGGAACGTGATCTGACCTACGCCAGCCCGCTATATGTTTCTGTTTTGTTAGCCGGGCCCGACGTTCCCGAGCCGATCAAGCAGGATATCTTCCTCGGCGACTTCCCCGAGATGACTGACAAGGGCACGTTCATTATTAACGGGACGGAGCGCGTTGTCGTCTCACAGCTGATCCGCTCCCCGGGCGTGTACTTTGAAGCCCCCACCGACCGCGCCACAGGACGCCCCTTGGCAATGTCCAAGCTGATTCCCGATCGCGGCGCCTGGATGGAATTTGAGACCCGCAAATCTGATTACATTATCCTGAAGTTCAACCGCAAGCGCACCGTGCCGATCACGGTTTTCCTGCGCGCGTTGGCTGCTGTAGATGACGGCATCAAAGACTCGCCGCTCAATACCGGCAGCGACGAAGAGATTCTGTCTCTCTTCCAAGATGTGGATAACAATCCAGAGCGTCTGTTCATGGCTTCCACGCTCAAGCAGGAACCCGAGTGGGAAGTGACCAACAAACAGACCATTGCCGAAGCCGCGTTGATTGAGTTCTTCCGCAAGATGCGCCCCGGTGATCCCGCCACGTTGGACAATGCCCGCCAGTTTCTGGAGGAGCAATTGTTCGATCAGCGGCACTACGACCTCGAACGCGTTGGCCGTTATAAACTGAACCAGAAACTCGACCTGGATGTGCCCATCCCGCACCGCACAGTGACAAAGAGCGATATCATTCGCTTGCTGCGCCGTATGATCCAGATCAACAACGGCGTTGAAAAGGCTGATGATATCGATCACTTGGGTAATAGACGTGTTAAGACAGTGGGTGAGCTAATCCAGAACAAATTGCGCATCGGCCTGCGCCGCATGGAGCGCGTGATCAAAGAGCGCATGTCTATTCGCGACCAGGAACAGCTTTCCCCGGTGACCCTGGTCAATATCCGCCCGGTCGTTGCTGCTCTGCGTGAATTCTTCGGCTCGTCCCAGCTTTCCCAATTTATGGATCAGACCAACCCACTCGCCGAGCTGCGCCACAAACGCACGCTGTCCGCGTTGGGTCCTGGTGGTCTGCGCCGTGAGCGTGCTGGCTTCGACGTGCGTGATGTGCATCACTCACACTACGGTCGCATCTGCCCGATCGAGACGCCTGAAGGTCCAAACATCGGCTTGATCGGTCGTCTCGCTTCGTTCTCCCGCGTCAATGAATATGGGTTTATTGAAACGCCGTATCGTAAGGTCTTTCGTACCATGCAGCCTGATGATGAGCGGCTGGAAGGTCGTACGCTGCGTGAGAATGTCACAGATCCGAAGAGCGGCGAAGTCCTGTTCAAAGCTGGAGAGCTAATTGATGCCAAGATGATGAAGCGGATCGCCAAGACTGGGAATCCCGTCAGCATCGTTCCATATGTTTCCGATCAATTTGATTACCTCTCTGCCGATGCAGAAGACAAATATGTAATTGCCCAGGCGAATGCACCGCTTACAGACGATAAAGAATTCGTGCGCGACCGTGTATCGTGCCGTTATCATTCCAGCTTTATCTTCTCGACGCCGGGATCGGTGGATTACATGGATGTTGCCCCTCATCAAGTCGTGGGCATTAGCGCCGCGCTTATTCCGTTCCTTGAGCACGACGATGCGAACCGCGCCTTGATGGGATCCAACATGCAGGCCCAAGCCGTGCCGCTTGTCCGCCCCGAAATTCCCCTCGTCTCAACCGGAATGGAATACCACGCTGCATTGGACTCGGGCCAGGTTGTCGTGGCGGAAGCTGACGGCGAAGTAACATCTGTGACTGGTAATACCATCACCGTTAAAGAAAGAGGCGGCATTCGTACCTACCAGTTGCGTAAGTACCAGCGCTCTAATCAGAGCACCTGTATCGATCAGCGTCCTGCTGTTGTGAAGGGCCAGAAGATCAAGAAGGGCGATATCATCGCCGACTCTTCTTCTACAGAGAGTGGACAGCTAGCGCTTGGTCAAAATGTGGTTGTAGCATTCCTTTCATGGGAAGGCGGCAACTTTGAAGACGCCATCCTGATTTCGGAACGGCTCGTGCAGGAAGATCGCTTCACTTCCGTTCATATTGAAAAATATGAAGTCGAAGCTCGCGATACAAAACTCGGTCCAGAAGAGATTACCCGCGATATCCCCAACGTTGGTGAAGACGCGATCAAAGACCTGGACGAGAACGGCATCATTCGCATCGGTGCCGAGGTCGGACCAAACGATATTCTGGTCGGCAAGATCACGCCGAAAGGTGAGAAGGAACTAACTCCGGAAGAGCGCCTGCTTCGCGCGATCTTCGGGGAGAAGTCGCGTGATGTGAAGGATACCTCGCTGCGCATGCCGCATGGTGAGCGCGGCAAAGTGGTGGATGTGAAAGTCTTCACCCGCGAGGAGAATTCAGATCTCTCAGCCGGTGTCGACATGATGGTGCGCGTCTCTGTCGCACAGCGCCGCAAATTGACGGCAGGTGATAAGATGGCAGGACGCCACGGGAACAAGGGCGTCGTCTCGAAAGTCGTTCCTGTGGAAGATATGCCGTTCCTCGAGGACGGTACGCCTGTCGACATCATCCTCAACCCCCTGGGTGTTCCCGGTCGTATGAACATCGGTCAGGTGCTCGAGGTCCATCTTGGATGGGCTGCCAAGCGCCTCGGCTATCGTGCTGTCACCCCTGTGTTTGACGGTGCGACGGAATATGAGATTGAAGCGGAACTCGCGCGTGCCTGGATTGTGGATCAGGCATGGAAAGAGTCGGCAGTCGCTGCCTGGGAGTGGCTCAAGCAGCAGGAATATGATCCCGAGTCGATTCAGGATGACGATGAAGTCCGACGGCTTTACTTGGAAGAATGGCTCGGTGGGCGGAAGTATGATCCGTATGAACTGAATAACGTGGATTATGCACGTTTTGCAACCGCATCTGAGTGGCTGCGAGACAAGGGCTATGATCCTGACACGATCTTCCATCCGGAAAATGTAGATCCGCGTGAGCGCGAGCAATACAACACAACCGCGGTCAGTGCGTGTCTACGCCTGTGGATCGAAAGCCATGGACATACGGGCAGAATCGCAGAGGCACGCGTGGTGGAAGTTGCCCAGGAAATCACCAGCTCTACCGGCGACCCGATGCCAACCCTCGGCAAACAAATGCTGCGCGATGGTAAGACGGGTATTCCCTACGACCAGCCAGTAACGGTTGGTGTCATGACTGTTCTGAAACTGCACCACCTGGTGGAAGATAAAGTCCATGCGCGCTCAACTGGTCCTTATAGTTTGGTGACTCAACAGCCTCTGGGCGGGAAAGCACAGTTTGGCGGCCAGCGTTTTGGCGAGATGGAAGTGTGGGCGCTGGAAGCCTATGGCGCCGCATACACGCTGCAAGAGATGCTGACCGTGAAATCGGACGATGTCCAAGGCAGAGTCAACACGTATGAGGCGATCGTCAAAGGCGAGCCGATCGAGGAACCAAGCATCCCTGCCTCCTTCCGTGTGCTGGTCAAGGAATTACAGTCGCTTGGCTTGGCTGTCGAAGCGATTAATGAAGGCGGCGATGTTGTGAAGTTTGGCAAGGATGAAGAAAAACAGCATCCGCCCAAATTGGATACTGGTTTGCTTGGCATTGGAAATAACCTAATGACCAAGTAATAACCGCAATAATCTTGACGGCAGTGTCAGTGAATGATAAAATCACTCTCCGTTGCCAAAAACAAAGCGGCAATAATCCCGCTACAAAGATAGGCATGGCACTACAAATGAGGCCATCAGTTTCGTTGTGATGGCCTCATTTCTTGCGACAAAATACGTCAAATCATTGTAAAAGAAAGTACAAATCGGAGGCGAATCGTGCCGACAATCAATCAGATGGTCCGCAAGGGCCGCAAGAATAAGAAAGCAAAAAGCAAAGCTCCGGCCCTGCAGTACACATTGAATTCGTACAAGCAGCGTCGCGTGCGCCAGGACAAAGGTGCACCTCAAAAACGCGGCGTGTGTACGATCGTGCGTACCATGACCCCCAAGAAGCCAAACTCGGCACTGCGTAAAATCGCTCGTGTTCGTCTTACGAATGGCATCGAGGTGACTGCCTATATTCCGGGCGAAGGCCATCAACTGCAAGAACACTCGGTGGTACTGGTACGCGGTGGCCGTGTGAAAGACCTGCCCGGTGTGCGTTATCACATTGTGCGTGGTTCTTTAGATACGACCGGCGTGGCAAATCGAAAACAGGGCCGTTCCAAGTATGGCGCGAAACGCCCCAAGTAACAAGTGAGTGGATGGAGTAGATCATCATGCGTAGAGCAAAACCTGAAGAACGAGAAATTCTTCCCGACATTCGTTATAACAGTGTGCCGGTGCAAACCATGGTCCAGCACGTCTTGAAGCGCGGTAAGAAAAGTGTTGCGCTCGGGCTTGTTTATGATGCCATGGAGCTGATCCAGCAGCGCACTCAGAAGAGCCCGATCGAGGTCTTCGAGACAGCTCTCAAGAATGTCTCCCCTGTCATGGAAGTTCGCCCGCGCCGCGTGGGTGGTGCGACCTACCAGGTACCAATGGAAGTTTCGACAGACCGCCGCACGACACTGGCGATCCGCTGGATTTTATCTGCGGCTCGCGATCGCTCCGGCAAATCCTTCCCGGATAAGCTGGCTGGCGAATTGATCGATGCCTATAATGAAACAGGTTCCGCGATCCGCAAGCGTGATGAAACCCATAAAATGGCAGAAGCCAACCGGGCTTTCTCCCATTATCGAGTTTAGAAGTTTTTGAGAAATAGTAAAGGTAGCTTAACGAATGGCTCGTGAGTATCCGCTCGAGAAGTATCGAAATATTGGAATTATTGCCCACATTGACGCCGGGAAGACGACAACCACCGAGCGTATCATGTTCTATACGGGCAAGACCCACCGCATCGGTTCGGTGGATGAGGGGACGACGGTCACCGACTGGATGGTCCAGGAACGCGAGCGTGGTATCACGATCGTTTCTGCAGCTGTATCTGCAGAATGGAAGGGCTATCAATTTAATCTGATTGATACCCCAGGCCATATCGATTTTACAGCCGAAGTGCAGCGCTCCCTGCGTGTTTTAGATGGGGGCGTTGTTGTGTTCGATGCCGTGCAGGGTGTGGAGCCGCAGAGCGAGACAGTTTGGCGACAGGCAGATCGCTATGGCGTCCCGCGCATCTGCTTTGTTAATAAAATGGACCGTGTGGGTGCTTCCTACGAGCGTACGATTGATAGCATTAAAGAACGCCTGGGTGCCAACCCGATTCCCATGCAGCTTCCCATTGGGTTTGAAGCAACATTTCGTGGGGCCGTGGATCTATTAACAAAAAAAGCTGTCATCTGGGAGGATGATCTGGGGAAGGACCCCAAGATCGTTGATGTCCCTGATGACTTGAAATCGCAGGTAGAAGATGCGCGTGCATATATGGTGGAAAGGATCGCAGAGCTTGACGATGACCTGACGTTGAAGTATCTCGAAGGTCAGGATATCACAGTTGAGGAATTGAAGGCTGCTTTGCGAAAAGGGGTCATCGCCAGCCAGGCAGCGCCTGTTTTCTGTGGCTCTTCCTTGAAGAATAAAGGGGTTCAAGTCCTGCTTGATGCTGTGGTTGATTATCTTCCCTCCCCAGCAGATGTTCCCCCTGTTATCGGCACCGATATCGATCAGGAAGAACAGATTGAACTGCCGGCAGATGATGCCGCTCCCTTAAGTGCGTTGGTTTTCAAGATTGTGACAGATCCCTATGTCGGCCGACTTGCTTATTTCCGTGTGTACTCTGGTGTTCTTACGCAGGGAAAAATGCTCATGAATACAAGTAAAGGTCGTCGTGAGCGTATCGGTCGTTTGATTCGAATGCATGCCGACCGCCGCGAGGATATTACCGAAGTGCGGGCGGGCGATATTGGTGCGATTCTGGGTTTGAAGGATACATTCACAGGCGATACGCTGTGTGACACAAAGAAGATCATTCTCGAGAGCATTTCCTTCCCGGAACCAGTCATCTCGATTGCTATCGAGCCGAAGAGCAGCGGTGACCAGGAAAAGATGGGTGAAGCACTGCGCAAGCTATCCGAGGAGGACCCGACCTTCCGCGTCCGCTCGGATGAAACCACCGGCCAGACGATCATTTCCGGGATGGGTGAGCTGCATCTCGACATTCTGGTGGATCGTATGCTGCGCGAGTTCCGTGTGCAGGCGAACATTGGCAAGCCGCGTGTTGCCTATCGTGAATCGATTACGCGTGCAGTCCCGAAAGTAGACCTTAAGTACGCCAAACAGTCGGGTGGTCATGGTCAATATGGTCATGTTGTGATTTCCCTGGAACCTGGCGAACGCGGCAGTGGAATTATTTTTGAAAACAAAATTGTCGGTGGTTCGATTCCAAAAGAGTACATCCCGGCTGTTCAAAAAGGTGTGATGGAAGCTGCGGATAACGGTGTACTGGCTGGTTATCCGGTCGTGGATATGAAAATCACGTTGTTTGACGGTTCATTCCACGAAGTAGACTCGAGTGAAATGGCTTTCAAGATGGCAGGCTCCATGGCGTTCAAAGAAGGGGTACAGAAAGGTTCACCTGTTCTGTTGGAACCAATTATGAAGGTCGAAGTGGTGGTTCCGGATGAATACCTTGGCGATGTTATTGGTCAATTGAACAGCCGCCGCGGTAGCATTCAAGGATTGGAAGTGCGCCCCGGGAATGCGCAGGCCGTTCGCGCCTTTGTGCCACTTGGCGAAATGTTTGGCTATGCTACCGATCTGCGTTCCGCCACTCAAGGACGCGGTGTTTCCAGCATGGAATTTGATCACTATGCGCCTGTTGCACAATCTGTGGCGCAGGAACTTTTGAAATAATAAATAACGCTTTCATTATTAGAAGGAGACGCATCAATGGCGAAGGCAAAGTATGACAGGAGCAAGCCGCATCTGAACGTGGGGACGATGGGACACATCGACCACGGGAAGACGACCTTGACAGCGGCGATCACGAAGGTATCGCAGCTGATGGGCAACGCCGAGTACCGGGCATAT